>DATDPP010000076.1:0-12290 GCA_035292685.1 Acidimicrobiia bacterium
AGACCGAGCCAGAACCCGCCACCGAAGGCGTAGGCCACCAACCACAACAGGGTTGTCATGAAGGCCAGAAGCCCAACTGTTTTCAGGTTGTTCATATCCGATAAGGGTATCGGTGCCAGGTTTCTATTCGGACCGGGCCGAGCCCGAGCTGGCTCGGCCGGTTTCCGCTACCTGCGCCCGATCAACACCCTGAAGTCACCAAGACCCCTGGGATGGAGCAGGGTCTCGGCCTCTGTCTTCATAGACCTCGCCTGGAGACGGGCCATGCTGTCACCACTCCGCGCCGCTTCCAACTCGGTGTGTCTCAATTCGGACAGGCGATCCCGGAGCCCGAGCTCGGTCAGGAAGTCGTCCTGGCGGAGGAGACGGACCTCGGCCCCGGTCTTTTCCGCGGTGGCCATCAACGCCGAGAAGTTGACATCAGCCGTGATGTCGGTCTCGCCGGGCTCGTCGAGGGGGTGCGGGCCAAGATGATGCGCGCGATATGTGCGCAAGGTCCCGTCCTGGCGTCTCGGGAGCAGGTTCTCTGCGGTGTCCCCATAATCGATGACCACAACGGAGCCTTGCTCCAGCCTGGCCAACGCATCGGTCAACCAAGAATTGGCTGCCAGCTGCACCTCCACCCAGCCCCCGTCGAGAACCTCTCCTGCATAGGCGTGGAGCCATGCCGCGATCTCGGGTCTGGGGGCAACATCGACCAAGGCCAACCCCTCCTCGTCGGATCCCACCCAACGCTCCCTCCACTCGACTCCGACCCGCTGGCTGAGGGCCATCGGGAGATTGTCGACCAGCTCGTTGGCAAGGATCACCCCTCGAATCCTCTCCGGGAGCTCGGTCCCGATCGCGGCGTCGGGGACTACATCCCTCAAGGAGGCCCGGGCTGCCGGGGAGGCATCGATGGCTAGGACTTCGACATCCAGCTTCGAGAGCAGGGACCGCAGTAGCGACCCTGAGCCGGCGCCGACCTCGATCAGCCGGAACGGCTCACCGATGCGCTCTCTTTCCACCGACACATACGACGCCAATGTCTCCCCAAACAGCGCGCTCACCTCAGGAGAGGTGAGGAAGTCACCGGCCATCTCCGAGCGAAGCCGATTGGAGGCGAAGAAGCCGAGGTCGGGGTGATAGAGCGCCATCTCCATGAAGACCTCGAATGGGATCGGGCCCTCGGAGGAGATGCGATTCTGGATCAGATCCTTCAACGACAGCGGCACGGTCGGGTCCATGGAGTTCGGAGTCTTCATGTTCGCCGCCGATACGGCAATTCGCTCCCGGAGCCCATGCCGACCGCTTCCTAATGCAGGGCGTCACGGATGTGTGACGCGGTGCATTGAGAAGGTGCCGCCGGTGCCAACCCCCTTCTCTTCGTGATCGCTGCCTGTCATCTTCAGAGGTATGGATCTGTCTGGTCGGATTATTGAGCGCGCGATAGCAAACGGGGGCAGCGTCACCTCCGCCGAGGCCCAGGCTTTGGGTGCGTCCCGGGAGTGGCTGGCGCGGCGAGCAAACGACGGTTGGCTGGAGAGGATGGGTCACAGCATCTATGTTCTGCCCGGCGCCGACTCACTCTGGACGGCAACCCTCGCCGCAGCGTGTCATCGCCTCGGGGCTGTCGTGTCACATGAATCCGCCGCGGAGATCCATCGGATGCCAGGACTTCGACGCGGGCTCCTCGTCGTCTCGGTTCCGATCAGACGGTCAAACAGATACCCCGGCCTGGTCGTTCATCAGAAGACTGACCTGTCGGTGGAACAGCTGATAACTGAAAGGGGCCTTCCCGTGACCACACCCGCCAGAACGATCATTGACATGGCTCAAGTGCTTGGGCCGAAACGACTGGCCAAGCTCGTCGACGGAACGGTCGCTCAGGGGCTGACTTCGTACGAGGTGCTTCTGACCCTGTTCGACCATCTGGCGAGAAGAGGCAAGCCGGGCACGAAGAGCTTGCGAGCGGTGTTGAAGGATCGTGGAGCAGTGCCAGCGTCTCCCACCACGGTGCTCGAAGAGAGAATGTTTGAGCTCATGGAGAGGTCAGGGCTTCCAACGCCTACCGTTCAATTCTCGGCACCATGGCTGGCCGCCACCAACGGGCGGGTCGACTTCGCCTACCCAGAGCAACGTCTGGTAATCGAGGGGGACAGTCGACGTTGGCACCAATTGGCCGACGCCTTTCTCACGGACCGGGAACGTGACAACCTGGCCCAATTGGCCGGGTGGCGCGTGCTGCGGTTCACCTGGTGGGACATCGAGGAACGACCTAAGTACGTCGTCTCGCTCATCCGTCAGGCGCTCTCATCTGCTGGAAACGGCGGGGAGGTCTGAACGAAATGCAGGGCGTCACGAATCCGTGACGCCCTGCATTAGGAATGCGGGTTGTTGTCGCTTAGAAGTCCATGTCGTGGCCGCCGCCGTGGCCGCCCGGCATCGCCGGAGCGTCCTCCTTCTCCTCCGCCACCAAAGCCTCGGTGGTGAGGAGTAGGGCCGCGATCGAGGCCGCGTTCTGCAGGGTTGACCGGGTCACCTTCGCCGGGTCGATGACACCGACCTGGACCAGGTCCTCATACACGCCGGTGGCGGCGTTGAACCCGGTGTTCCCTTCGGCCGAACGCACGTGCTCGACGACGACTCCGCCTTCGAAACCGGCGTTCACCGCTATCTGACGAAGCGGCTCCTCGAGGGCCTTGCGCACAATCGAACGCCCGGTCTTCTCGTCTCCGCTCCCGCCGCGAATCTTGTCGATAGCGGTCTGAGCCCGAAGCAAAGCCACACCGCCGCCAGGGACAATGCCCTCTTCGACGGCAGCACGAGTCGCCGAGACGGCGTCTTCGATGCGGTGCTTCTTCTCCTTGAGCTCCACTTCGGTGGCGGCTCCCACCTTGATCACCACGACACCGCCGGACAGCTTGGCGAGACGCTCCTGGAGCTTCTCCTTATCCCAGTCGGAGTCGGTGTTCTCGATCTCGCGCTCGATCTGCTTGATGCGAGCCTTGACGTCGGCCTCGGACCCGGCACCATCGATGATGGTGGTGTCGTCCTTGGTGGCAACGACCTTGCGAGCCCGACCCAGCATGTCGAGTGTCACGTTCTCCAGCTTGAGCCCGACCTCCTCGGAGATCACGGTCCCGCCGGTGAGGGTGGCGATGTCCTGGAGCATGGCCTTGCGGCGCTCTCCAAAACCAGGGGCCTTGACCCCAACCGAGGAGAACGTGCCACGGATCTTGTTGACCACCAGGGTGGCCAGGGCCTCGCCTTCGACGTCCTCGGCGATGACCAGCACGCCCTTGCCGGACGTCATGACCTTCTCCAGGACCGGGACCAGGTCGTTGACCGAGCTGATCTTCTGGTTGGCGATGAGGATGTAGGGATCCTCCAGCACCGCTTCCTGGCGATCGGGATCCGTCACGAAGTAGAAGTTGAGATACCCCTTGTCGAACTGCATGCCCTCGGTGAACTCGAGCTCAAGACCAAAGGTCTGGCCTTCCTCCACTGTGATGACGCCGTCCTTGCCGACCTTGTCCATCGCCTCGGCGATGACCTTGCCGATAGTCGGGTCGTTGTTGGCCGAGATCGCGGCCACATTCGCGATTTCGTCGCTGGTCTCGATGTCTCTTGCCATCTCGACGATCGCTTCGACGACCTTCTCGACGGCACTTTCGATGCCACGCTTCAGATCCATCGGGTTGGCGCCGGCCGCCACGTTGCGCAGACCCTCTCGCACCATTGCCTGGGCGAGCACTGTCGCAGTCGTGGTGCCGTCACCAGCCACATCGTTGGTCTTGGTGGCCACCTCCTTGGCGAGCTGGGCGCCCATGTTCTCGTAGGGGTCGTCGAGCTCGATCTCCTTGGCGATCGTGACCCCGTCATTGGTGATGGTGGGTGCGCCCCACTTCTTCTCCAGGACGACGTTGCGACCCTTGGGGCCGAGGGTGACCTTTACCGTGTCGGCGAGCTTGTTTACGCCCGCCTCGAGGCCGCGTCGGGCCTCTTCATTGAAGCGAAGTTCCTTCGCTGCCATTTCCTATCTGCTCCTCAATTGACGACGGCCAGGAGGTCACGCTCGGAGAGGACTAGGTATTCGTCCGAATCGAGCTTCACCTCCGTGCCGGCAAACTTCGAGTAGAGGACTTTGTCGCCGACCGAGACATCCATGGGGATGCGCTCGCCGTTCTCGTCGCGGGCCCCGGGGCCTACGGCGATGACCTCTCCGATCTGCGGCTTCTCCTTGGCGGTGTCGGGGATGACCAACCCTCCGGGAGTGCGGGATTCCGCCTCCTCGGTGGGACTGACCACCACTCGGTCACCGAGCGGCTGAAGCTTCATTCTCTTGCTCCTCCTTGAAGCGCCTGACTTGCCTTGCGCGGGTCTCACACCGCTAGCCCCGATTGACAAGTGGGCCAACGGGTGACATCCCGTGGATTAGCACTCGAATGACTCGAGTGCCAGCGGAGATTAGCACTCGACCGCGGTGACTGCTAATCGAGATCTGAGTCCCTATGACTCAACCCAGGACTCTCCCCGGGTCCACATTCTCAGCCCAATCGGTGATGCGGCCCTGGGCCAGCCAATGGGCCCCGGCAACCCCGATCATGGCCGCGTTGTCGGTGCACAGCAGCGGGCCAGGGAGCATGAGACGCACTCCCCTCTTCTCCGCCTCCTCGCTGAACCGCTCCCGAAGACGTCGGTTGGCCAACACCCCGCCGCCTCCACCCACCACACGCGCTCCGGTCTGATCGACGGCATTGAACGTCTTGGTCACGAGGACATCGACGATCGCCTCCTGGACCGAAGCCGCCACGTCGGCCAAAGCGGGCAACTCTGAGCTCGCCTGTGCCTTGGTGATGAAATTGACCACGGAGGTCTTGAGACCCGAGAACGAGAGTTGAAAAGGCCGATCGGGAAGAGCTCGAGGAAAGTCGACCGCGGCCGGGTCGCCTCCCTCCGAAGCCAGGTCGATCGCCGGGCCACCAGGGAATCCGAGGCCCAGGACCCTTGCCAGCTTGTCGAATGCCTCGCCGGCAGCATCGTCGATGGTTTGGCCCAACGTCTCGTAGTCACCCCAACCCCGGACGTGAACGATTTGGGAGTGGCCTCCCGAAGCGAGTAGCACCACACATGGAGGCTCGAAGTCCCCGAACTCGAGCCGGGGAGCCATGAGGTGACCCTCCATGTGATCAATACCCACGAAGGGCAGTTGCCGGGCCCAGGCGGTCGCCTTGGCAAACGAATGGCCAACCAGCAGGGCGCCGACCAGTCCGGGGCCTGCGGTTGCCGCTACCCCGTCGAGATCTGAGGGATGGACCCCCGCCTCCTGGAGCGCCCGATGGGTCAGGGAGCGTATCGACTCGACATGGGCCCGTGCCGCCAGCTCGGGGACCACGCCTCCGAAACGGGCATGCAGGTCGACCTGGGACGCCACGACGTTGGAAAGAGGCTCAACCCCTCTCACCACCGCTACCGCCGTCTCATCACAGCTGGTTTCGAAGGCGAGAACGAGAGGAGTCATTGCTGCCCCTCCAACCTCTCGAGGTACTCGGCGCTATCGATCCCGTGGGCCCACAGGATGAGAGCGTCATCGTCTCCGTAGTAACCCTTCCTCACGCCGACCGGCGCCAGGCCAAAACGCGAATACAGCGATCGCGCCGGGTGGTTTCTGGTGCGCACCTCGAGGGTGAGATGGCGGGCACCCCGCGCGGCGGAGGCCAGGATCAACGCCGAGAGGAGCCGGCTACCGATTCCATTCCTCCTCGACTCCGGGGCCACCAACAGATTGGTCACGTGCGCTTCGTCACCGATGACCATCACCCCGCCGAACCCAACGATGCCGTCTTCGTCAGCCACCAGATAAACCCGGTTCTCCGCGGCCAGCTCATCGCGAAAGACCGCCGGGCTCCAGGGTTGCCGACGATCGGCGGACTCCAATTCGAACGCGGCCTCGACATCAAAATCGGTGAAGGCCCTGATGGTCACGGCAGTCAATCCGACCCCCACGGCCCCTCCTGACGCAGCTTGGCCCAATTGATCGTGACGTCGGGCTCACGCAGATAGAGAGGCCTGATCTCGTCTGGCGCCGGGAAATCGCCGCGTTCGAACCTGGCCCTGGCCGCCTCCGCCAGGGCCACCGCATACGGGTACCGAGGTCGACCGGTCTTCACACGGTGCAGCCCCAGGAGCAGCCCATCGGGGAGAGCGCCGATGTCGCCAACCACCAGGCTCTCGTCAGGGCTCGAATCGAGTTGAGCGGCGAGCACCTCTGGTCCGACGAGCTCCAGCGAGCCCTCCCGGACGACCCCTCCGGGCACCGGGCGGTAGCGCGCAATGGCGACCTCACCTCGACGCACATCCACGACCGTCCAGATCAAACGGTGCCCGGTTCGGGCTTCGAGGGCGATCGCATCCAACGAAACAGCCGGGATCACCGGGATCCCGAAGGCGGCGGCGAGACCCTGGGCGGTGGCGAGGCCGACTCGAATACCGGTGTAGAGACCGGGACCGATGTCAACGACCACGGCATCGAGTGCCGACGGCGACCAGCCCACCTGGTCGAAGCAGAAGTCGATAGCCGGTACCAGAAAGGTGGCATGTCCCATCCGATCGATCCTCGAGGCGGCGGCCAAAGTCGACCCGTCCTCGACCAGGGCAACCGATGAACCGGGGGTGGAGGTTTCTATGGCGAGCAGCTTCATGTGACGGCTCCGAGGTCACGGTCGACCCAGTCCCCGGAAGGGATGAGACGCAACAACCTGGTCTCGTCCGAATGCACCATGAACTCGATTCGGAGATGGTCCTCGGGCAATGCGGACTCCACCGCGTCCCCCCACTCGATGACGAGCACACCGTCCGCCGCCAACTCGAATACATCGAGGTCTTCGAACTCGTGGAGGGAGACGAGCCGATAGACATCGACATGCACCACGGGTATGAACCCCGAGTGGTACTGCCGCACCAGAACGAACGACGGGCTGACCACCATCTCTTCGACCCCGAGCCCTTCACAGAGGCCTCCTGCGAACAGAGTCTTCCCGGCGCCAAGGCCTCCGGCGAGCTCGATGACGTCACCGGGTCTCAGCGCAGCAGCCAGTTTTCGCCCCGCGGCCCTGGTGTCGTCGGCACTGGGACAGAACACCTCGATCATCCGAACAACTCCATCTGGGCCGACTCGGGCAGCGAAGTCTCCACCGGGGTTGGCGACCCTTGCTCGAGGGCATCGAGGATCGAACGCGCCAAAGCGAAGTCTTCTCTCATTTGATCGGTCACCCGGTCGCCGCCGCGGAGTGCCGCCGCTGGGTGAAAGGTAGGCACCAGGGACGATCCAAGCCACCATGGATGCACCCGTCCCCGGAGCCGGGTGATCCCGGTCTCTGTGCTCAGGAGGAGTTTGGTCGCGAAATTGCCCAGCGTGACCACCACTTCGGGGCGGATCAGCCGAATCTGCTCCCGGAGGTAGCCCTTGCAGGAGTCGATCTCGTTGGGAAGCGGGTCCCGATTCCCTGGGGGTCGGCACTTGAGGACGTTGGCGATATAGACCGTGGATCGATCGAGACCGATCTCTTCGAGCAACGCATCGAGCACTTTTCCTGCCGCACCAACGAACGGCTCTCCCTGGAGGTCCTCGTTCTTGCCGGGGGCCTCACCCACAAGCATCAACCTGGCGTGCGGATCACCCACCCCGAACACGACGTTGGTGCGGGTTTGAGACAGGCCGCAATCCGTGCACACGAGAGCGCGGGCTCGGAGCTCTTCGAGAACGGGGATGTGGTCGCTCACCGGTTCGAGCATTGTGCCAAACCGAATCACTCGTTGGATGCGCGCACTGCCATTTCGACAGCGGCGGCCGTGGCGCCGAAAGCCGCCTCGGCAGCAGCATCGACATCACATTCGAAGGAACCGCACGAGACCGCATAGGCGATGTCCCCGTCGAAGCGGGTATGGACCGGTCTGATACAGACGGCAAGCGCGTCATGGGTGCGGACCGCGAGCCGGCTCAGCTCGTTCCGTGTCATCCGAAAGTCGGTTGCCACCACCACCAGGGTGGTGTTGGCCATCGGGCCCGGGGTGAGGGCTGGTGGGCCCGGTTCATGGGGCCCCCCGGTCAGCGGCTCGCCGCTCAAGGTGAACACGTCTCCAACCGCATTCACGACTACCAATGCGCCCACGGTGGCATCGCCGACGCGGCGAACCGCGGAACCCAGGCCACCTGCCCGCATGCTCTCGAAACCACGCCACTTCGCCACGGTGGCACCCGTGCCCGCCCCAACGAGCCCGTTCTCCACTGGAGCGCTCGATGCGGCGCGGTAGGCCGCCTCCCCCTGGTCGGGACCGGGTCGAACCGTCGGGTTCCCCGGAAAGAGGTCGAAGATCACGGCAGCGGGGACGATGGGAACCCTGGCCACCGGCGTCTCATGGCCCCGTCCGTCGGCCTCCAGCGCTCTGACCACCCCGTCGGCAGCAGCGAGCCCGAAAGCACTGCCTCCGGTGAGCACGATCGCCTGAGCCTGCTCCACCCGCATTCCCGGTTGAAGAAGTGCTGTCTCCCGGGAGCCCGGTGCCGCTCCCCGCACGTCGGCGGCCACAACGTTGGGCTCGGGCAATACGACGACGGTGCATCCGGTGCGAGCCGTCGCATCGGACCAGTGCCCCACCTCGATGCCGGGCACTGCAGTGATGGTGTCATTCACCCCAGATACCTCCTCGGGACCCGGGGGCCGATGCCACAAACCACCTCATAGGAGATGGTGTCGAGGATCCTGGCCCATTCATCGGCGTCGAACACGGCGCCCCCCTGCTCGCCCAACACCACAACTTCGTCCCCGGGATGCACCTCGGACTCACCTACCTCGATCACGATCTGATCCATCGTCACCGTCCCCGCCAGTGGGTAGCGATTGCCACCGATCAACGCCACGCCCGCTTCTGACAGACGGCGGGAGAAACCGTCGGCGTAGCCAATAGGAGCGGTCACCACGGTCGAGTCCTCGGCCAGTGGCCGGATTCGGCCATAGCTCGGCCGCGCTCCTTTCTCCAGACGCTGGACATGAGAGACGTGGGTGACGATGCGCATCGCCGGCTGCAATTGCACCAGTTCCCTGGTGGCGGCGCAGGGATGAAGCCCGTAGATGCCGAGACCGATACGGGCCAAGCTGCGACGCGATTCAGGGAAGAGCACGGCGCCCGCCGTGTTGGCGAGGTGAATCAGCGGAGCGTCGTACTCCGAAGAGGCCTCATCGAACACTTCTATCTGGTGGCGGGTAAAGACCGGGTCCTCATCTGCGACCGGGAAATGGGTCCAGATGCCAGCCACTTCGAGACCGGCGCCCCGTGCGGACGTCACCAGATCGCGAAGGAGCCGGGGCGAGGCCCCCACCCGGTGCATACCGGTGTCGATCTTGATGTGCACTTCGCTGCCGGGCGCGCTCGACCCCAACGCCTCGATGCAGGAGTTCGAGTAGACGGTCGGGGTGAGCGACCATGTGGCGATCTCGGGCAGGGACGACGTGTCCGGCTCGGAGAGGACCAGAATCGGCGCCTCGATACCCGCCTCACGCAAACGGACTCCCTCTTCGACGAGAGCCACCGCGAGACGGGTTGCCCCGGCTTCGACTGCGGCCTCGGCGACGGGAGCATCCCCATGCCCGTAGGCGTCCGCCTTGACCACCGCGCAAACCTCGGAAGGAGCAATCACGGCTGCCAGCGCCGCGACATTGTGCCGTATGGCTCCCAGATCGATCTCGGCATAAGTCGGCCTCAAAGAGCCCCCCTCCCGGCTCCGCCGGCACTCCCCCCAACGCTCGCTTCACTCGCTGGGGGAAGAAAGGCGAACCTCCCCACATGGACGCTGAGACGATCGGCGGTGACGGTACCTCGACCGGCCAGGTCGGCCCCAGCGATGCCGTGCCAGTAGGCGGCCGAGACCAGGGCGGTGCGGGCGTCCAGACCCCGGGCCCACAATGCTCCGGCCATCCCGGAGAGGACATCGCCGGTTCCGATGGTCGCCAGCTCAGGCCCTCCGCTGCGAACCAGGATCGGGGCCGTGCCATCGCTGATCATCGTTGGGTTCCCCTTGAGGAGGACCGTCATCTTCCTCTCCTGGGCCAGAGCACGCACCGCGTACTCCCCGACGTCGACTCCCGCGATCCTCTTGAACTCACCGCGATGAGGGGTGACCACCACCTGCGCCCCGCCCTCGAGGGCGGCGTCCAACATCTCAGGCGTGAGGGCGCCCGCGTCCAACAACACTTGCTCTGCCTTGCGAACCAGTGGAACCACCTCGAGATGATCTGCCTCGTCAAGACCGGGGCCTGCGATCACGACATCGAAACGATCGAGATGGTCCTCGACACCAGCCAGGGGTCGGGTGAGCAGCTCGGGTGCGATCTGGCCAACAACGTCGGAACAGGAGGAAGCGACTACTACCGAGCCGGCTCCAAAATGGAGAGCGCTGCGACCCGCGAACACCGCGGCGCCGACCATCCCGGTCGAGCCGCCGATGACGAGGACCGAGCCCGCCGACCACTTGTGGGTCTGGCGCGAGCGGGGTGGTCGCGGCGCGTCCTCCTCATCGGCCAGCCATAGCGAGGGCTCACCGCCCTCGATGCCCAGGTCGACCACGGTGATCGTCCCGCAGAAATCGGGTCCCGCATCCATGACGTGACCGGTCTTGAGATATTGAAAGGTCACGGTCTCGACCGCCGAGAAAGCTCTTCCGGTCAGGGCCCCGGTGTCGGGGTCGAGCCCGGTGGGAACATCGACTGCGATCACCGGGGCGGGGGTCTCGGTCCAGGCTTCGACCACAGCCGGAAGACCACCCCGGCCGCCACCTCCGAACACTGCGTCGATGACCAGATCGGCGGGCACCGGAGAGCCGATCTCGACAACCGGAACCCCTGCGGCTCTGGTCATTCTGGCTGCCCTGATCGCATGCGGGGTCTTCGGCTCCGTGAGTGCCTGGACCACCACGGCGGCGCCCCGCTGCGCCAGATACCTGGCGGCAACGTAGCCATCCCCCCCGTTGTTGCCGGGCCCGGCCAGAACGATCACTCGCTTGCCGTACCCGGCTCCGTGACGAACTGCAGCCAGGGCAACAGCCAGCCCGGCATGGTCCATCGCCGCATCGAGGTCACCCGTGTAGGCCTGATCGACACGGCGGTACTCCTCTGCGGTGAGGATGGGCCTCACGGCTCGAACAGATCCCGAATCCCTGCCACCACCCGGTTTCGATCCTCGTCTCCGAGATTCGAGCCACTGGGAAGACAGAGGCCGTGCTCAAAAAGCTCGGCGGACACCGAGCCCCCCACCGCCTCGCATTCGGAGAACACCGGTTGGAGATGCATCGGCTTCCAGACCGGCCGGGCTTCGATGTCGAGTGACTCCAGATGGACTCTGACCTGCTCCCGGTCGGTACCGGCCTCGGAAGGGTCGATGGTGAGACATGTCAGCCAGAAGGTGGATCGGCACCCGTCCCCTTCGGGCATGAAACCGACACCGGGAAGGTCCCCCAACGCCTCGCGGTAGAACTGGTTGTGGACCCGGCGCTTCTCGACCCGGCGCTCCAGGTCGGCGAGTTGGGACCGCCCCAGGGCGGCCAGCAGATTGGAGAGCCGGTAGTTGTACCCGATGGTGGAGTGCTCGTAATGGGGTGCCGGGTCACGGGCCTGCGTGGCCAGCCACCGGGCCTGGCGCGCCCAATCCTCACGATCCGTCACCAGGGCCCCCCCACCGCTCGTGGTGATGATCTTGTTCCCGTTGAACGAAAGGATGGCCATGACCCCAAAGCTCCCAGCTTTCTTCCCCCGGTAGGTCGCTCCCAGGGCCTCGGCGGCATCCTCTATCAAGGGGACCTCGTACTGGGCGCACAGGGCCTCGATCCGGGCGTAGTCGGCGCACTGGCCGTATATGTCGACCGGGACACAGGCCGCAAACCGGCTGTCGCCGTCGAGGGCCTCAGCGAGGAGATCGGGATCCATGTTCCAGGTCGACCGATCGCTGTCGACGAAGACCGGCTGGGCCCCGGTGTACCTGACGGCATTGGCGGTCGCCGCGAAGGTGAGGGAGGAGACCAGCACACGGTCCCCGGGGCCGACACCCAGTGCAAGCAGGCCAAGATGAAGCGCAGCCGTCCCACTGGAAAGGGCGACACCGTGAGCTCTCTGGGTCATGGTCGCCAGTTCGATCTCGAAGGCATCCACCTCGGGCCCCAGTGGTGCTATCCATCCAGACTCGACGGCCCGCTGGATGGCGGCCTGGTCATCGATGCCTACGTCGGGCGGTGACAGGTAGATCCGCGTCATGCGCGA
>DATDPP010000077.1:0-25961 GCA_035292685.1 Acidimicrobiia bacterium
CGAAGCGCTCATCTAGAGCGGTTGAGGGACTAGGCCCGGTGATACCGCGGCAACCGGCGCAAGCACGGTGCCAATGCCTGGAACGATGAGTTGCCGTAGGGCTCCGGCTCTGGGCGCTCACGAGGCGTTTCGAGAGACAAACGAGGAGCACCGTTGAGCCCTACAGACGACCCCTGTCGGAACCGAATCGAGGCCCGCCGATGACGTCGTATCTGGACGCCCTCGCCGCCGGTGTCGTGATCTTCGACGGGGCCACCGGGACCAACCTCCAAACCATCGGTCTCACCGCCGACGATTTCGGCAGCCCATTCCTCGAGGGGTGCAACGAGTTGCTGAACGTGACCCGACCCGATGTGGTTCGGGAGCTTCATCGCTCATTCCTGCGGGTCGGCATCGATGTGGTCGAGACCAACACCTTTGGCGCGTTCGATGTCCCCCTGGGTGAGTACGGGCTGGCGGACCGCTCCTATGAGATCGCTGCCGCCGGGGCGTCGCTGGCCAGGGAGACCGTGGACGAGTTCATCGCCCGGGACGGTCGGCCTCGTTTCGTCGCCGGATCGATAGGCCCGGGGACCAAGTTCCCCACACTCGGTCAGGTCACCTACGCAGAACTGGTCGACGCCTATCAGGTGGAAACCGCCGGTTTGATCGACGGGGGTGTGGATCTCCTCATCATCGAGACCCAGTTCGACCTGCTCGGGGCCAAGGCGGCGATAGAAGGTGTGCGGAGCGCGTTACGGGCGGCCGGAGTCGATCTTCCTCTTCAGGTTCAGGTCACCATCGAGCTGACCGGGCGGATGCTGCCCGGCACCGAGATCGGGGCTGCCCTCACCTCTCTGGGAGCCCTGCGCCCGGATGTGATCGGGCTCAACTGTGCCACCGGGCCCGCCGAGATGTACGAGCCGCTCCGGCATCTGACCCGCCATTCACCCTTCGTCGTATCGGCGATTCCCAATGCCGGCCTGCCCTATGTCGAGGACGGCCAGATGAAGTACGACCTCGCCCCTCAAGAGCTGGCCGAGCATCTCGCCACCTTTGTCACGGAATTCGGTGTTGGAGTGGTGGGGGGTTGTTGTGGAACCACCCCTGAGCATCTCGCTGCGGTGGTCAACCGGATTCGCCCGGTCACTGGCAAGGAACGCCAGCCGGTGGTCATTCCCTCGGCATCTTCGATCTACAGCCAGGTTCCCTTCGACCAGGACACCTCCTTCATGATCATTGGGGAGAGGGCCAACGGCAACGGCTCGAGAGCGTTTCGCGATGCACTGCTGGTCGACGACCTCGAGGGCTGTGTCGCCATAGGACAGGATCAGGTGAGAGAGGGCGCTCACCTGGTCGACCTTTGTGTCGACTATGTGGGAAGGGACGGGGTGGCGGACATGATCCGGCTCGCCTCCGCCTTCGCCACAGATGTCGCCGCACCGGTGGTCCTCGACTCCACCGAGTCGGACGTGATGGAGGCAGGTCTGGAGCGTCTCGGCGGCCGCTCGGTGCTAAACAGCGCCAACCTCGAGGACGGCGAGGCTGAAGGCTCCCGGATCGATCGGGTGTTCCGCCTGGCCCGAAAGCACGGTGCCGCGGTCATCTGCCTGCTGATAGACGAGGAAGGCCAGGCTCGGACCCTCGAATGGAAGATGCGGGTGGCGCACCGGATCCACGATCTGGCCGTCAATCGATATGGGCTGGGACCGGCTGACCTCATCTTCGATGCCCTCACCTTCCCCCTCAGCACCGGTGACGACGACCTGCGCCGCGACGGCATCTCCACACTCGAGGCGATCAGGAGGATCAAGACCGAGCTCCCCGGCGTGCGGACAGTGCTCGGCGTGTCCAACATCTCTTTCGGTCTCAACCCGGCGGCTCGGCGAATCCTGAACTCGGTGTTCCTTCATGAGGCCGTCGATGCCGGCCTGGACGCGGCAATCGTGCACGCGGGGAAGATCGAACCGTTGTCGAAGATTGATCCCGAGCAACGCAAGGTTTGCCTCGACCTGGTCCACGATCGCAGAACCGAAGGGTACGACCCGCTGGAGAGGCTCCTCGAGCTGTTTGCCGATGTCCGAACCGAGCAAACCACTGTTGAGGACTACAAAGACATGCCCGTCGGCGAGCGACTGGCGAGGCGAATCGTCGACGGTGACCAGCGATCGATCATCGATGATCTCGAGGTCGCCCTCTCCGATGGGCACCGGCCCCTCGACATCATCAACGACTTCTTGCTCAACGGCATGAAGACTGTTGGCGATCTCTTTGCGAGTGGCGAGATGCAGCTGCCCTTCGTCCTCAAATCGGCTGAGACCATGAAGAAGGCGGTCGCCTTTCTCGAGCCGAAGATGGAGAAGGCTGACACCGGGGGAAGGGGCAGAATCGTGCTCGCCACGGTGTCAGGCGACGTGCATGACATCGGCAAGAACCTCGTCGACATCATCCTCAGCAACAACGGGTACGAGGTGCACAACCTCGGCATCAAGGTCGGGATAGGAGAGATGATCAGGGTCTTCGAGGAGACCAGCGCCGATGCGATCGGGATGAGTGGACTCCTGGTCAAGTCGACACTGATCATGCGGGACAATCTCGAGGAGCTGGAGCGCCGCGGACTGGGCAAGGTTCCGGTCCTGCTCGGCGGTGCGGCACTGACGAGGAACTACGTCGAGGCCGACCTTCGCTCTCGGTACCCCGGCCCGCTCTATTACGGGAAGAATGCCTTTGCCGGTCTCGACGCCATGCAGCGGATCGTCGCCGGTGAGTCGGCGCCGGCGCCTGAGGCCGGGCGCCAGCGACACGTTGCGGGGGAGGAAATCGTGGCTGTGCCTTCCCGCTCGCCACACGTGGACACCGACAACCAGATCTTCAAACCGCCCTTCATCGGCTCCAGAGTGGTCCGCGGGGTTCCCATCGATGAGATCACCCCCTATATCAACCTCACTGCCCTCTTCCGCAACCAGTGGCAGTATCGCCCGGAGTCGGGGGAGAACGACCGTGACTTCAAGGAGCGACTCCAGCCGGTGCTTCGAGACCAACTGGCCCGTGCCCGCGCTGCAGACCTGCTCAGGCCTCAGCTGGTCTACGGGTACTTTGCCGCCAACTCCGACGGCAATGACCTCGTGATTTGGGATGACGAGAGCCGCCGCGTCGAGCTCACCCGGTTCAGTTTCCCCCGCCAGCCCGAGGAGCCGTTCTATTGCATCTCAGACTTCTTCCGCCCGATAGGTGCCGAGGTCGACTATGCCGCCTTCCACATCGTCACCATGGGCCACGAGGTTTCCCGGCGCACCGCGGAGTTGTTCGCATCGAACGAGTACCACGACTACCTGTTGCTCCACGGGCTGGGGGTGGAGTTGGCGGAGTCACTCGCCGAGCACTGGCACCACCGGATTCGCGAGGAGTGGGGTTTCGCCCACGAGGACGGGCCCAACCTGATCGGGCTCTTCAAACAGCAGTACCGCGGGGGCCGTTACTCCTGGGGCTACCCGGCCTGTCCCGACCTGGAGGACAACGAAAAGGTGGCCTGGCTGCTCGGCGCCGATCGACTCGGCATCGAGGTCGGCGAGGAAACAGCGTTTCAATATCAACCCGAACAGACCACTTCTGCGTTGATCTGTCACCACCCGCAGGCGAAATACTTCATTGCCAAGAGGCCCAAGGAGATCAGAGATGTTGACTGACGCCGGACGTTGGCTGCGGATCGCCGAGGTGAATCCACCCGAATTCCCCGACCTGCGTCATCGCAGTCTTTCGCCGGCCTGGACCCACGTCATGGTCACCGACAACGTGTTCGGGCGGATCCGGGTGTCGCCGTACGCCTTTTCCGCCCGAATCACCCACGACACCCCGGACGTCAAGCCCACCGTTGTCGTGTCGACTCGTGACCGCAATATCCTGGCAATCGAGTCGGAAGTCAGGGGGGCTCTAGGTAATGGGGTGGACTCGTTTCTGGTTGTGATCGGGGACACCGTCCCTCATATCGACCATCTCGCCCATCATTACGAGATCGTGGAGCACCTCCGTCGTCTTCAGCAGGACCTGCCCGACTTCGAAGTTGGGATGCCGACCAGATTTCGTGAATGGCAATTCAGGCGGAGGATCGACCTCGGGGCCCAGTTCTTCGTGGCCGGTCCGGTTCTCGACCCCGAAGTGATCGGTGAGCACATGGATCGGCTCAATCTCAAGGAGGGTGACCCACCCGTGTATCTCATGATCATTCCCCCATTCAACATCCAATGGGTGGAGCAGATGGAGGGGATCGGCGCGGTGCCTGCCACAGACGGCCTCAAACGCCGCCTGGGCGAGGTGGCGCCGGATGTTCGTCGCAAGCTGGGATGGGAGATCACCGCCGAGTTGGAGACCCGGGCCCGTGAATCCGGGGCCGGGGGCGTCATCCTGATGGGTCTCAAATTCGAGTCGGTGATAGACGAAGCAACCGAGGCCTGGCCCAAGATCCGCAATACGTAACACGCAGTACTCACTACGTAGTGCATATTGCGTATTGCGTATTGAGTATTTGTCAACAGACCAATCGGACTATGCAGAAACACCCTCGTTTTTGCCGATATAACACCGATGGGAACCGTGCGCATTACTGGCCCAGGCAGCCAGCGTCGCACCGCCGGGCTGGCGGTCGGCGTGACGCTGCTCCTGGTCGTCTTCGTCGTCGGTCTCGCTTTTGCCAACACCATCAGCGCCGGTCGTGTAGCTGACAACTCGAGGGCGTTGCTTTGGGCCAACGCCACCCTGGGGACCTCGGCGCTCACCCGGGCTTCCCTTGTCCAGGCCGCCACCTTCGCCGAACTGGAGGAATCGGGCCTGGTAAGACCGGCAGACCTCACCGCCGCCATGATCGAGGCCAGAGACGCCCGTGACCGTCTCGACGTCCTTCTCGACGCCGGTGGATCGAGTGTCTCGGCGGCGCCCCTCACCCACTACCTGGCATCGATCGACGAAGCGCTCCGTGCCCTCGAGTCGGGCGACACCTTCAGTGCCAAGGATCTCATCGTCTCAGACGTCGAAACCGCCTACATCGACGTGCGCGACTCGTTGCAGGCCGAGCAGGATGACATCCAGGCCCAGATCAACGCCAACACCGCCGGCGGTAGACGGGCCACCGACTTCGTCACCTTCATCCTGACCTTCGCCATCCCGGCTTCGGCAGTCCTCATCTACCGGCTGATCGCAAAAAGGGCTGTCCGGGAGCACCAGATCACGGCCGATCTCGAGATCGAAGCCGAACGGGCCGTGGGTCGAGCCAAGGACGAATTCATCGCCGGTCTCTCCCACGAGTTACGGACCCCGCTCACCTCGATCTACGGGTTTGCCGAGATCCTCACCGACACCGACGGCGCCGATGTCCAGGGGAATAGGGACCTGGCCCAGATCATCGCCAACGAGGCGGCCGAGATGACACGTATGGTCGACGATCTCCTGGCCGCGGCCCGGATCGACAGCACCGGCGTCCAGATCGAATTCGCCCCGACCCGAATCACCGATGTCGTGGAATCGGCGGTCACCCCGTTCCTCAGGGCCGGTCTCAAGGTCAAGCGGGGCGGCGGCGAAGCGTGGGTCTCGACGGACGCCGCCCGTCTCCGTCATGTGCTCATCAACCTGCTTTCGAACGCTGCTCGCCACGGCGGTGACAACGTCGGTATCGAGATCTCGGGTGGGGAGGGTGTCGTGGACATCGAGGTTTGGGATGACGGGCCAGGGGTCCCCGAGGATCACGTCGAGAAGCTTTTCGAGCGGTTCATTCACAATGGCTCCTCTCCGCTGCTGACCGGGAGTGTCGGTCTCGGGCTGGCGGTGGCCTCGAGGTTGACCTCGATGTTGGGCGGGAAGCTTTCCTATCAGCGTTTCGCCGGCAAGACCTACTTCATCGTGAGTCTGCCTGGCCTGGAGGAGCTCGCCGATCGGCACGACGACGATCACGAATCTGTCGCCAACGTGATCCGAGCCATGTCGGCATGAGACGCGCCCTCGTCCCGCTCCTTCTCGTCGCTGCCTTGGCCCTGACCCTCCCCGCCGCTGCCACCACCGAACTTGCCAACTACAAGGACAAATTCACCTCCATCGGATGGGGCGGATCGAACGGCTCCCTTCCATGGTCCGGGCCGTGGCACGAGATCGGCGACGACGGCGATGAGAAGAAGGGCTCGGTCCGGGTGGTGTCCTCGGGGAATTGCCCTTCTGGGAACTGCATCAGCATCAGCGCCCTCCTCACCAACATCGGCGCCCGCCGCACTGCTGACCTCAGTGTCCTGGAGGTGCCCGAGCTCTGCTTCGACCTGGTGAACATCCCGGCGAGCTTCGATCTCGGTGTCAGCCAATTGCTGGTTCAGGTGAACCCCGGGAGCGGTTGGGTGACTCTCGATGGAGGGGTCTACGACCTCGGGGAGGAGATCGTGACCCACCCCACATTCGATCTCTCCGAGTTCCGGTCCGAAGTGCTCGAGGTTCGCTTCCTGGTCGTCGGTCTGGCGATGACCGCCGAGGTGTTCATCGACAATGTCGAGATCTCCGGGTCGCCGATCGAGACGCCCACAACGACTACCACTGTTCCCGACAAGACGTCGACCACCGTGGGCGGCACGTCGACAACCACGACCGAACCAAGGTCGTCGACCACGACCACCGTTCCGGCTACCACCACCACCGAGGATCGGGCGGTCTCTCCTCCAACGATGATCGGTCCCGACAACTCCACGACAACCACCACCACCTCAGGCGAGGACACGACCTCGACCCTGGTGGCTGGGGGCGGTGGTGACGAGTTTCCACCGGGTTCGGGCGGCGCTGGCGACGGGAGCGGGATTCGGTGGACAGCTCGCGGCCTCCAAGCTGACTTCGACGGCGGTCTCTTTAGCGATGTGGGTGCCGTCTCGCCCATAACCGGTGTCGACTTTCAAGCTCGATTCAGCCTGGCCGCCGAGGTCATTGAGGCGAGCTGGGTCTGGATGGTGCTTCTCGCCCTGGTCATCGCATGGTCGATCGTGTCCGGGATGGAGCGGCGTAGAAGCCGGCTCCTCGACTGAGGGTTGTCTCCCATTTGAAGGGGGACCGCCTGAGCGGAGCGAAGGCGAAGGCAGGGGTTGTCCACCCTTAGAAGGGGGGACCGCCTTAGCGAAGCGAAGGCGAGGGGGGTTGGGAGACCTTCTCGAGATCCCGTTGCTGTCCGATAGCCGCTTCTACCGTGATCGAGACCCATGGAGCTGTTCCTTGATCTCCTGATCATTTTCGTGCTCAGGGTGCTCGACGTGGGGATGGCCACGGTTCGCATCGTGTTGCTGAGCCGGGGCCGGAAGGGGTCAGCTGCCTTGCTTGGCTTCTTCGAGTCGTTGGTTTGGGTGCTCGCGATTGCCAGGGTCCTCAGCGGTCTCGACGACCCGGCGCGGATCCTGGCTTTCGCTGCCGGGTTTGCGGCCGGCACCTATGGAGGAGCCGTTGTCGAAGAGTGGCTGGCGATCGGCCAGTCCCTGCTGCGGGTCATCGCGCCGGTCCAAACCCCGAGCGTGGCTGAGCTGCTGCGCGCTCGCGGTCACGGGGCAACCGTGGTGAACGGCGACGGGAGGGACGGTGAGGTGCGGATCACCTTCTGCGTCGTGCCGCGCCGGAGAGTGGCCGAAGTCGTCGACATGATCGAGACCACGAATCCGGATGCGTTCATTACCGTCGAAAACACCAGCACCGTTCGGATACTGCAACGTCACACTTAGGACGTCACCAGACAGCTCAGCCTTCGACTACCAGCGTCCCGGTCATTTGGGCATGGAGCCCACAGTGGTAGGCCCATTCCCCCGGCTCCAGCTGAGCCTCCACGGTGTGCCCGCCAAGCAGATCGAGAGGTTCCAAGTCCGCTGGCTGACCGTCATGGGTGTCGAAGACGATCTGGTGATTGACCAGCATCGCGTTCTCCCATGCCACCGATTTGCCAGCCGGAATGGTCGTTTCGGCTGGGAAGGAGAGGCTGTCGACCGTGATCAGCACACTGTCTGTCGGCGCGGTGGTTCCGGTAGCCCCAGTGGTGGTCGTTTGGCCGGAGCCACCGCCACAGGCGGCGATCAATGTGGCCAGGGCAAGTAATGCGGGTACCAGTCTGCTCAAATCGATTCTCTCCTTGTTCGGCGAGACATTACGACCTAATTCGCCCTCGAGTCTGCCAACTCCTTGTCAAGCGGCACCCGGAATCGGGCCATGACCGTCTTCCCATCCAGCCAACCCTGAAGGTCTTCCGCCTCGTGGTCGATGGCGGCCGTGGCGTCCGAGCCTACGTCCTCGAGAAGGCGGTAGATGACCTCTCCTCCGGTTCGCTGCGACCAGCCGCCGACGATCCCCCCCTCCCACCATATCGTTGCTCCCGCATTGCCGTTTCGGTCAAAGAGCTGGGGGCGGTGTTCCCCCAGGTACCAGCCCCGCTCCTTCCACCCCATCGTGGTGGGGTCCAACGAGGGAAGGAGAGCGACCCAGGGATCCGGTGGGGGAATGGGGTCGAGATCATCGGAGTGGAGGTAGGCAGGTCCCGCTTCGGTTTCAACCGGGACAGCTCCCACCGTTGTCAAGGCGGCCCGAACGTCCGTCCTGGTCCAACCTGTCCACCATGCAATGTCGGTTTCCGTCGCGGGCCCGAAACCGTGCAGCCACCGATTCAACAACTCCGCCTGGGCCTGGTCGCGGGGCATCATGGGGATCGGGCCTCCCAGCCAATCCTCGACCGCGGCCCAGCGGTACTGCCCGGACACCCAACTGCCCCGGGGTCTGGCCCGGACCACCCGACCCTGGCTGGCCAGGCCGAACAGAACCCTGGTTGAAGCCCCTACTCGGGCAAGGACCGACCCGTCCTTCCTATGGAAGACGAACTGCTCTCGGAGCTCGGGCACATCTTTCGCCAGGTCTACCGCGGCGACAGGTTCGCCCCGGGCCCGGATCGCCTCCAGTGTCTTTTCCGATACCTGGTGGTACCAGTTGGCCCCGTCGTCGGAGACTTGGGCCGCCTCGACCATTTGGGCCAGCCGTTTCAGCTCCGGGTCTGTCAACTTGGTGGTGGACGAATTGTGGATCTGGGCAATCGTCTCGACCGGCACCACCCACAAGGTCCTCCGCATCCCGAGGAGCCTGACCAGGCTTCGGTCCTGGTACAAGGCGACCTCGAGATCCGAGACTTGAAACGACTTCACTCTCGCCCGGGCAGATAGAAAGACGGTTGCGGGGTCGGACGAGTGGAGCCCGATCAGGTCCGACGCCACTGTGCCGACGTTGTCAGCGGGTTGGGCGAGGTGGTGCCGGGTGCCGAGCCGCGCCCTACGCTCCTGGGCGGTGACGGTCCTCATCGGCGTCGGACATCGAGCCAGTTGGCGTCATCGGATCAGGCGGGGACGATCCCGACCCGTCTCTCGAAGCTTTCGGCTCTCTCCATGATCTGAGCAGGGATCGCCATGATCTTCTCCTGGAACTCCGCGGCGGCGGCGGTGAGCCCGGTGAGTTCGCCGATCTTCCAGTCCTTCAACAACGGTACGACTACCCGATCGTGGTGGATTCGGAGGTTGTAGACACCCGCCCGGGCCACATCGATCGAGCGGCGCACGAAGCGGGGCATGGCGGCACCGGGCATTTGGAAATTGTCGAACACCTTGAAGATCCCACCCAGGGTCAACGATGGGGAGGTGTCGAGCATCGCTTGCATCACCGACTTGTAGAAGATGAAGTGGTGGTTCTCGTCCGACGCGATGAGACGCATCAACTCGAATGCGGCCGGGTCGTCGGTGATCTTGCCTGCATTGCGGTGGCTCACCCGGGTGGCCAACTCCTGCGCCGCGGTGTAGGCAAAGATCTCGGTGGGATCGTCGAAAGTCGGCTGGTAACCGTTGATCATCGTTGCTTTGCGGTCATCCTCGAGCTCATTGGGGTCGCAATTGCGGGAGGTGAGCAGATAGCTGCGGATGGCGATCGCGTGCTGGGCCTCTTCTGCGGTCCAAAGATGATTCCAGGCGCTGAACGCAGAGGTTGCTGGCATGTATTTCTCGATCAGGGCGTGGTAGTAGGGGAGGTTGTCCTCGGTTAGCAGGTTGAGGACCAGAGAGGTTCGTGCGCTCTCCGAAATCGTGCATTGTGAGACGTCCCAGGGTTTGTCACGGAAGCTCTCGCCGCGCTCCCAGGGCACGTACTCGTGGAAATACCAGTCGCTCCGCCTTTCCTGGTGTTCTGCGAGGAGTCTCGCCACGACGGTGTCGATTGCCTCGACCAGTTCATATTTCTCGGAATGAGCCATTCAGTGCCTCGTTGGGGGTGGGAGGGACGGTACCGGTTTGGGGATTCTTGCCCAAGGCGATGCCCACCGTGATGACTGGACCCTTCCGGGGGCGGCATGGTTACACCCACCGGTAGAGTCCCGCCCCAATGGCCACCAGAGGCATGAGGCGTGTTACCCAGAGTGGCCTCTCGATCCTCGGGATAGTCGTGGTCTTTGTCATCCTCTGGGAGGGCTACAAATTCGCCTGGACTGCTCTCGAGTGGAGTTGGCCGGTGCGACCCGACAACCGCACGATCCCCCACACCTGGGACATAGTCGGCGCCTTGTTCCAGCCGGCGCAGCGAAACGGCCCACTCCTGCTCTGGGTGGAGCTCAAGGCGGCGCTGCTCACACTCCGCGAAGCCCTGGTGGGCTTCTTGATCGGAGGTGCGATCGGGTTCGGGCTTGGGGTCCTATTCGTCAGATCGACAACCGCCGAGCGGGCCTTCATGCCCTATGTGGTGGCTTCCCAGACGGTTCCGATCATCGCCATTGCCCCGATGGTGGTGGTGTGGGGGGGACGGCTGGCCGTGCCGCAATGGCTGACGGTCTCGCTCATCGCCGCCTACCTCACCTTCTTCCCGGTCATCATCAACACGGTGAGAGGTCTGAGGTCACCGGAGGCGACGTCCATGGAGTTGATGCGGTCCTACGCCAGCACCCCGAGGGAAACCCTGTGGAAGCTGCAAGTTCCCGCGGCGCTGCCGTACATCTTCACTGCGCTCAAGGTTTCGGCTGCCGCGAGTGTGATCGGTGCCATCGTCGGCGAGCTACCTGCAGGCTTCAGAGGAGGGTTGGGCCGCGATCTCCTCCAGTTCTCCCAACAGTTCACGGCCGCACCCCAGAAGTTGTTTGCTGCCGTGATCCTCGCTGGTCTCGCCGGCATTGTCTTTGTTGGTGTCATCACGTTCACGGAACACCGGTTGGTTGCGGCAGCCAGGAGACAAGCGTGATGCCCCCTGCGGTCGAAGCAAGAGGCGTCGGGATGGTCTTTGGCCGTGGTGCCGAAGCCATCGAGGCGCTCAAGGACATCGACCTCGTGCTGGCGCCCGGAGACTTCGCCTCCCTGATCGGGCCGTCGGGCTGCGGTAAGTCGACTCTGTTGCGGCTGATCGGCGACCTGGCGACTCCGTCAGCCGGTGAGCTCGCGATCAACGGCAAGACACCAGAACAGGCCCGTCTGGATCGTGACTACGGGATGGTGTTCCAATCGGCGACTCTTCTCGATTGGCGCAATGTCAAAAGGAACGTCGAGCTTCCGCTGGAAATAATGGGTTTCGAAAGCGAGGCGCGTGCCGCGAAGGCGCAGGAGATGCTCGCCCTTGTGCAGCTAGAGCACTTTGCCGACCATTACCCATGGCAGCTGTCAGGCGGCATGCAGCAGAGGGTTGCCATTGCTCGTGCTCTGGCCTTCAACCCTTCCCTCCTTCTCATGGATGAGCCCTTCGGGGCCCTTGATGAGATGACCAGGGAGTTGATGCAGCAGGAGGTGCTCCGGATCTGGGAGGAAACCGACACCACGGTGGTATTTGTCACTCATTCCATCCCGGAGGCAGTGTTTCTCTCGACACGAGTCTTGGTCATGTCGTCGAGGCCGGGCTGGATCAGCGACGAGATCACGATCGATCTGGGGACCAAGCGAGAGGAGGACACGAGGGAAGCTCCCCGTTACTTCGAATTGATCACAGAAGTCAGAGAGGCGCTGCGACGGGATGAGCGTGGCAAGGCATGACCGAACGCGACGACATCATCCACGAGACCCACGAGACGTCTGTCGTCACCGCTTTCGAAGGCGCCGTGCCTGTCGACACGCGGCAGCCCTCCCCGATTCGACGGTTTAGCAGTCGCTACGCACCAGCAGTCGCTGCCTTCTTCACCGTGATCATCGTCTGGGAGGGCCTGACCCGCCTGTTTAGCGTCCAGAGCTTCATCCTCCCCAAGCCGAGCGAGATCATCACCAGTTTCGTCGAGACGTCATCGACGATCTGGGGTGCCGGCTTCAACACTCTCATTGAGGCGGCCAGTGGCTTTCTGCTTGGGACGACTCTCGCGGTAGCCACCTCGCTCGCGGCGGCGAGATGGGTCGGGTTCCGCGAGGGGATGCTTCCGATGGCGATCGCACTCAATGCGACGCCCATCGCTGCGCTAGCTCCCATATTCAACAACTGGTTCGGCCTGACCAACCCGTTCTCCAAGACGGGTGTGGTTGCCGTGGTTGTCTACTTCCCGGTGATGATCAACACCACAAGGGGTCTGCTCGAAGCCGACCCCGCAGAACTGGAACTGATGCGCTCGCTGGCGGCCCCACCGACCGAGGTGATGCGCCGGGTGCGCATTCCCAACGCATTGCCCTATTTCTTCGCCTCGATGAAGGTGGCGACGGCCCTCTCGTTGATCGCGGCGATCATCGCGGAGTATTTCGGCGGCCCTCAGGATGTGCTCGGGCAGTACATCGTCAATCGGGCTCAGCTTTTCCAATTTCCCGATGCCTGGGCAGCGATCCTTGTCGCGTCACTGATTGGCCTGACGTTCTATGCGTTGATACTCGTAGCTGAGCGAATCTTCATGCCATGGCATGTTTCCATGCGTCGCTCGTGACTAGCCCGGCATTCCCGTACACGGCCCCCCTCACACCCGATAACGTTCCAACTCTCATCTAGGAGGAGAAACTTTGGCTATCAAGAAATGGCGCCTGCACCTGATGTGGATCGCGGTGCTGGCAATGGCCGTCGCGGCCTGCGGTGATGACACCGGCACCGGTTCAACAACCGCAGCGGAGGAATGCACCGAACCCGACCAGGTTCGACTGCAACTCCAGTGGTTCGCTCAAGCACAGTTTGCCGGGTACTACGTGGCCCAAGACCAGGGCTTTTACGAGGATCAGTGCCTCGAGGTGACGATCCTGGAAGGTGCCGTCGAAATCGTTCCCCAGCAAGTACTGGCCACCGGCGGGGCCGAGTTCGGGCTGGCCTGGGTGCCCAAGGCATTGGTGTCACGTGAGGGTGGCGCGGACATCGTCAACATCGCCCAGGTCTTCGAACGTTCGGGAACTCTCGAAGTTTCCTTCGCCGACTCCGGCATCGAGTCTCCGGAGGACTGGGCCGGCAAGAAGGTCGGCAACTGGGGCTTCGGGAACGAATTCGAACTGACCGCCGCGATCAGCAAGTTCGATGTCGAGGTTGGCGAGTTGGTTGGCCAGGACTTCAACATGACCGCCCTCCTCAACGGAGACATCGACGCCGCAGAAGCGATGATCTACAACGAGTACGCCCAGGTGCTGGAGGCGATCAACCCCGACACCGGTGAGCTCTATCAGCCCGGGGACCTCAATGTGATCGACTTCAACGAGGTTGGGACGGCGATGCTGCAGGACGCGGTTTGGGTCAACGCCGATTGGATCGCCGAGGAAGGCAACGAGGACATCGCGACCCGTTTCCTGACCGCCTCGTTCCAGGGCTGGATCCACTGTCTCGACAACTTCGACCAATGCGTCCAGGTCGTCTTGGACAACGGGTCAACACTTGGCCAAAGCCATCAGGAATGGCAGCTCAACGAGATCCTTGGCCTGATCTTCCCCGCCACCAATGGTATTGGGGTGATGAACACCGACCTCTGGGATCAGACAGTTGCAGTTGCTACTGAGCAGATTCCGGAACTCCAGGGCGTGGAGATCTCGAGCGATGCCTACCGGACCGATCTGGCCGAGGCTGCGATCGCCGCCTTGGGCGATGCCGATGTCAATGGCGCCGGTTATGAGCGTCGTGAGGTCGAGCTGAAGGAAGCCGGCGAGTAGCGGTGAACGAAGTGAGCGGTTTCTCCCCCCAGCGAATGAAGTGAGCGTTGGGGGGAGTACCGCCAAAGGCGGGGAGGGGGGTTTCTCCCGCGCGCTAGCTTTCCGTCCAACTCGTCAGGAAGGACCCTGAATGCCCAATGTCGTCAGAGCCGCCGTAGTCCAGACCGAGTGGACCGGGGACAAGGACTCGATGATCAAGAAGAACGCCGACTACGCCCGTGAGGCGGCGCAGCAGGGGGCCAAGGTGATGTGCTTCCAGGAGCTCTTCTACGGGCCCTATTTCTGCCAGGTCCAAGAGAACGAGCATTTCGAGTATGCCGAGCCGATCCCCGATGGCCCCACCACCAAATTGATGCAGGATTTGGCCAAGGAGACCGGGATGGTCCTGGTGGTGCCGATCTTCGAGAAGGAGCAGGAAGGCTTCTACTACAACACGGCCGCGGTCATCGACTCCGACGGGACCTATCTTGGCAAGTACCGAAAGAACCACATCCCGCACGTGAAGGGGTTCTGGGAGAAGTTCTATTTCCGTCCCGGGAACATGGGGTATCCGGTGTTCGACACCGCAGTTGGCAAGGTCGGCGTCTACATCTGTTACGACCGCCATTTCCCGGAAGGGTGGCGGGCCCTGGGGCTCAATGGCGCCAAGATCGTGTTCAACCCCTCGGCCACCAGCCGTGGCCTGTCGATGTACCTCTGGAAACTCGAGCAGCCGGCTTCGGCGGTGGCCAACGAGTACTTCATCGGAGCCATCAACCGGGTGGGCAAGGAGCCGCTAGGAGACAACGACTTCTACGGATCGTCCTATTTCGTCGACCCCCGGGGCCGGATCATTGGTGAGTCGGCGTCCGACACCGAGGAGGAATTGGTGATCAGGGATCTCGACTTGGACCTGATCGACGAGGTGCGCCAGCAGTGGGCGTTCTACCGGGACCGCCGCCCCGACGCCTACGGCGATCTGGTCGCACCCTGAAGGGAGGAGTCATGGCAAGGACCGTCATCAAAGGTGGCACCGTTGTCACCGCCAACGCCACGACAGTGTCTGACGTGCTGGTCGACGGGGAGAAGGTTGCTGCCCTGGCCGGGCCCGGTTCCCATGACTGGGAGGCGGGCGCCGACCAGCTGATCGACGCCACCGGCAAGTACGTCATCCCGGGCGGCATCGACGTCCACACCCACATGGAGCTTCCGTTCGGCGGGACCAGGGCCGCGGACACGTTCGAAACCGGGACCCGGGCCGCGGCCTGGGGCGGGACCACCACCATCATCGATTTCGCCGTTCAGACCAAAGGCCAGAGCCTGATGGACGGGTTCGAAGCCTGGATGGGCAAAGCCGACGGGAACTGCGCCATCGACTATGGGTTCCACTTGATCGTTGGGGATGTGACCGAGCAGGCGTTGAAGGAGATGGACACCGCCCTCGACGAGGGTGTCACCTCGTTCAAGATGTTCATGGCATACCCGGGTGTCTTCTACTCGACCGACGGCGAGATCTTCAGGGCCATGCAGAAGGCGGCCGAGAACGGCTCGACCATCATGATGCACGCCGAGAACGGGATCGCCATCGATGTTCTGGTGGAACAGGCCCTGGCGAGAGGCCACACCGACCCCATCTATCACGGGCTGACCCGGCCGGCGATCCTCGAAGGCGAGGCGACCTACCGGGCGATCAAGTTGGCCGAGTTGGCCGGCTGCCCGCTTTACGTGGTTCACATGTCGGCGGCCGAGGCCCTGCTCGAGCTGACCCTCGCCCGGGACGACGGTCAGAACGCCTTCGGCGAGACCTGTCCCCAATACCTGTTCCTGTCCCTCGATGACCTCGGCAACGGCTTCGAGGGAGCCAAGTACGTGTGCTCACCGCCCTTGCGGGATCGGGCGGAGGAGCATCAGGAAGCCCTGTGGAAGGGACTGGCCACCAACGATCTCCAGATCGTGTCCACCGATCACTGCCCCTTCTGTTGGGGTGATCATCCCCAATTCGGGACCCAGAAGCAGCTGGGGAGGGACAGCTTCGCCGCCATTCCCAACGGCCTTCCCGGGGTCGAGCACCGGATGGAGTTGATCTATCACGGCGGAGTCCACGAGGAGCGTCTCGGCCTGAACCGCTTCGTCGAGGTCACCGCCACCACCCCGGCCAAGATGTTCGGCCTCTACCCGCAGAAGGGCACGATCGCAGTTGGCTCCGACGCCGACATCGTGGTGTTCGACCCGGCGGCGAGCCACACCCTCAGCGCAGAGACCCATCACATGTGGGTGGACTACTCGTGTTACGAGGGTTTGGAGATCACCGGCAAGGTGGACACGGTGCTCAGCCGGGGAAAGACGATCATCGAAGCTGGTGCCTACCACGGGACGCCCGGTGACGGCCGCTATCTGCGGCGGGGAACGAACCAGTATTTGATATAGGGGATCTAGCTCGCCTTGGAGCGGTAGCCCCGGCCGACCGGCGCCTGTTTGCCGGCGACTGTCATCCAGACGACTTGTGAAAGCGGCGGATCCGAGAGGGTTGGTCGCCGGCAAAGTCGGCCGGCAATAAACACTCGGCCGGGCTTATTCCGCCGCGGGCACGAGATAGCGGGCCCAGGCCGGGAGCGATACGCGCGCCGCAGTCCTGGCGAAGACCGCCATCGTCATGTTGAGGCCGGCGTGCACCGCCAGCGGCGCCCAGATCGACCCGGTTTCCATCCGAAGCCAGACCAGGCCGGCGCCGACGAGGGTGGTCACCATCACGGTGAGCATGACATGGGCCACACTGGCCAGGGTCCGACGGTCCGTCGCCTTGGCCTGCTCGAGACCGGGCCCGACGTGCCACATCCCGAACAAGGCGGCACCTGCCCAGAGCGCTATGGGTGCGGGGTAGAGGGCGATCAGGGCGGTGTGAAGCACTCCCCTGAACACGGCTTCCTCGATGAGGGCGGTCATGATCGGGATCCGGACCAGGATCTGCGAAGCCGCCTCGCGTGGGCTCATGGCTGCCATCCGGGGGTCGGCGAGTTGGCCCCGCAGTTGAGGGTGGGAGAGCATGACCATCCCGACCATGCTCATCACGAGGATGGTGCCCACTCCCCAGGCCGCCACGGTGCCGCCGTCGGGTATCCCCAGGCCAATGGTGTCGAAGCCGAACCAAGCACCAGCCGCCAGGACCAGCCCCGCGCCCACCAATCCGGTGACGAGCGGCGCCCACCTCGTCCGGAACCTGCCGGGGAGGAGGACATAGACGAGGGTCTGAAAGCCGACTGCGTAAGCAACCAGCGGTATGGCGGTGGTGGCGAGAGGCATACCGATTGCCGGTTAAGAGGGAGGACACTGTCGCCGGCGCGAACAGCGTGCTGTTGTTTGAGAAGGTATCGGTATTCTGACGCTATCGGAACAGCCCCAAGTTCCCGGTTCCGTGCCCGACTACCTTTGGGCAACCCGGAGGCCCCATGAAAACCATCAACCATTGGATCGACGGCTCACCCACCTCGGGTGCCTCCACCCGGGTCGGCCCCGTCTTCAACCCGGCCACCGGGTCACAAACCGCAGAGGTGCCGTTGGCTTCAACGGTTGATGTCGACAAGGCAGTCCGGTCGGCGAAGAGCGCCTTCGAGACCTGGCGCTACTCGTCGCTGACCCAGCGTCAGAACATCATGTTCGCCTTCCGCGAACTGGTGGCAGCTCGCAAGCTCGACATCGCCAAGCTCCTCACTGCCGAGCACGGCAAGACCATCGATGACGCCCTGGGCGAAGTGCAACGTGGCCTGGAGGTCATCGAGTTTGCCTGCAACATCGCTCATCTACTGAAGGGCGACTTCTCAGAACAGGTCTCGACCGGGGTGGACACCTACACCATTCGCCAGCCGCTGGGGGTGGTCGCGGGGATCACCCCCTTCAACTTCCCGGCCATGGTCCCGATGTGGATGTACCCGCTGGCCATTGCCTGTGGCAACACCTTTGTCCTCAAGCCGTCGGAGAAGGACCCCTCGCCCTCGATGCTCTGTGCGGAATTGTTCGCCGAAGCCGGGTTGCCCGAGGGGGTCTTCAACGTGGTCCACGGGGACAAAGAGGCTGTGGACGCCATCCTCGCCCACCCCGATATCGCCGCCGTCTCCTTCGTGGGCTCGACCCCGATCGCCCGCTACATCTACGAGAACGGGACCCGCAACGGGAAGCGGGTCCAGGCGCTCGGTGGGGCCAAGAACCACATGATCGTGCTGCCCGACGCCGACATCGACCTCGCCGCCGACTCCGCGGTGTCAGCCGGCTACGGCTCGGCCGGGGAGCGATGCATGGCGATCGCGGCCGTGGTGGCCGTCGGCGACGCGGGCGACCGGCTCATCGAGGGAGTTCAGACCCGCATCGAGAAACTGAAGGTTGGGCCGGGCGACGAACCGGGGGTGGAGATGGGGCCGCTGGTGACCAGGGCCCATCTCGACCGGGTGCTGGGGTATGTCGACGCCGGGGTCTCCCAGGGTGCGCTCCTGGTGGCCGACGGCCGGGACCTGGTGGTGGACGGCCACGAAGACGGCTTCTTCCTGGGCCCCACTCTCTTCGACCAGGTGACACCGGACATGTCGATCTACACCGACGAGATATTCGGACCGGTGCTGTCCACGGTTCGGATGGAGCATTTCGAGGACGCCATCCGTCTCATCAACGAGAACCCCTACGGGAACGGCACTGCAGTCTTCACCAATGACGGGGGGGCAGCCCGCAAGTTCCAACAGGAGATCCAGGTGGGGATGGTCGGGATCAACGTTCCCATCCCGGTGCCTCTTTCGTTCTACAGCTTCGGTGGATGGAAGGACTCGATATTCGGTAGCCACGCCATCTATGGCCCCGAAGGCGTTCACTTCTACACCCGCCAGAAGGTGGTCATCTCGCGGTGGGCCGACCCGATACATCGTGGCGTGGACCTCGGGTTTCCCACTCACGGCTGACGGCTGTCAGGTTTCGGTTCGAGCGGACACTTACCCGATGAAGAGGGTGAATTGTCCACAGCCGAGCTACTCCAAGTGACTACCGAAGCTGACCAGCGCTTCGAGTCTTTGTTCCGCACCCACCATCAGGCTGTCCTCAGCTATTGCCGGCGGCGGATGGCCGCAACGGATGCCGAGGATGTTGCTGCCGACGTGTTCGCTGTTGCCTGGCGTCGGTTGGATGACATCCCGGAGGGGGAGGCTGCGAAGGCCTGGCTGATGGCGGTGGCCTACATGACCATCGGCAACCACCGTCGGGGCAGCACCCGCCGTTTGTCGTTAGGAGACAAGCTGGCCGCCCAGCGAGGGGGCGAGCCCGAGACCCCCGAAACCCGGGTGGCGAGCAGCGAAGAGGACCTGCGTCTCCTTACCTCCCTGGAGAAGCTCCGTGCCTCCGACCAGGAGATCCTGAAACTCGTGGCCTGGGACAAGGTGAGTCATGCCCAGATCGCCACCGTGCTCGGGATCAGTGTGGCCGCAGTAGACCAGAGGGTTTCCCGGGCAAGAAGCCGGCTCAAGAAGGAATACGAGAAATTGCAGAGCCCCGAAGGAGTTGTTTTCCGTGCCTGACCTACTCGATCGTCTTGCTGCACTCGACCCGGTGTCGAAGGGGATGACCACCGTTGACAGCCACAGGCTCCGGGCCCAGGTCGCCGATCGGATCGAGGGCCGGACTACCACGTTACGTCCGGCATCGGCCCCACCCAGCCGTCGCCGGCTGGCCCTCGTCGGGGTTGGTGTGTTCGCTCTCGTGATCGTGATCTTCATCCCGGTCTACCTGACCCAGAAGCCGAGACCAGCGATCGATGCCGCCACCGAGGACACCCTGCGTGGCCTGCCCGGGGTTCAGGACGTGATCCGGGTGGGCACGGTGGGCGGGGTTCGGACTTCGGCAATTGACGGGGAAACGATGTGGGTGGTCAGTTCCAACGATCACGAGCTGTATCGGGTCGATCTCCCCTCGGGCACGGTCGAAGAGACCTTCCCGCTCGAGGGCTACGTCGAAGGCGTCTCGGTGAGCGGGGGATATGTCTGGCTGAACTCCTACGAGAATGGTGGAGAAGTCCTTCGCTTCGACCCGCAGACCGGCACCACTGATGTGATCTCATTGCCGGACCAAGTCACCTCCGGGATCCGGGTCGAAGACGAGCTTTGGCGCACCACCGAAGGAGGTCAACTCCTGGTCATCGACGACGGGGGCGCCGTGACTGAGCACCAGCTCCCTGCAGGCCTCCAGGGTGGGGCGCTCATTGGCTATGTCGACGGTTACGTCTGGATGGTGGTCGGTGGCGGGTTGGCCAGGGTCGATCCTGATGGGCTGGGTCTAGAGGTCATGGCCTACGAGGGTGCCACTCCTTTCGTAAGACCCTTTATTTCCTCTCCTCGATGGGTGATCGACGGCAACGGCGCGCCGTGGGTGTTGGACATCGACCGCAACACCCTGGTCCGGATCGATGAGTTCACGACGGATGGGGAAAGCGTGTCGTCAGTTCCGGTGGGGCGATTCCCCCACTCTGCGGTGTACGCCGATGGCTATCTCTGGGTCACGAGCTACAACGACTACACCCTTTCCAAGGTCAATCTCGAGACCCTGGCGGTCGAGACCGTGACACCGTTCCCGGGCCGGCCCAGCGAAGTGGAGTACGCCGAAGGGTCCCTCTGGGTCTTCCTCTATCAGTCAGGGTTCCTGGTGCGGATCGATCCCGGGGCCGAGCTTCAGGATCTCGAAGTGACCCTCGACGAGGTTGTCACCATCGACGATCGCCAACTCCGGCTGCGGTGCTCAGGCAGCGGCGACCCGCTGGTGATCCTCGATGCTGATGTCGACCTAGGCGCCGGATCGTGGTCGGTGGTTCAGGCCGGGCTCTCTGGCAACAACGAGGTCTGCTCCTTTGACAGGTCGGGGACCTATTCGGTTCAAACTGGGGCACCGGCCGGAGACGCCGAGCAGCTGACGTCGGATCTGATGACGGCCCTCGGCGAGTTCGGGCTCGCAGACCGTGACATCGTCTACGTGGGCCACGGCGAGGGGGTGGCCACCGCCCAGGCGTTTGCCGACGGGTTCGGTGAGCAACTGGATGGGGTCGTTCTGGTCGACCCCGCACCGGCCGGCTTCGCCAAGTACTCCGACGATGCCGCGGACCGTTTCCCCTATGCAGGCCCGGGTGACTTCGGCGACCGACCCCTGGTGGTCATCGGGCACGACATGGACGTGACGTTCCGCAGTCCCGGGTTCATCGCAGGCCAGGGTGCGGAGCGGTCCGAAGAGGTGAGCACCCAGTGGCAGGAAGGGCTCGCCGGGTATGCCGCACTCTCGACGAACTCCACCCAGTTGCTGGCTGAGGGGAGCAACCACTCGATCCCATGGGAACGGCCCCAGATGATCGTCGACGCCGTGAAAGGGCTGTTCGGCCCCTAACGTCGTTCCAATGAACCGTTGGGGCCCACGGATGCTGGTCCTGTTGTCGGCGACGGTATTGTCGATGGGTTGCTCTGGGGTGGACGAGGGGAGCGATACCCCCACGACGACTTTGTCATTCGCCACCACGACCACACATCAGATCACCTTGGGCGACCTCGTGGGTGACTGGGACAACGGCCAGTTGTTCCTCCAGGTCACCGACGACGGGTCCTATCAAGTATTGGAGACCGCCGCTTCCAACCCCAACGACCCGCTGATGGGTGGTTTCGTGGCCCGGGAGGAGGCCAATCTCATCTTTGTCACCAACATCTACGGAGAGTGCGCCGGCCAGACCGGGGTCTATGCGGCCGCAATGGATGACACACAGCTGGTCCTCATCCTGGTCGACGATCCATGTCAGTTCCGGGCCACCCGCTTCGAGAGCCCGTGGGACCAAGTCTGATCGAGGTGCCGGGCTCTATTCGAAGTTGGCAATGGCCACCGCCAGGGCAGTGAGGAACGCGGCGGAAAACGCCAGAACCGCCCAGGCAATGACCACGATCGCGGTGACAAAGCCACCCGGTTGCTGCCGACTACGCCAGAGCGCCAGCACACCGAAGACCGCCCCAACCACCCCACAAGCGGCCACGATCGCGGTGGTATCGATGATCCTGGTGGCGAACAGGCCGGCGATGACACCGACCCCGAGACCAGCCAGCAGGCCAACGACGACGTCATGGGCCCTCCACCAGGCCGGGATCGAAGTCTCTTTGGGGGTTGCGTCCACCGGGTCTTCTGGTTCGTGGTCGATCATTTCCCACCCCATTCTGGCGCGGGGATCGCGGCCTATAGGTCGAGATCTCCCGCGCCAAAAAGACCAGGAGTAGATTCCGCGATCCCCATGGTGGAGATCGGTTACCACAATCTTCCGACCGAGCTGACGACGTTCGTGGGGAGAGCGGCGGAGATCCGCACCCTTTCGGGTCTGCTCGATACCAGCCGATTGGTGAGCCTTACCGGGCCGGGCGGCGTGGGGAAGAGCCGGCTCGCCACCCAGGTGGCGGTGACCATCGCCGACGGATTCCCCGACGGCGTTTGGTACATCGACCTCACCTCGACCGACGACGGCGATCAAATCCCCAGCGTCGTCGCCGAGTCCTTTGCGGTCGGTGACATCGAGGTTGGCGGGCTCCGTGAGCGTGGCGAGGTGGTCGCCGACTTCCTGTCGGACAGGCATATTCTGCTGATTCTCGACAACTGTGAGCACGTGCTCGGTGCAGTCCGAACGCTGACTAAGACGCTTCTCTCAGCTTGCCCCGGCGTCCAAATCCTTGCGACAACCAGAGAGATTCTGGGAATGAACGGCGAGATGGTATTCCGGGTGGCCCCACTTCCAGTCGAAACCGAGATCGAAGGAGAGCGTCCCGAAGCGGTGCGGCTGTTCCTGGATCGGGCGGCGCAGGTTCGGGCCGGATACCAGGCGGACTCCGAGGCTGTGGAAGTAATCGGGGAAATCGTTCGGCGTTTGGACGGATTACCGCTCGCAATAGAGGTCGCGGCCTCGAGGACCAAGCTGCTCTCGCCCAGCCAGATCCTTGATCGGCTCGCCGACCGTTTTCGCTTTCTCGAGAGCTCGGCCGGGCGACCCTCCCGACACGAGACCATCCAGGCGACCATCGACTGGAGCTACAACCTCCTCGATCGGCGCGAGCAAGAGGCCCTGCAACGCCTCGCCGTGTTCAACGGGTGGTCTCTGGAAGGCGCCGAGGCGGTGCTCGGGGAGGTCGACGAGACGTTTGAGATCCTCGAGGGCCTGGTGGACAAGTCCCTCGTCGATGTTGTCCTGCGCGGCTCGGAGAACCGTTACCGACTCTTGGAGACGGTCCGACAGTTTGCCCTCGAGCGTTTGGCGGAAGCAGGTCTGGAGGAAGAGGCGCGGCTACAGCACGGCTCATACACCCTGGCATTGGCGGAACGAGGCGATCAGGGTCTGCGCGGCCATGACCAGGCTCAGTGGGTGGAGAGGATCAAGGCTGATCACGACAACATACGGGCCGCCGTCGGGTGGGCCCTTGGCGGGGGCCACATCGAGCACGCACTGCGCGTGGTTGCCGCGATGGGTAGGTACTGGTTCATGCAGACCGAATGGAAGGATGCCCTCCGTTGGTTTCGCCGGGTATCCGAGCTCTCGGGCCCGGAGCACGATCTTCTGTGGGCGCGTGCCTTCATCAAGACCGGGGCCATCGAGCTGATCACGAGGGGCTCTCCGTCGGACCCCGACGCCGGGGAAAGGGCGCATCGGATCCTCGAAGAGCAAGGAAGCATGAGCGAGCGGGCCATGTCGTTGTATGCGCTGGCTGAGGCGAGGTCGATGACGACCGGTGCCGAGGAAACGATTCGCGCCAGCATCGCATTATTCCAAGAGGCCGGAGACCAATGGGGGGAAGCCTATGCCAAGCGGTGGCTCGGGAGCAAGGTCGAGTTGCTCGGGGACGCTCGCCAGAACATTGCCCACCAGCGCGAGGCGGTCGAAGGCTTCATAAACCTCGGCGACCACTGGTCGGCGGGTTGGCTCGCCTTTGACCTCGGGTTCAGCCTGCTCGCGGTGGCTGAGTATGTCGAAGCCGACCAAGCGTTCGACAAGGCACTCGGATTGGTGGCGAACATCGACGAGCGTCTCGTTGTTGCCCACGCCACCCGGGGCAAGGCATCGGTGGCCGCCGGCCTGGGGAGACCCCAGGAGGCGCGACGGCTGTTCCGGGACGCGATACCAATGTTCGAGCGGATCGGAGACCAGAGCTGCGTCGCGTTCTCTCACCTGTACCTGGCGGACGTGGAGTCCGAGCTTGGCGACCTAGAAGATGTGGTATCTCTCCTCAGCAAGGCCATCGATGGCTTCGTCGAGACGAGGAACCCACCGGGGGTGTCCGCCGTCCTACGGAGGCTGGCCAGGGCTGTCACCTCTGTTGCACCTGAGATTGCCACCCGACTCCTGGCCGTCGACGAAGGTGGTCGAACGCAGGGTGCCGCTCTGTCCCCACAGGAACGGGCGATCGAGGAGCAGGTGATCGAAGGCTTGCGTCAGGTCCTGGGGTCGGAGCGATTCCAGGAACTTCTCGAGTCAGGTGATGACGCGGACTATCGGGGCCTCCTTGCAGAGATCCGGCTGCTGCAGAGCCCGACCATGCGGCCCGAGCCGAGCCCGCCCACCGAGTCCGACGCGGCCATCGGCTTGTCGGACGTGTTCGGCGACCTGCGTCGCCATCTCGTATCGGCCTGGCGCGTGCAGGGGGAGCTGCTGGTGCAGCGCCCGCTTGGTGGCAAGTCCGGAGCCTCGGTGCTGGCCGTGGATATCGACTGCGACGCGTTCAGCGGGCAGGCGATCCTGAAGCTGGAGGCGGCCGGAAATGCGGATGGTGACTTCGAAGCCGACCGTCATCGCCTTGCCTTTGAGCGGTCACCGGACTTCGCCGCTCGGCATCTGCCCCGAATCGTCCATGCCGCCAGCTTCGAAGGGGCGACCGCCATTCTGGCCACGATTGCGGCTCGAGGGCTCGAGTTCACGGCCCCCTGGGAGGAGGCCGCCTACCCGACGCAACTGGCTGTCGGCCGCCGGGTCTCGGCGGAGATCCTGAGCGAATGGAACGGCGACTACCGGTTGGCCGAAGCCATCCTCGATCCCCAGGAGGTGCTGTCCGGCTGGCTCGACTACCGGCTCGAACCTCGCCGCGGGCGGATTCACGGGTTCCTCGAACAGTCGGGGCTCGACCCGCTGACGCCCACATTGATCTGGGACGGTCATTGGTACCCGAATCCGCTCGCATTCGCTGTGGGCACCCATGACGAGATGAGCCGGCTGGGAATCCGCCCTGTCGTTGGCAACATCCATGGGGATCTCCACGGTTTCAACGTGCTGGTCCGGGAGGCTGATGGCGCACTCGACTGGTTCTTGATCGATCTCGCCTTCTATCGACCCGAGGATTTCCTCTTTTTCGACCATGCCTATTTCGAACTCAGTCATCTGCTCGAGGCCAGGGCAGACCGGTCGATCGATCGATGGATGCCGCTGCTGTCGGCAATCGGGGGAAGGAAAGTTGCGGAGGGCGATGATGTAGGGCTGGTTGATCTGGCTCAGGCGATGAGGGGAGAGGCTGATGCTTGGGTGGACGAAAGGGAACCCGATCGAGTTGCCTCTATGGTGGGCCAGATGATGTTGGCCCGGGTTGCCGTGGGCCTGAACTTCACCCACAAACGGATCCCGGGCCCCCTGAAACAGCGTGGATTCCTGTACGCGATGAGCTCGCTCAAGGACTACGTGAGATTCGAAGGGTTGGCCTGGCCCAGAACCGGGACGCCACTGGAGTTCGGTTGACGCCCGGACATGGCGCTACCGGCCTTGATTCCGGTCCTGATTACCGTGATCACATGAGGTCAACCTGTGTGATCACCTGATGGACTTTGGTGTGGTGCTGCAGACCGACCCACCGGCCTCCCGGGTGGTTGAACTGGCCAGGATGGCCGAGGACCTGGGTTTCA
>DATDPP010000078.1:0-3623 GCA_035292685.1 Acidimicrobiia bacterium
ATGCGGCGAACAACAGGATGGCCCAGGCGTAGATCACGTCCCGAGGCTCATAGATCTGGGTGTCAGCGGGGGTGAAGAGGATCTCTCGAAGCCAGTTGGTGATCCGGCGATTGGTGAGGACATCGACCGCGATGATGAGCAACGGAATGGCCCCGATCGCCAGCAGCCACATCCGGATTGCCGATCTCTGCACGACGACCCTCATTCGCCGACCCCGAGGTCGGAGGGCACGACCAGCGCCACATAGGGGATACCCCTGGAGGCAAAAGCATCCGCGGCCTGATCACCGGATCGGTCGACGAGGGCGACCACCTGGATCACATGCAGGGCTTCCGCGGTCGCGGCGTCGGTGGCCTCGATGGCGGCACCGCCGGTCGTGGTCGTGTCCTCGAGGATCACCACCCGGGTTCCGGGCGTCACCGGGCCCACCACCCGGCCTCCAGTGCCGTGGTCCTTGGCCTGCTTCCGGATCGAGAAGGCGCTCAGTTCCCGCCCATGGCGGGCGGCGACCATGGCGGTAGCCACCGCGATGGGGTCGGCTCCCATGGTCATTCCCCCGATGGCCCGGGCCGACGGGTCGACCACGTTCAGCACCGCCTCCCCCACCAACCATGCCCCGTCACCACTGAAGGTGGTCTGACGGGCGTCGAGGTACCAGGAGGTGACCGCGCCTGATCGGAGGGTGAACGGGCCGTCGGTTCGGAGGGCGTGGGTGCGTAAATGCTCTATCAGGGAATCGCCAGGCACCCTCACATCGTATTGGGCCACGACCCGTACCCGATGCCGTGGGTAGCTCGCGGTAGGTCTAGGTTTGATGCCATGGATCTCTTCCTCGTCCGTCACGGACAGCCCGACTGGGCCCCGGATCGCATCGCCCGCAATGACCCCGGCCTGACCGAGCTCGGCCACGAGCAAGCAAAGCGGGTGGCCCACCGCCTCGCCAGCCTCGATCGCTTCGACGAGCTATGGGTCTCCTCGATGAACCGGGCAGTGCAGACCTCCAACCCGATCTCGGGCGACGTCGGGACCAAGCCCGAGGTCTACGACTGGCTTCAGGAGATCAACAACCCACCCGAGTGGGACGGCTCCCCCGTAGACCAGATCGACAAGGCACTGCGGGACTCGAGCTTCCGCTCGATGGAGGAGATGTGGGACGGGTTGCCCGGGGGCGAGACGTTCCGGGCGTTCCACCAACGAGTGGTATCAGGGCTCCAGGAGACGCTGGACGCCCACGGGATCCGTCCCATGCAGGAGGAGCATCGTCATCTGTGGGCCGTCGACGATCCCGATCGTCGGGTCATCGTCGTGGCTCACGCCGGCACCAACGCGGTCATCCTCGGCCATCTGTTGGGTCTGGAGCCAGTGCCGTGGGAATGGGAGCGTTTTCGCCAGCCTCACACCGGAGTCTCCCGGCTCACCATGACCCGGATCAGCACCGGTTGGGCGTTCTCGCTGCGCCAACTCGGTGACGTCACCCATCTCCACCCGGGGATGGTCACTGCCTGAGCTGAGCTTCGACCGCGTCCCTGGTCAACGCCTTGGCCGATTATCCCTGATCACCTGTTCGATGGTGTCGCTGAGATGATCGGTGATTTCGAGGAGCCCGGGCCGGTCATCGAAACCAGCGCGGATCAGAACTCTCTGGGGCTGGGATTGAACACCGACGAGGACCACCTTGATGCCCAGCCCGTTGAGACGTTCGATCGTCGACTCGAGGGCAACCAATCCCGTGGCATCGATAGCAGGCACATCTTCGAGATCCATGATCACGGTGTGCACGCCCGACCCGACGACCGTCAAAGCCGCAAACGCCTTTTCGGCGGCACCAAAGAACAACGGGCCTGCGATGTCGTAGAACACAACGCCCGGGGGCAGTCCCTCGGCTAGGTGCCCGTGCTCTCCCCCGATCAACCGCGCACCGGAGATCTCCACCATGCGACGCATGAACAACAAGGCGGCCAGCACCACACCGACCGCGACCGCCACCACCATGTCGAACACGACGGTCAGCAGAAAACACACCAACAAGACGGTGACGTCGCTTCGAGGAGCTATCCGAACCATCCGCCCGAAATGGCGGGCATCGCTCATGTTCCACGCCACCACCAACAAGAGCCCGGCCATAGCCGCCATCGGCACGAAACCCAACAGGGGAGCGAGGATCAGCATCGCGGTCAGCACGAACCCGGCGTGAATCACCGCGGCGAGCGGGGTCCGCCCGCCGGCACGAATCGCAGTGGCGGTCCGAGCGATGGCGCCGGTGGAGGCGAACCCGCCGAAGAAGGGCACCACCATGTTGCCCAGACCCATCCCCAACAGTTCGGAATCAGGGTCGTGCCTGGACCCGGTCATCCCGTCGGCCACAACCGCGCACAGAAGCGATTCGATCGCCCCCAGCATTGCGATGGCCAGAGCGCTGGGAACCAACTCCAAGGTCATCGACCAGTTGAGGGCTCCGTCGAATGTCCACGGCAGCACCGGCACCGGCGGAAGGGCTGGGATCCCGCCGAATCTCGACTCGATCGAGGCAATCGGGAACCCGGCCCGATCGAGGGCCACCCCTGCCAGCGAGGCCAGAATCAACGCGACGAGCGGGGCGGGAACCCGTTTGGTTATCCGCGGGAAGGTGATCATGGCCGTCAATGTCAATGCGGTCAGCGCGGCGTCCTGCCAGTGGGCTGAGGGCAACCTCGACACGAAATCCTCCAGCCGCTCCCAGATCCGGTCACCGGATAGGGAGCCGATCCCAACCAGGTCCCCCAGTTGGAGCACCGCGATCACGACGGCGATCCCTGCCGTGAAACCGGTGGTGACCGGATGCGGGATGAACTGGATGAGCCTGCCGAGGCGCATCAGCCCCATTGCCACCAGGACCACACCGGCCATCAGCGATGCCACCAGTAACCCTGACAGGCCGTACCGGGTGGTGATCGGGGCGAGGATCACCACGAAGGCGGCGGTTGGCCCCGAGACCGAGTGCATCGACCCCCCTGCCAGCGCGATCACGGCGCCACCCACGATCGCCGTGAACAAACCGAGATGAGGCGGCGCACCGGAGGCGATCGCCAATGCCATCGACAAGGGGAGAGCGACCACTCCCACCGTGAGACCAGCACCGAGATCCGCCCTGAAGTCGGCCGACCCATAGCCGCGCGCCCTGGTTCCTCTCAGGGCCGAGGCGAAGGGCACGCGAGACTCTTCAGATACGAAACGCCTCGGCATTTCGCAACTCTAAGTCTGACAACTCCGACGCCGGCCGGGCCGGGATCGCAAACGGCTACTTCCCGAAGCGCCGGTCGCGACTGGTGAAGTCACGCAAGGCGCGAAGGAAGTCCACCCGGCGGAAAGCCGGCCAGTTGACGTCGACGAAGACGAACTCGGCGTAGGCCGACTGCCAGAGGAGGAAACCGGAGAGACGGGACTCACCGGAGGTTCGAATCAGCAGATCGGGATCGGGCATGTCGGCCGAGTACATGTGGGAAGCGAGAGCGTCGGCGTCGATGTAGGAGGCGACCTCCTCAGGTGGCACGCCGTCAGATAGGAGAGTCGAGACCAGGTCCTTGGCGGCGTCGACGATCTCCTGACGACCCCCATATCCCATCGCCACATTGAGACGTTTCGAC
>DATDPP010000079.1:0-241731 GCA_035292685.1 Acidimicrobiia bacterium
TTGAGGATGGCGGCGTCCCTGGTGCTGGCCACATCCCGGTCCAATCGCGAGGCGTAGCGATACACCAGCATCTGGGAGATCTCGACCATGGTCTGCATGTCGGCCAAACGGTGGGCCACCGCCTGGAACTGGGAGATGGGCTGGTCGAACTGGCGTCGCTCCTTGGCGTACGCCACCGAGTCGGCAAGGGCAGCAGCCGCGGCTCCGGTGCGCGCAGCGGAGAGACAGAGACGCTCGTAACGGAGGTAGACCCCGAGGTTGGCCCAACCCTGGTCCAGGGTGCCCAACATCCTGGTCTTGGGAACCCTGACATCGGTGAAGTACAGCATCGCGGTTCCCAACGGCCAGTGGCCAAGGGTCTCGATCGGGCTCCATTCCAGCCCGGGACTGTTGGTGTCGACGATGAAATTGGTGATCCCGTGATGCTTGTTGCCGTCCGAAGCGGTGCGGGCCGCGACCACGTCGAGGTCGCTGACCTTGAAGCCCGAGGTGAATACCTTCTGCCCGTTGAGCACGTAGTCGTCACCATCCTCGACCGCGGCGAGGGCAATCGCCGCGGCATCCGACCCGGCATCGGGCTCGGTCAACGAGAAGCACACGGTGAGATCACCGGATGCGATCCTCGGGAGTAGCTCCTTCTTCTGCTCCTCCGTCCCGTCGCGACCGATGGCGAGACCGCCCCAGGTGACGGTGCGAAACACCCAGAACGAGAGATCGAGGAAGGACCGACCCAGCTCCTCGAGGAGGATGGCAACCTCCACTGCTCCGCCCCCGCCTCCTCCCTGATCCTCGGGGATGTTGATCCCGAGCCAGCCCTGGGCGGCGAGCTTGTCGTAGAGCTCCTTGGGGGCCCGGTGCTCCCGGTCGCATTCCCGGACGTACTCCCGGCTGATCTCCTTGTCGCAGAATTCACGGACCGTGCTTCGAAACAGTTCCTGCTCCGGGGTGAACTCATGGTCCGGCGATGGCATCGAGTCGGATCATATATCGTGCATCCTGCACAACCCGCCGGGCGAAAGAGCACAGTGACACCTGACATCGAAACAGTCCGTGAGCTGAGCACCACTCACAGCAACTGGGGGCGTTGGGGGCCGGACGACGAGAAGGGGACGCTCAACCTGGTGACACCGGAGATGGTGGTGGCCGCAGCGGCGCTGGTGCGATCGGGCAAGACGATCTCGATGGCCCTCCCCTACGACGAGGACGGCCCACAGACCGGGGGCCTGGGCCGCTTCAACCCGATCCATCTCATGATCAGGGACGGCGCCGACGCCATCGCCGGGACCTCGATCCGTGACTTCTATGGCGGCGTCGACAAGCACTTCCGGGGCACCGACGACATCATCATCATGCCTCTCCAGTCCGGAACCCAGTGGGACGCCTTCGGCCATGTCGTGTTCGAGGGCAAGATCTACAACGGTTACGGGGCGGAATGGGTGTCGAGCAAGGGCGCCCTCAAGGGTGACGTCGCCAATGCCTCCGGTGGGATGGTCGGCCGCGGGGTGCTGCTCGACCTGCCCCGGGCCCTCGGTGTCGAGTGGCTGGAACCGGGCCATGTGATCGACTCCAAGGAGTTGGAGCAGGCAGAGGGTCAGGCTGGAGTCGTCGTCGGGCCCGGCGACTTCGTCTTCGTGCGCACCGGGGCCATGGCCGCGACCCGAGCTGCGGGTGGTTGGGGTGACTACGCCGGCGGGCCCGCCCCCGGGCTCGGTCTGGGCAGCGTGGACTGGGTGGCTTCACGTGACATCGCCGCCCTCGCCACCGACACCTGGGGTCTGGAGGTGCGGCCCAACGAGACCCCGGACGTGGCCCAACCACTCCACATCGTGTTCATTGTTCACATGGGCCTGTGGCTCGGCGAGATCTTCGACCTCGACCCACTAGCCGACGATTGTGCCGCCGACGGCGTGTACGAATTCATGTTCTGCGGCCCTCCGCTGCCCTTCACCAGGGCGGTGGGATCGCCGCTCAACCCGATGGCTATCAAGTGAGTACCTGAAATGCACCCTGCTCGCTCGATGCTCTTCACACCCGGCAACCGCCTCGACATGCTGGAGAAGGCGGTGCACTCCGGCACCGATGCCGTCATCGTCGACCTCGAGGATTCGGTCGCGGTCGACAACAAGCCGGAGGCGAGGGGGAACCTCGCTCGCCTCCCCGAGTCAACGGTGCCCTACTTCGTCCGCACCAACGCGGTGGAAACCGGGTTGTTGTGGGACGACGTGGTGGCGGCCGGTCAGGCGAATGTGGCCGGGGTGATCATCCCCAAAGCCGAAAGCCCGCAGACGATCAGCCAGATCGACGGAGCACTCACCGCATTGGAGCTCACCTCGGGCAAGCCGGTGGGATCGCTCACCGTGATCCCACTCATCGAATCCGGGCTCGGGGTGAGGCTCACCTACGAGATGGCCAAGGCCAGCGACCGTGTCGAATGTGTGATGTTCGGGGGAGGGGAGCAGGGGGACCTGGTGGCCGACCTCGGTGTGGAGTGGACCCCGGAGGGCACCGGGTTGATGCAAGCCCGATCGCAGGTGCTGCTCAGCTCCCGGGCCGCCGGAGTCCCCTATCCGATGGAGGCGGTGTTCATGGATTTCCGCAACCCGGAAGGGCTGCGCATCGAGTGCGAGCTGGCTCGGACCCTGGGCTATATCGGGAAGGTGGCGATCCACCCGGCACAAATCACGGTCATCAACGACGTCTTCACGCCTTCCCCGGAGGTCGTGGACTACCAGAAGAAAGTGCTGGCCGCGTTCGAGGAAGCCGAGGCCAACGGGCAGGCCTCGATCGCCGTCGACGGGAAGATGGTGGATTACGCAGTCGCCCGGGTGGCAAGGACGATCATCGCTCGCGCCGAGGCTGCCACTCGGCCGGATAAGGAGGCCTGATGGCCAGGAGCCGTTACATCGCAGACGGGGTCGGAGTGGCCGTGGTCGGCGCCGGGTCGATCGGGAGTCTCCGCGCCGAGATCTCGCATCGTCATCCATCCGTCGACTTTCTTGCGGTGTGTGACATCGTCGAGGACAAGGCAACCCGTCTCGCCGCCTCCTGTGAGGCCGATGTCTGGTCGACCGACGCCACCGAGATAGTCACCAGGGACGACGTCGACGCGGTGATCATTGCCTCCACCGAGAACGCCCATTTCGAGCCGGCGATGGCCGCGATCCAGGCCCGGAAGACGGTGCTGGTGGAGAAGCCGTTCACCATCCTCGCCGACGAGGGGCACAAGCTGCTCGCGGCCGCCGAGGAGTATGGGGTTTCGATCTACACCGGGTTCACCCAGCGCTTCCGTAGGCGCTATCTGGCGATAAAGGAGCACGTCCTCAAGGGATATGTGGGCGATGTCACCTCGGCCAAGGCGACCATCTACCTGACCCAGGCCGTGGCCCGCTCGGTGATCTCGAGGGCGGGGACAACCACCCCATCGGTCAACACCATGACCTATCTCTTCGATCTCCTCACCTGGTACCTCGGTGGCACCCTCCCCGCCACCGCCTATGCCGCCGGCTCGACCAAGGGAAGGATCCACGACGAGTTCGGGGCGCTCGACTCCACCTGGTGTGTGCTCACCTATGAGGACGGGATGGTGGCCAACCTCGGGGTGAGCTGGGAGTTGCCAGAATTCTGGCCGGCGTACGTGGCGAGCATGGACTTCGAGCTGTTCGGGCGGGACGGGGTGATCTCGGTCAAGGACGATCACCGTGACGTGCTCATGGCCTCACACAAGCCAATCGCCTCCCCCTACACCCCGGACACTTCGATGAACGTGGCGATGCTCGGCTCCTATATGCCGGGTGATTGGGCCCTCGGGGAGCACTTCGGGGCGATGCAGGAGGAGACCCATGCCTTCATCAACAGTGTGGGAACCGGGCGACCCGACCCGATCCTGGCCACCGGGGACGAGGGCATGGAAGTGCTCGTGATCTCCCGAGCCGTCGACGAGTCGGCGAACAGCGGCCAGGTGGTGTCGATGACTTGGGCCACTTGATGGCAGGGATGCTGACTGGAGTCACCATCCTCGAATTGGGTCAGGTGATCGCGGGCAATTTCGGAGGGGTGATCCTGGCCGACCTCGGAGCCGAAGTGATCAAGATCGAGCCGCACTCGGGCGACACCGCACGCAACGCGACCATCGCCCCCCTCCAGGGGGAGAGCGCGATTCATCTCTTCATGAATCGCGGGAAGAAGAGCGTGGTACTCGACCTCAAGAACCTTCGCGGTCACGAGATGTTCCTATCCCTGGTTGAGCAGGCGGATGTGGTGATCGACAACTTCCGACCCGGGGTCATGGCCCGCCTCGGCATCGACCACCACACCTTGAAACAACGAAACCCGGACATCATCACCTCATCGGTGACGGGGTTCGGCGAGTACGGGCCGGCCAAGGACAAGTCGGCGTTCGACCTGGTGGTCCAGGCCTACAGCGGCCATGTCGACATCACCGGCCCCCCCGACGGTGACCCGGCGCGGGTCGGGATCCCGATCGCCGACATCGCCGGCGGCATCTACTCCTGCATCTCGGTGCTCGCCGCCCTGGTGGGGAGGGGCCTGCACGGCAACGGCCAGCACGCCGATGTGGCCATGCTCGACACCTTGGTATCGCTGCTCTCCTACGACGCCCTCGACCACCTCAATTCGGGGCGGAAGCTGACCAGGCTCGGCACCGCGCACGCCCACATGGTTCCCTGGCAGGCGTTTCGAACCAATGACGGCTACGTGGTGGTCGCAGCCCGTGACGAGAAGTTCTGGCAGAACCTCTGCGACGCCATCGGTCGCCCCGACCTCAAGGATGACCCGAGGTCGGCCAACAACTCTCAACGAGTCGCCAATCGCGATTACGTCGTGGGGATTCTCTCCGAGGTCTTCATCACCAGGAGCAACACCGAATGGCTGGCGATTCTCGACGAGTTCGACATCCCCAACGCCCCGGTCAACGACATGGCGCAGGTGTTCACCGACCCCCAGGTGCTGGCACGGGGAATGGTCAGGATCTACAAGCACCCGACCCTGGGCGAGATCCGGTATCCACCCTCTCCGATCAAGTGGAGCGATTGGGAGAGCCCTAACGAACCGGCGCCGATGTTGGGCCAGCACACCGTTGAAGTGCTGACCGGACGGCTGCGGCTCGAGGAGTCGGAGGTCAGGAAACTGGCCGATGAGGGTGTGGTCAAAGTCTGGCCGGAGAGCTGAGGAAAGATGCGTTTCGGGACGTTCGTGCCCCAGGGGTGGAAGGGTGACCAGAACGGGATCCCAGTCGAGGATCAATGGAACCGGATCCTGGGATTCGCCGAACTGATCGAGGACTCCGGCTACGACTCGATCTGGGTCTACGACCACTTCCACACCCATCCCGTGCTCACCCAGGAGAGCACCTTCGACGCCTGGACGCTGATGGCCGCGCTGGCCGCCGTGACCAGCCGGGTGAGGCTCGGCCAGATGTGCACTTGTGCCCTCTACCGCCCGCCATCACTTCTGGCAAAGATGGCGTCGAACATCGACGTCATCTCGGGAGGCCGCCTCGACGTCGGGATCGGAGCCGGCTGGTCGAAGGGCGAGTTCGAGGCCTACGGGTACCGGTTCCCCCCGCCCGGGGAGCGACTCGACATGTTGGAGGAGGCCATCCAGGTCCTGTTGGCGATGTGGGCCCAGGACGAGGCGAAGTTCCTTGGCGACCACTATTCGGTGGATGGCGCGATCAACCGGCCCAAGCCGATCCAGAAACCCCACCCACCGTTGTGGGTCGCCGGGGGTGGGGAGAAACGGACTCTCCGGATCGTCGCCCGTTACGGCGACTTCGCCAACTTCGGCGACGGGATCGAGGTCTTCCGGCACAAGTCGGAGGTGTTGGCCGCCCATTGCGAGGCGGTGGGGAGGCCGTTTGGCGAGATAGGACGCACCGAGCATCTGATGTCGGTGATCGGTCGGGACGAAGCCGAGCTCAGGCGCAAACTCGACATCGCAGCTTGCCGCCGCTCGTGCACGCCTGAGGAATTCCGCGAGGAGCATCTCGCGGTGACGGTGTCTCAGGCCGTTGAGGAGATGGGTCTATTCGTGGCCGAAGGCTGCACCGACATGATCCTGTATTTCTACGACATGGGGGAAGGTGACAGCCTCGAGTTGTTTGCCTCCGAGGTGATCCCCGAAGTCCGATGAGCGACCTCGGTCGTCTCCTCGATCCGGCCACGATCGCGATTGTCGGTCTCTCCGCCGACCCTTCCAAGCATGGGGGGCGGGTGCTGGGGAACCTAAGGAAGCTCGGTTTCAACGGGACTGTCTGGGGAGTGAACCCCAGACTTCCGGACGTGGAAGGGGTCGAGATATTCAAGTCCGTCTCCTATCTCCCGCAACCGCCTGATCTGGTGGTGTCTGCGGTTCCGGCGGCGGCTACCTTGGAAGTGGTCGCCGACGCGAAGGGCATCGGGGGAGTGGTCATCTTTGCCGGTGGATTCGCCGAATCCGGCCCGGACGGCCAAGCCCTCGAGGATGATCTGGCTCGCACTGCAAGCAAGGTCGGCACCAGGATCCTCGGCCCCAACAGTGGTGGTGTGATCCGCCCAGGCTGTGGCCTGGCCGCCAGTTTCTTGACCTGTCTCGACCGGCCCGCCGACCAAATCCGGTCCGGCCCGGTCGCGGTGGTCACACAGAGCGGCGGCACCGGGAGCTATCTCCACAATCTGGCCGCGGCCCGTGGCGGCGGTCTGTCGGTGTCGGTGTCCACCGGGAACGAGGTCGACGTCAAACTCGGTGAGGCCATCGAGGCTGTGGCACAACTGGACGAGGTGCGGGTTGTGCTGGCTCTGATCGAGACGGTGCGCGACGGGCCGATGTTCATCGAGTCGGTCCGTGCTTCGCTTGACCGGGGTAAACCGGTGGTGGCTTGCCGGATCGGCACCGGAAACCATGGGAAGACCCTTATGACCACCCACACCGGGGCCATGGCGGTGCCGGAGAGGGTGATGGAGGGTGTCCTCGACTCCCTCGGAGTGGTGATCGCCGAGACCCCGGGCGAGGCCTACGACGTGGCCGAGATGATGGCCCGGGCCCAGGTCCCGGACGGAAGCCGGGCCGCCATCGTCACCCACTCGGGCGGGATAGCCATCCTCTTGGCCGATCTGGCCGAGAAACACGGTCTGGAGTTGCCGCTTCCCGAGGAACCCCTGCGGGCTCGGCTCGACCCGTTGCTCGACCACGGGTCAGCCCACAATCCGCTGGACATGGGCGGGATCATCGGTGGGCCTGCGCGGTTCGCCGAGGTGGTACACGCCTTCGCCGATTCGGGGGAGTACGACATGGTTCTGGCCGTGTCGACGGCACATCCACCGGTCCATACCGGGAACCGGGTGGCTGGGCTTCTTGCCCTAGATCCGGCGGTCCCGGTTCTTCATCTCTGGATGGCGGGTGACCAGGGACGTGAGGGCCTCCGCCGGCTGCAGGAGGCGGGCCTCGCGATCACCGACGAGCCAAGAGCCGCCATTTCCGCCCTGGCCGGGTTGGGGTGCTTGGCCAGGAGCCACCCTGGCGTCTCGCCAGGCCCGATCACAGGAGATTTCGAGAACTGGGGCTTGCCAATGATCGTTGGCGAGGTGGCCGGCAGCGCCACGGAAGCGGTGGCCGTCGCCGAGCATCTTGGTTATCCGGTGGTGGTCAAGGTGAGCGCGGCCGGTCTCGCCCACAAGACAGAGATTGGCGGAGTGAGACTCGGTATTGAGACTCCTGATGCCGTAGCGACCGCCTTTGCCGAAGTGGTGGCTGCAGCAAGGACTGCCGGGTTGACGGTCGCGGGCGCCCGGGTCGAGCGATACCGGCCTGGTCTGGAGATGATCGTCGGCGCCGTGATCGATCCGGTGTTCGGGCCATTGGTTTCAGTGGGGATGGGCGGTGTACTCACCGAATTGCTCGGCGATGTGGCTTACGCCCCGGCGCCCGTGGACGAAGCCGGCGCGATGAGGATGATCAACCGGCTTCAGGGTCGCCGGTTGCTGGACGCATTCAGGGGAAGGCCCCCCGCCGATGTTGACGAGTTGGCCCGGCTGGTGAGCATCGTCAGTCGTGGCCTGGTCGGGTCCGGCCTCGGTGAGGTGGAGATCAACCCGTTGGTTTGGGACGGGACCGGTTGGGTGGCAGTGGACTGGCTGGTCGCGGGGCGAACCGACACGAAGTGCTGAGGGATGATCCGTCACCCGATGATTGCCCGTAGCCTTTCAAGGTCTTCGCCGGTAGGCGCCCAATCAGCGGCCCGGGCGTTGGCCGCAACCTGCTCGGCACTCGTTGCGCCCACGGTCACCACCGGGACCGCTTCCTGAGCGAGGAGCCAACCCAGCGCCACCTGGACCATGGTGACGTCTCGCTCCCCGGCATACACCTCCAATGCCTCCACCAGGTCGAAGTTCTCGTCGGTGAGGAAGCTTTGATACCGCTCCATCCGCAGCCTGCCCTTGGGCGCCTGACCCCGCCTGGTCTTCCCGGTGAGGAGCCCGCTGGCCAACGGATAGAACGGGATCAAGGCCACCCCTGTCTCGAGACAGGTCTGGGCCAGTCCGTCTCTCTCCGGATCCCTGTGGACCAGGCTGTACTCGACCTGGTCACAGACGAAGCCGGCGAGCTTGTCCCGCGTCGACACCTCTAGGGCTTCCCTCAGCCGGACGGCTTCGAAGTTCGAGCATCCGATCTCTTTGACTTTCCCTTCCACGACCAGCTCGTTCATCACTGCGAGCGTGTCTTCGATGGGGGTCATCGGATCGGGAAAATGGAGCATGTAGAGATCGATACGGTCGGTTCCCAACTCGCCCAGGCTCCTCTCGATGGCACGCCGGACATAGCGAGGTTGCGCTCCGCCGCTGTCCGGCCACCCCGGCACTGGAACACCGAACTTGGAAGCGATGACGACGTCGTCACGTCTCGATCCCAACGCCGCTCCGAGAAACGACTCCGACTGGCCCTCCCCGTAGTTGGTGGCCGTGTCGAAGAAGTTGATACCAGCCTCGAGCGAGGCCTCCACCACCCGGGCCGATTGTTCCCTGTTCAGGGCCCGGCCGAAGTTGTTGCAGCCGAGGCCGATCACTGACACCTCGAGACCCGCGATCCGTGCCGTCTTCACTCGGAGACCCCGTCCAGTGGCCGCAGGAAGCACTGCGCGTTGCCCTCGAGCACCTTCAAGCGGTCGCTATCGCTCATCTCCACGGCCTCCACCCCGGCCACCGGATCGGTCGAGGCCATGTCGAAGGGGTAGTCGCTGCCAAGGACCACATGGTCCCACCCCACCCTCCGCCCCAGCATCTCGAGGGAGAGTGCATCGTGGGTGAGGCTGTCGAAGTACATCGTCCCGAAGAAATGTCTCGGACCGGTGTCCTCGATGTGCACCTTCGGCTCGGGCCGTACCCTCCAACCATGCTCCCAGCGCCCGATCTGGTACGGGGAGAATCCTCCGCCGTGGGTGAACCCGAGCCTGAGATCGGGATGACGGTCCAGGACACCACCGAAGATGAGCTTGGCGGCGGCGATGGTCGACTCCAGCGGGATACCGATCAGGTTCTGTAGGTAATAGGAGTTGAGCCTCTCGGCGCCGGCGATGGAACGCTGATCCGAATGGAACCAGACCGGCAGATTCCGCCGGTCCATCTCAGACCACACCGGTTCCAGTGAGGGATGATCCAAGTCGACGCCGTTGATGTTGGAACCGATCTGCACCCCGCGCACGCGGGCGAATCCCGCCACGCGGTCGATCTCGGCAATCGATGCCTCGATGTCCTGCAACGGGAGGGTGGCGAACACATGGAGCCGGTCGGGATGACTGTCGCTCATTGCGATCAGGGCGTCGTTCTGGATCGAGGCGAAGTCGCGTCCCACCTCGGATGGGACGTGGTAGTGGAAGTTGGGTGGGGGAATGGCGATCACCTGGATGTCGACCCGCTGCCGATCCATCTCGCCCAATCTCAGGCCCGGATCGAAAATGGCATCGGGAAGGGGACCGAGTCGTTCCCGTCCGGGGTAGGCAAGGTACTTCCGCCCGCTGTCTTCGAACATGCTCGGACCGTGGTCGGGATGAGCGGCTGCCATGGCGGTCAGGGCGCCGGGCACGATGGCATGGGCGTGGATGTCGAATGTCGTCACTTGGCACCTTTCTCGTAGTCCCCGAACGAGCCGTAACCCGGGTGGTTGAAGGAGTTGGGGACCTCGATCAGGGTGGGGCCTTCGGCGTCGAGCACCGAGGCGAGGGCCGCGCCGACCCGTGACAAGTCGTCGACCCTGATCCCCCTGGCTCCGAATGCCCGGGCCAATGCCACGAAGTCGGGAGGGCGAATGTCGACACCGCTCCGCCTCCCGTAGAGATGGTCCTGGTGTCGCCGTTCGACGCCATAACCTTCGTCGTTGAAGACCAGGATGATCACCGGGACCTGCTCCTGGACGGCGGTCATCAGATCCTGGATGGTGAACATGATCCCGGCGTCGCCAATCAGCGCGACAGACGGCGTGTCGGGCCGGGCCAATTTGGCTCCGATCGCAGCGGGCATCGCGTACCCGAGGGTGCCGAACCCCGAGGGAACAAACCAGGTGCGCGGGCGGTCGCTTCTCCAGTGTGATCGGGCCCAGAAGGCAATCGTCGTCGGATCGTTGAAGACGAGGCTCTCACCGGGCAGCGCCGCTCTGATCTGATCCAGGACCTCGATCTCGATCGGGGTCCCCACGACCTCGGCGATTCGGGCCAGGATTTTGGCCACCTCGTCGTCCCGCCAGGGCAGCGGGGTGTGGCCCGATCGGTCCAACGCCGAATGGATGTCGGTCATGAGTACTTCCGCGTCTCCGACCAGGCCTACCTCGACCCGGTAGTTCCTGCCGATCTCAGCGGGGTCGATGTCGATCTGGACGATGTGATCCGGGAGGCGAAGCGACCAGCCACCAGTGGGGAAATAGGAGAACCGGGTACCGACGGCAAGGAGAACGTCACATCTCGAGATCAGGTGGCGAACCGGTTGCTCATTGGCCCAATTGCCCAGGTGCAGGGGGTGTTCGGCCGACATGGCCCCTTTCCCCTTCTGCGTGGTGATCACCGGTGCCCCCAAGCGCTCTGCCAGGGTCACGAGCGCCAGAGACGCCTGGAGTGTGGCCACTCCCCCACCCGCCCAAATCAAGGGGCGGGTTGCGGAGGCGATGATCTCCGATGCCTGTGCGAGCGACCGCTCGTCGACCGGCGGGTTCTGATGCTGCGCGGCGGGAAGCGGCATGGCATTTGAGCTGGTGTCGAACGCCTCATTTGCGATCTCGACCAGAGCCGGCCGCGGCCTCCGGTTGCGCAGGGCATAAAACGCCGAGTTGATAGCGGTTGGGATCTCGTCACTCAGGCTCACCTGGGAGGTGAAACCGACCACAGGCCGAAAGACACCGAATTGGTCCGAGATGTCGTGGAAATGGCCTTTGCCCTTGCGCCGGACTTCAGCCGGGTTCTCACTCACCACATGAAGCAGAGGGACGCTGTCGTTATAGGCCGTGGCCATCGCCGTAATGGTGTTGAGCGCCCCTGGCCCATTCGAGGTGAAGGCCACCCCTATCCCGGAGGACGCCCTGGAGTAGCCGTCGGCCATGTACACCGCTCCTTGCTCATGCCGGACTTCGATATGTCGCAGCTCGGGGTGATCCACAAAGGCGTCGTAGACGGGGAGGGTGCCGACCCCCGGAATCCCGAACACGACTCGCACCCCTTCCTCGAGAAGCGACTCGACCAGGATGTGGGCGCCCGTCCTCATCCCGTCACCCGCACGATCTGTCCGTGGCGAGCACAGTCCCCACCCATAACTCCGGGTACGAGGTGCGATCCGCCAGGATGATGTGGGTCGAGGCCACCGCAGCATCTCCACCACCCACATGTTTGGGCAGAGCCTCCCAACACAGCCCGTCCCGCGACGTCCAACCGGCGAAACCGGAGCTCTCGCTGAGCTTGCCCAACACAATCCAACCCCCGGGCCCAACATCGACACTGACGAGATCGACGGATCCCCACGACCCCGTTGGCGCCACGGGCTCCCATTCCAAGCCGTCGGCCGAGGTCCAGGCCGCAGGATCGCCGACGTCAAACCCCCCGACTGCGACATAACGGCCATCCCGCCAACCGAGGTCTTGGACGAACGCACCATTGCCCAGTGGTGCATTGGATTCGGTCCAGGTGCGCCCGTCGTCCGAGAGCCAGATTCGAGGCTCACAGACCGGCGATACCCCGAATGGCTCTGATGAGTTGCTCGACACCAATGCCAGATAGCCGGAGTCGGTGATCACGAACGGGGGAATGTCGGGTGAGGTCCGGTTAGGGGGCCGACACGCCGAGTCGAATGGCTGCTCGACCCCTGGTCCCCAGGCGGGATCGGAAACCACCTCGACGAAGGCCGCCCCCTCCTCCGACAACCAGACGTCGCCGGCGATCGTCACCGCGAAGAAAACGTTGTCGTCACCGATCACACTGGGACGTCCGGAGCCCTGTCTGGATCGCACCTCGTCAGGAAACGCCAGTGATTGGGTCTCCGCCCAACGCTCGTTGACCCGCTCAATCATCCACCCGTTCAAGCCGTCATAGGCGACGATGCTTTCTCCGGCGGCGGACAACTGTGTCGGCGTTCCCTCCAATGGCTGTTGTGACCAGCGCTGACCATCGGTCGTCGACCAGAGCAGGACGCCGTCGGCCGTCATCCCTGATAGCACCGCGAACCCGTCATTCACCGCGATGAGACTGTCGAGATTCACCGAGCCTGGAGGGCCTTGAAGACTCGTCCACTCGATCGAAGGGATTTTCGGCGCCGTGGCGACGAAGAGAACGGCTGCCGCCATGAGCATTGCCGCCACGAGCAGTACCCTTACCCACACCTTCGGCGATTCCGGCATGATGGTCGAGGGGATCTCGACGTGGGGATCGGTCGAGGGCTCCATCTGGGTCCAGTTCGACGGTGGCGATCCTGCATCATATATGATCCGACCCGATCCGATGGTTGAGACCAATCAACTTCCCGAGGGCGTGATTCGGGTTTTCCCAGATGTAGCCAGGCGTTTCACGTCGGATGTCTTCAAGGCGACCGGGGTGCCGGCCCCACAATCCGAGGTGGTAGCCGAAGTCCTGGTCAGCGCCGATCTACGGGGAATCCGAAGCCATGGCCTGGCCCGACTCCCCTACTTCCTGGTGCGACTGGAGCGAGGTGTCATCGCCTCAGATCCCAAGATGCCGTTCGAGCGGCGGAGCCCGACCACTGGTGTCCTCGACGCAGCCAACGGGATCGGGATCGTCGCCGCCGATCGCGCGATGACGGTGGCGATCGAGATGGCCCTCGAGAATGGGTCCGGGTTCGTCGCTGTCAAGGACAGCAGTCATTTCGGGTACGCAGGCTTCTGGGCTGAAAGGGCGATGCGTGCCGGACTCGTCGGGATCAGCATGTCCAACAGTGGGCGGCGGGTGGCACCGACCTTCGGAGTCGACTCGGTCCTCGGGACCAACCCCATCGCAGTCACACTCCCCGGCTCGCCAGGTGAGACCGACTTCTATCTCGACATGGCCACCTCCGCGGTGGCAGTTGGCAAGGTAGAGACCGCACTCCGAGAGGGTCGCAGCCTGCCTCCGGGCTGGCTGGCTTCGTCACAGACTCCGGAGCTCGATTCCAACGGCGTCCTCCCCTTCGATTCGCCCTTACTGCCCCTGGGCGGGGAGGGCACCGACGGTGGTGGTCACAAGGGATACGGATTGGCTCTGATGGTGGAACTGCTCTGTGGCGCTTTGGGCGGCACCGGTTTCCAAGCCCGCGTGGCGGGAGCCGATGGCAGTGGGCCACCCGCAATGGGGCATCTGATGGGAGCCCTCAACATCGAGGGCTTCCGCCCCCTTGCCGACTTTCAAAGCGACATGGCCACCACCTTCGATCTGATCAGAGGGACTTCGAAGGCCCCAGGTCATGACCGGATCCTGATACATGGCGAGCCTGAAGCCATCGCCCAAGAGAGGAACAGTCGCGAGGGGATCGCGATCACTCCGGTCGTGCTGCAACAATTGGAAAGCTGGGGCAGCCGTCTCGGGGTCGAGGCTCACTTCGGATGACAGGTGTCAGCTCGGCCAGGACAGTCTCCATTCTCAAGGATCTCGAGGTCACCCACATCGTGACGATCCCCGATGGCGAGAGCCGTCATCTGTTCGCAGCGCTGACCGATGAGCCCGAGATCACCGTGATCTCACCTACCCGAGAGGGTGAGGGGCTGGCCATCGCCGCCGGGCTCTGGGTGGGTGGCTGCAAGCCACTGGTCCTCCTTCAGAACACGGGCTTGATGGAGGCGGGTGACGCGCTGCGCGGTTGTGGCATCGGGCCCAGCATCCCTCTAATGCTTCTGGTCGGCTGGCGTGGTTACCCCGGTGCGATGGCCGGCAAACTCCCGCTCGACTCCGCCTACCCCTTCACCGAGCCCTTGCTCGACGCATGGGAGGTTCCTCATTGGCGTCTGATGACGGATGACGACCTTCCGGCCATAGCCGAGATGGACCGCGTCGCATCGGCCACCTCCAAACCGGCGGCGGTGGTGTTCGGGCACGCCTTTCTCCCATGACCATGGAGAGGATGGACCTGTTCCGGTCCCTGGCGGCCCGTCGCAACGACGAGATCGTGATCATGACGATGACCGCCACATTGCAGTGGCCCCTTGTGTCCCAACACCCGCTCGACTTCGACTTTCTCGCCTTTGGCATGGGGCACGCATCGGACTTCGGGTTGGGCCTCGCACTGGCTCGACCGGAGCGCAAGACGATCGTGCTCAAGGGTGACGGAGGTCTCTTGATGAGCCTCGGGTCGCTGGTGACGTTGGGCCGCTACGGGCCACCAAACCTCCTGGTCCTCCTCTTGGAGAACCGCAGCTATGAGATGACCGGTGGCCAGCCGCTGGCTCCCGGGGTGGACTTCGCCATGGTGGCGCAGGGTGCGGGCGTGGCCAAGGTGGAGACCATCGAGATCTTGGAGGATTTCGAGACGGCACTGCCGCGTCTCCTCTCCGAGCCCGGCCCCCACTTCGTGATTCTGCCGGTCACCAACTCCGAGCCGTTGCCACAAGTGAGCCACACCGATCACGCGGGGCGGGTCGGGAACCTGCGACGGGCTCTGGGTGTGATCTAGTCGGCGTGAAGGGGGTGTGGGCGGGATAGCCGCCCTACCCCCTTGACGTCTCGTTGGTCAGGGTGCGGGAACCACCTCGAACCGTGGCTGATCGAAACCCTCAGCGAGGACGTTGGCATTGTCCGGATGGAGGGCGGTCTGGAAGTCCCAGATCGCCTGCTCAGCCTCTACCCATTCGTCGGTGAAGTAGACCGACTCCACGAACCAGTCATTGGGACCGGCCATGTAGTCCTGGATGAATGCCACATCTTCCTCCGCCTCTACTGCGAAGTGCTGGGGATAGGTCTCGATGATCTCGGCCTGGTTCTCCTCCCAGAGCACGATGCCACGCTGCCACAACTCAAGGAAGGCCGCGATCTCGTCGGGGTGAGCGTCGTAGTACTCCTCAGTAGCGGTGAACAGGTTGGACATGATGTGGGCCTCATCACTCTCGAAGCCGGAGAAGGTGTTGTAGAGCTGGAACGGCATCTGACCTTCATACATGGGGACGATGTCGCCGGTCCGCAGGAATGGGGCGGCTGCCTCGGGAATGAGGATGGCTGCGACACAATCCCCGTTTACCAGGTTCTGCGGGTTGACGAAGTGATCATTCACGATCAACTCGAAATCGCCGCCACCCACCCGAAAGTCGAGACCGTGCGATTCGTTGGCCAGCACACCCCAGAACCCGCTAGCAGAAACCGGGCTGGCGACGCAGATCGTCGAACCGAGAGGAATGTCCTCGAGGGTCTGGTAACCGGTGTCAGGTGTCGTCATCATCGAGTCCCGCAGCGCGTTGTACTTCCCGAAGCTCACGGTCTTGATGTCGGTCTCCTGCTCCAGGACCGGTACCTCCATGCTGCCCATAGAGACGATGTCACCATGACCACCAGCAAAGAAGGTGAACTCGTCCCAGGTGGTGCTGGTCACGATCCTGATGTTGTTCTCGATCTCCCAATCCACCAGGACACCGGTGTCGTTCATGTAGTCCCAGACAGGGTCGGGGGCAAAGGCGAAGCGGATCACCGACCGCTCGTCACCAGGCGCCGTCGTATCCCCTGTCTCGTCACCGGTGGTCCCACAACCCGCCGCCACCAGGGCCAGCAGGGCGCTCAGCGAAACCCACCACCATTTCGATCGACGTCGCACGTATCCTCCCGACTCGAGACCGGCCACCGGGATCATATATCAGACAATCCATAGTTTGCACTGTGGAACGCAGCGCTCGCGAAAAGGCGCCATGATCAAAAAGACGGAATCGTGTCTCCGGCCCGATGTGTCAGCGCTAGGTGGCGACCAGGTCCAGCTCTTCGAACTTGCGCAACACCTGGGCCTTGACCACGGCCACGCTCTCGTCGGCGGCATCGCGGGGGAAGGGGAGTTCGATCTGGAGGTCGTCCTCGAGCCGTCCTCCCTTGGCGAAGACGAGGATGCGGTTGGACAGCTCTACCGCCTCACCGACGTCATGGGTGACGAAGAGGACGGTCTTTCGGGTTTGGCTCCACATATCGTGCAGCTCGCGACGTAGGGATCGGGCGGTGATTGCGTCGAGGTGGCTGAACGGCTCGTCCATGAACAGGACATCCGGTTCGATGGAAAAAGCCCTGGCGATCCCAACCCTCTGCTGCATCCCGCCGGAGAGCTCACCCGGGTACTTGTCGACCTTGTCCCCCAACTGAACCATGTCGAGGTACTTGTAACATCGCTCCCGGGTGGCGTCGCTCCGGTTCTTCTGGACGAACAACAGATTGTCCATGACCGTCCTCCATGGCAGGAGACGGGCGGCCTGGAACACATAACCGGGCTCGGCATCGCGGTTGTCCTGGGTGATGGTCACCGTTCCAGAACTGGGAGTCTCGATCCCGCTGAGGATGTTCAGCAGTGTCGACTTCCCGCATCCCGAGGGCCCGACGATCGACACGAAGACGTAACCCTGCACTTCCATGTTGACGTTCTCCAACGCCACCACCCGGTCATCCCCGACCCCAAACTCCTTGTGCAGGTTCTCGACCTTGATCTCAGCCATCCCGAGCCTCGCCCTCCATGCTCTCTATCGCCACGATGTCCTCGACCTGACTCTCCTGCAACAGGAACCCCTCACCGGTCACCGCGCCGAAATCGCCTTCCGCCATCTCCAGGGCGTCGACCTTGGGCCGCCACTTGAACGCCCTTTCTGCCAGCGGGTCGAAAACTAGCTTCTCCAGAGCCAGGGCGAAGATGATGAAGAAGAGGGCGTACCCGATGACGCCGTGGGCACGGTGGGCGTCGTACCAGAACTTGATGGTCCATCCCATCCCCCGATCTGATGCGAACACCTCGGCGATGATCAGGCCCTTCCAGCCGATCGCATAGGCATAACGGATGGCGGCGAAGAAGAAGGGCATCAGAGAGGGGAGAAGGACATGGCGGGTGATCTTGTTCTGCGGGACGTCGAATGCCCGCGCCATGTCGAACAGCTCTTTGGGTGTGTTGCGGACCCCCTCCCGCACGTTGATGATGACAAAGGGCAGACCCGCCAGGATCACTGCCAGGATCGGCCCGAGATGGCTGAACCCCAGCGCCAGACCGAGGAAGAGCGCCCAGACCAGGGCGGGCATGGCCAGCACGGCCATGACCCAGTCGTGGAAGAAGGCGTCGACCGACTTGGAGATGCCCATCGCCAGCCCGATCACGGTGCCCAGGATCAATGCCACGAAGAACCCGATGGTGAGGCGGATGATCGAGATGGCGAACTGAACGTACAGATTCGCGGCGACACTGCTGTAACGGACGCCACTGGTCAGGGTGACCTCCTCCCACATGAACTGAAGCACCTTCTGCGGGGTGGGGAAGATCCGAGAGTCGATGGTGTAGTAGATGAAGTACCAGAGGGCTAGAACCGCAAATGGGAACAGGATGCGAGCGGTCCGGGGAGACTTCAGCACCTGCCTCAAACCCGAATCCCGGGTGGGCGCCGTCGTGACCACGGTCGCCATCAGACGGTGACCTCCTGTCTCCAACGGAAGAACTTGTTCTCATAGCGCTGAAGGACGAGTTTCTCCAGGATGAGGGTGAAGATGAAGAAGGAGAGGGCCCAGGTGAAGAACTCGTCCATCCGGAACAGTTGGGAGGCGACTCTCATCTCGAACCCGATCCCCTCATTCGAGGAGAAGACCTCGGTGAGGACTGTCACCTTCCAGCCGACCGAGAAGCCGAACCTGAGTGCGGTGAAGATGAAGGGGGCGAGGAAGGGGACCACGATGTCTCGCTGGCGTCGCCAGGTGGTGACACCGAAGGCGCGCGACATGTCCATCAGGTCCTTGGGCAGCGCCCTAATCCCCTCGGCCACGTTCACTGTCACCAGGGCAAAGGTGGTCATGAAGATGGCGAAGATCCAGCCCTCCGGCTCGAAGCCCCAGATCACCAGCCCGGTGAGGGCCCAGATCAGACCCGGAGACACCAAGCTGATGGTGGTGGCGTCCTTGAAGAAGCCATCGATCCATTTGTTCTGGGTGAAGATGCCGAGCAAGACCCCGAACACGAAGGCACAGCCGAACCCGATCCCGATCCGGGTCAGTGTCGCCGCATAGCTCGACAAGAACCGCCCGCTCTCCACGAGATCGGGAAAGGTCTGGATGATCCGGGTCGGGCCGGGGAGCAGGTTCTCGTTGAGGATCCTGCCGGAGGCAAGTTCCCAGACGCCGAGGAAGAAGACGTAACCTGCGATCCGCCAGAACCACTTTCGCCTGGTGTCACGCTTTTGAAGAGCAAGCAGACGCTCCTCTTCTGCGGAACGGGCACGTGGGGCCGGGTGCTCCAGTGTCGTTGCCAAATCTTCCCTCTGGGTCTCGTCTTCCAACAGGTCGGGGAGGGTGAGTGGGCGTTGCGGCCCACTCACCCTCGTCGATCAATTGTCGATCAGGGCGCGGGGATCACTTCGAACCTGGGCTGGGGGAATCCCTCCTCCAGCTTGTTCTGGTTGTCCGGGTGGAGATCCACCATGAAGTCCCAGATCGCTCGTTCTGCCTCGACCCACTCCTCGGTGAGGTACACCGAGTCCACGAACCAGTCGTTCTCGCCTGACATGAATTCCTGGATGAAGGCCACGTCCTCGGGCTCCTCCACCGAGAAATGCTGCGGGTAGGTCTCGATGATCTCGGCCTGGATCTCGGGATCCGACCAGGCGTCGATGCCCCGCTGCCAAAGCACCAGGAACGCCGCCGCCGCCTCGGGGTTGGCGTCGTAGAACTCCTCGGTGGCGGTGAACAGATTCGACATCACGTGGTTCTCGCCATCGTCGAACCCGGAGAATGAGTTGTAGAGCTGGAAGGGCATCTGACCGTCGTACATCAGCACCAGTTCACCGGTCCGCAAGTACGGCGCCGCCGCTTCCGGGATGATGACCGCGACCTCGCAGTCCCCGTTGAGGAGGTTCTGCGGATTGACAAAGTGATCGTTGACGATCAGCTCGTAGTCGCCACCGCCCACGAAGTAGTCGATGTCATGAAGCTCGTTCATGGCCACCGACCAGAACTGGGTGTTGGAGACCGGGCTGCTCACACAGATCGGGGAGCCGGGCGGGACATCGGTGAGCTCGGCGTACGTGTCATCGGCTCTCCTCATCATCGGCGACCTCTGGTAGTTGTACTTTCCGAAGGTCACCGTTTTCATGCCGGTCTCCTGCTCGAGAACCGGGATCTCCTGAGTCCCCATTGACACTATGTCTCCGTGGCCGCCGGCGAAGAAGGTGAACTCATCCCACGTCGAACTTGTGACGATTCGGGTGTTGTACTCCTCCTCCCACTCCACGATCATTCCGGTGTCGTTCATGTAATCCCAGACCGGGTCGGGAGCGAAAGCGAATCGGATGACGGTTCTCTCCTCGCCGTCCGCTGTCGTATCCCCTGTCCCGTCACCCTCAGTTCCGCAAGCCGCCGCCACCAGAGCCAGCAGGGCGGTCAGCGATACCCACCACCATTTCGATCTCGGTCTCACCATTTCCTCCCGATTGGGTCGCCAGTGGTACGTCGTCAAGTCCCCGGGACTGGACAGCCAAGATCATATATCAGACAATCCATACTTTGCACTGTCAACGGGAATGAGTTCTGCCATGACTCCAACCATCGTGCGGATCCGCGGCCTCGGCTTCGGTTACCAGTCGACAGGGCACGGCAAGACGGTGCTCGCCGGCCTCGATATCGACATCGCCAAGGGGAGCGTGCACGCCTTCGTCGGGCCCAACGGATGCGGCAAGAGCACCCTGCTCAGGATCATCGCCGGACTGGAGACCCCGGTCGCCGGCAGCATCGAGTTCCTCGGTGCCAACGACCAGGAGAACCGAACCGCCCTGGTCTTCCAGAGCCCCCGGCTCCTCCCATGGTGGAACGTGGAGCGCAACATCGCCATCGGCGCCGAGTTCGCGGACAAACCCCGGAACCTCTACCGAAAGGTCAGGGACTTCAACACCGAAAGGGTGGGGCTCGGCTCTATTAGGAATCGACCCTCATACGAGCTCTCTCTCGGCCAACAGACCATGGCCGGGCTGGGACGAGGCCTGGCTCATGACGCCGAGATCCTGCTGCTCGACGAGCCATTCGCTCACCTCGACGCCATGACCCGACGACGGTTCTACGAAGAGTTCGAGACCCACTGGCAGGTCGATCCACGTACCACCTTGCTCGTAACCCACGACGTAGCCGAAGCGGTGACCCTTGCCGATCGGGTATCGGTTATGGGTCGAGGACCGGGCCCTCTGATCGACACCATCGAAGTCGACGCCGAGCGCCCCCGGGTCGGGATCTCACCTGCGCACCCTGGTATCCGTTCGGCTACAACATGGGTCTGGGACGCGCTGGAAAGATCGGATCGCTGAACCCGCATAGGAGGCGGAGACAATGGCCACGGTTGGGTTTCTGGGCTTGGGAAGGATGGGCGGGCCGATGGCACGGCATCTGGTTGAGGCAGGTCATCGGGTGATCGGCGTCGACCCGGCTGAACCTGCCAGGAACCGGGCCGCGGGCTTCGGTGTCGAGGCCACGGATGAGATTGCGGCTGTGGCGTCGTTCCACGTGATCATGACCTCGCTTCCCGACACACCGCAGGTGGAGGAGGTCTACCTGGCCGGCCTTCTGGATCACCTGGCGCCTGGATCGTTGTGCCTCGATCTTTCGACCCTCGACGTGGAGGCCTCCCGGCGGATCGCGAGCACCGCCTCACGACGCGGGATCGACTTCCTCGACTGCCCCGTCAGCGGCACCTCGTTGCACGCCGAGGCCGGGACTCTGGCGATCATGGTTGGCGGAGATCCCGAGGCCATGGAACGTGGGCGCCCATTCTTGGAGCCCTTCTCCAGCTCGATCCAGCATCTTGGGCCAAATGGCGCCGGTCTGGAGATGAAGCTGATTGCCAACCGTCTCCTCACCGCCCACCTGGTGGCGATCGCCGAGGCAGTCCTCGAGATCGAGGACGCAGGTCTCGACGTGGCCGACTGTCTCGAGGTGCTGCGAGCCGGCGCCGTCCCCAGGCTTCTCGCTTACAAGGCCGACCCCATGTCACAGCGTGATCACAAGCCCCTTTTCACCGTCGACCTCATGAGCAAGGACCTGGGTTTGGCCGAAGCCCGAAGACCCGCCGGACCGGTGACCGCCTCGGCCGTGGAAATCCTCAAAGCAGCACAGAATCAGGGATGGGGGGCGAGTGACATTGGAGCGGTCATCGAAATCCTGGGCCGGCCCCCCAGCTGGGTCTCGCTCACACCCTGAGCAAACGAGCGGCGTTGCCGCCGACGATCAACCTGTGTTGTTCGGTTGTCAGATCGGCCCCGGCAAGGAAACCCAGCGGATCAGTTGGCCCCATGTCGAAGGGGTAGTCGGTGCCCATCAGAACGTGCTCGGCGCCGAATTCGCCGACCAGATACTCCACTGCCCCGGCGGAGAACACCGTGGTGTCGAAAAAGAGCTGGTGCAGGTATTCGCTGGGAGGGCGTGGAATGTGACGCCTCGTTTCGGGCCTGACGTTGTAGGCGTGATCGGTCCGCGCGAAGTAGAACGGGAGATAGCCTCCGCCGTGGACCACCAGCATTCGCAGGCCGGGGAATCGCTCCCAGACCCCGCCGAGGATCATCCGGGAGAGGGCCACGGTGGACGCCAGGGGCATGCAGACCACGTTGATGAGGTAGTAATCGTCCATTCTGCGGGGCTCGGTCCAACCGTGCGGGTGGAGGATTACCAGCATCTCCAGGTCCTCGGCTTTGGCCCAAACCGGGTCGAACCGGCGATCGTCTAGATCCTGGCCATTCACGTCGGCGTTGATCTCGAACCCGTTGAATCCGAGATCGCGGTTGACCCGGACCATCTCCGCCACCGCCGCCGCAGGATGGTTCATCGGCAGGTTGGCGATCCCGACGAATCGGCCTGGGCTGGCAGCGACCAACTCTGCGATCCCATCATTCTGCTGGGCCGCCACCTTGGGGCCCATGAGCTCATCGAGCCAGTAGAAGTACTGCGGGGGCGCTATCGAGAGCGCCTGAATGTCGATCCCTTGGAGGTCCATGTCGGCGACCCGGGCCTCGGGATCGATGAATTGCGCGGCTTGCGTTGCGCGTAACTCCCGGTTGTAGCGTGTGCTCTCTTCAGGCTGGACCACCATCCGGGGGTCGTACTCCGGTCGGAAATGAGGCGCGGCGACGGCAGCGGCATCCGGGACCTCCACATGGCTGTGGATGTCGAAGGTGAGATAAGGCGGTTTGGGGGCGACGCTGGGCGCCCATTTCGGGCCTAGCTCCGGCCACCACTCCCCGCTCACAACGCCGCACCGGCAGGTTTCGCAGTTGGGGGCCGGTTTCGGATCTGGCTCACGCCCGTCAATATATTGTGCAACATCGCCCGACCACGCCGCATCCTCCACCCCTTCGGCGTTGCCTCCTCCTCGACCGAGCGACTCTTGATGGCGATCGCAGTCGGCGCCCTCGGCACCCTAGGCTTCTCGGTCACCGCGCCTCTCCTGCCCGACCTGGCCGACGCGCTTGGTGTGAGCAGAGCGGCAATCGGCCTGGTCCAGGCGGCGATTTCGGTCCCCGGAGTCCTCCTCTCGATCCTGATCGGGTACTTCGCCGACCGTTTCGGAAGACGCAGAGTGGTATTGACCAGCCTGCTCATATTCGGAACATTCGGGATGGCCGGGTTTTGGGCCCGATCCCTCTGGCCCCTCGTTGTGACCCGCTTCATTCAGGGGGCCGGGACCTCAGGGATCCTGGGGCTGGGCATCGTTCTCGTCGGTGACATCTTCGAGGGGCGGGCCCGGACCAAGGCTATGGGATACAACCTGGGCGGAGTGACGGTGGTGAACATGATGGGCCCCATCGTGTCGGGGATGCTGGGGCAAGGCGGGGTGTTCCGACCATTCCTGATCTTCTCGGTCGGGTACCCATTGGCGTTGTGGGCTACCCGGATGCCGATCGAGCCAAGACGCGAGGTCGACTCCCCCTTGAGTCATGCCAGTGAGGCCTACGCCTCGCTGCGCATGGGTGGGCATCTTGTCGACTACACCGGGATCCTGATCGCAACCGTCGGAGTCACGGTCCTCATGCATGGACTGGGGTTTACGACGGTCCCCTTGTATCTCGACGGGGTCTTCGGCATCGCCTCGTTCGGTCGGGGATTCGTGATCGCCTTCTTCCAGGTCGGCGTTGTCATCGCCGCGGTCCAAATCGGGCGCCTGCAGGCCCGTCACGGAGGTTCACGGCTCGTGGGGACCGCCTTCACCCTCATGGGCCTGGGGATGGTGGTCACAGCTGTGGCCCCGGAATGGTGGGTGGTGCCTCTCGGGCTGGCCCTATCCGGTATCGGGTTCGGGCTCTTCGTCCCTCAGGCCCAGGAGAAGGCCGCCACCTTGAGTGATCCCTTGTATCGCGGATTGACCGTCCTCACCTGGGTCACCTTTGTCCGCTTCGCACAGGTCGTCGGTCCGCCGGCCGGGTCGTGGTCAGCCGAGAGTGTCGGCGCGAGGTTGACGTTTGCCATCACAGGCGCAGTCATGTTGTTGGCTGCCGCCCTCTGGCAACCGATCCGGAATTACGCTTCGAGGAGGCAGGTCACAATCTCCCCCTCGTGATACAGGATGAACGATGCACGATGTACCATCGCTTCATGCGTCTGGCCACCTTTGAGTTGGACCAACAACGCCTGGTGGGCGCCATCGACGGGGATCAGATGGTGGATTTTTCCGGCTCCGGGCTTCCCAACGAGATGATCGAGTTGATCAGGACCTGGGACCAGGATCGGGCTCGTTCCGCATACGCCACCTCCCCCAGGATCCCGCTGAGCCGGGTTCGTTTGCTGGCGCCCCTTGCCCCCCGGAAGAACATCATCGCCGTGGGCCGCAACTATCACGACCACGCTGAGGAATTCTCCGCTTCGGGTTTCGATGCCGCCGAGAAGCAGATGATCCCCGATCATCCGGTCTTCTTCACCAAGGCGCCGACCTCGGTCATCGGCCCCGAACAGGCGATCGTCCTGGACAACGATCCGACCGGGACTACCGACTACGAGGGGGAGATGGCGGTGGTCATCGGCCGAACCGCCCGCAATGTGACCCTAGGGACCGCTCTGGATCATGTTTTCGGATGGACCATCGTGAACGATGTCACCGCACGTGACCTCCAGAAGAGACACGTTCAATGGTTCCTCGGCAAGAGCCCGGACACCTTCTGCCCGATGGGACCGGCGATCTCGACGATCGACGAGCTACCCGACATCGAATCGTCTTGGTTGAGGACGACGGTGAACAACGAGCTCCGACAGGAGACGCAGATCAAGGAGCTCGTGTTCGATGTCCCGACCTTGCTCACCACCTTGAGCCAGGTGATGACACTGGAACCTGGAGATGTCATCGCCACCGGGACCGGAAAGGGAGTCGGGATCGGCTTCGACCCGCCCGTCTATCTCGTCCCCGGGGACGTCGTCGAGGTTTCCATCGATGGAATAGGCACCTTGCGCAACCCAGTCGTTTGACGAGGAAAGAGACATGACTGACAGCGACCCCATCACCTACGAGCCGGGAGAGCCGGTGCGGTTGGGCCCGATGACCCGACCCCGCACTGCGACCGACTTCGTGTCCGGTTCGATTCGCCGTTCGATCCTCAACGGGGAATTGGTTGGCGGCACACGGTTGAGTCTCGCCACCCTGGCGTCGGCATTCGACGTCAGCACGACGCCGGTCCGTGAGGCGCTCCGAGAGCTGTCGTTCGAAGGGCTGGTGCGCCTCGACAGCTATCGAGGCGGCACGGTGAATGCAGTCACCAGGGCCGATGTCGAAGAGATCGTCCGGATCCGCCAGGTACTCGAGCCGATCGCAGTGAGGGAAGCGGTGGCGGCGATGACCTCCGGAGCCCTGGAAGCGGCGGAGAAGATCCTCGAATACATGGAGCGCGACCCCATATGGGAGAACTGGGTCGAGGGGAACCGCTCTTTTCATCAGAAGCTGTACTCCGTTGCCCCCTCGAAGCGGCTGACCGGGATGATCAAAGGTCTTCAGGACACCACCGTGGTGTTCATGAGCGCAACGGTCTCGAAGAGCGCGGCCTTGAGGTCGGAGGCTGCGAAGGACCATCGCGACATCCTGGAGGCGATGCGGGTCAGGGATGTCGACACCGCAATCGAGGTGACGCTTCGCCATCTGGCCATCCCGATCCGCCAATGAGCAGATGACCGACATACCCGTATGCCTGCCGCCGGTCCGCGACACCCGCCGGGCGAACCTCAGAGTGCCGGCCGGGGCAGTCGACTGCCACACCCACGTGTTCGCCCCGGGTTATCCGTTGTCTCCCAACCGGGGCTACACCCCTCCCGATTCGACACTCGACGACATGCTCCAGATGCACTCGATGCTTGGAATAGAGCGAGTGGTCTTCACCCAGCCTTCGGTTTACGGCATCGACAATTCGGCCATTCTCGACGCGATGGCCCGGATCGCCCACCGCGCCCGAGCGGTGGTGGCAGTCGCCGCCTCGATCAGCGACAGCGAGCTCTCGGATCTGGATGCCCTAGGGGCCCGAGGCATCCGGCTCAATCTCGACAACGTCGGTGGGATGCCGGTCGAACTCCGCGACCTGCCGGCTCTGGCCTCGCGGGTCGCGCAGTTCGGCTGGCATGTGGAGTTCCTCTTCGCCGGCCACGATCTACCCGAGCTAGCACCAATGCTTCGGGCCCTTACCGCTCCGATCACGATCGGGCATTTCGGCTACATGCCGGCGGCGCAGGGAGTGAGCTACCCGCCGTTCCAAACCCTGCTCGCCCTGGTGGCGGAGGGCAACACCTGGGTCAAGCTGTCCGGTCCCAATCGCCTCGGTGTCGGCGACCTACCGCCCTGGCCTGAGGTGATCCCATTGGCGAGCGCTTTGATCGAGGCCAATCCGGACCGGATGTTGTGGGCCACCGACTGGCCGCATCCCAACAAGTACCGCGACCAGCCGAACGACGCCGATCTTCTCGAGCAGCTCGAGTTGTGGGCCCCCGATGAAGCGATGCGACATCGGATCCTCGTCGACAACCCGGCAACGCTCTACCGGTTCTGATGCCATCTCACCCGATTGCGGTGATCGGGCTCGGTCTCATGGGGTCGCGCATGTCTGCCCGACTGCTCGAAGCCGGCCACCCTCTGCGAGGGTACGACCCGGATCCCGACCGGTCGGCCGAGTTCGCTGGACTGGGCGGCGTCGCGGCTCGCTCGCCGGCCGAAGCGGTCCAGGGCTGCTGGGCTGCGCTTTTGTCACTCCCCAATTCCGACATCTCCCGCCAGGTCTGCCTTGGCGTCGATGGGATCCGCGAAAGCGGAACTTCGCTGTGGGTCTATGACGCCACCACGGGATGGCCTGAGGACGCGATCGAGATCGCCGCGGAGCTTTCGGAAGCCGACATCACCTATTCCGATGCGACGGTGAGTGGCAACGGGGAACTGGCCGAACGCGGTGAGCTCGTGGTCATGATGGGTGGAGCCCACGAGGCCTATGAGAAAGGGCGTCACATTTTCGAGGCCATCGGGCGCTCACATCATCATGTTGGCCCGGTCGGCTCCGGGTCAAGGATGAAGCTGATCGTGAACCACGTGCTGGCCATCCATCGCATGGCCCTGGCCGAGTCAATCGTGGTCGCCGAGCTGGCCGGAATGGACCTCGAGACCACATTGACCGTGTTGAAGGATGGGCTCGCCTACTCGAGAGCAATGGACGCCTGGGGCGACAGGATGGTGGCTGCCGACCACGAACCGCCCTTTTCCCGGCTACGCCAGAGCCACAAAGACTCCCGGCTCATCGTCGATCACGGGCTCGGCCTTGGAGCCACCATGGACCTGGCGCTGGTGGTCAAGGCGGCACTATCGGAAGGGGAGGAAGTGGGTCTCGGCGACTTCGACAATTCGGCGGTGGTCGAAGTGGTGCGGAGACGAGCCGGCATCGGTCGGCTGCCTTGACCGGTGACCGCCCTGAGGACTGGGAATCCGCCTGGGGCCCGAGTTCAGTCGCACGCCCGGTCACCCGAACGGTGGACGTGCACACCCATCTCATGGTGCCGGAGTCCGTCGAGCTCACCCGCGCCCACGCCAGGCCCGAGAACGACCCGCGCACCTTGTTCTCCTCATCGCTGACCAACGACCTCAACCAGGAGTTCTATCGGTTGGCTCATGACAAGTATCACGACGCCGAGACCCGCATCAGGGACATGGATTCCATGGGTATCGACGTCCAACTCGTGGCCCTCACCCCCTTTCAGTACTTTTATTGGGTGGACGCAGACCTGGCGCTCCGGGTGACCTCAGCCCAGAATCAGCGCATCGCCGAGTTGGTCGATTCCCACCCGACCCGTTTCGTCGGTGTCGGGACCCTGCCGCTCGGTCACCCGGAGCAGGCCGTGGATGAGGCGGCACGAGTTGTCGACCTTGGGTTCCCCGCGGTTCAGATCGGAGCCGACGTCACGGGGACAGATCTCGACGATCCGCGATTCGACCCGGTTTGGGCAGCCATCGAGGAATTGGGCCTGGTGGTGATCCTCCACCCCGCTGGCTACACCGAAGCGAGACGCCTCACCGATTACTACCTGGTCAACGTGATCGGTATGCCCCTGGCAACCACGGTGGCGGTCTCACGAATGATTCTCGGCGGGGTGTTCCAGCGGTTCCCTCTCCTCAAGGTGCTCCTGGTCCACGGTGGCGGCTATCTGGCTTTCTACACGGCGCGCACCGACCACGCCTTCCGGCACCGGCCCGAGCTCCGGGCCCATATTGACCGTCTTCCATCGGAGTATTTGGCGAATCTCTACTTCGACACCACCGTCTTCGATCCGGAGATGGTGCGGCATCTGGTGGCCCGTTACGGCGTCGAGCGGGTGCTTCTGGGAACCGACTACCCCTTTGACATGGGGCTCACCGACCCCCTCGCCCTGATTGCCGAAACCGGGCTCGACCGCAACGACCAGCAGTTGATCGCCGGGGTCAACGCCTCCCGCCTTTTCGGGATCGGCCGAAATCGGTTGCATTGGGGGTGAAGTTTCCGGATCATATATTGTGCATGATGTGAGCCAGCGAATGGGGGCCGATCGAACATGCGTCGGGTAATCGACATCCACTGTCACCGCGAGTGCGGGACCGCCGCCGCAATGGTCAAGCCCGAGGCCGACCGGCTGGGTCGTGCACCCTTTCAGTTCGGTAGCGAGCTCACAAGGGAAGTCAACCGCCGACAATTGGCCGATCTGCGACCGAAGATGGAGTCACTCGAGGTCCGTCTTGCCGACATGGACGCCATGGGAGTCGACGTGCAGGCGATCAGCCTGGCCCCCTATCAGCTGTACCACTGGGCCGAGGGAGAACTGGGGGCAAATGCCTTCCGGGCGGTGAACGATGACCTGGCGAAGACGGTTGACGCCTATCCCGAGCGCTTCATCGGGCTCGGCGCCGTGCCCCTGCAGGACACCGCCACCGCGGTGCACGAGCTCTGGAGATGTTCGGTGGAGCTGGGATTCCCCGGGATCGAAGTGCCGACCCACATCGAGGGCGAGGACCTCTCCAGCCCCCGTCTGGAACCCTTCTGGGAAGCAGTCGAGGAGCTCGGCATGGTCGTCTTCCTCCACCCGACCAACTTCACCCACCCTCAACGCTTCACCGACCATTACTTCCTCAACACCATCGGGCACCCACTGGAGGAGACCATCTGCGCTGGGCGTCTCATCTTCGACGGGGTAATCGAGCGTCATCCCGGCCTCAGGTTCGTGTTTGCCCACGGAGGCGGCTTCCTGCCTGCATACTCGGGGCGCTTCGACCACGCCTACCACGCCCGAGAGGACGTACGAGATGGCCTGCCCCAACCGCCAAGCGAGTACTTGCGCACCTTCTTCTTCGATACGATGGTCTTCGAGCCCGACCAACTCGGGTACCTGATCTCAAAGTACGGCTCCGATCACATATTGCTGGGAACCGACTACCCCTATGACATGGGCGAGCCTGACCCAATGGGCCTGATCAACAGGGTGAGCGGATTGTCGGAGGACGACGTCGAACGCATCGCCGGCGGCAACGCGGCACGCCTCCTGGGCCTCGACCTATGAGAACCGAAGGGATCGGACTGGCCGTAGTCGGAGCCGGGACCGTTGGGCGCATTCGAGCCACGCTGGCCCGGGAACATCCAGCAGTCGAGTGGCTCGGGCTCTGCGACATCGACGCCAACACCGCAAAGCGACTCGGCCATGACACCAACGCCGAGTTTGTGACCACCCAGCTCGAGGAACTGCTCTCCCGACCCGAGGTCACTGCTGTGATCGTCGCCACCGATGAAAACGAGCACGTCGACCCGATCATGGCGGCGGTCGGGCTCGGCAAGCCGTTGTTCATCGAGAAACCCCTGGCCACCAACCCGGTCGACTCGGCCAAAGTGCTGGCGGCGATCGAAGACGCCGGTATCGATGCCGTCATGGGTTACACCCAGCGATTCCGCCGACGTTTTCAGACCGTCAAGCAGCGGCTCCGTGACGGGCAGATCGGAGAGGTGACCAGTGTTGTCACCAGGGCCTTCATGAACAGAATGGTCCCCGACGCAACACTCCGCAAGACCTCGAATCGCTCGAGCCTGACCCCGATGGTCGTGTCGGGCACCCACAGCCTCGACATGTGCATGTGGCTCATGGAGCCCAAGAGCCCGGTGGAGGTCTATGCCCGCTCCGTCGATCACACCTTGCGAGAGATGGGCACCAAGGACGCCACGTTCGGCCTCTTCACAATGGACGACGGGACAATCTGGAGCATGAATATCAGCTGGGCGTTGCCCACCGTATGGCCGGGAGCGGTCTACGGGTTGGAGATCGGGATTGTGGGGACCAAGGGTGTCATCGATATCGAAGACACCCACCGTGACGTGATCATCGCCACCCAGATCCCCCAGCCGGCCGGGTACACCTCCCAGGGATACCAGCCGGATTCGCAACGTCATGTCGACTTCATCGGCAGCTACCCGCCGGGCGATATCTCCGACGGGCTGTTGTGGGGCCCGATGCGTGAGGAGACGATGACCTGGTTTCACCGGCTGACAACCGGGATCGACACCCCGCATGCCACGGCAGCCGACGGGCACCGCAACCTCCTCCTGACAATGGCCATGGACCTTTCTGCCAGGACCGGGGGCCCGGTCCAGCTTCCCATCGAGCCCGAAGCGCTCCTCTGACCTCGAAAGGACTCAGCATGGAACTTGTGAAAGTCGGTGTGATCGGGACCGGGTGGTGTGGCGGGATCCGCGCCATCGCCGCCGCCAACAGCGCCTTGGTTGGCGAGCTTCACATCGCCGAGATCAACCCTGATCGGCTGGCGGAAGTTGAGGCCGCCACCGGGGCAATCACCGCCACCGCCGACTGGGAGGCCCTCGTGGCAAACCCTGACATCCAGGCGCTGATGATCTCGGCTACACCGGAGACCACGCACTACCCGATGGCCAGGGCTGCCCTGGCCGCGGGGAAGCACGTGTTGTTGGAAAAGCCGATCTCGATCACCCTCGAGGAGGCCGACGACCTCATAGACCTGGCCCAGACGAAAGGGCTCAAGTTCACGATCGGGTACTCCCAGCGTTTCAACCCCCAGCAGGCCCTGGTCAAGCGCAGCCTCGGTAATGGGACCTTGGGTGATCCGGTCAGCATCCTCATCAGCCGTCACATCACCCGGTCACTTGGAGCTAAGATCGGGGCCAGGACCAAGCTCTCACCCGCCGCGATGGAGGCCACCCACGACATCGACTTCTCGCTGTGGTGCCTGGAGCCAAGGCGGCCGGTGCGGGTCTACTCCCAGATCGCCTGGGGGGTTCGCAAGGATCAAGGCGTTCCCGATACCCAGACCATGATCATCACCATGAATGACGGTGTCACCGTCACCATCGGAGCGGGATGGTCACTCCCGCCGGGATACCCGAATTTCTCTGCGACGTGGATCGAGTTCATAGGTACCGAAGGAGCACTGCTCATCGATGCCAGTCACAGAGACATCGTCCTCAACACAATGGAGCACGGGGTTCAATTCCCTCTGTCGACTATGCCGGGGGAGTACGTGGACCACGTCTATGCCGGGCCCATGGAGCGGGAGACCACACATTTCCTCGAGGCCGTCTACTACGACCGGCCGGTGATGGTCGAGCCAAGCCTGGCTCGACAGACCATGGAGGTCTATCTTGCAGCCGACCTCTCCGTCGAGCGGAATCAGGTGGTCGAACTTCCCCTCGACCGCGACGAGACCGGTTTGACCCTGGCGAACGCGGTCACAAGCTGATCGGGGACTTCGTCTTCAGCGGGCGGCTGGCGAGGAAGGCAACCGTCGAGATCGCGGCCATCACCGTCACAAAGAGCCATGCTGCCGGATAGTTCCCCCGGCCCGCGAGCGACCCGACCACGAGCGGCCCGACAACGGTCCCGGTCAAGTTGCCCGACAGGACCAGCCCCGATGCTCTCGCCGGGAAATCCGGATAACTGTGAACCACGGTGAAGAAGAAGATCCCGGGCCATCCCCAGGCCCCGAGCACCGCCACCGGCATCGCGACGAGATACGCCGCGGGCGCCGACGACAGCGCCAGCACCAGTGCACCGACCGTGCCGGCGCCGGCCATCCACGCCATTTCGGAGTATCCGCTGCTCCCTCTCCTGTCGACGACCCACCCGGCCCCGAGCCGCACCCCCACCACCAACAGCGAGCACCCCGCCAGCACCGCCCCCGCAGCACCTTCTTCGATACCGATGTCGACGGCGGATGGGACGATGAACAACGAGAGCCCGTTGCCCGCCATCGCCCCACAGAATCCGGCCAGTGCCAGGTAGAGCAATGATCTGGGTGGTCTGCCGATGCGCCGCTCGTTCCTTTCCGCGGCCCGCGCCATGTCTAGGTGCGGAGCCGAGATCGCCAGAGTCACGGCAAGCAACCCGGCCAGGGCGAAGACCCACCGCCATCCGAACACCAGCCCGATGACCGGCAAGGAGATCCCGGCGAGCACACTGGCCATGGGGACAGACGCCTGTTTGGCCCCGAAAGCGATCCCCTGACGACCCACCACCACCCCATCGAATATGGCGAGGTTCGCCGCGACCTGAATCAACCCGTTGCTCACACCCCCGACGGCCATGGCGAGTGGCAGTACCCACCACCTCCCGGCAGTACCGGCAATGACACAAGCGGCGAGAGTCAGCAGACCCCCGATGCGAAGACTCCGACCCGGTCCCACCCTGGCGACGATCCGGCCCGCCGGATTGGCGGCAAGAGCAGCAAAACCGAAGAACATGGCTGTGCCCAGGCCAAGCTGGCCGACGCTGAACCCGATCCCGCGTTCCAACTGGAGGATCTGAGCGCTCATCAGGAACAGCGGGAGGACACCCATCCCGGTGTAGACGACCGCCGCCAGCAGCGGCCGTCGGCTCAGTGTCGAGCGCAGGAGATTGGCCAATCTCAGAACCTTCCCCGGGGAGCCGGAACAGTGACCCGGATCTGGTGTAAGCCTGCGATGGTGGAGAAGCTCCGCAGCCGCTCGTCGTCACCTCCGAATTCGAATACACGCGTCGTCGTCTGCTCCGGGGTGGTGACCGTGATCTTGACAGGCCGGGTGGTGCGACGACCCGACGTCTTGTCTTCCCCGGCGGCGCCAACCCGGAGGACGACATCGGCCACGGGTGCGGTCACCTTCGCGGAAGGGCTGCCGGGGATCACGGTGCCGGCGAACACTGTCCGTTCACGGTCGATGGCTGCGATACGAGCCCCTACCTGTCCCAGAGTGGCCTGTTCGATGGTTCCCAGGGTCCAGCCCTGTGCGGTCAGACTTGCCAGGATCTGGCTCTCCACCGTGTCGTCATCGAGCCCGAACACTGTCTCACCCAATCGACGTTTGACCTCTTCCTCGACCGGCTCGATGAGAAGGTCTGCAGTCTCGATGTCAGGCGCCTTGGCGCTGATGCGGACCTGGACCTCCATGTCCTTGATCAGGAACGCCACCGACGGGTTGGCCGCGCCGAACATGTCATCGAGCCGGTCGGAAACCTCTGACTCCCCCATCCCCCAGATGCGGAGCAGGCGACTTCGAAGCACCCCGCCGCTGCCGAACGCCTGTCGCAGGCGGGGTAGGACCTCGCCATCCAACATCGCGATCATCTCCACCGGCACGCCGGGGAGCGCGAACAGCCATTTGCCGTGGTGATCGAGCGCAACTCCGAGGGCGACTCCGTTGGCGTTGGGCAGGCTGAGGGCTCCCTCGGGGAGGTCGGCCATGCGCAGAACGCTCTCCGGCACCGCCCGTCCCTGGGAGCGGAGCCGATCTTCGATCCAGGCTGCGTGGGCCGCGTCGCGGGTCATGGTCCGCCCGGTCACCTGACAGATCGCCTCTCTGGTGAGGTCGTCCTGGGTTGGGCCGATGCCACCGGTGAGGATCACTGAATCGGACCTTCCCAACGCGTTTCGGATGGCGTCGCACAATCGGCCGAGATTGTCACCGACCGTAACCTGGAAATGGGCATCGAGACCTTGTTCGGCAAGACGGGTCGCGATGAGCGCAGCATTGCTGTTGACGATCTGCCCTATCAGTAGCTCGGTGCCGACCGCTATGACTTCGACGATCATGGCCCCACCGCTGTGCCGACCCAAGGAGGCGGCGGCCTGAGTCCCGCCCTCAGTCGAGAAGCTCCACGGTCACGAAGCGGAGTGTGGTCACACCGACGTTCTCCAGGTCGTGAACGAGGGCGGTGGTAGGAGTGTGCTCGAGATATTTGGTCTCACCCAATGAGTAATGACGGATCACGAAGGTCCCGTCGGCGAAGCGTTGCAGGCCCCGGCCCGCCTCCACCACGGTCCAGAAATAGTTGCTGGTGTGAGCGTGAAAGGGGCCTCTTTCGCCGGGCTGCAGCCTCACCTCCCAAACCCGGATCCGGTCGTTCTCGAACCATATCGCGGTGCCGAGATCGTGGTTGCTCGATGCAGCTACCAACTCGCCCGAGAACTGCTCGCGGTCAAAGACTCCCTGTTCGACGATGTCCGGGTGACGTTCCACTTCAATTCACCTGGTAGTCCGGCTTCTCGCCGGTGAGGACCTTGACCACTTGAGTTGCCGCCTTGAATTGCGACTCGACCAGGGCCTCCTCGGAGTAATAGGCCATGTGGGGTGTGACCATCAGGTTGGGCACCCCCTCGACCCGGCCCGGGTCGAGGGGCTCTGTGTCGAAAACGTCCAGCCCGGCGCAGCCGAGTCGTCCCTCACGCAAGGCCTCTGTCACCGCGTCGAGTTGGACCAGAGGGCCACGGGAGGTGTTGATCAGAATCGCACCCGCCTTCATCTTGCCGATCGCATTGGCGTCGATCAGACCCCTGGTCTCGGGCGTGAGCGGGAGATGGAGAGAGACGACATCGGACGTCGCCAGAAGCTCATCCAGGCTGAGGAGTGGGGGAAGGTCGTCGCCAGCTGTGAGGTACGGGTCGTAGCAGACGATCCGCGCCCCCAGGGCTTCAAGGGGAGCGGCGATCTTTCGCCCGATCCGCCCGAATCCGACGAGGCCGACAGTCAGAGTCGACAGTCTCCGTATTGGCCTGAATCGGTCGATGCTCCAACCACCTTCCCTCACGGTGGCGTCCGCGAGTGCGAGTTTTCGCACCAAAGCCAGGATGAGGGCGAGGGCGTGTGTAGCGACCTCCTCCACCGAGTAATCCGGGACATTGGTCACCACAATCCCTCGGCTCGACGCGGCAGCCAGATCGACATTGTCGATCCCGATTCCGTAGCGGGCAATGATCCGGCATCTCCTCAAGCGAGCCATGGCCGCGGCATCCCAGGGCAGATAGGTGTTGAGAATGGCGTCGGCATCCTCCGCCGTGGCGAGCACCTCTTCGATGCCCCCAGTTGCCACACTGAGCTCGGCGTCGATGGCGGCCAGCAAACCACGCTCGACCTCGACCGAGGGGAACACCTGATCGCTGACCACCACCTTGTACTTGCTCATCTGGTTTCCAAGAACGGCATGATCACTTCGAGGAATCGCGGGGGATCCTGGAGCTGTGGGGCGTGGGCGAGCCCGGGGATGATCGCCAGCTTCGAGTCGGGGATGGTGGCGTGCAGCTCCTCGGCCATCTGCGGTGGAGTGGCCTGATCCTCTTCGCCAACGACGATCATTGTCGGTGCAACTATGGTCGACGCCCCCGATTCGTAGTCCATCGCCGTCAGAGCCTGACACGCAGTCACGAAGGCATCGGTATCGGTCTGTCGCAGAACAGCGGCCCGCTCGGCGGCGGCTTCCGGATGATGGGCCAGGTAGGGCTCAGTGAAGATCCTGAGTAGAGCGATCGGTATCACTGCTTCCATGCCCCCGAGGCGGACCTTCTCCACCATGCCGGTGAAGGCCCTCTTTGCCTCTTCGGAGAAAGATCTTCCGCAACCCACGAGAACGAGTCGGCCAATGAGCTCTTGGTGACGGATCGCCACCCCCAATGCAACGAACGCGCCGAGCCCGTTCCCGATGAGGGTCAGCTCTTCGTGGTCGACGCCAAGGGTCTCGACGAAGTCGGCCACCCGATCTGCATAGCTGTCGATGGAAGGCGGCGCCGGGGTGGTGGCACCGAATCCGGGCAGGTCCATGGCGATGACCCGACCTCCGAGCCCTTCGACGACCGGGTCGAAGGCCCGCCGATCGGTCAACAGGGAATGGAGGGCCAACCGAGGAGGGCCCACCCCCGCCTCGGCATAGGAAACAGGTCCGGAGCGAGTTTCGCCGACGCTCTCCAGAAAGGTGACCACCAACGCATCCTATATGATGCAGGATCGACCCGTCACACTATGGAGGCTCATGCCACGTGTTCAGATGATCGAAGAGCGCGAGGATGCGTCGCCGGACCAACTCGAGACGTTCGACCATATCGCAGCCAGCAGGGGAACGATGATCCGGCCCTTCGCCGCAATGCTCCATAGGCCCGAGATTGCACGGGCCACCGCCGATCTCGGGGCGGTGATCCGCTACCAGTCGACGCTCACGGACCACGACCGGGAGTTGGTGATATGCGTCACGGCCATAGAACGCGACTGCGTCTTCGAGTGGCACTCCCACTCACCGATCGCCCGATCGGCGGGAGTCAGCGACACGACCCTGGAGTCTGTCAGGGACCAGGACGAGATCGACGACGAAGACGACGCGGCATTGGTAGAATTCGTCCGTGAGCTGACCCGATCGGGCGGGGTGAGCGATTCCATTTTCGAGCAGCTGCGGGCCCGATTGGGCGATGCGGGCGTGGTGGAGCTGGCCGCGATCATCGGGTACTACACGATGATGGCGCTGTTCATGAACGCCTGCGAAGCCTGCTGAGATACGGCTCCGGGGGAAAGTCAGGGAACAGGTCGAATGAACCGGCCGAGCCGTCTGTCGTCACATTTCCCATCAGATGCGATCTTCTCGCCACGCAGATAGGTCGCCATCACCCGACCCCGGAAGGTTCGCCCCGCAAACGGACTCCACGCCGCCTTGGAAATGATGTCCCGGTCGCTGACAACCCAGTCTGCCTTCGGATCAACGAGGACCACATCGGCATCATCCCCAACCGCGAGGACCCCCTTCTGCAGCCGATACCGGGCCGCGGGTGCGGTGGCATAGAGCCGAACCACGTCGGAGATCCTCACATGCCCGCTCAGCGCGGCGTCGATCAGGAAGGGAAGGGTCGTGTCCAGACCGGGTAACCCGAAAGGTGCCGCCCAAAAGTCTGGAATCCTCTTCTGGTCGAGAGTCGATGGAGCGTGATCGGTGGAGAAGTGCGAGAACCGACGCGCCCGGACCGCCTCCCACATCGCCGACCTCTCCTCCTGGCTGCGGATGCGCGCCGGTGGGGTGAACTTGCGCAGCGCCCCGGCGACCTCCACCTCGGCTTCGTCCAATGCGAAATACTGTGGGCAGGCTTCGGCAGCGAGATCGGCGCCGAGACGGCGAAAGTCGTCGATCACATCGAGAACCTGGGGGGTGGACACGTGGGCGATGGTGGCCATCGCTCCGGTCTCCAACACGGCCGCTGCCGCCGCCCCTACCGCCACCAGCTCCGCCTCCCTGGTCCGCCATTCGATCAGCAGACCGGGATCTACCCGCCCGAGAGCACGCAATCTGAGCTCGGCGTCGCGGGTGATGGTCTCGTCTTCGCCGTGTATGAGGCAACGGCTGCCGGTTCGGCTCATCGCCTCCAGCGCCCTGGTCATAGCGCTCGAGTCCAAACCGGGCACGCCGTGGGTGGTGCAGGTGAAGATTTTGAAGAAAGCGATTCCTTCTTCCGCCAAAGGCGCAATGTCGTTGATCCGATCAGGCCAGACATGGGCGGCCAGCCCGAAGTCGACGTTGGCCCGTCCCGCCAGGTGATGGCGCTTCTCGATCAGGTCATCGACCGACCTGATCGGATGAGCATGGGTGTGCTCGACGATGGTGGTGACCCCTCTCGCCGCCGCAGCGCTGGTGCCGATCGGAAAATCCTCCCGATCGGTGTCGCCGGGGTCCATGAGATGGACGTGGGTATCGACCATGCCGGGCAGGACCAACAGCCCCGAGGCGTCGACGACCTCACCTTGCGGGGCGGGTTGGCCAACAGCCCTGATGAGGCCGTCCATGATGAGCAGGTCACCGCGATGCATTCCGCTGGCCGTGACCAGGGTCCCTCCCCGGATCGTTGTCGTCGACACCCTGTCTCCTCCCGGATTTCCAAACAACATATAGGATCGCACCCTTCCCGGAGGAGTGTCGTTGTCAGACAAGGTGAGGCTGGCCAGCGTTGGCCTTGGTTGGTGGGGGTCGGCATTGGCCGATGCGGTGAAGAAGGCTGGCATCGCCGAGATCGTGACTTGCTATGCCCGCAAGGCGGCCGGCCGCGAAGAATTCGCGGCCAAACATCATTGTCGGTCGGCTGATTCCCTTGAGGAGTTATTGGCTGATCCCGACGTCGAAGGTGTGATCATCGCCACCTCCCATCAGAGCCACCGGGCTCTGATGGAACAGGCGGCCGCCGCCGGCAAGCACATCTTCGTCGAGAAGCCATTTACGAACACCGTCGAGGACGGTGTTGCCTCCTTGGCGGCCGCCCGGGAGGCGGGTGTCCTGATTCAGGTCGGCCATCAAAGACGGCGCACCGCAGCCAAGCGACGAATGAAGGCCATGCTCGACGCCGGGGAGTTGGGTGAGGTGGAAACGGTGGTCGCTCATCAGTCGGTGCCCAACGGGTACAAGATGCCGGACGAAGCCTGGCGCTGGGACCCTGATCAAAGCCCGCTGGGCTCGATGACTTCTCTGGGGGTGCACAAGATCGACACCATGCACTATCTGGTCGGGTCAATCCGCACCGTGTTTGCCCTGACCCGACCCGGACGTTCCCGACCCATCGACGAGGCCACGGTCCTCGCAATGGAGTTCGACAGCGGGGCGCTGGCCACTCTGACTACCTCGTTCTTCACCCCGGTCATCAACGAGATCGCAGTGTTTGGGACCGATGCCGCGGCTTTCAGCAGTGGCGGTGGGGAGCGGTTGCGGGTTCAGGGAAGAAACGACCCGACATCCGAAGCGGTTGATCTTGATCCGATCGACCCGGTAGTTGATCAGATGAAGGACTTCGCCCGCGCCATCCGCGGCGAGATCCCGGTGGAAGTGGACGGAAAGGCCGGTCTCGCGGTGATCGCGGTCCTCGAGGCCGCCGTGCGGTCGGTCGCCGACCGTGGACCCGTCGAGGTGGCCGGGTTCTAGCAAGACGTCGAAGGGAGATGCCGGTGGAATACAACGAGATCAAATACGAGGTGCGCAATGACGCCGCGTGGATCGGGATCAACCGCCCGGAGGTGCGCAACGCGTTTCGCGAGCAGACCCTCGACGAGCTGGCCCATGGCCTGGAATCCACCCGCCACGACCCCACGATCGTGGCCGCGGTGGTCTATGGGGTGGGGGGCCACTTCTCGGCGGGCGGCGACTTCCACGCCATGATGAAGTTGAACAAGGCCAACTCCTATATGTGGAACGACCGCATGCTCAAGGTCGCGATGACGTGTCGCAACTTGCCGATCCCGGTGATAGCCATGGTGGAGGGCGCATGCGTGGGAGGCGGGCACGAGTTGATGCTCTGGTGTGATCTCGTCATTGCCAGCGAGGACTCGGTCTTCGGCCAAACCGGGGCCCGGGTCGGTGCCTGTCCCACGGTCGGGGCCACCCAGTACATCGCCAAGCTCATCGGTGAGCGACGGGCCAAGGAGATGATCTTTCTCTGCAAGCGCTACAGCGGAAAGGAGGCGGCGGAAATCGGTCTGGCCAACGAGGCCGTCCCATCGGAGATGCTCCTGGAACGGGTCGAGGATGCAGTGCAACGAATCAAGGGGTACTCCTCGCAGACAATCAGGGCAACCAAGGTGTCGCTGAATTTCGACTCCGACTCCCTATACCCGTCGTGGCAGCACGGCATGGAACTGCTCGCCAACATCTGGGGCACCGAGGAATCCCTGGAGGGAATGAACGCTTTCCTCGAGAACCGGCCACCCGACTTCCACCAGTTCCGGGTGCGCAACAAGGAAGCACTCGACACCTATCTCGACGACTTCGAGGAGGGGCGCAACCAGGGCGAGACTTCTCGGACCGCACGGGGATGACCGCCGAGGGCGCACTCTCCGGAATCCGGGTGATCGATCTCTCTCGGGTCCTCGCCGGCCCCCTATGCACCCAAACTCTGGGAGACCTCGGCGCCGAGGTGATCAAGGTGGAGCGACCCGGCGAGGGCGATGACACCCGGAACTGGGGCCCGCCCTATGCCGGCCCGTTGTCTGCCTACTTCCTGGGGGTCAACCGCAACAAACAGAGTGTGACTCTGGATCTGGCCTTGCCCAAAGGGCGCGCAGTGCTGGACAGGATGATCCGGTCCGGAGATGTACTGGTCGACAATTTCAAACGCGGCACCCTCGATCGTTGGGGCTTCGACGATGCGTGGTTCGAATCGAATGCTCCAGGGGTGGTCCGCTGCTCGATCACCGGATACGGGTCAACCGGGCCGAAAGCCGACAATCCCGGATATGACTTCATCCTTCAGGCGGAGAGTGGGCTCATGGCCATCACTGGTGAGGTCGATGGCCCACCGATGAAGCTGGGAGTGGCGATAGTGGACATCTGCACCGGGATGCAAGCTGCCATCGCCATCCTGGCCGCACTCGAGGCCCGCCATCGGACCGGCGTGGGACAGCGTTGCGAGGTGAACCTGCATGACACCGGGTTGCATCTTCTGGCGAACGTTGCGTCCAATCACCTGGTGTCGGGCGATGAGCCCGGTCGGTACGGGAACGGCCATCCCAACATCGTCCCATATCGGACCTACCGCGCCTCCGATGGTGATCTGGCGCTGGCGGTCGGCAATGACCGACAGTTCGGCGTCCTCGCACAGGAGTTGGGTCATCCTGAGTGGGCCCAGGAACCACGTTTTGCCACCAACCCGGAACGGGTCAGGAACCGTGATGCGATCGACCAGATGGTGGCGGAGGTGGTCGTCACGAGATCGAGGGAGGATTGGGTCGAATTGTTTGATCGGGTGGGAATCCCCTCAGGGCCGATCAACCTCGTCTCGGAGGCCCTGGCCAGCCCACAGACGAGAGCTCGGCAGATGGTGACCCAGCGGGATCATCCGATCGCTGGGCAGGTTGCGATCTCAGGTCTGCCTATCACACTCTCCGATACACCAACCTCGATCCGCCTCGATGCGCCGGCCCTGGGAGCGAACACCGACGAGGTGCTTTTCGATATCGGCTACTCGGTAGAGGAGATCGCCGGATTGAAAGCTGACGGGATCGTGATCTGACGCTTGGTGCTGTTCAGCAATCAGCAAGCGAGCGAGTGCCCGGCAGATCTCTTGGTGTGGGTGAGTTAGGGAGCCGATGCGCTCTGTGAGAAAGGTCTTGAGAATCGGCAAATTCCGGCCAGCCCTACCTGGCAATATCCCCTCATGAGCGAGGGTCTGCCCCTAGTCGATCGGGCCCACGGCTGGTCTGACCGGATAGCCATCGGAGACGACGATGGCACCTACACCTACCGTGACCTCCTGTCGGGATCCGAGCGGGGGGCGGCCAGGCTTCTCCGAGGAGAGGTCGATCTCCATGACGCCCGCATCGCCTTCATGGTCGAGTCGTCTTATCAGTACGTCCGCATCCAGTGGTCGGTGTGGCGTGCCGGTGGCGTGGCTGTTCCGCTCTGTCTCACCCATCCTGCCCCCGAGTTGGAGTATGTGCTCGACACCACCACTCCCACCGCGGCGGTGGCTTCCCCCAAATACGCCGACCTGCTTCGCCCGTTGGCCGAGGCGAGAGGAATCGAGTTCCTCCTGGTGGACGAGATGGACGCGGCGCCCGTGACTCTGCCTCGAGTCGGCCCAGCCCGACGGGCGATGATCCTTTTCACCAGCGGCACCACCGGGCGCCCCAAAGGGGTGGTCACCACACACCCCAACATCGAGGCCCAGATCAGGTCGCTGGTCGAGGCGTGGGAGTGGACCAAAGACGATCGCATCCTCCTCACCCTGCCACTCCACCACATCCACGGGATCGTCAACGTGATCGGATGCGCCCTGTGGAGCGGAGCTCGCTGCGACATGCTCTCCGGGTTCGACGCCGCGCGGGTGATCGACCGCTTGGCAGGTGGGGACCTCTCCCTCTACATGGCGGTGCCAACCATCTATCACCGTCTCATCGCACACCTGGACCAGGCATCAGAGGAGGAGAGTGAGCGGCTCAAGCTGGGCTCGCGTCGACTCCGCTTGATGGTGTCGGGCTCAGCCGCTCTCCCCATCCCTGTCCTCGAGCGGTGGCGCGATCTCTCCGACCACACCTTGCTCGAGCGCTACGGGATGACCGAGATCGGGATGGGCCTGTCCAATCCTTACCGTGGTGAGCGCATCCCAGGCTCTGTAGGCACCCCTCTCCCCGGTGTCGCGGTCCGCCTGGTCGACGAGGAAGACAGGGTAGTCCCCGAGGGAGAGCCCGGTGAGATCCAGGTTCGCGGCCCCACCGTCTTCCTCGAGTATTGGGAACGGCCTGAGGACACCGCAGCCGCGTTCACCAGCGATGGCTGGTTCCGCACCGGCGATACCGCGGTGATCGAAGTCGGCCGCTATCGAATCCTGGGGCGGTCCTCGGTAGACATCCTCAAGTCGGGCGGAGAGAAGGTCTCCGCCCTAGAGATCGAGGATGTGCTCCTCCAACACGAAGCGATCAGCGAAGCCGCTGTGGTCGGGATCGATGATCCCGAGTGGGGCCAGCGGGTGGTGGCGGTCGTGGTGACCAGGCATCCAGTCGACGCCCAGGACCTCAAGCAATGGGCTCGCGGAATCCTCGCTCCGCACAAGGTCCCCAAGGATTTCTACTTCACTGACGCCCTTCCTCGCAACCCCCTGGGCAAGACACTGAAGCCCGAAGTGGTTCGGTTCGTGACCGAACTGGTCTGAGCTGCGGTCAGCGCCTGCTCCTCTCTCCCGACATTCCCATCCTGCGCCGATTCCCCAGCCAGACCGAGTCGACGATCGGGTTGAGTAATGAGGTTGGCCGGATCCCGGACGTGAACTGGGGCACGGCGAGAGTGATCGCCAGCCACCCAGGGCCATCAGCAGGGCGAGGGACAGGCGGCGTGTCGCCAGCAGGTCACCATGCGTACTAGGACGACGACCATGAGATAAAGCCACGACAACCCGCAGAACAGTGCGAGGCGACCGAGGTTGTTGCCGGCCGGCACCGCGGGGCCTATGAGTTCGAGGAATACCCAGTGGACATGTTTGGAGGGATGAGAGAGACGACGACCTCGCCAACTTTGGGCCACCAGGTGCTGGTCGTTCCGGCTAAGGGTTTGGCAATTCCAACACAGTCGAGAACAGGTCCAAATGCCGCAGGCGATCACCTCGACCAGCGTCGAGCCTGGTCCGCGTTTGTAGACTTGGCTCATGCAGCGGGCTGTCACACTCCGTGAGGTCGCCCATCGGGCCGAGGTGCATCCCTCAACTGCCTCCCGGGCGCTCAATCCCGCCACCCGGGACCTGGTCAACGAGGACACCGCCGAGCGGGTGATAAGGGCCGCCAAGGATCTCGGCTACCGGCCCAACTCTATGGCCCGCGGGCTCAAGACCAACAAGACCTTCTCGATCGGCATGCTTCTCCCCGATCTCACCAACCCCCTCTTCCCCCCCATCGTCCGAGCGATGGAGGACACCCTTGGGGCGGCCGACTACACCCTGATCCTCGGGAATACCGACAACGACGCCGAACGCGAGCAGCATCTGCTCGCCTCGATGATCAACCGACGGGTAGATGGGCTGATCCTTGCTACCGCCCACCGCCACACCCCCGCCATCGCTGAGCTGGTGGCGTCCGGATTGCCGTTGGTCCTTGTCAACCGGACGGTCGATGATCAACAGGTGCCATCGGTGACGACCGATGATCATGCCGGTATTGGCCTGGCGGTCCAACACCTGGTGGAGCTGGGTCATACCCGCATAGCCCACGTGGGTGGTCCCCAGCATCTCTCCACAGGTTTGAGCCGATACCAGGGCTTTCTCGCCTGGATGAAGATCATGGGTCTCGACACCGACCCCCAATTGGTGAGTTTCGCTGACTGGTATCACGAGGATCCCGGCGCCAAAGCCTTCTGGTCCATTCTCGACCGACGCGCTGACTTCACGGCCGTTGTGGCTGCCAACGACTTGATAGCCATTGGCTGCTACGACGTCCTCAACGACATCGGCCGCTCGATCGGAGGTGAGGTGTCGGTGGTGGGATACAACGACATGCCTTTCGCCGACAAGCTCTCCCCACCTCTCACCACCGTCCGGATCCCTCATTATCAGATCGGAGTTAGGGCGGCCGAATTGCTGCTCGATCTCATCAACGACACGAACGGGTCACAGCCAGTATCGATCAAGCTGACCCCGTCCCTGGTGGTGCGCCGCTCCACGGGGCCGATCGGGGAATGAGATTCCCCAAGCTGTGAATCGCAAAGCCCAAATCGCAGGTTCCGGCCGTCAGCCATTACAAACGATTGCTACAGTCGATTGCGGCGCAGCCTATAGCTGGCTATCGCTCTAAAGACTGACCCAAGAACCCTGGGAGGAGAACGTGATGAGGAGTTCCTCAAGGTGGGTGATCTGGCTGGCCGCCCTATCACTGACGGTTGCCGCCTGTGCAGGCGACACCACCACCACAACTACCGAAGCCACCAGCGGCACGACCGCGGCGCCCACCGAGACCACGGAGGGGGCGACCGACACCACCGCTGCCGCAGGTGAGCCGATCGTCCTAGCCGCATCGGTTCCGCTTACCGGTGACTTCCAGAACCCTGGCACCAAACACCGGGACGGCTACCAACTCTGCGTCGACATCATCAACGAGAAGGGCGGACTTCTGGGACGGCCGGTCGAGTTGATAATCGAGGACAACCGCTCCGACCCAGAAGTTGCCGTGACCCAGTATGAGCGTTTCATCAACGTCGACCAGGTCGACGCCCTTCTGGGGACATTCTCCAGCCTGATCAGCTTCCCGACTACATCGGTGGCGGAGCAGGCCGGGTATGTCTACCCGGTCGCCTCCGGGGGAGCCTCGCGTATCTGGGAACGCGGTTACCAGAACATCTTCTACTTCCAGCAGCAAACTGCGGAGGGCATCGGTCAGAATGTGTTCCAGATGCTCGAGCATTATCGGGACACAGGTGTGATCGCTGAGGAGGACTACCCGGAGACGGTGGCGATGGTGTATGCCGATGACTTCTTCGCCGCCGCCATCATCAACGGCTTGGTCGGTGGTGAGATCAGCTTCCCCGATAGCGAGGACACCATCAGCCTGGCGCCGGGCTATCTGGCCGACTACGGGTTCGAGAGTGTCTTCGAAGAGCAGTGGCCGGTCGACTTCACTGACTGGGTGACATTGGCCAACTCGATCAAGGGGGCCGACGCCGACATGCTGGTGGTTACCACCGCCTCTCCCGATGAGGCGATTTCCTTGGTGAAGGCGTTGCAGACCGTCGACTATCAGCCCGAGTTCGCCTACTTCTCCCAGGGAACCCAGATCGAGTTCTACGACAACCTCCAGGAGGCATCCAACGGAACGGTGATCCACAGCGCCTATCACCTGGCGGCGAACTGGGAAGGCACCCTGCTGGGTGAGCCCTACACCAATGCCGACTTCATCGCGGCCTGGAATGCGGAGTACGGCCGGGACCCCGACGAAGACGAGGCAATCCCGTTTGCCGTCTGCCAGGGGATGACCCAGGCCATAGAGGCCACCGGTGGCACCGACCAGGCTGCGATGCGGGACTGGCTGGCGAGCCGCACCGCCGACGACCCGGTGAAGACCATCCTCGGTGACTTCTACTGGGACGAGCGTGGAGTGCCGATCGACCGTTCGGTCATCATGACTCAATGGGACAACGGGACCCTGGACTTCGCCTACCCGGTCGGGGAATTCGAGGGCACCACCGATCTGGTCTACCCCAAGCCCGAGTGGTAGAAGAAACACGTGGTAATTGGCGCGCGGCACGCGAGTGGTGAGTGATCGCCAACTCCGGGCCGCGTGCCGCTTTTGACGGACGAACGCAGCGTGCCACTTGATGCCTTTACTTGACGTCGCCGGCATGACCAAGGTGTTCGGCGGTTTGCAGGCGGTCAACAACTGCTCCTTCACAGTCGAGCCCGGAGTCATCACCGGGCTGATCGGACCGAACGGAGCCGGCAAGACCACAGCCTTCAACATGATCTCCGGAGTCCTCCGACCCGACGCGGGGATCGTTCGCTTCGAGGGCACAGACATCACCGGTCTCATGCCACACAAGGTCGCGAGACACGGTGTGGGCCGGACCTTCCAGATCACGCGTGAGCTCGGTGAGATGTCCGTCCTGGAGAACATGGTGGTGCCCACGGCACGCGGGAGCCTCAGCCAATTGTTGGGGCCCCGGGTGTTTCGCCATGAGCAAGAACGGGCGATGGAACTGCTCCACTTCGTCGGGATCGCCCAACTAGCCGAAGAGAAGGCCAAGACCCTCTCCTTCGGTCAGCGAAAGCTGCTCGAGTTCGCCTCGGTTCTGATGGCCGATCCCAAGCTGGTCATGCTCGACGAGCCGGCCGGCGGGATCAACCCCGCTCTTCTCGAGCGGATGATGGAACGGATCCGGACTCTCAACGGCCAGGGGCTGACCTTTCTAATCGTCGAGCACAACATGGACCTGGTGATGAGTCTGTGCCGGTCCATCGTGGTGATGGCGCACGGAGAAGTGCTGCTCACCGGCCCGCCCGACGTCATCCAGAAGGATCATCGGGTGCTCGACGCTTACCTGGGTAAAGCCTGATGGCATTGCTCGAAGTCAAAGATGTGAGCAGTGGGTATGGCTACGGGCCCGACATCCTCAACAGGGTGTCGTTGTCGGTGGAATCGGGCACCGCTTACTGCATCATCGGCCCCAACGGCGCCGGCAAGTCGACGTTGCTCAAGACCGTGGCCGGCTTGCTCCAACCGCGTCGGGGCGAGATCCTGTTCGACGGCCAACCGATCGGCGGGATGAGGCCCGACCTGGTCCTGGCCACCGGGATCTGTTACGTCCCCCAGGACCGGAGTCTGTTCCCTGAGATGACAGTGCGCGAGAACCTGATCATGGGTGGGTTTCTCGAACGCGACCGCGCCGTTCTGTCCGACCGAATGGAACAGGTGTTCGAGATGTTCCCGGTGCTCGCGGACCGGGCCAGCCAACACGCAGTGACGATGTCGGGTGGAGAGCAGCAGATGCTGGCGCTGGGCAGGGCACTCATGATCCAGCCTCGAGTGATGATGATCGATGAGCCCAGCCTGGGTCTGGCCCCACAGGTGGCAGATCAGATATTCGACATCATCCGCAGGCTCGGCGAACTCCAAATCACCCTGCTGCTGGTGGAACAGAATGTGGTCAGGGGCCTGGCGGCCACCGATTGGTCTTTTCTCCTCGATCTCGGGGTGTTGCGACTGGAGGCGCCTTCTGATGAGATACTGGACGACCCCCGGATCCGTGAGCTGTACCTGGGGCGTCAGCTGGCCGGAAGCCACCCCCCCACCGACCAGGGGGAGGAGTCGTGACCCACACCATCCAGGTCGTCATCCTCGGACTGTTGCTGGGCGGCGTCTATGCCCTGATGGCGTCCGGTCTCACCCTGATGTTTGGTGTCATGCGGATCGTCAACCTGGCCCACGGTGCGTTCATCGTCGTCGCCGCCTACATGGCCTACCTGTTGTTTCAGGGGCCCGGCTGGGACCCGTTTCTATCACTCGTGGTGATCATGCCCGCCATGTTTCTGCTGGGTGTCCTGATCTATCGCTTCCTTTTCCCCCCTATCGAATCGAGCCCGCGCTTCGGTGAGATGACGGTCCTCCTAACCTTCGCCGTCGCCCTCATCGTCGAAGGCTTGCTCGGCTTCTTCTTCACCGGGACGTTTCGAACCACGGATCCTCCCTACAGCACGGAGGCCATCCTGATCGGGGACCTGTTCATACCCAAGGCCCAGCTGTATGCCTCGATCACCAGCCTGGTGCTGCTCGCCGGTCTTGGTGCCTTCCTCAGGCTCACGCGCACCGGTTACGCGGTAAGGGCCACCATGCAGAACCGCACCGCCGCCCAGATCGTCGGGGTCAATGTCCGGGGTGTGTCCACCCTCTCCTTTGGGATTGGCATGGCATTGGCCGGCGCTTCAGGCTCGTTGATCAGCTTCCTCTTCCCCTTCTTCCCGAATAGCCATTGGCGATGGATCGCCATCCTGCTTTCGCTGATCGTCCTTGGCGGTCTGGGCAGTATCAAGGGCGCAGTGATCGGGGCGTTGCTTCTGGCCGTGACGGCGGCACTGATCAGCGATCAATTCGGGCCGACCTGGTCGCCGATGACCTTCTTTGGGGCCCTGTTCCTGATACTCCTGATCCGGCCCAGGGGTCTGTTCGGCCAGGAAACGAGGGTTTGATGACCAAGCTCGAGAAGGTGGATCCCGCCGGCACTCCGACCCGGCCGACGAAAGAGGCCGCCTCTTCCCGCGGTGGCTACCTCGTTGTGATCATCGTCACCCTGTTTCTCGTCCTACTGCCCCTGGCCCGGCCCCTGATCGGCCAGCCTTACAACTATGTGCTCCAGATCGGAATGGTCGGGCTGATGTGGGTGGCCCTGGCCTCCTCGTGGAACCTGATCGGTGGGTTCACCGGGTACATATCGCTCGGTCACAACGTCTTCTATGGCATCGGTGGCTATGCCTCGGGACTGATCCTCCTCTATTTTGGTCTCTCACCGTTGTTGACATTCCCGATCGCCGGTCTCATCGCGGTCGTTTTCGGTTTCGTCGTCGGGTTGGTCACCCTCCGCACCCGGGGGCCGGCTTTCATCATCTCCACGATCGCCCTGCTGCTGATGGTGGGGCTGCTGTTCGACAACTGGGAGTTCGCAGGCGGCTCCAACGGGCTGAGCCTCCCGCTACCCCCCTTCCCACTGGAGACGGTGAAGGTCCCCTTCTATTACGCGATGCTGGTGATTGCCATCGGCTCGGTGTACCTCGGCTATCGGGTGGCCCACTCCAAGTTCGGTCTGGCGCTGCGGGCCATCGCCCAGGACGAGACCAAGGCCGAGGTAGCCGGCATCGACACCCGCCGGATGAAGATCGCTGCCTTCTCCATCAGTGCCTTCTTCATAGCGGCGGCGGGGGCGGTTTGGGGTTACTCCCTCACCTACCTCCGACCCACCATCTTTTTCACAATCGCAATTGCTGCTGAGATGGTGCTCATGGCGATCATCGGCGGTCGGGGCACTGTCTCCGGGCCGGTCGTAGGAGCCATTCTGCTGGTCGCCCTGAACGAGATCTCCGTTTCTCAGTTCGGTTCGAACGAGCTGAACATCGTGGTGACCGGGGTAATGCTGCTCGTCGTGTTGATGTTCTTCCCCTTGGGGGTGGTTGGGACGTTGCGCGAACGTGGGCATCTGCCAAGCTTTCTCGATTGGGATTGAGTGACATGGCGCCCGATTTCGACATTGTCGTGGCCGGGGTCACAACGGCCTGCTGGCCAGCGACTTGACTATTGGCTGAAGACCTGAATAGAGGAGGCCATTGATGCCAAGAATCAGTTATCGCCCATACGAACAGCTCGACGAGAGATCGCAGGCTTACCTGGATTACGCCCGCGATCACGGTACCCCGCGTCCCGAGAGCCAGGCGGTCAGAGCCCATGTCCCCGAGGTGCTGCGGGTGTTCACCGAGGCCTGGCGGGCGGCTTTCGAGAACGGGGTGCTGGACAACGCCACCAAGGAGCTGTGCCGGCTGTACGTCTCCAAGACAGTTGATTGCGAGTATTGCGGGACCCAGCGATCGGAGCTGGCCCGGGCAGTGGTGGATGAGCCGAAGATCGACGAAATTGTCGACTTCGAGCGATCCGATCGGTACAGCGAACGGGAGCGAAGTGCGTTGCGTTATGCGCAAGCAATTGCCTGGGATGCCGGCCTTGCCGACGACCGGCTTTGGAAGGATCTCCACGAGTATTTCACCGAACCGGAGCTGGTCGAGCTGGGATTTTTCATCGGTCTGACCCTTGGCCAACAACGTTGGATCAAGACCATGGGTCTGGGTCACCGGGAATATCTGGCTGAAACCGAGGCCGGTCTGGCCCTACCAACTGCGCGAAGCTAGCTTGGCCGGCTTTCCACCAATTCCAATCTCGACTGTGATGGGCCAGACTTGTCACAATCGTTTGCAAGGAAGGCAGGACCGAGAATGTCGGGTATGACGCTTGGCTGGATCGGGGCCGGTCGCATGGGCGCGGCCATGTGCCTCAGGTTGCTGGATGCAGGCGTCGACCTGAGCGTGTACAACCGAACGCGGGAGAAGGTGGCTCATCTCGGCGCCCTCGGTGCCACCGTGGTGGACACCCCTGCCAAATTGGCCGATCGCGAGTTGGTCTTCACTATGGTGTCCGATCCGACTGCGTTTCTCGAGGTGACCACGGGACCGGAGGGTCTGTTCTCGGTTCCGGGCCTCGCCCCCCAGATTCTGATCGATGCCTCGACCGTCTCGGCCGATGCCTCGAAAGAGGTGCGTATGGCTGCCGCTGAACGGGGGTGCCAGTTGCTGGCCGCTCCGGTGAGTGGTAACCCGAAAGTGGTGAAGTCGGGACGTCTGACTGTGGTCGCCTCCGGCCCCATCCAAGCCTTCGAGAAGGCCCGGCCCTATCTCGAGATGTTCGGAGGGGGCGTGTCGTACGTCGGCGAAGGCGATGCGGCGCGTCTGGTCAAGATCTGTCACAACCTGCTGCTAGGGATCGTAAGCCAGACCCTGGCGGAGACGGCGACCCTGGCAGAACGGGCGGGAGTCTCCCGGGCCGACTACATGGAGTTCATCAACATGAGCGTCATGGGCTCCACCTTCACTCACTACAAGACGCCGGCGATCGTCAAACTCGACTTCACCCCGAGCTTCACTGGGCACCTGCTCCGCAAGGACTTCGAGCTCGGGCTTGAAGCCGGCCGACAGCACGGAGTACCCCTTCCCACCGCGGCCCTGGTTCACCAGATGATCGTGGCCATGATCGGCCGGGGTTACGGCGACGAGGACTTCATGCGGCTGCTCACGATGGAGGCCGAGTCGGCCGGATTGGAGTTGAGGCCCGAAGACGCCGAGGTGAGCGACGGTTTGAGCTAGCCGTGAGCGAGGCATCGACCCTGCCTGCTGCAAGCTCGCGGCTGTACAATGTCGCGAATCGTAAGGAGGGTGGCTGCGGAAATCGGTTTCATCGGGCTCGGTGACATGGGCCAGGGGGTTGTCCGCAGACTGCTGGACGCCGGTCATCAGGTAACCGGGTGGAACAGGACGGCAGCCAAGGGCGCCGATCTGATGACGCATGGGATGGCCTGGGCTGACACACCGCGCGGGGCAGCCGCCGTATCGGAGATCGTGTTCTCAATCGTGACAGACGCCGCGGCCGTACGAGCCGTGGCCCTGGGCGACGATGGTGTGATCGCCGGCCTCTCTTCCGATTCCGTCTACCTCGACATGAGCACCATCGATCCGGAGGTCAGCCGGGGGATTGCTTCGGAATTCGCGGCGGCCGGGCTCATCATGCTCGACGCGCCGATGTCTGGCAGCCCCATCACCTTGGCCCAGGGGACTGCATCGACCATGGTGGGCGGCGATCGCGCCGCCTTCGAACGGGTCGAGTCGGTGCTGTACGACATAGGCTCGAAGGTGAGCTACATCGGCGACAGTGGCCAGGCCGTCATGATGAAGATCGCCGTCAACCTGACGCTGATCGTCGAGATGGTTGCTTTCTGCGAGTCCGTTGCTCTGGCCGAGAAGGCAGGGGTGGCGCGCTCGGTGGCGGTCGATGCGATGCTAAAGAGCGTTGTCGCCTCCCCTGTCATGGGATACAGAGGCCCCTTTATCCTCGAGGGGAACATGCCAGACAAGCCGCTCGCGGATGTCACTCTTCAGCAGAAGGACATCCTGCTCGCCTTGGAAGTAGCCCGACGTCAGGGCACACCTGCGCCGCTCGCCGCTGTGTCCAACGAGCTGCTCAATGCTTGCCGCGGTCGCGGGATCGACCACCGGGACTTTGTGACGGTGTTCGACGTTTACCACATGCTCAGCGGGATGTCTTGATTGGAGCCCTTTCGCACCAACGTCAGCGCCGTGCCTCGGGTACCCGGTCTGCGGTCGGAGGACGGCTGGGTCGACATGCAGGTCCAGTTCCTCATCGACAATGCGACAGCCGGTTCCGCCGATTTCCTGCTCGGTTGGACGGTCCTCCCTCCTGGGGCGCGCCACGACCGCCACCGACATGGCAACGCCGATGAGTTCTTTCTTGTTCTTGCCGGTGAGGGCATGATCTACACGGACCACGGCACTGAGCCGTCGGGGAGGGGCGACGTGATATTCACCCCGCGGGGCCACTGGCACGGGTTCGACAACACGAGCGACGCCGATGTGGTGCTGGTGTGGGGTTGGACCGGTGCAGGGTCCCTGGAGGCGGCGGGTTACGAAACCGAGGCCACCGCGAACCCGTCGTGACGCTGCCCGACTGGAACAACGTTCAGGTGAGGCAGGGCATTCAGCGGATGCTGGCGCTGCGATCCGTGCGCCTCGCCGGCGGTGAACGGGCGATCGGATGGAAGCTCGCGTTCGGCGCACCGTCATCGCTCGCTCGCTTCGGGCTTTCCGGGCCTTTGCTCGGGTTTCTCGCCGAAGCCACGACGTTCCCCCCCGGCAGCACGGTGTCATGTGTGGGATGGAGACGTCCGGTGGCAGAGCCTGAGATCGCGGTCCACATCGGCCGCGATGTCGAGCCTGGCTCCACCCGCGTGGCCGAGGCCATCGCCGGAGTCGGCGCCGCCATCGAGCTGGCCGATATCCACCCTCCTTCGGAAGACATCGAGGAGATCCTCGCCGGCAACATCTTTCATCGCGCCGTAATCCTTGGAGCTTCACACCCGGCGCGTGGCGGCGGGACCCGAGACGGCATGCTGGCCCGCGTCACCCAAGATGGGATCGAAGTGGCCAATACCAGCGACCTCGAGAGGCTCACCGGCGACCTCATCGAGGTGGTTGGTCATGCGGGTTTGTTGCTCGCCGCTGCGGGTGAGCGGCTCCGGGCCGGGGAGGTGGTGATCACCGGCTCCATCGTCCCGCCGCTGGCCATCGAGCCGGGTCAGGAGGTCGTCTTCGAGTTGACACCGCTCCCGGCGATTTCGGTGCGGGTGTGAACGGGGGAATGGTCGAACTCGGCTTTGCACCGTCGGAGGATCCCTTCGTCGTCCAACACGGAGGCTTCTACCGGCGCTGGTTCTCCATGATCGAGGACATCGAGGAGCTACAGGCAGTCGTGGCCAGTCTGGAGGGGACCACCCAGGACCTTTGGGTGCCTGCCTGGCGGGAGGTCGGAGAACGACACGAGGCCGAGGGTGACCGCCTCGAAGCCCTGGGCGACGACAGCGGGGGGCGCCACAGCTATCTCCAGGCAAAGACCTATTACTCGATCGGGCGTTTCCCCGGTGAGATCACCCCCCTCAAACGGGAAGTGAGCGATGACTGTGCCCGCGCTTACCGCAAGGCCTGTCTCCACCTGGACCCCCCGCTAAAGGTCGTGGAGGTCCCCCATCAGGGAATGGTGGTCAGATCCCACTTCCGTGCCCCTCCGCAAGCGTCGCCAAGCAACCCGGTCCCTGCGGTGTTGATCATGTGTGGGGCGGATGTCTTCAAGGAGGACCGGGGGTGGGCCGGGGAGATGGCCTTGGACGACGGGATGGCCTCCTTGGTGATGGACGGCCCGGGTACCGGAGAGAATCCGTTTCCTTGGGCACCGGAGTCGGTGTCGGCTTGGGAAGCCGCCCTCGACTGGATTGCGCAACAACCAGAGGTCGACGCGGAACGGGTCGGTGCCTTCGGCATATCGCGGGGCGGTTACTCGGTCATGCAACTCGCCGGAGTTGCCCCAGAGAAAGTGAAGGCGGTGGTGGCCAACGCCGGGCACCCCTTCGGCTATCGAATGACCGATTCCGAGCTCGAAGAATTCATCGAACACGCCAACCGCCGGGCCGCTTGGGCCTTCGGTGAACCGGGTGGGCCGCCGGCCTTCGCTCCGACCTCTAGAGAGAAGGAGGACGAGAACTTCGCTCGATGGGCGCTTTCAGAGCTGGGCATCCTGGACAACATCACGATGCCGGTGCTGATGATCAATGGGAAGCTCGATCACCTGGCTCCGATCGGGAACATCTACTTCATGCTCGAGCATGGGCCACCCACCGGCAAGGAGGCCCGGGTCTATGCCGATGCCGGCCATTGCGCCTTCGAGTACTTCGACGACTGGGCACCTGCCACCTTCCGCTGGCTGGCCGAGAAGCTCACCCGCTGACCCCACGTCAGGGGTCAGGCATCGAGTGGGCGGCGACGGCCGCGGGAAGCTCTCGGTCCGTAGGCGGCGAGAAGCTGACCAAGGCGTGGTCGGCTCCTGCGTCGCGATAGGCGCCGACCCTGTCCACCGTCTCCGACAGCCGTTCTCCGGGTCAAAGTGCCCTTGATCCTCGTCCCAGGCCCTCATAACGAGCCCATGAGGTCGGCCGGATCGCGCCCCAGGTCCTGGAGGAGGACAATCGCCGCGTTGCGGCCAGGGGCACCGGTGATCGATCCGCCAGGATGAGTCGTCCCTCCGGTTTGGTAAAGGCCCGGGATTGGCATCCGGTGCTGTGCCCAACCGGGAGCCGGGCGCTGGGCGCCAACGAAGGCTATTCGACGATCCCCCCCGTGGGGCGCACCGTTGACCATGTGCCGGTTTCCTCTCTCGATGTCGAGGGGAGACTTGACCAGACGGCCCTCGATGACCTCATCTGAGAAGTTGGGGGCGAATCTCTGGACCTGGGCCAATAACCGGTCGGCGTGTGCCTCCTTGATCTCGTCCCAATGGGCCGGTCCACCGTCAGGGTGGTCGTAACAGTTGAAAGTCACGATCTTCACGGTGTGCCTGCCCTCCGGTGTGCGGCCGGCGTCGGCCAAGGTGGGCGTTGCCACCAGGACGAATCCCGGGTCCTCGACGAATCTGCCGTCCGAGACCTCGCGCCCAGCGCGTACCTGGTCATCCAGCCATCCGGCGAGACCGGCGGATACCGCGGAACGGCCGCCGTCCGACGTGGTGAAGATCGGTGGGGCGGTAGCCGCGAAGTAGCAGGCGAAGAAAGGGACGCCGGGGTCATATGTCTCGACCCCGTATACGAAGTCCTCGCCCCAGGCATCGGACGGGGCCATGTCGACGAGATGCTTGACGTGAATCGTGGACACGACGGCGTGCCGTGCCCGATATTCCTCGCCGGCCTCGGTGCGAACCCCGACGCACCGACCATTCTCAAGTACCAGATCCTTCACCGGCTCGTCGCAGCGGATGGTGGCGCCGTGGTCGTCGAGGAACCCCACGAGAGCATCGATGAGACGGCCAGAGCCGCCCACCGGCAGCGACCAACTTCGCGCCTGCCGGCCACTCACGATCTGGTAGGCGAGCAGACCGGTTCCTGCCCCGTCGATGGGGACCGCGGTCTGTGACGCCATCCATCCCATGAAGGCGCGGACATGGGCATCGTCGAACTCCTTACGGATCACGTCGGTTGCGCTCAGGACCATTCGCCGCATCCATACCCCGCGGCGGGGATGACCTGCCAGCGCTTCCTCGGCGCTCGGCCCATGGCCGACAGGGCGAAAGCGCGTCGCCCCCACAATCGATTTGACCTCGTCGTACTCGGAAAGAAGCTGCCTGTAGGAGACGGCGTCTTTATCCGAAAACCGGGCGATCTCCTCGCAGGTACGGTCTAGGTCAAGCCACATCGTGAGAGACTCCCCATCGGGAAAGGCCACATGAGCGACCGGATCGGGATCGACATACGAAAGCCCATACTGCGACACGAGGCCTAACTCGTCGTCGCGGATCAGTGGGTTGGCTTGGAGAAGCGTGTGACCGGTGGAGCAAGTGTCGAATCTATACCCGGGGAGCAACAGCTCCTCGGTGATCGCTCCTCCACCGGGAACCGACCTGGCTTCAAGGATGATGCATTCGTACCCGGCCTTGGCGAGATACGCCGCCGTGACAAGGCTGTTATGTCCTCCTCCGGCAACAACAACGTCGGTTGTCGTCGTCATCCCTTTACGCCACCCTCATCAGGACCTTCATGGAAGCCGGGTCGTGGACCAACTCGAAGGCCTTTGCCGCCTCCTCCAACTCGAGCACATGGGTCACGATCGGTTCCAGGCTGAGTGCTCCCCGGGCGGCGAGGGCAACACCGTCTGCATAGTCGCCAACCACCGCGGCGCGAGGGTTGTAAAGAGTGAGCTCCTTGTGATAGAGGTGGTAGTAGGGAAGACCCCGATTCCCGGAGGTGAGGGTGCCATAGACCAGGACTTCGCCACCAATCGCAGCCAACTCGATCGACTCGGCGAGGGTGGCCTCGGTGCCTACCGCCTCGACGACCAGGTCGGGCCCGCGCCCCTCGGTCAGGTCGTCCAACACCTGTCTGACTTCGGCAGGAGCCACCGCGGACACTGCGCCACACTCCAGGGCAAGCCGGCGTTTCCACTCGGAGCGGGTGGTGCCGATGACCGTCACGCCCTCGAGCGTGAGTAACTGGGTGATCAATTGGCCGGCGACCCCGAGACCGATCACGATGGCCACCTGACCCGGAAACGAGTGAACGGTTTTCACTGCGTGGATGCAGGTGCCCAGGACTTGGAGCACCCCTGACGCCCGGTCCGACACGATGTCCGGCACCGCGACCACGCGGTTGACGGGAACGGTCGCATACTCGGTGAACACCCCGTCGACATCCCGGCCCATGAGACCACCGTTGCGACAAATGTTGAATCTCCCCGCTCGACACAGGTCACACCAACCACAGGCCACTCCGGGATCAACCAACACCCGGGTGCCGATCGCGTAGGGCGAGCCCGACGGCGCCGAGACGATCTCGCCCACCATCTCATGACCCATGATCCGCGGGTAGTCGACCGGGATCTTCCCGGCCAGGATCTTGACGTCGGTGCCACAGATCCCAACCTGGTGCGCACGGACCAGTAATCCCGGGTCGTCGTTGGGCTCGGGGACGTCCGTCACCTCGATGCCGCCCGGCCCGACGACTCTCACAGCTCTCACGTCTCTCCTGGGTAGGGAAAGCGGATGGTAAATCACCCGAAGGGGGTAGAAACGAGCAGCCTTCGTCGACCTAAGATGCGACGGATGGAGCAGACCCCAGAGCTGAAGATCTCCCCTCCCGAAGGCGGCTTTGCGGCCACCCGTCAGACGACACACGAATACGTGCGCGGGGTGCTTCGTCGGGCGATCCTGAACGGTGAGCTGGCGAGTGGCAGTCGTTTGGTCCAGGCGGAGTTGGCGGCAATGTTGGAGGTCAGCACCACACCGGTACGCGAGGCTCTCCGCGACCTCGCCACAGAAGGACTGGTCCAGTTCGACCCCCATCGGGGTGCGATCGTGTCCGAGCTCAGCTCCGAGGATGTACACGACATTTACGCGATCCGGACCGTGCTCGAGCCGTTGGCGATGCGTCAGGCAGTTTCCAAGGTGAGTGACACCTTGTTGGAGCGATTGCGCCGGCTACATCAGCGGATGCTCGACGAGCCTTATTCCGTAGAGTGGGTGGACCGCAATCGGGTGTTCCACATGGCGATCTACGAAACAGCTGCCTCGCCGCGGCTGGCCGGCATCATCCGAAACCTCCAGGACGCGTCGGTGATGTACATCGGGGCATCCCTCACGAGCAACCCAGAACTGCGGGCGGAGGCGAACCACGGCCATGCCGAGATACTCGATGCCTTGGAGCATCGCGATGCCGAAGCCGCGGTAAAGGCGTTGACGGAGCACCTCAAGACCTCGATCACGGCCTACGACAACTCTCACTGAGCAAGTCCGTCAGCCAACGCCGCTCTCGACAACCGGAGGCCCGAATCCCTCCTTGCCCTTCTCGGCGAGGAGGTTGATGGCTACGCCGATCACCACCAGCACCAAGCCGATGGCGAGGGACACCGTTATCTGCTCACCGAGCAGGATCGCAGAGGAGACCACCCCGACCACCGGAACCGCCATGAGGGTCAGATTCGTCGAGACTGCCGACAGATTCCGCAGAATCACGATCTGGGCCCAGAATGCGATCCCCGTGGCAAGGACCCCCTGGTAGAGGACGACCAATATCAGTTGCGGCGTCCAATGGATCGCCGGGACACCCTCAACGGCCAAGCCCAGGACGACGAGGAGGGCGGTGGCTCCGATCAACTGCCACGGGATGGCTTCGAGGGGGGTGATAGCCCAGCGATGACGCCTGATGTGCACCGAAGTCGCGGCGTTGGTGATCGCGGCGAGTATCAGGAGCCCGTGGCCGAGAGCCACCCCCCGGTTGTCCCAGTCGAAACTCCACGGCTCGAAAACCACGATGACCCCGGCGATGCCGAGAAGGAGGCCAACCCATCTCCGCCCGCTCATCCGCTCGCCGAGGAAGATGGCAGCTATCGGAACCGTCCACAAACTCGTGGTCCACACCACTACCGACGACCTGCCGGGTGGCACCAGTTGGAGCGCGGTGAAGACGAGGACGAAAACAGCGGCAAGGCGAAATACCGCCAGGGAAATCAATATCGGGAGGTCGGCGCGCAGCGGCAAGGCAAGCTTGCCTCTCACCACACCGATGGTGATCACCACGATCGCCGCGCCAGCCACTCTGAAGGCCCCCATCCAAAGAGGTGTGATCGCCTGGATGCCAGTGGCCATCACGGGCCAGTTGAGACCAAGCACGAGAACGACTGTCACCAGGAGGGTGTAGATGCCCAGCCGGGTCGGCCGGCCTTCTCCGTGTGCTCGACCACGGGACCAAAAGAGATCCTTGACCGGGCGGCTCATGTCAGATATCCCGCAGGACGCGGTCCGGTTAGGGTGCCCGCAGCCAACCGACGGAGGCGACCGTCACGATGAAGACGATCGATATCCATTGCCATATGTCGACACCGGCGAGCCGCGTCCCGGTCGCGATGCACAGACGGCCCCGAGACGAGCCGTACGACTACTTCATGGGCGAGGATTCCAGGGCCCACAACGCGGTGATGTACCCCGCCATTGCGGAGTCCCTGACCAACCCGGCCGCCCGTATTGAGCACATGGACAGGATGGGAATCGACCTCCAGGGCCTGGCAACCTTCGTTTCGGAGTACTCCTACTGGGCCCCCGCACGAGCCGGGGCGGAGTCGTCGCGGATCCAGAACGACAACCTGGCGGCGACGGTGGCCGCCAACTCCGATCGGTTCGTAGGGATGGGGGCCACGGTTCCCATGCAGGACATCGACCTCGCCATAGCCGAGATGGATCGCGCCATCGACGACCTGGGGTTCAAGGGTCTCCAGATTGGAGGGACCATCAACGGGCGCAACCTCGACGAGCCGCGATTCCGACCATTCTGGGCAGCGGTGGAGGCCAAAGGCATACCTGTGATCCTCCACCCCAGCGGCTATACGGAAGGCCACAGATTCGGTGACTACTTCCTCACCAACTGCATCGGGAACCCCCTGGAGACGATGGTGGCTGCGACCCGCATGATCTTCAGCGGCCTGTTCGAGGAGCACCCGGGCATCAAGTTGGTCTTGCTCCATGGAGGGGGATACCTGCCCTTCTACAGCGCCCGCGCCGATCACACATGGGAGGTCAGGCCCGAGACCCGGATTCATATCCCCGACCACAACCCCAGCCATTACATGCGAGGCCTGTTCTACGACACGATGGTGTTCCAACCTCTCTATCTGAGGCATTTGATCGAAGTGGTCGGAGTGGATCGGGTGATGCTGGGAACCGATTTTCCCTTCGATATGAGCGAAGTAGATCCTCGTGGCCTGATCGCCGCTACCGACGGGATCACCGACGAGGACCGAGCCGAGATATCCGGGGGGAACGCGGCTCGCCTGTTCGGGATCTCTTGAGCTAAACAGTCTCATCGGCACCGCCTCGCCGACCAGGCCCGAGCACATCGCCGAGATTCATGCCTCCTCCGGGGGAACCCAGTCGGGAGTGGGCGTGTCATACGAGTGGGGCTCGTAGCGGTAGCCGACGAATTGGGGCGCCCATCGCCCCAGAAGCAGGGCGCCACCAATGCAGGCGAGACCACCCGACACCACGGAGAACCGAATCGAAGTCAACGCCGCCACGACGCCCGCCTCCAGATCTCCCAGCCGGGGGCCACCCGCTACCACCGCCATGTGGATCGAGGAGAGACGCCCCCGAAGCTCGTCAGGCGCGGCCAGTTGGACGATTGTCCCCCGGAAGATCGCCGACACCACATCGGCCGCCCCGGCAATCGCCAGCAGCGCCAGGGCCAGTCCGAGAAACTCGGTCAGCCCGAAGATCGCGATTGCGATTCCCCATATGATCACGGCGACCATGACGGCATAGCCCTGCCGCCGCACCACCGACACCCACCCGGAGGTAAGGGCCGCGAGCAGGGCACCGGCGCCTGGGGCGGCGAAGAGGAGACCAACGGTGAAGGCGTCGCCGCCGAACACCGTGGTTCCCATCGCCGGGAAGAGGGCAGTGGGCATGCCGAAGACCATGGCATTGAGGTCGATGAGGAATGTGGCCTGGAGCAGCCGGCGCCCCTTGAGATAGCGAAGACCCTCGGTGATCGACGAAAGCTCGAATTTGCGGCCGCCACCCACGGGAGGTTGATCGGGGATGCGCCGGATCACCAGCGCCGCGGCGATGAAGGCGACGACCTCGATCCCATAGCTGAACGCCAGACCCACGGTCGCAATGAGGAGCCCTCCGAGTGCGGGGAACACCGCCCTGGCAACGTTGACCAGCGTTTGGTTGAGAGCCATGGCCGATGGAAGCAAACTCCTGCCCACCAAACCGGGGACAATCGAAGCGCGGGTCGGAGAGTCGATGGCAGACACCCCGGCGTTGACAGCACTGAGGACGAACAGAGGCCAGATGAGGGGTTGATCGGCGATCGAGTTCCACAAGAGCCCAGCGGCGGTGCCAGCGAGCACCAGTTGGGTGAGGATCAGCAGCCGGCGCCGGTTCACCGCGTCGGCGAGCGCCCCTCCCACGAGGGCAACCGCCAACAATGGGACGAGTTGCGCCAGCCCGAGAAGACCGACAGCCAGCGTGGAGCCTGTGAGCTGGTAGACCTGGAATGGAACAGCCACCACCGTGAGCTGTCGCCCGGCCTGGGCCAGGAACATCCCGAGGAACAACCACCTATAGCCGGGCACCTGTCGCAGTGGCGTGGTATCCACCACCGCCAGACGGCCAAACCGCCGTAGACGATCCTTCAATTGATCACCCTTCCCTGGCCTCGCCCGCGTGACCTTCCGGGGAATCACTCGATCAAGTGATCCCCCACGGCGGGAAGCTGACCCTCTTGGCCGTCCATTCTATGTGGGGATCCTGGCACCCCGACCACTGATCGCGTTGAACACCCATTCGCTGCTGACCGGATGGTGATTGACCACGATCCCGTACTGGCTCAAGGCGTGCTCGATGGCGGAGATGACGGCCGCGGCGGCGGGAAGGGTTCCCCCCTCCCCCGCCCCCTTGGCTCCGAGTGGATTGAACGGGGACGGGGTCTCCGTGTGGAGTTTGGTCAGGGGAGGCATATCAACTGCTGTCATCAACCGATAGTCCATGAATGAGGTGGTGAGCGGCTGACCGGATTCGGTGAATACCACTTGCTCCAAAAGCGCATTGCCCAGACCGTGGGCCACTCCCCCATCGATCTGGCCGTCCACGATCATCGGGTTGAGGACCGTGCCACAGTCATGGACCACGACATAATTGACGACCGTCACCTGACCGGTCTCCGGGTCCACCTCCACTTCGGCAATATGGGTGCCGTAGGCGTAGGCGGCCCCTTGGAATGGGAGCACTCGCTCGACCGACAGTCCGGGGCGCTCCTGATGGAGCAGCACAGTGGATCCGAGCTTCGGTTGAACACCGGATGCCAGATCACCGAGTGAGATCTCGGTTCCCGGCTGGCCAACCACCATCGCAGCACCACCGACCAGAACGATGTCCTCCGGTGACGCCTCCAGCTTCTGCGCCGCCAACTCCTTGATCAGGCCCGCGAGTTCAATCGCTGTGGTGTGGATTGCCGACGCCGCGGTCACCCCGGTGCGGCTGGCCACCGTCGCCATGCCGTGGGCGTAGCGCCCGGTGTCCCCACCCCGCACCCGGACCTTTCCGGGGTCGACCCCAAGGTGTTCGGCGCAGATCTGGGCAAAAACCGTGGCGTGGCCCTGGCCCTGGGAGCCCGCCCCGGTTTCGACCAGCACATCACCGTTGGTCAGAACCTCGATACGGGCCCCCTCGTATGGGCCCAGACCGGTGTCCTCGACATAGGAGGCGATTCCATATCCCCGAAGTTTTCCCTGCTGTGCCGACCAGGCACGTCGCTCTTCGAACTCATCGACAGTGGCCGCCTCCAGCGCCATCTCCATAGCAGCGGGGTAGTCGCCCCCGTCATAAGTGGTAGGGCTCCCATCGGTGGCCGGGATATCTATCCGGTAGGGAAAGGCATCCGGTGGGATGAAGTTTCGCCGTCTCACCTCTGCCCGGTTCAGATCGAGCTCTCGGGCAATGGCGTCTATGAGTCGCTCGACCGCGAAAACCGCGTTAGGTCGCCCTGCGCCACGAATGGCGCCGGTTGGGGACGCATTGGTGAATACCACATCGATCGATACCTCGAGTGCCGGGACCACGTAGGGCCCTGACATCAATCGGAGTGTGGTGAAAGGAACTGGGAGCCCATAGGCCACAAAAGCACCGATGTCGTGGACTAGTCGGCCCCGGATCCCGAGGATCCTCCCCTCGGAATCCACCGCAGCCTCCACCCGACCACTCTGCCCCCGTTGCTGGTTGGTGGCCACGAAATGCTCGCGTCGGCGCTCAGTCCATTTCACGGGGCGGCGCAGCCGCGAGGCCAACGCCGCCACCACGTACTCCTCGGCGTAAACCGTCGCTTTGGGCCCAAAACCACCACCGACGTCGGGGGCGATCACCCGCAACTCGTCCGGAGAGAGGCCGAGATACGAGGACACGAGAGTCCGCACGGCGTGTGGGGCCTGGCTGGACGACCACAGTGTCAGCCGACCCTCCACATCGTCCCAGCGACCGACAACGGCCCGACATTCCATCGAGGCCAGGGCCCCCCGATGCTGGTCCACATCGATTGAGATCTGATGGTCAGCCTCTTGGAACGCCGCATCGAGATCCCCGTATCTGGCCGCGATGGTCGCCACCAGATTCGATTCGGAGCCGACATGAGCCGGAGGCGCGTCGTCGTCAAGCGCTCGTCGGTGGTCGATGACAACAGGGAGCACCTCGTAGTCGACCTCGACCTGACCGGCGGCGTCGACGGCCTCGGCCTGGCTCTCGGCAACCACGACTGCGACGGGTTGGCCCACGAAACAGACCTCTCCCACGGCCAGCGGAGAGGCGCGGATCGGCTGGCGGATGAGTGGAGACTGATTCTGCGCCGGCATCGGTGATTCGACCCCCAGGTCCGCGGCCGTGAAGAAGCCGATCAGCCCGGTGGTCCCCGCGGGGTCAAACGAAATGGAATCGATCAAGGCATGGGCTTCTGCGCTTCGGATGAACACCGCGTGGGCCATTCCCTCGAACTGGATGTCGTCGACGTAGCGCCCCTCCCCCCTCACCAGACGAGGATCTTCGAGACGACGGAGCGGGCGGCCGATCAACGAACCAGCCCGCCCAACTCCTCGAGATACCGGCACAGGGCAGCGGCATCGAGGTCTCCCAGCCCGGCGTTACTCGACTCCATGTAGACGGGGATGGCCGCGTCGAGAAGTGGTGTTGGCGCACCGACCGACTCTGCGAAGTCCTTGATGATCCGTGCGTCTTTGAGGATGATGTCGAGGCGGGCCGCCGTTGGGTAATCGTCGTTCACCATCATTGGGCCTCGTATCTCGAAGATCTTCGAGGACCCGACCCCATCGGTCATGACCTCCTGGACCAGGGCCGGGTCGAGCCCGGCAGCGATCCCGAGCGCATGAGCCTCGGCGGTCGCCAGGTTATGCACCGCCACCAGCAGGTTGGCAACGTACTTCATCCTCGACCCGTTGCCGAAGTCACCCAGGTAATGGGTCGATCGCCCGATGGCGTCCAACACGGGCCGCGCCCGCTCGAATCCCTCCGGACTGCCAGAGGCAAATACCACCAGAGTGGCGTCCGCCGCCTGAAGACCCGTCCCTGAGAGAGGCGTGTCCATCAACTCCACGCCCTTCGCCGCCAACGACGACCTTGCGGCCGTCTTGGCGTCGAGGGGGAAGGTCCCCGTTTCCAGACAGAGCAGGCCGCTGTGGGCGTTGGCTGCCACTTCTGTGACCACAGCTGAAAGGGACGACGTAGTGGGCAGCGAGAAAACCACCACATCGGAGTCGGCCGCAACCTCACCCGCCGACGCCGACTCGACCCCACCTTTCGCAACCATTGCCGCGATCTTCTCAGGCGCGATGTCGAAGCCCTTCACCCGGTGACCCGCCCTCAGGAGGTTTCCGGCCATCGCCGAGCCCATCACCCCGAGACCGATCACACCGACCCGATCACTCATCGTCGCCTCCTCGGAGCGGCAGCGACGAAACCACCCCGGCATAGCCGTCGACAGCCACGATCTCGAGCCTATCCCCGGGAAGATCGACGCCGCACACAGCCGGGACGCCGAGCGCCCTGGCCGAATCGAATAGATGCGCTGCTGGGCTCCCTGACGCAGTCACCAGCCCGGCAGCGTCCCAGAGCAGCGGCGCCAGGCCAGGCACTGGCTGTACCGCGGACGCCACCTGTCGGACGCGGAAGGACTCTGTCAAGCTTGAGTCGTCGATCGGACACCGTAGTCCGGCACCGACACCGGATGAGGCCGGGGTGCCACGATGATGACGCCCGTTCACCAGGACAACAGCAGCAACGAATGGCTCCCATTGGCCGATCCCGACCCTCGCTGCCATGACGCGGGTGGACCCGCCGAGCACCGAGTCCACGTCGCCTTTCGCCAGATACCAGGCTGATTCTGCGTCCGCCGCAGCGCCAAGTTCGACCATCGTCGTTCGAACCATGCTCACCAAGGAAAGCAGACGCCCGCCAGCCATGGCATCCGGTGGGCGGAGGCGGCGAACCTGCGCGATCGCGCTCGCCGGATCTGGCCCCCGCAAAGCCCGGATGCATTTCCTGGCGGCCTCGATGGCCGATTCCGGAGGAAGCCCCCAGACCTCCCCTGCAAGTTGGGCGCAGAGCTCTGTCGCCTCACGCGAAGCCTCGGTCGGCGATCCGAAGTCCGTCGGCACCGGGTCGGGCAAGCCACCCAGGCCCCAGGGGAGGATCCAGGCCTCTCCCAACTGGCCGGGAGCCTGGACGACAGTCCGTGCCAGCCGAATCAGATGAGGGTCGTCGAGCTCACCCTCCATGACCCCCGCAAATGCGGGTTCGCCAGGTGGCGGAGCACCCAGCTGTAGCAACCAGACCTCACCATCGACTGCCGCCCATTCGCTCTGAGTGACCCCCAAAAGCTCGCCGGCCGATCGCATGCTCCTCGCGATCGCGGTTAGCGTCTCGGCCCCCAACAGCTCTATAAGCTCATCCTCAACCCAGCCATCCTTCCAACGAGCCTGATGACCGGTCACCCAGCCCTGCAACAGTGGGGCCGGCGAGCCCTTGGTACCGATGATCGAGATGGCCCCATCCGCCTCAATCCGGGCGGTTCCCCCTGCCGAGGGTTGCAATGCAGGTTGGACGATCACAGACATCGCGACCGACCCCGGTTCAATGGATGCTCGCTCCAACCGCTCCAGCGTGGCCACCGCGAAGACCGAGGCCCAGCACCCGACCACGCCTCTGGTCAGATCGTCAAGCCCGAGATCGAGATAGGAGGTGAAGGCCCCGGACCACTCGCCAGACGCCTCCAGGCTCGTAGACGATCGCGCCACCAGCATCGGTCCCAACGGAGACGCCCGAGTTTTCAACTCGGCGCCAAAGGACAAGGGCTCACCGGTGATCGCCAGACGAGCCCCACCCGAACCCCGTTGGGCGAGATTCTCTGCCCCCAACCTCATGTGCTCGCGCGACGCCCTGCCTTCGACCACGATCCCGGGGAGAATCGGGAGGCCCACCCTCCGGCCACGCGCCAGCCAGGCTGCCTTGGCACCGACCCTTCCCGGGTCGAGGCTTCGATCCTCGTCGAGGTCGATGATCACCCCGGTCAGGTGGTCGAGATGATCTCGTGGGAGGCGTAGCTCGATACCAGCTCGATGCCGGTATCGGTCACGTAGAGCATCTCCTCCAGGCGAACACCGTGATCGTGGAGCTTGCCGTGTTGCGTCTCGAGAGCGAACGTCATCCCCGGCTGGATCTCGACCGGATGGTCCAAAGACCAGATCCGGGAAATGACCGGAGGATCGTATTGGGCGAGACCGAGACCGTGTCCCCAGAAGTTGGCTGCGGCCTGGTCCTCCTCCTCATATCCCCAGACCTCCTTGGCCGAAGGCCACTGCGAGGCAACATCTGCGGTGGTAACCCCGGGTTTGGTGGCCTCGATCGAATCCCACAGCCATTTGTGGGCCAGGTCATAGGTCTGCTGATGTTCGTCGGTGGGTGTGCCACCCACGCAATAGGTGCGATAGACACACGACTTGAAGCCATTCCAGGTCAACGCAGCCAGGTCGACGATCACCAATTCGCCAGGCCTGATCATGCGATCGGAGAAGTTGCGCCAATTTGGCCAGGCGTTGGGGCCGGAGGAGACGATGACGTCCTCGACGTCTTCCATGCCAGGGAGCGAATAGAGCTTCTCGAACCCAAAGGCAGCGACCTCGTTCTCGGTCAACCCGGGCTTTATGAAGTTGGTGATCTCGTAATGGACGTAGTCGCAAATCGCCCCCACGATCGAGAACGCCTTGATCTCGTCTGGGCTCTTGATCGCCCGGGCCTCCATCATCGGGGTCATTCCATCGGTCCAGTTGATCCCGCGTGCCTCGAATTGGCGCACCAGGTTGATGTCGATGAAGTCGACGCCAAGCGGCTGGTCTTTGACTCCTGCCTCCTCCAGGTCGTTCATCAGGGCGTCGAGGAACTTGTTGACCTGCTGCTCGGCTGCGGGGCCGACCGCTCCCTTGATCCAGGAGTAGGAGTAGCGGATGTTCTCCTCGGGAATCCAAGGATTGTGGACTTTGAGATGAAAACCGATATCGCCCTGTTCGTACACGATGGGTGGCTTACCGGCGGTCAGCACCACGTAGCGAAGGCCCGGCTTCAACCGGTTCCAACCGGGCGTGAGGGTCGAGGACACGTAACGCATGTTCTCGTCGTAGAACAGGAGCAGCGCACCCAGACCGTGGCGCTCCATTGCCGCGTGAGCGCGTTTGAGCCTCCAATCCCGCACATTGGCCCAGTTGATGCCTTCCTTCCAGTCGGTGCTCAGACCGAAAAACGCTTCTCTCATGGTGGTGCCGTCTCCCTCTTCTTCCTCAACCGACCCTATCCGGGATCACCTCGCGCACAATGTCGAGAAACTCGTCATCGTCGAGAAGGCCTTTCTTGGCGAGCGACCGACCTTTGACCTCGGCGAGGATCGCCTCGATCTGCTTCGTCTCGGCGTCGAAGATGTCGTGTCTTCCAAGCCAGATCGCCACTGAGTCGAGACCGGATCCCTTTCCCAGGACGATCTTTGGCATGCTCTGGCCGACCAGCTCGGGACGATAGGGGAAGGGCTCGAGCAGGTCGTCGCCCACGTTCTTCACCCACGTGGCGATGATCCCCGACTCGACATTGAACAGCATGTCGCCGGTCACCGGTCGATTCGACGGCTGGGCTACGCCTGACAACTCCGCCACCAAACGAGCGATTTCGGTGAATTTCTCGGTCTTGACCCCCATGTCGATCCCGTACATCGTGAGCAAAGCGAGCACGGTCTCCTCGGTCGGTGCGTTCCCGGCGCGCTCCCCGATGCCACTGACCGTGGTGTGAATGACCGAAGCGCCTTCGGCCACGGCCAAGGCCGTGTTGGCCACGCCCATCCCGAAATCCATGTGGAAATGAGTCTCGAGCGGGACGTCGAGACGTTCCCGAACCCGCCGGGTGTAATAGCGGATCGCATGTGGAGAGGTGACCCCGAAGGTGTCGACGAGGGCGATGTTGTCGACATGACCGTTGGTGGCCACCGTCTCCAGGTCGTCGAGCAGCTCGGTCATCGTCGCCCGGGTGGCGTCGATGGGGAAGAATGTGACCTTGAGACCGTTCTCGTGGGCGTACTTGGTGGCTTCGACGGATGCCTCGATCGCCCTCTCCACCGGCCACCGGTAGGCCTTCTCGATGAGATGATGGCTGGCAGGGACCTCCATGACCACACCTGTCACCCCACAGTCGAGTGCCAGCTCCACGTCGGGGACCATGCATCGACTGAAGGCATAGATCTCGGTCGGGAGCTCCGCGGCGACCATGCGCTCGATGGCCTGTTTGTCCGACGGTGAGACTGCGGGGAGCCCGGCCTCGATCCGGTGGATCCCGGCCTCAGCCAGGGCCTCGGCAAGCCTGACTTTCTCGTCGGCGGTGAACTCGACCCCTGCCTGCTGCTCACCGTCACGCAGGGTCACGTCATGGACCTTCACCTCGGACGGTATCTGGAATTCCCCGGTCACCTCAGGCAGATAGTTCCAAGGGCTCGAAAACCATTGGTCCGTCTTCCATGGCTCCTGACCCATCTACGCTCCTTTACCATCGTCCGACAGGATGATCCTGCATCATATACGATCGATTGTGGACGGCCCCGACCGCCGGCCGGAGACCCCCAAATGAAGGCCCAACGCCTGCTCATAGGTGGTTATGGACCGAAAGAGAGCGCCCATGGCGAGGGCCTGGCGACTTTCCGACAGGTCATCGAGCGAGAGACCGATGGTCAGGTCCTGGTAGACGTCATCTGGAACATCATGGAACAGGGGCGTCCCAACACCGACCTCTTCGACATGGTCGAGTCCGGTGAGATGTTCTTGTGCTACTTCTCGAGCAGTTATCTGGGGGATCGGGTGCCCCATCTCAATATCCTGGAGACCCCCTATCTGTTCCACGACCTCGACTCGGCCCACCGTGCTCTCGACGGTTCCTTGGGCCGCGCCCTGGCCGAAGCGGTGCGGGTCGGCGCCGGGTTCGAGTTGCTCGGGCTCTGGGACAACGGATTTCGGCATTTCACCAATCGGCACCACCCGGTGCGGTCTCCCACGGATTGTGCAGGAATGACGGTTCGCCTCCAGCCCAACGCCGTCCATGAGGAGTTGATCAGGTCATGGGGGGCAATCCCGGTCCCCGTCGACCTCAAGGCGGGCATCGAGATGATCGGTCGTCTCGAGGTCGATGCCCAGGAGAACCCATTGGCCAACACCGTGGCCTACGGAGTCGACAAGCTCCATCGCTTCGTGACCATGACCGGCCATCTCTACGGCGCTCGCGGGCTGTTTGCCCACGCTCCCACCTGGGATTCGTTCCCACCCGACCTCCGAGCCACCGTGAGCAGGGCTGCGCAAGAAGCTGTCAGCCATCAGCGAGAGGCGGCGGAAGCGCTGGAGGCCAAACTGCGCACCCGGCTCGAGGAATCCGGGACCGAGTTCGTGGATCTGACACCGGAGGAGCACGCGGCATTCATCGAGGCGTCGGCTCCTGCGATTGTCCTTGCCCATTCCGGTGTGCCGGTGGAGCTGTTCGAGTTGGCCGCACCATGAGTGTGGTCTTCCGATTCGAAGGCCGGGTAGTGGTGGTCACCGGGGCCGCCACCGGCATCGGCAAGGCAACCGCGGAGGCGTTCGGCGCAGCGGGATCGAAGGTCTATCTCATCGACATCGACGGCGAGCGCGGGCGCGAGGCCGCCGCCGGAGTCGAGGGCGCGACATTCATCGCGTGTGATCTCACCTCCGAGGAGCAAGTGAACTCTGCGATTGGGAGGATCAGGGAGGACACCGATCGGATAGACGTGCTGGTCAACAACGCCGGAGGCTTCGGGACGGCGAGAAGCATCGAGGACACCACGCTCGAGGAGTGGCACCAAGTCCTGGACGTCAACCTCACCTCGGTCTTCGTCATGACCCGGGCGGCACTCCCCCTGCTCCGCCATTCAGAGGCTGGTCGTATCGTCAACCTCGGGTCCCTTGCCGGTCAGACTGCGGGATGGCGCACCGCGCCATCGTATGTTGCCTCCAAAGCGGGGGTCCACGCCCTGACCCGGGTGATGGCCACTGAACTCGCCGCGCAGGGCATCACGGTCAACGCTCTGGCCCCCTCCGCGGTTCTCACCGAGCGCATCGGGCAGCTGCGTGACGAGGCCGAGTTGAAAGCCACCGCGGCGGCGATTCCCCTCGGTCGCTACCAACGCCCGGACGAACTGGCCCACTGGGTCCTGTTCCTGGCATCTCCCGAAGCCGGGTTCATGACCGGTCAGACGGTATCGGTCAACGGCGGTAGGTTCATGGCGTGAGGACGAGGAGCGGCTGAGTTGGCGGAGCTGATCAAGTTCGACGAAGCGGAGCCTGTGGCCCGGGGTCACGGGATCGAGAGCATCCGGTTGACGCCGACCCCTCTCGCAGCCCAGGGTTTCGTCATGGGCATCACCAGCTTTCCGCCAGGGACGAGCATTGGTCTCCACAGCCACAACACCATCGAACAGGTGACGGTCGTCGAGGGCGAAGGGATCGCCGAGTTGAACGGCGAGCAGGTGCTGGCTCACCCCTATGACACCACCCAAATCGCACCGGGTGAGTGGCATCGGTTCATCAACACCGGATCGACGACGATGAGAATCCTCTGGGTGTACGGCAGCACCGAGGTCACCCGTACGTTTGCCGACACCGGGGAGACGGTCGAGCAGTTCTCGCAGTGAGATTCGCGTTCGACCGACTGCAGCGGTTTGTTGCCGACGTCCTGATCGCGATCGACGTCCTCCCGGACCATGCAGAGACCACAGCCCAGCGACTCCTCGAAGCCGACATGAGGGGCCGGAACGGGCACGGTCTGATCCGGGTTCCCCAATACGTCACCCGGATCGAAGCCGGCGGCATCAACCTCCGGCCCAAGATCACCCGCCGTCGGGAGTCTGCGGTGAGTGCGTTGATCGACGGGGACAATGGCTTGGGCCAGGTGGTGATGACCGAGGCCACGGAGACCGCCATCTCCAAGGCCGAGGCTTCCGGGATGGCCTGGGTGGGAACCGTCAACTCCAATCACGCCGGAGCCGCTGGGGTCTACACCTCGATGGCCCTCGAGCACGACCTGATTGCTGTCTATTTCGCGGTGGCGAGTGCCAACGTCATGCCCCCCTGGGGCGGCCGGGACCGCTTGCTCGGGACCAATCCGATCTCCATTGCGATCCCGGCCGGGAATGAAACGGCGTTTCTACTCGACATCGCCACCACGGTCACCTCACACGGGACGATCGCGGTCTTGGCCCAGGCCGGGGAACATATGCCAGAAGGCTGGGTTGCCGACCTCGAGGGAAATCCGATCCTCGACCCCAATCTGGCAAAAGAGGGCTTTTTGATGCCGATCGGCGGGTACAAGGGGTCGGGTCTGAATATCGCGATCGGTCTGCTCGCCGGGGTGCTCAACGGCGCCGCCTTCGGAGCCGAGGTGTTTGACCATCGCGAAGTGCCCGGACAGGCAGCGAACACGGGTCAGTCGATCCTGGCGCTTCGACCTGACCTGTTTCGAGACCTCGATGAGTTCAAGGTCTCGATGGATGACCATCTGGAGGCTTTGCGCGCATCGGGCCCAGCGGGCAGCGTTCACCTCCCTGGAGAAGCCGCCGCCAGACTTCAAGAAGAGCAGCGGATCGAGGGGCTCCCGGTGCCGGACGTGCTGCTCGCCCAACTGAGAGAACTGGCGCTGCGCCTCAACCTGCATGACCGACTCGACTCCTGAGCAATCAGTGTGGAGGGGCGGGAATCGACCAGCGAACATGATCGGTTGTGATCTCACCCACAGTCGCACAACCGATGTTTGCCATGGTGTTGCTGATCTCCTCCTCGAGAATCTCGAGGACACGGGTCAATCCTGAGGCGCCGCCAACGGCAAGGCCCCAGCATTGGAGCCGGCCAATCCCGACTGCCCGAGCCCCCAGGGCCAGCGCCTTGCAAACCTCTACCCCCCGGGTGAATCCGCTGTCCACAGCAACCTCGGCGTCTCCGGCCACTGCTTCGACGATCTCCCCCAACACCTCGATGGTGCTCAGACTGTGATCGACAACCCTCCCGCCATGGTTGGAAACGTAGATGCCGGCCACGCCGCAGGCGATGGCTTGGAGGGCGTCTGCCGGGGTCATCACACCTTTGACAATGACAGGGAGGGCCGTCTGTCCACAGAGCCACTGGAGGTCCGGCCAGCTGAATCTGGCTCGATAGGCATAGTCGAAACCGTGTCCTCTCAGGTTGGGTGGGCCCTCCGGGGGCAGGCTCCAGGTGAAGCCATCCTCGAGGCTCCGATCCCGGCGCCCGATCACCGGGGTGTCCACGGTGACGCACACTCCGGCGAACCCGGCCTCTTCTGCGCGACCGAGAATCTCGATGATCCAGGACCGATCACCGAGCACGTAGAGTTGGAAGAAATGACGTCCGGGCGCGGTGGCTGCCACCTCCTCCCACGAAGAAGTGGAGAGGATGCCGCAAAAGGCGGACGTGGACATCTGAGTCGCGGCCCGGGCGGAGGCCAAAGCATCGTCCGAGTCGAACAGGGCGAGTGCTCCGACTGGGGCCAAGACGACCGGCAGCGCCAGCGGCACACCGACAAATGAAGATGAGGTGTCGACGTCCCCGACGTCCCGCATCACCCGGGGGACCAACGCAAGCCGGTTCAGGGCCAAGGTGTTGCGGATCCGGGTGACCTCCTGGCCTGCGGCGGCAGCCGCCCATAGGTGCACTCCCGGCTCCACCACTTCGAGGGCGCGTGAGATCACCTGATCGATTGTCTTGAGGTCGGTGGGGTCGGTGCCTCCGGTCACAGCGGATTCAATAGTCGACTTCCACCAGACGCCGCTCCTGCACCGACCGGATTATCGCCTCGCATATCTGAGCGCTTCGCAGCCCGTCCAACCCCGAGGCGTTTGGCTGCTCACCCGTCAAGACGGCATGGGTGAATGCGGCCAGCGAAAGTCGGTGCGCCTCCGGGGCCTGATATCGGGTGATGGTTTCTCCTTCGTCGGTCAGCACCGCCAACTCACCGTCACTCCTCGAGCGAGTGAACGAAGTTCCGACGATACGCCCCGCCGATCCATAGATAACGATGTCGTTCAAAGGGTCACGGATGCTCTCATTGGCGTTGTAATGGACCAGGGCCCCATTGCCGAACCGCATCGTGATCAGGGCGAGCATTTCCACCCCACCAGATTTCGGGTCCTTGTCGAACATGGCCATGACTTCGACCGGATCCGAATGGAGGATGACCCGCAGGAAATCGAGACCGTGGACCCCGACGTTGTGCACCGAGCCGAGCCCGGCGATCTCGGGGTCGGCGCGCCAATTGTCGTAATGACGTGGGCCCGAGCTCACCTGAACCTCGACCACCTTGACATCTCCGACGACCCCTTCTGCGATCAGACGGCTCGCGTCTTGCACCCAGGGCAGGTGACGGTTGTGGAAGTTGATCCCGAGCTTGACGCCGGCTGCCGAGCAGGCGTCGACCGCCCGTCTCGCATCGGGGACGTTGTTCGCCAACGGCTTGTCACACAAGACATGCTTGCCGCCCCGGGCGGCGGCGATCACTTGTTCGGCATGAAAGGCATTCGGAGTGGCGATGAACACCGCCTCCACCTCGGGATTGGCCAGCATCTGGCCGTAGTCGGTGTAGGCGAATCGCGTACCGAACTGTCGGCCGAATTCGTCGGCCCGACCCTGGTCCCGACTGACCCCGGCCACCAGCTCACATTCCGGCTCTTCGACCATGGCGGGGGCCATCGTTGTCTGGACGATGTTTCCGATCCCGATGACTCCCCACCCGAGCTTTGCCATACGCCCTCCGTTCAGAGCCCCAGAACTGAAGTCGGATTCGTAGAGAGGATGGCCTCCTTCTCCGAGTCCGTCAGCTGAGGCAGGCCGTTGACCCAATTCACGGCGTCGTGAAGCAACATCGGTGCCGGGTAGTCGGTGCCGAGTAGCACTCTGTCGATCCCCACCGCGTCAATGAGGAATCTGAGAGCCGGTCCGCTGTAGGTGCAGCAGTCGTAATAGAACCGGTCGAGGTAGGCACTCGGTGGGAGCGCCTGGGAGAAGCTGTCGCCTTCTCCGAACGGTGGGATGAAGCCACTGCCGGCGTCCTCCTCCAGCGCCCCGGCCACTTTGTCCATTCGAGCCACCCCGAAGGTGGTGTAGCCCCCACCATGGGCGAGATACGGCTTGAGGTTGGGATAGCGGTCGATCACCCCGCCGAACACCAGGGCGGCGTATACAAGAGCCCGTTCGGTGAGATTGCCCACGGCGTTGCCCAGCTTGTAGCGACGGATCCGATAGTTGACACAGGTGTCACCACCCTGATGAAAAAAGAGAATCGCCCCCAGTTCCTCGGTGGCTGCGAAGAATGGGGTGAACTCGGGCTCGTCGTAGGTTTTGCCGGCCACATGATCGCTGACGATGACACCCTTCAGACCCAGATCGAGCATCGCCCGCTCCATCTCATCGATAGCACTGCGAACGTCTTGCATCGGGAGGGTTGCCAGACCGGCGAATCGAGACGGATGGCCCTGAACCATCTCAGCGATCTCGTCGTTGCACTCGCGGGCGATGGCCGTCGTCACGTCGAGGTCGTTGTCGTACTGGTAGAAGCCGACCGTGGGCGTCACCAATTGCATGTCGACTCCGAGCGAGTCCATGTCGGACAGACGCTCGATCACCGACTTGTCGAAACCACCGAAACCGAGCTCTCCCGGTGTCCCGTCCAGGCCATGCCACTCGCCCCGCTCCCTGACCGCCTTCTTGTAGCGCTCGGGCGTCACGTGAGCGTGCATGTCGATCACCGGCATCGGGGTCGACATCTCCTCAACTATCGGCCTCACGCCCGTCTCCTGCGCCTACCTGGCAGGCCGATTGGCCTACTACATAAGTTGACATTATACATTCTACCGGAAAGACCCCATCGGACCGGAAGAGGGAAGCCATGACCGAGTTGATGAAGGATCGTCTCCAGCGTGGTGAGCGATTGATGGTCTTCGCGGTGGGGAGGATGTTCAACCCCAACATCATCCGCTACCTCGGAATGCGGGGCGGTTTTGATGGGTTCTGGATCGATGTCGAGCATGCCGGGTTGACGACGCGCGACATCGAGATCGCGGCAACCGCCGGCATGGCACACGACCTCGACTGCTTTGTACGGGTCCCACCAACGGACTACGCCACCGTGACCCGCTGCTTCGAGAGTGGAGCCACGGGGGTGATGGCCGCTCAGATCACATCCGCCGATCACGCCGAAGAATTCGTGCGCTGGGCGAAGTTCGCACCCCGGGGTCGCCGTGGGCTGAATCCTCTCGGCTTTGACGGCGGTTACGGCTCTGTCCCGTTGGCCGAGTTCGCCGAACGGGCCAATCGCGAGACGTTCGTGGCGATACAGATCGAAACCGCACAAGCAGTCGAGGAGGTCGACGCAATCGCCGCCATTGACGGTGTTGACCTTCTTTTTGTCGGACCGTCCGATTTGAGTCAGGCCATGGGGGCGATCGGTGACTTCATGGGCGAGCGGTCGATGGAGGCGATGGATCGGGTAGCCGCCGCCTGTCTGTCTCATGGCAAGCAATGGGGCGCGGTGACACCCTCACCGGCTTACGCCGCGATTCTCGTTGAGAAGGGCTGTGCGATGATCTCCGCGACCAACGACGTCAAGTTGGTGTCCGCCGGCCTCGAAGCGTTCCAGGAGGCCTACGCCTCCCTTTGGTGAGGGCTGCGCCTCATCGGCCCGGATTCACATCCATTGCGTGAGTCTCCAGCGGCAAATTGATGTGACCGTGCTGAACTTCTAAGGCGCGAGCCGCGTCCCCTGTCTCATAACACTCGATCAATGCGTAGTGGTCGACCACGGCGCGACGCCGGACTTCTGGATGTAGACGTTGAGCCTGCGCCACATACACCCCACCCGCTTCTTCCAAGGCAAGAAGCATGCCGGTGAGGCGTTTCGTCCTGGTGGCGCGGTGGAAAACGGAATGGAAGTGGCTGTTCTTCTGAACCCACGATCCGAGGTCTTCCTCATCCGCCAAATCGTCGGCAAGGGCCCGAGCCTCTTCGATCTCCTCAGGTGTGATGTTGGCCATTGCCCGTTCGATGGCGACGGGTTCCAGCGCTCGGCGAACCTCCACGATCTCCACCATTTCGTCCCAATCGGGCATACGCACCGTTCCGATTCGGTGGCTATCGAGTGTGATCAGGCCTTCACTGGCCAGATCTCGCATTGCCTCCCGGACCGGCGTGGTGCTGACGTCAAGTTGATTGGCGATTTCGGTCTGAACCAGCCGTGAGCCTCCAGGGAGATCTCCCCGGAGAATGGCGGCGCGGAGGACATCCCGCACCAGGTCGACGGCGGTCACCCGGCGCGAGGTGGCCGCATCAAGACGAAGACTCGCTGTCATCGGTGCAGCCTTCCCCCGATCACGGGGCTGATTCCTCCCGACCTCGACAGCCGGCGTCGCCAGTTGGTGATGACCTTCACGTTATGTACTATACCGAATATAGAGAGCCGCCAGACCGGTTTGACCAAGGTCTCGGCCGGTCGGGGACCGAGGGAGTGAGCGATAAGCCGCTACGCAAAGGGGCCTTTCGGGGTCGATTGGGAGGACCGGTACGATTTCACCGAGCTGCGCCGGCAACGGGTGGCCAAGGCGCAGACGGCGTTGGTCGCATCCGAGGCCGATGGGGTGTTGGTTTGGAAGGACGAGAACGTCCGATATCTCACCTCGCTGCGGGCACAGCTCATCGCAGGCAAGACGACTTCCCTCAACGGCGCCCTGCTGACCGCGACGGAGGATCCGATCCTGCTCGGCTCCGGCGGGGAGATCGACAAGGCACGGTTTGGGATGAGCTGGATCGGTGAGGCTCACGCGGTGCCGATCATGGAGCAACGAGAGCTGGTTGACGGGTTCGTCAAGAACATTCTGACCCCTCTCCTCGCTTCGAGGGGGCTCACCTCGGGGAGACTGGCCGTCGACCAGGCCAACATCTCGTTCATCCAGTCGATGCGGGCCCATTTCCCCGACCTCGAACTGGTCGACGGTGACACCGTGATGCAACAGGCCCGTTGGATCAAAACCGATCTCGAAGTGGCAGTAATCGAAGAGGCGTGTGCCATAGGCGACTCGGTGACACAACGTGCCCTCGATGAGACCCGCGCCGGCCGTCGTGAGCTCGATGTCGCCGCCGACGCCATGCAGACCCTATTCCAACTCGGTGGTGAGATGGCCCATGTCATCACCCCGTTCGTTGCGTCGGGTGAACACATGTCACCCCCTCACCGTCTCGCCACCGACAAGATCATCCGCAACCAGGACCTGGTTTTCATCGACATAGGCGCCATGTGGAACGGCTACTTCGCCGACATCGGGCGGACCACCATCGTGGGCAGACCATCCAAACAACAACAAGAGATCTACACCGCGGTCTACAAGGGGCTTATGGCCGGGTTGGACAAGATGCGCCCCGGGTTCACCAACCAGGATTGCGCCGACGCCATCATCGCCAAAATCGCCGAACACGGGCTCGAGGATCACCTGTTCAATCTCTTCATCGGTCACGGGATCGGAATGGGCGCCAACGAGCCCCCATACATAGGAGAAACGCTGCCCGGCGCCACCACCTACCAATTCCAACCAAACATGGTGTTCGCAGTGGAACCGCTGGTGTGGGTGCCCAACGTACGTGGCGGCGGCGGCGTGCGTCTCGAGGACATGGTGCTCATCACCGACAACGACCCACACCTCCTCTCCCGGGTCGAATACGAAGAACGACTCCTGCTCTGACCGGGGCTGCCGTCAATCCCCCAGGGCCTCGATCACCGCGTTCACGATCATCCTTGCCACCCGGTCGACCGACTCGATGGTGTTGCCGGCGACGTGAGGGGTGAGCAGGAGGTTCGAGACACCGGCGAACCTGGAGGCCGGGCCAGGGCCCAGCGGCTCCGAGGCGAAGACGTCGAGAGCGGCCCCTCCGATTCCCCCGGTTCGCAAGGCATGGGCCAGTGCCACCTCGTCGACGGTTCCCCCGCGCGAAGTGTTGATGAGAATCGCGGTCGGCTTCATGAGAGCCAGACCGGCGCCGTCGATCAGATTCCTGGTCTCCTCGTTGAGTGGGGTATGGATGCTGATGACGTCGGCGCATCCCAGAAGCTCCTCGAGGTCCATCTGCTCCGCGGTTAGCCACGCCGGGTCGCCCACCGTCAGGTAAGGGTCATGGGCGACAATCCGCATCTCGAACCCTCTGGCGCGGGCCGCCACATGGCGTGCGATCGAGCCGAACCCAACCAGGCCAAGGGTCTTGCCCATCGCCTCCCGACCGAAAGCATGGCCCTGACGCGGCCATTCCCCGGCGACCATGGACCCGGTCATGGCGTACACCCCGCGCAAGAGGACGAGCATCGCTCCCATCACGTATTCGGCCACCGCTACTGCGTTGGCGCCCACCGCCGGTATCACCTCGAGACCCGCCGCGGCACACGCAACCATGTCGATGTTGTCGAGCCCAACTCCAAGACGCCCCACCACCTTCATCCTGTTCGCGGCGGCGACGAATTCCGCGTCGACGTAGGTTCGATTGCGGACGAAGATCGCCTCCGCACCGGCCACCTCCTCGAGCAACCTCTGGCGATCGGCGTACAGGTCCGGGTCGTAGACGACTTCGTGCCCTCCGCGGAGCACTCCGAGGAACTCCTCCTGTAGAAACTCGGAGACGACCAGTTTCCTCATTATCTCGGTTTTAGACCGATGATCTCCCGCGCCTCGGAGGGCGTCGCTATCTCCCTCCCATGCTCGGCCGCGATGCGGACGATCTTCTCGACCAGCCGGGCGTTGGAATCAGCCAGCTCCCCCGGAGAAAGGTATGGGTTGTCCTCGGCACCAACCCGGACATGGCCGCCCATGCCGATGACCATGGACAGAAGCCTCCATTGGGTGGTTGGGCTCATGACACTCACGTTGTAGTTGACGAATTCGGGCAAGAGGTCGGTCATGTACAGAATCGCGGCCTCGGTCGGAGGAGTCCACGAACCACCCTCCCAGTCGATGAACAGTGTCGTCCACAAGGGCTCGGCGAGGAGGCCCTCGGAGTGGAGCTTGTTCAGGTTCCACACTGCCCCCGAGTGGAACACCTCGATCTCCGGCTTGACGTCGTGCTTGGGCAGCTCGACTGCGTAGCCCCGGAGCTCCTCGAGGGTATGCAATGAGTAGATGCAGTTGGGTGGGTACGCAGGGTCCGGCTGAAAATGCTCGTCGTGAGCGTTGAACGCGACCGACATCATCTCCGGGCCGAGGTCGAGCAAGGGCACACGATCCTCGAAGCGGGCGCCGGCGATGCCGAATTGGATGATCGTGTCTCCCTCGGAGCGGATTCTGTCGGTGATCTCCGCCCACCCCTCGACATCGATCCTGCTCACCTTGCGCCCATCGGCCTGCAGCGTCGATTCCAACGTGCGAACCCCGTGAAGATGGGAGACAGCGGCCCCAGCGTTGGCGCACCTGATGTACTCATGGGCAATCAACTCGGTGTTCTCACGAGTTGGAGCCGGACTGTGCGGGTTTGACGGGTAGGAAACGGACGAGTCGCAGCCGGCGGTGATGATCAGCTTGTCCATCGGTCCCCCAATCCGTGCCTTACTTTCCTGAGCCCGAGATCAAGCCGGCAACGACGTATTTCTCGATGCGGGTGTACACAAGGATGAAAGGGAGGACGGTGAGAATCGTGAAGGCAGCTTCTCCCGGGAAGTTGGCGATGCCTTCGATACCCTGCATCAGATAGAGCTCGAACGGGAGGGTCCGTTTTCCTGGAGTGTTGGTCAGCACCAGGACCAAGGTGAACTCGTTCCAGGCTTCCCTGAACGCCAGGACACCGATAGTGATCATTGCGGGCGCCGCCAGTGGCGCCACTATGTATCTGAGACGGCCCCAGAGACTGGCCCCGTCGACGTTGGCTGCTTCCTCGATTTCGCGTGGTATCTGCTGGAAGAAGCCAACCATCAGCCATACGGCCAAAGGTAAGAGCATCGCCGTGTAGACGATGATCAGAGTTATGCGCTTGTCAAGCAACCCGGCAACAACGGCGAGGCGGTAGATCGGAACCATCAAGCCGATGCTCGGCACCAGGCGAGGGAGCAGGGTGAACAGGAGAAGCAGGTGTCGACCCCGGAATCTGAATCTCGCAAACGCGTAGGCGGCAGGCACTCCAATCAAGATGGTCAGCACTGTGGTACCGATCCCGACGATGAGGCTGTTCAGGAACGATGTTGTGAAACTCTCGCTGGCCAGAACCTCGCGATAGGCATCGAGGGTCGGGCTCGATGGGATCAGCGAGGGATCCGCAAACACCTCCGCCCGCTCTTTGAAGGAAACCGACAGAGTCACCAGGAACGGTGCCACCGTCCAGGCGACGAGGGCGATCAAGGGAATCGCAATCAGGATCCTCCTGAATAACAGGCGCGCTCTGGTCCCCGCGGGCTGCTTGGTCTCCATTTCGCCACCGACAACCGCCCGGGCCGCCTTGGCAGTTGCCGCGGCAAGGGCGGGCTCGTCGGAATGTTGTGTCTCTGTCATTGGTCGTACTCGTATCGGCGGCCGATGCCTACATAGCCCAACGTGATCAGGGCGTTGAGGATCAAGATGAACGTTGCGATTGCGAGCGCCTGGTTGAACTCGAGATTGCGGAAAGCCACGGTGTACATCTCCATGGCCATGGTCTGGGTGGCTTTGAGTGGTCCGCCGCCGGTAAGTGCCAGCACGACTCCCAGCCCGGTGAGTGTCGAATAGCTCAGCCAGATCGTGCTTATCAACAGTTGCGGGGCGAGTAGCGGAATGGTGATGTGGCGGGCCCGGGACCACCCGGTGGCTCCATCCACAAGGGCTGCGTCGAGATACGACCTGTCGATGGTCATCAGCCCGCCGAGGAGAAGGAGGATCGTGAGGGGAAGGTCGGTCCAAACCTGGGTGAGGATCACAGTGACCATCGCCAGAGCGGGCTTCGCAAGCCACGACGGGCCGTCGATCCCGAAGAACTCGATAACCTGGTTCACCGTTCCGAACTGGCCGTTGAGGAGAATCTTGAACATCACGGCCGCGGCGACGTTCGAGACGATGTAGGGAGCGACGGTCACGGCGCGGAGGAATCGGAGCTTCCCCACGATCCGAAACAGCGCGAAGGCAAAGAAGAGGCCCAGCGCCGTTCCGAGGATCAGGGACCCAAAGACGAAGATCGTGGTCCGGTTCAACGAGTGCCAGAAGTCGGCTGACGAGAACATGTCCGCGTAGTTCTCGAAACCGACCCACTCCGCCGGAAGTCCCAACGATGGGCGGCGATACAAGCTCTGCCACACGCCGTACAGGACTGGGAACCCGAGTATCGCCGCCACGAGAAGAATTGCCGGGAGGCTGAAGAGATAGGGCGTGGACTTGCGCTGGCCGATGATGGCGTTGTTGTCCCGACCCGGCGGCTCGCTTCGTCGCCACCACTTGCCGCCGCCGCCTCTCGTCTTCGAAACTGTCGTCGCCGTCATCAGCAGAACGCAGTCAAGTCACAAGAAACAAGAGTGCTCCCTTGCCCGAGAAGGCAAGGGAGCACTCTGCGTTCCGTTGGTGCTCGTCGTGACGGGGCACCGTGTTGATATCAGGCGCTGTCGAGCTGCGGCTGATACTCGGCCGCAAGGTCGTCACATGTCTTGTCTGTGCCTACGACGATCTCACCGAACATCTGCTCGAGGATCCCTTCGACTTCGCCGGCGTTCGGTCCCGCCGGTGTTGGGGAGCTGCCCAAGTAGGCATTCTTCAAGTCCTCGTTGAAGAAAGGCCAGATGTCCACGAGCTCCGGGGAGTTGAGGGCTTCGGTCTGCCGCATCGGCACACCACCGTTTCCGGCCTGACCCAGCAAGTTGGCCGTCTCAGCGATGTACCTCAGCACGAGCGCCGCTTCAGCCGGATGCTCGGAGCCTTCAATTACCGCCCAGGTCCGGGCCGCCGAGAGGGCGACACCGTCGGCGCCGCCACCAGACTGGGACAGCGGGACCGGGGTGAGATTCCACTGGTCCGGGTAAGCGAAGCCTTCTGCCTCGCTGAAGTCGCCGGCAGTGGTGAAGCCGTCCAGGATCAGCCCGGCGTCACCGGACACGAAGGCGCCCCGAGACTCGTCCTCGCCCCAGGCGATGGCGTCCGGTGGGAGGAGCCCTTCGTTTGCAGCCTGAAGGAACCAGTTGCAGGCGTAGAGCCCACCAGCGGAGGTGAGGTCGGGAACGGCGCCTTCGAAGGGAGTCCCGGCTGCTGCGAGCACAGTCTTCATCGTCGTGACCCCGTCGCCGGCCTTGGCTTGAACTGTGAACGGGATTGAATCCGGTCGGGTTGCCTTCATCGCCCGCATCGCATCCAGCACGTCGTCCAGAGACTCGAACGGCACTGAGACACCGGCCTCGTCGAACCATTCCTGGTTGTAGTAGAGGACATCGAAGTTGGCAGTGATGGACGCCCCGTATTTGGTGCCATCGAGTGCGGTCTCGTCCCAGACGAGGGGCAAGAGCAGCCCGTATTGATCAGGATCCTCCGCTTCCCACGTGGCAGCGATGTCGTCGTGGGATCCGACCAACCCGGCCTCCACGAACGCCTCGATGAGGAACGCGTCCTCGGCTCCGAGCACGTCGGGCAGGGGCTGACCCGCATCAACCCTTGTCAACAACTGCTGCAGGATGTCGTCGTTGGACTGGACGTCCCAGGTCACATTGATGTTGGGATACTCCGCCATGAAGCTCTCGAACTCGTCCGGCGGGATGTAGTAATCCCTGGTGACGATGATGGAGAGGTCGATTTGCTCGTCACCCCCGCTTGTGGTGTCGGGGGCGTCGGTTCCGGCAGGAGCGTCGGTCCCAGATGGAGCGTCTGTCGTATCGGTCGTCTCAGAGGTACATGCGGCGGCGACCAAGGCAAGTATCGCCAATATCGCCAGCAGCTTCGTCCGTCCGCGACGCGCTGGCACGGTCGCTCTTTCGTTGGGCTTCTTTTTCGACCTGGATCTCGAGTTCACCTTGGTTTCCTCCTAGTTTCCCTGTCTCTGGCCTCGTCCGGGCGACCGCTCGCAGGGACAAAGACCCCGCTTGTCGTACAATATGTAGAATACCGAATAGACGGACCCGGTCAAATGGCCTGCGATGCCCGGTGCGCCATCCACCGCCTCTCCCCTGCCCACCGGATGGCGTTGGGACCAAAGCCCCTGTTCCGGCCGGTCTCAGCCCATCAAACATGAACCGATGACCGAGCCTCATCAGTTCAAAACCATAATCGAGCCGTTCCGGATCCACTCCGTGGAGGAGATCGCCGTCACCGATCAGGGTCAGAGACAGACGGCCCTGGAGCGAGTCCATTACAACCTGTTCGGTCTCCACGCCGACGAAGTCACCATCGACCTGCTCACCGACTCCGGCACCGGCGCCATGTCGTCAAGACAGTGGGCGGGGATGATGTTGGGTGACGAGTCCTACGCCGGGAGTCGCTCCTTCTACAAGTTCAGGGATGCAGTCACCGAGCTGACGGGGATGCCCGAGGTCATCCCCACCCATCAGGGCAGAGCTGCGGAGCGGATCCTGTTCACAGAGACGCTGGCCGCGGGCGACGTGGTGCCCAACAACACCCACTTCGACACCACCCGGGCCAACGTGGAGTATCAGGGGGCCCAGGCCCTCGACATCGTGATCGAGGAGGGCCATGACCCCGCTTCGCGACACCCGTTCAAGGGCGACATGGACCTGGCCCAACTCGAGCACATCCTTACCGCGGAGTCGAGCCGTGTCCCCCTGGTCATGGTGACCGTCACCAACAACTCAGGGGGTGGACAGCCGGTTTCGATGGCCAATCTCCGGGCCGTGAGCGAGATGTGCCACCAGCACGCAGTTCCCTTCTTTCTCGATGCCTGCCGGTTCGCCGAGAACGCCTGGTTCATCAAGATGCGGGAGTCGGGATACGCCGACCGGACCCCACTCGAAATCTCCCAGGAGATGTTCTCCCTGGCCGACGGGTGCACCTTCTCGGCAAAGAAGGACGGTCTGGCCAACATCGGCGGCTTCCTAGCGATGCGCGACGCATCGGTGGCCGACCGCTGCCGGAACCTGCTGATACTGACCGAGGGCTTCCCGACCTATGGCGGCCTGGCCGGGTACGACCTCGAAGCGATCGCCCAGGGCCTGCACGAGGTAGTGGACGAGCACTACCTCCGCTACAGGATCCGATCCACGGCCTATCTCGCGGAGAAGATCAACGGGGCAGGCATCCCCACGGTTCAACCGACGGGCGGGCATGCGGTCTACATCGATGCCAAACAGCTGCTCCCCCACATTCCTCCCGCCCGGTTTCCGGCTCAGGCGCTTGCTGTCGAGATCTATCGGACGGGTGGCGTTCGCGGAGTGGAGATCGGGTCGGTGATGTTCGGCAAGGTGGGCGGTGACGGCGACGAGATCCCGGCGCTGATGGAGCTCGTGCGCCTCGCCATACCGCGTCGAACCTACACCCAGAGCCACATCGACTACGTGGCTGAAGTGCTCATCGAGGTCGCAAGCCGGGCCGACGAGATACCTGGCTATCGCATCGTTCGACAGGCGCCATGGCTGCGGCATTTCACCGCTGCGTTCGAGCCGATCTGAAAGGTTCGAGCTAGTAGTCGATACCGCGTCGCGCCATCACCCCGCGGTCAAAGGCATGCTTCACGTTGACCATCTCCGTCACCGTGTCCGCCACGTCGATCAACTCGATCGGGGCGCCGCGACCGGTGAGGATCAGATTGACATTGCTGGGCCGCTCTGACAGGGCAGTCAACACGTCATCGAGGGCGATCCAACCCCAGTTGATCGGATAGGTGATCTCGTCGAGCACCACCAGGTCGTATTCGCCCGACCGGATCTTCTGCTTCGCCACTGCCCACGCCTCGCGGGCAATGGCCTCGGACTCCTCCATGTCCTCGGAGTCCCAGGTGAAGCCGTCACCGAGTACCCACCAGTCGATCCCGAGTTGCTTCCCCACCGTTTCCTCCCCCACCTGCCAATCACCCGATTTGATGAACTGGACAACGCCGACCTTCCAACCACGGGCCACGCCCCGGATGGCGGTGCCGAAGGCAGCCGTCGACTTCCCCTTGCCCTCACCGGTGTTCACGAGCACCAGCGACGACTCGCGCAGGGTCGCCTTGGCGGGCGGTCGAGTGGGTGGGCTCTTGGAGTCAGGCACGACTATTCCTGATGGGTATGACGGTAGGGCCATCTCCATTGTCGACGACCCGGATACCGGCACCGTAGTGAGCCCTGAGATGATCCTCGGTGAGCACCTCTCTCGGGTGACCGTCGGCCACCACGTTTCCTCCGGCAAGGAAGACGACCCGGTCGGCGAACCTCCCGGCCAGGGTGAGGTCGTGAATTGCGGTGACCACGGTCAAACCGTCGTGCTTCCTCAGAGTGTCGATGATTTCGAGGACGTCGAGTGCATGGCCGATGTCGAGGTTTGACGTCGGCTCGTCGAGGAGAAGCACCGGAGCCTCCTGAGCCAGGGCCCGAGCCAGGACCGCCCTCTGCGCTTCCCCGCCAGACAAGGTGGCCAGGGCTCGGCCTGCAAGCTCGAAGAGGTCCAAGCGCTCGAGGGACCGCCGCACCGAGTCGAGGTCCCGCTGGCGCTCGGTGCCGAACCTGCCCAGATGTGGGGTTCGTCCGAGCAGCACATAATCCATCACTGTCATCTCATCGGGCAGATGGGGGCGTTGCGGCATCCAAGCGACGTCGAGGCCGGCTCTCGAGGCCCTGCCTCCGAGGTCGATGGTGCCGGTGTGCTCGACCACTCCGACCGCCGCCTTCAGCAACGTGGATTTGCCGGCCCCATTGGGGCCGATCAACCCCAGCCATTCGCCGTCGACGACGGTGAGCGAGATCGGGCCGACGACCGGTGGCCCGCCGAATGAGACCGAGACATCACGCCAGGCGATCACTGGCTTCCCCGAACAGTCCGCAGCACAACCACGAAGAATGGGGCTCCTAGAAGGGCGGTCACGACCCCGATCGGCAGCTCCGCAGGAGCGACCGCGGTCCGGGCGACAAGGTCGGCAAGGATCAGAAACGAGGCTCCGTAGAGGAGGCAAAGGGGAATGATCAGGCGATAGCTCCAGCCCGTCAACATGCGAACAGTGTGGGGGACGATGATCCCGACGAACCCGATCAACCCGCTCACCGACACCGCGGCCGCAGTGGCAAGCGTCGCCGCCACGACCACGATCCTCTGAACTCTCACCACGTCGACACCGAGACCGGCCGCCTCGTCATCGCCCAGGGCGAGGACGTCGAGCAGGCGGCGGTGCAGGACCAGAACCGCACCGGCCACCAGCGCATAGGGGAGAAGAACCAGAACCTCGCCCCAGCCCACAGTGACCAACCTGCCGAGGATCCACGAATAGACCTCACGCAGGGTTTCGTAGTTTCGCTGTAGGAGAAAGGTCTGAATCGCAGTGGCGAATGCCGCCACCGCCACGCCGGCAAGGATCAGCGAGGTCACGGTCCGGCCCCCGGCAGTCCTGCCGAGCACATAGGTCGCGAGCACCGCCAGCAGGCCGCCAACAAAGGCGACGGGTGGTATGAACCCCGATCCCCCACCGGCGCCGATTACGAAGGTCGCCCCCAAGCCCGCTCCTGCAGCCACCCCCAACAGATAGGGGTCGGCAAGGGGATTGCGGAACACCCCTTGGTAACCGGCACCGGCCACGGCGAGGATCGATCCCACGATGCCACCGATAACCACCCGGGGTAGCCGGATCTCGAATAGCACCCGTTCTTGGACCTCGCTGAGCCCACTGCCAAGGCTGATGAAAGGCAAGCCATCGGCCAAACCCTTGAGGGCGCTGGTCGGATCGATGGCGACCGATCCCACGAGGACCCCGGCGATCCCAACCACAACCAGTGTCACCACCGCCAGGAGCCAGCTGCCCCTCCCGATGCGAGCCGGGCCAACTGCTGGGACCGCCCCCTGATCACTCAAGTCACGGGGGCCAGCGTCGTCACGGCATCAGCTATCGACTGCAGCAGCTCAACGACGCGCGGCCCCCAGTTCGAGGCGAGGTATTCGTCGAGAATCGCCACCGCGCCTCCTTGAACTGCCGTCATCTCTGCCCACCCGGGGCGTTCGGCGAGACTGTCAGGAGTGACCCCCATGCTGGAGTCGGCCAGGAAGATGAGGTCCGGGTCTGACGAGACCACGTACTCAGATGCGAGCTGGGGGAAGCCAAACCCGTCGGGATCGGCCTCATCGGCGATGTTCTCCATCCCGAGCAAGGCATAGACCTGGCCCAGGAAGCTCGAAGACGAAGCCGAATACAGGGTGGGTTCGATTTCGTGGTAAAAGCTGATCCCGGGAGGGACCACGGTGGCCGCCAGGATCCGGTCGATCCCGATCTGCATTTCGCTGATCAGATCCTCGGCCTCCCCGGCATGCCCCGTGGCTTCCCCGAGCAGCTCGATCTGGGCATAAGAGTCGTCGAGGCTTGCCGCGGTGGAAAGGAGAAGGCTGGTCACTCCTACCACCGAAAGCCCCGAGACCAGCTCCCCTGGGTCATAGGAGATAACCACCAGGTCGGGCTCGTACTCGACGATCGCCTCCAGGTCGGGAGTGAATCCGGAGAGCTCGGTGATCGGCGCCTCCCCCGGGTAAACCGAGAACTCGTCAACCGCCACCACCTGGTCGCCGGCGTCCATTGCGAACAACATCTCTGTCGCCGTGGAAGACAGCGAGACGATGCGCCGGGGCTCGTCTTCGATGGTCACCTCGCCGTTGGCGTCGGTGACCACAACCGGGAAGCCATTCGAATCCGTTGTCGTGGTTTGCGCCGAGGTAGTGGTGGTTTCGACCACCGTGGTCGACGACGCCTGACTGGTGGTGATGTCCCCACTCTCAGCGGGGCTGCAGGCAGCGGCGAAAAGCAGCGCTATCAGAAGCGCAGTCCTACGCATATGAAACATCCTCCATTTCGGAGGATGAAGAGGTCGGTGGCTTCCCTGAGCCCACAGGTCGTCTTCATCCGAGACTTTCTACGTAGCCCCGAGGTCAGGCGACCTGGCTCGTCCCCTTCTCAGGGGCTTCACAGTTGCGGGACAGCACCGGAATCCAACCGGCTTCGCTGCCCTCGGGGCTCCACCAAATAAGGCGGGCCCGGCGATGATAGCCGGGCCCGCAATCGTCAACCGCTGGGGTCGTGTTTCAACCCTGGTCGGCCTGGCGCTCGCCGAGAGTTGCAGCAAGTGTCAGCTCCTGGCCGTCTCTGACCACGACTATGTCGACGGTGGTGCCAGGTCGATGGCTGCGAACTTGGGCCGCCAGATCGGCTATGCCCTGCACCGAAGCCCCGTCGATCTCGATGACCAGGTCACCCACCTCGACACCGGCGACATCGGCGGCACTTCCGGGGCTGACCTCGGCGATCAGGGCCCCCGCCCGGCCCGACTCGGCATTGCTGCCGGTGACGCCCAGCAGCGCGTTGCCGAGGCTCTCACCCGAGACCACCCTTTCTGCGATGTCGTTGGCCACGTCGATCGGCACGGCAAAGCCGACACCGTCATTGGCCCCGGACAGGGAGAAGATCGAGACATTGATTCCCAGGACACGGCCGTCGCGGTCGACGAGTGCGCCGCCCGAGTTGCCTGGGTTGATCGCGGCATCGGTTTGCAACATGGCACGTGGCCCGGTTTCTCCGTCGATTGGCTGGTCAACGGCTGAGATGACCCCGGAGGTCACTGTTCCCTGCAGACCCCATGGGCTGCCGACCGCGATGGCGATTTGACCTACGACGGGCGTCTCTCCCAGCGCCAACTCGGCTGCGGGCAGACCGCTCCGCTCGACCTGGACCACTGCCACGTCTGCGTCAGGAGTTCCGCCAAGGACAGTCCCCTCGACCTCCTCGCCGTCCTCGAACCTGACGGTGACCGTGTCCTGACCCGCAACGACGTGGGCTGCGGTGAGGATCAAGCCTTCGGCGTCGTAGATCACACCAGACCCGACCCCGCCGGCTGACTGAATCTGCACTACCGACGGGAGGATGATCGCGGCGGCCGTGGCAATCGGCTCATCAGCGGGCACGACCACCGGAGGAGCACCGCTACCGGAGGAGGCGTCTTCATCGGTGTTTGCCTCGGAACCGGCGACCACGCCGGCCCCGGTGTCGGAGTCGGTAGCGACCAGATAGGTAATCGCCGAGGAGGCCACCACGAGCAACAAGGCGCCGATCAGGATTGGCCAGATGTTCCTGCGCGCCGGTGCGGCCGGCCCTGCGACTGGTAGCGGGGCTTCTACGGGAGGCGTCCCCGATTCGGGTGCTACGGCGGGCTCCCCGGTCTCGGACGGGCTCGCTAGTTCCTGAGTGGCTTCGTGGTCGATCATTTTTCTACAGGGACCTCCTGCTGGGGACTGTATCGACGACCCCCTAAACGACCGATAAACAGCCTCTAAAGGCTGGATAAAGGTGATGTGTCCGGGTGAGCCCCAACCGTCGTCACGGTGGGGAGCCAGATGATCATCGTGGTGCCCACCCCGTCCCGACCCGGGTGAGAGGCGAGGCTGCCTCCGTGGGCCTCGGCGATCTGGGTCACGATCGACAGGCCGAGACCGATCCGGCCACCCTCCGGGCTGTCAGGAAGCCCCGGGCCCTGGTCTCCCACACCCATCCAAGCCCACGTCGACACCAGCCCCGCTCCCAGCCGAATCACGTTCCCTGGCTTGGACACCTCGATCGCGTTGTCGATGAGGTTGGAAAAGGCTCGATCCAGGGAAACCTCGACTCCCTCGACCACCGCCGAACCCACCGTCGACTCCAGGGAGACACCAACCTCTCCCGCAACACTCTCGAATTCGGCGGCTTTGGCCGTGACAAGGTGGGCGAGGTCGACCGTCACCGCTTCGGCCTTGCCTATCTGAAGGCGGGCCGTGGCGAGGAGGCCCTCGATCATCTCGGACATCTTCTCCACGTTGCGCTGAATGACGCCCCCGACCTCCTTCCAATCCTCGATAGTGGCCTCGTCGTCATCGGCAACCACATCCACGTTGGCCCTGATGACGGCCAACGGAGTGCGCAGGTCGTGACTGGTGTCCGCCAGGAAGCGACGCTGGCTGGAGAAGGCACGATCGAGCCTTTCCAGCATCCCATCGAAGGTTGCGGCGAGCCGGGTGAATTCATCCTCCGGGCCCTGCAGCCCGATCCGGCGACTGAGGTCGGTGGCTTGGATGTCACTGGCAACCTCGGTGATCTCCTGCACCGGTCTGAGGACCCGTCCCGACATGACCCATCCGACAACGAGGCTCAGCAGGAAGAGGACGATCAAGGACAGAATGGTGTAACGAGCGAGTTGGTTGAGCACGAGTTCGTTGAACAAGGACTCCAGCGTGCGCCACTCCCAGGCTTCCAGCCGTGGCATCACGTCGACCTGCACGCCATCGACAACGACCGGCTCGCCGCGGACGACGTACTGGGTCATGGTCTGGGCGTGAAGCATCCTCCGGATGGCGAGATAGAGGAGCCCGAGCAAGGCGCCGCCAAGACCGAAGACCACCGCCGAGTACTGAACGGAGAGACGGAACCGAATCGATCGCCAGATGGTCACGATTCCTCCAATCGGTAGCCGCGACCGGGAATGGTCGAGATGATGGGTGGTTCCCCGAGCTTTTTGCGCAGGTTGCTCACGGTCACCCGAACCACGTTGGTCATCGGGTCGGCCATCTCGTCCCAGACATGCTCGAGGAGATGCTCTTGGCTGAGCACCGAACCGGGATGGGCCATGAAATAGTGGAGCAAAGAGAACTCCTTGGCGGTCAACTCGAGGCTGCGATCGTCCCGATTTGCCTCAAAACGGGCGGGATCGAGGCGCAGGCCTCCGACCTCGAGCACAGGGTCCACCGCGTCCTCTCTGCGCAGCAGGGCCCGCACCCGCGCCGAGAGCTCGGCGAATGCAAACGGCTTGACCAAATAATCGTCGGCGCCGGAGTCGAGCCCAGCCACCCGATCCTCGACTCCGTCTCTCGCCGTGAGCATCAGGATGCGGGGGCGATCGCCCTCGAAGGTGGGCACTTCGCCGGCCACCAACGCCGTGCAGAGGTCGAGGCCCGAGCCGTCGGGGAGATTCCAATCGAGACAGATCAAGTCGTAACCCGAGGTGCGAATTTTGAAGTCGGCATCGCTCGCGGACAACGCGACATCGACCGCGTGCCCGTCATGGCGCAGGCCCCTTGCGATCGCGTTCGCCAGATCCGGTTCATCCTCGACTACGAGTAGGCGCACTTCCCAATGAAACTAGGTCCGACCGGATAAGGGCCGGATAAACAGGCGTTTGGCGCCTTCGACCGAAATTGGACGTTTAGCCCTACGGATTGTGAAACCAGATGCCGATCCAGAGAGTCGGAGTTCTTTAGATGGTTGTGACATTCATCACCAAGGATCAGAGCGGTTTTCACACCTACACGGGCCACGTCGTTTGTAGAGGCCCTGCCACCATCGTCTTGTTGCTGACCGAGCCTTTCAGCATGGCCGGGCGCTCGGTGCAGTTCCCGATGTCGGCGGTGTTGGAGGAAAAAGTCGTCTCGATCTGACAACTCAAACACCCATCGACCGCCAGCCTGGGACTGTCTAGTCTGATGTCATGTTTCTAGAAGCTTCCACCTGGCAGGCTCTCGCGGTCATCGGAGTCGTCGGTGGAGTGGCGGGGCTCATCGGCGGCCTCATCGCCAGCGCCGACAATCTGTTCGGAGCCCTCCTGATGGGGGTCATCGGCGGCATTGCTTTCTCCACCGTGATGCGAATGGGTGGGGCCCCCGGGATCTACACGGTGGGTGACGACTTCTCTGTGGTGTGGGCGGCAGTCGGCGGTCTCATCCTCGGATTCGTGGTCGGCCGCAGCAATGTTTGAGCGGCGACGCCGACCCGACCGGTCGCGGACGCCGTCTAACCGATAGCTCCTGCCTCCGTCATGTTGAGTTCGATGAGACGGTTCATCTCAACCGCATACTCCATCGGCAGTTCCTTGACGATCGGCTCGATGAAGCCGGCGACGATCATCGACGTGGCCTGATCCTCCGTGAGCCCTCGGCTCATCAGATAGAAGAGCTGCTCCTCGCCCACCTTCGAAACCGTGGCCTCGTGACCGATTTCGGCGTCGTTCTCTTCGATCTCCATATACGGATACGTGTCGGAGCGGCTGTTCTCGTCGAGGATCAGGGCATCGCACCGGACGAAGCTCTTGGCGTTCTCGGCGCCGGGCTCGACGCGGACCAGGCCCCGGTATCCGGAGCGGCCCCCGCCTTTGGCGATCGACTTGGAGACGATGGTGGATGTGGTGTCGGGGGCGACATGGACCATCTTGGCGCCCGCGTCCTGATGCTGGCCCTCCCCGGCAAAGGCGATGGACAGGACCTCGCCATGAGCTCCAGGCTCCATGAGCCACACCGCCGGGTACTTCATGGTGAGGCGGGACCCGAGGTTGCCGTCGACCCATTCCATCGTGGCGTTGCGGTAGGCAACCGCCCGCTTGGTGACCAGGTTGAACACGTTGTTCGACCAGTTCTGGATGGTCGTGTAGCGACAGCGGGCACCTTCCTTCACGATGATCTCGACCACCGCGGCATGAAGCGAGTCGGTGGTGTAGACCGGCGCCGAGCAACCTTCGACGTAGTGAACGTAGGCCCCCTCGTCGACAATGATCAGCGTCCGCTCGAATTGGCCCATGTTCTCGGAGTTGATCCGGAAGTAGGCCTGCAGCGGCTGGTCGACGTGAACCCCCGGTGGGACGTAGATGAACGAGCCACCCGACCACACCGCCGAGTTGAGGGCGGCGAACTTGTTGTCGTTGGGCGGGATGATGGTCCCGAAGTACTTCTTGACGATGTCGGGGTACTCGCGGAGGGCGGTGTCCATGTCGGTGAACAGGACCCCCAGCTTCTCGAGGTCCTCCCGATTGCGGTGGTAGACAACTTCGCTGTTGTGGACGATCAGACCCTCGGCAACAAAATTGTGCGGTCCATCGACCTCGATGTCATAGACAGGTGCAACATCCTCGGGCTCGATCTCGGTCACCCGGGCAAACCCGAGAGTGTCCGTGGTGTGTGCGCGGAACGTTGCCCCGCGGGCAGAGGTGTCGTTGTGGCGATATGCGCGGTTTCCGAGACGATTGAAGCGTCGCGGGTTGCGAACGTCGAGACGCTCAACATCGCCTGACAGACCGAGCCGATATCCGGTCATGACCCGCTCGTTGTCAAACGGGTGCTGTGAGTTGAACTCGAATGGTCCACTGACTCGAAGGCCACAGAGCCGTGCCAACTCCTCGGCGTCATCCAGCAAAGCAGTGTTGACGGAGGTGATGGTCATCACGTTCCCGTGCCGGTCCGGGCTCACGTAGCCGTCAGCGTCGACATACCCGCCCAGGAAAGCCAGCCGCTGGTCGTCGGGGAGACCGAAAACCCATGGCGGGAACCGCTTGGTATGTGAGGTCCCCAGAATCTCATTGGACTCGAGCCATTCCACGAGCACCTTGGAAGTGAATGCGATGCGCCACCTGTCCGGGGTTGTGACGTTGAGGTCGAACAGGTCTTTGACGACTCGTGCAACCTCTGCCCTTAACCCGTCGTCGGTCTCGGGAATAGCAATCTCAACCCGGTGGGTCCCGAATTGTGGATCGTTTCGGGTATACCCGTCACCAATCCATAGACCAAGCAGCCACATGAGGTCGCTGCTGGTTCTAGTTGGAAAATGCACCGGGGTGGATTTGGAAAGTCGGAGAACATGAGGACTACCGAACTCGGGGAGATCACGGGCGACCGCGACCAGGTCTCCCACCTCCAACTCGGCAACCGTCTTCCACCGTCTCTCGTACCGGGCTCGCTGTCGACCTGACTTGCGTGCGTCAATCAGAGTGAGAATCGGGTGGTTATCGGTGGCATGGATGGTTCGGTGGAACCGACTACCCACAGAAACCCGATATGTCTCTCTGGTATCGGTCTGAGCCGCAGAGAGGACAGCAGCCGTCGACAATTCACCGGTCTCCTCATCGAGGGAAAAGACCGAGTCACCGGCCTCGATGTTCTTGATTGGAACCAGGCCACGATTGGCGGTGTAGACACGGACATCGCCGCGAAGACATTCATATTGCGCGGTGACCCCCGCCAGGTATTTGCGCTCCGCCTGGGGGATCCCCAACTTCTCGTAGGTGGCCTTGATCCCCTCGGGGACCATGTCCCAATCCTTTTGCTGCTCACCGGCGGGCTTGATGTAGTAGTAGATGTCATCGAAGTCGATGGTGTTGAGAAGGCCGCCGCCGCCCCACTGCGGGATCGGCTTCTTCAGGAAGCGGTCATAGGCCTTCAGTCGGAACGCGAGCATCCACTCGGGCTCGCCCTTGAGCGCCGAGATCTCGCGGATCACGTCCTCGTCCAAACCCTTGCGCGGCGTGAATGCGTACTCGACGTCGTCGTGCCAGCCGAGCTGGTACGAACCTAGATCGAGATCGACGGTTGCCATCGGGTCACCACATCCTCTAAGCGGGAATAATTTACACTATCCCGGTAGTGCGATTGTACAGGAAGGGTGGGACTGGATGAAAGCCCATATCCCAGGGGCCCCATGACAACCGGCACCGGGTTCCCGGGGTGGTCTGGAATCCATTAGGTTCGATCAAATGCCCGCGATCGTGATTGGCGCCGACACCGAGGCCGGGATGGCAATTATTGACGCCCTGGCCCAACCGGGCCGGGAAATCCGCGGTTTTGTCTCGGATCCCGGGGTCGCCGCAATCCTCAGACGCCGCGGGGTGAAGGTGGCACTAGGAGACGTGTCGGACGACAGCCACATCGAAGGCGCAGCCCTCCATTGCTTCACAGTCGTCCTGGTCGGTGAAGCGGCTGGTGACGATCGGGAAAGATCATTCGCCAGAACCGAGATCGAGGTCCTCGAGGCCTGGGGGCGTGCCGCCGTGAGCGCCCGGGCTCATCGGGTCATCTGGGTCCTAGGAGGAGAGCCCCCGGTTGTCGATGTCCCTGAGGTGGCGCAAGTTTCCCCAACCGATCCGGATTTCGCCCGCCGGGTGGCGGAGTTGGATGACGCCCGGGTCATCCAATGACCTCATTCAAAGACAATAGATGGTTGTCGACGGGGGGGCGCGAGTCCCGGATGTCAGCCTGGTACCTATCCCTGTCACGTTGCCAAGCCACTTTGAGCAACAGGTAAGGATCGATGGGATCTCCGTCGAGGTCGAGCTCGAAATGGGTATGGGAACCAGACGATTCGGCATTCCCGGAATCGCCGACCCAGGCGATCATCTGACCGGCCTCGACCCATGCTCCAAGGCGCACCCCGGGCGCCAGAGTCAACGACCAGTCGGCGGCTCCGTCGTCGGTGCCCGGTGTGTCGTTGTTTAGATGGACGTATTTGGTGGTCCAACCCTCGGCATGGGCGATCTCGATATAGCGGCCTGCGAGTGAGTGGGTCTCAATCCTTGCGATGTAGCCATCTGCGGCCGCATACACCCGGGTCATCTTGGGGGCCATGAGATCGATTCCATGATGCCTGCGCCCACCCGAGCGTCGATCACCAAAAGTCGAGGCGAATACGGTGACGGAGGTCTCTTGAGGAAACCTGATCTCGAAGGGAGGCTCTTCTGTCGCCGCGGCCGATGGCGAGGGGAGGAGGATCATGTTCGCGATCAGGGCAACGAACGCGCCGCACAGGACGCGCCAGGAAGTGCTTGTCAGTGAATGCAGAGGACCTCCATGAATAGGGGAACGGATCGGGACTGTTCTTGCGGTCCCGTGCAAGCGGGTCAGGCTACGAAGACGCTCGCCCTATGCAAACCCAACCCCGCTTCAGGAAGCTGGGCCAGCCTCCACCGGGCGGGACCGCACGGTGAACCGGAGCCGGGATACCGGCTCGTCGTCGACCGAGATCACGAAGGAGTAGGAGCCCTCTGCCCGGAACAAGAGGTTGTTGAACGTGAACGATCGGATCAGCCCGAAGTCGGTGGCGGTCGGAGACTCCGTGTGGGCCGGGAGATGCACGGTGTGGGCCAGCGGCTGGGGCAGCATGGGCGCACCGTCGGCGTCCTGGAGCTCCACTGAAACCTTGAGGAGCTCCTCGCCCCACGATGATGGGACCCGGAGCCGGAGCCCGATGGCAAGACTGGGATGGCGAGCCGGGAACGACCTCACCCACAGGGTGTCCCAACCGCCACCCAGCACGAAGAGCTTGCCTCTGACCGCCTGGACCGCGTCCGCAAGAAGGGCAACGTCGACGGTCGGACCAAGCGAATCGGGGGCAAGATCCACGTGAGGAGACTAGACCCGGGTTCCGCAGACCCGGATGGCTCTTCTATCGTTCCCGTTAGGAGGATCGATGACAGACAGACCCCAGATCGCACCCGCCAATGGGAAGCTCGGCGTTCTCACCCCCGGGATGGGTGCCGTTTCAACCACCTTCATCGCCGGCGTGCTGGCCGCGCGCAAGGGCGATGCCCTGCCGATCGGCTCATTGACCCAGATGTCTCACATCCGGCTCGGCAAGCGAACCGACCAGCGCAACCCACTCATCAAGGATTTCGTCCCGTTGGCGGGTCTCGATGACCTGGAGTTCGGTGGCTGGGATCCCTACTCCGACGACGCCTACACCTCAGCGATGAAGGCGGGGGTGCTCGACCCCCGTCACCTCGAGGGAATCGGCGAAGAGCTGCGCTCGGTCAAGCCCTATCCGGCTGTCTTCTCCGAGAACTGGGTCAAGAACCTCGGCGGGGTGGACCAAGTGAAAGAGGGAGCCAACTACATGGACCTCGCCGAGAGGCTCATGGAGGACATCGACCGATTTCGCTCGGACAAGATGGTCGATCGGTTGGTCATGGTGTGGTGTGGCTCGACCGAGGCTTATCGGGACCTATCGGAGGCTCATGTCGACATCGACGCCTTCGTGAAGGGCCTCAAGGAGAGCGACCCGGCCATCACCCCGTCTCAGATATACGCCTACGCCGCTCTCAGAATGGGCGTTCCCTTTGCCAACGGCGCTCCCAACCTGACCGTCGACTTCCCGGCCATGGTCCAACTGGCCGCGGAGGAGGGGATCCCCATCGCAGGCAAAGACTTCAAGACCGGGCAGACCCTGATGAAGACCATGGTGGCCCCCGGTCTCAAGGCCCGCATGCTGGGGATAAGGGGGTGGTTCTCGACCAACATCCTCGGCAACCGCGACGGTGAGGTGTTGGACGACCCGGAGAGCTTCAGGTCAAAGGAGGTCTCCAAGCTCGGCGTCCTCGAGCAGATCCTTCAACCCGAGGTGTACCCCGAGTTGTATGGGGATCTGTACCACAAGGTCCGGATCAATTACTACCCGCCGAAGGGCGACGACAAGGAGGGCTGGGACAGCATCGATATCTTCGGCTGGCTCGGCTACCCGATGCAGATCAAGATCGACTTCCTCTGCAAAGACTCGATCCTGGCTGCGCCGATCGTGCTCGACCTGGCCCTGTTCATGGACTTGGCCGCCCGGGCCGGGCGCAGCGGGGTGCAGGAGTGGTTGTCGTTCTATTTCAAGAGCCCCCAGCACGGCAGAGGCCTGTATCCGGAGAACGACCTCTTCATCCAGCACACCAAGCTCAAGAACAACTTGCGCCACATGATGGGTGAAGAGCTGATCACCCATCTCGGCACCGAGTACTACGAAGAAATGTGACCGGCGAAGGGATCACGGTCGGCCAATGGCTGATCCCCGAGTCTGAGCTCGAGGAGCGCTTCGATACCCCGGGCGGCCCCGGGGGCCAGCACGCCAACCGCAACGAGACTGCGGTGACGTTGCGTCTTCATGTTGCGGCTTCGTCACTCCCCGAAGAGGCGAAGGAGACCCTGACCCGACGTCTTGGCCCGGTGGTGGAAGCAGTCGCCACCGACACCCGGTCACAATGGCGGAACCGGGCCCTGGCCCGCGAACGTCTGGTCGCCAAGCTGGAACGAGCCCTCGTGGATCGAAAGCCTCGCAAGAAGACCAAGCCCTCGAAGGCAGCAAGGGAGAGGCGGTTGGCGGCCAAGAAGGTGCGAGGTGAGGTCAAACAGAAGCGGCGCCCCCCGGAAAGCGACTAGAAGTGGGTTATCCCTGCCTGCTCAACGCTCGATTCGGGCACCGAGCGCTGATCGAGAGCGGTCGGCGATGGTCAGATGGCGGCTTTGATAACGCCTCAGATCTCGATGCTGCCCCGGCGTGATCTTCTGACAGACGTAGTCCCAGTGCATCGCGACCAGATCTCCCACCTCGATGTCACCATGATCGACGGGAGGCAACACCGACTCGACACGTGCTGCGGAGAGACCCAACCGGGCTCCGTCCCAAGCAAGCGGTTGAGAGTCGACCAGGAGCCGGTCCCCGGCCCGCCCCACCACTTCGCCCCATCGAATCCGGCAGCGATCGAGCACGGCTAGAGCCTGGTCGACGATCCCCGATTGGAGCAGCCCTACCCAGGGGTAGACGCAGAAAACGTGAAACGAGTGCGTGGGCCGCCCACCCGCGTTGAGGGCATCGGACACCAGCTTCCAATCCCATCCGGCACGTCGTCGGAAACGCTCCTGCAACGAATTTCCCATGTCGAGCAAGTCCACCTTCTCCAGGAGAGGGCTGCCCAGCCAATAAGCCTCCACTACCTTCGGGTCGAGTGGCTCTCGATCGCTGCAGGCCGCGATCAGCTCCAGATATGGCCATGCGCCGGTGAAGGCGGGGATCACATGGCGCACTTCTTGGATTGCCGAGTCCCCACCGATCATGAGCTCCTTGAGCAGGCCGGAGTCCGCCGGCCCGCAGTAGCCCAGGGAATTCGGAGGAAAGGCGAACCGGCAGAAGAGAGCGGATCCCGACATTGCCCTCATTGAGCGACCGCCGGGCCACGCCACCCGGCCACCAAGGCCACCACGGCACCTATCGCCACCAACACCAGGCCGAGCACTGGCGGAAGCGCTATGTCGCGGATCCCTAGCTCGAGAAGGGCGGTGATGATTGCCCCTCCCACGAGGACAGCTGTCACATCAACGGCTTGCGCACGGGCCAACGCTGCAAACCATGTCGCGACATAACCGGACAGAATCAGGCCGGTAAGGAGGATCCAGAGGATGTGTTCCGTCGTGACACCGGTCAGCCCCGAAAAGGCGCCTCGTCCCAGGCCATAGAGGATGAGGAGCACGCCTCCACCAGCCATCCGAGCAACTCCAACGGTTAGCGAAGGCACGGAGTCGAGTATTCGCTTGGCGACAACGGTCTCGATCGACCAGAGCACTGTCGCCCCCAAGATCATCCATTCCCCGGCTCCAAACTCGATCGCAGCGACCCCGCCGGCCAAAGCGGCCTGGCCCCAGACGAGCAGGACGATGGCCGCAACATGCAGGAAACCGATTCGCTCACGTAGAAAGGACACAGCAAGGACCGTCACCCACACCACCAGTGTCTTGTGAATGAAGGCAGCGTCCATCGACGCGGCCCGCGCCAGACCCTCGAAGAAGAGCAAGAACGGGATGCTGCCGCCGATAACGGCGATCAGGGACAGGCCAATCCAATGCTCCTTGACCGGTGACCGGTCGACTCGCTCACCGCCTCCTCTCCTGGCGGCCGCAGTCGCCGCGATCGCGAGAATCAAAGCGGCAACGGTGTTCTTCAACGTCGTGTATGTGGTCGGGTTGGCGATCTCGGCCCAGGCTCGCACCCCGTAGCCGTTGACGAAGATGGCAATGCCGCTGATCACGCCGGTGACGGCGGCCAGGAGAACACCTGTTTGCCGACGCTGCATTCCTGTGATGCTCGTCCTGGATTTCACGGCTCCTGACCCTACCGACCCCAGAGCACCGAGCAGCGGCCAATGGGTACTGTGGCCCTTGGTATGGAGGGCGTGTGAGCCAAGTGGTCGTTGACCGGAGCGACATCGGCGTCCTCTTCGATGTCCTGGTGTCCGATGGCTACACGATCGTGGGACCCACGGTGCAGGACCGGGCCATCGTCTACGACGCGCTCGATGGTGTCGATGATCTCCCTATCGGATGGACCGACGAGCAGGACGGCGGGAAGTACCGGCTGCTGCCCAGGGAGGATGAGGCCCTGTTTGGCTACGCCGTGGGTCAGCATTCGTGGAAGAAGCTCCTCTTCCCTCCCAGGGTGACTCTCCTCGAAGTCAAGCGGACTAATGGCTCCCTGGAGTTCGTCCAGAGCGAGGTCCCCGAAGTGCGGTATGCCTTCCTCGGCGTGCGGGCGTGCGAGCTGGCAGCGATCGCAATCCAGGATCGGGTTTTTCTGGGCAGTGGACCGGTCGATCGCACCTACCAGACGGCCCGACGCGACGTCTTCACAATCGCTCTCAACTGCATGGTGGCTGGAGGCACCTGCTTCTGCGTGTCGATGGAGACCGGGCCCCGATGCACATCGGGTTATGACCTGGTTCTGACCGAGATCATCGACTCCGACCGGCACGAGTTCGTCTTCGAGGCGGGGACCGAGGCCGGGGAGATCGTGCTGTCGCGGCTGCAAGGCCGGGCTGCGTCCGGGTCCGACCTGGCCCGTGTCGATCAGATTGTGGAGGAGACCGCTTCGAACATGGGCAGGTCGATGGAGACCGCAGGGATCAAAGAGCTGCTCCTGGCCAACCTGGAGCACCCCCGCTGGGACGAAGTGGCGGAGAGATGTCTGGCCTGCACCAACTGCACGCTCGTTTGTCCCACCTGTTTCTGCTCCACAACGGAGGACACGGTGACTCTCGACGGCAACCTGGCGACCAGGTCGCGCCGTTGGGACTCGTGCTTCACAATGGACTTCTCGAGTTTGCACGGCGTCCCCGTTCGAAGCTCGACCAGGTCCCGGTATCGGCAATGGATGACCCACAAGCTCGCAACCTGGTTCGACCAGTTCGGATCCTCGGGGTGTGTCGGTTGTGGGCGTTGCATCACCTGGTGCCCGGTAGGAATCGATATCACGGCAGAGGTGGCCGCTATTCGCGCCTCGGAAGGTGTGGTCCTATGAATCTCCAATCAATGCGCGAGAGCAGCGAGTTGCTGACCAGGCTCTCCAATACCGAGCTCGAGTTCTTCGAGTCAGTCTCCCGGGAGACTCACCTGGCCAACGGTCAGATCCTGTTCGAGGAGGGCGGCCCCGCCGATAGCTTCTTCATCGTCTCCAAGGGCAAGATCGGGCTCGAGATGACCAGCCCGGGCATGGCGGCAATGGTCATACAGACGTTGGGCCCCGGAGACCTGGTCGGTGTGAGCTGCTTCTTCCCTCCCCATCGGTGGAACTGGAGGGCACGGGCCATGGAGGACACCGACCTGATCGTCTTCGACGCGGTTGAGGTTCGTCGTATGTGCGACGTCAATCGAGACCTCGCCCTCGAGGTACTGGGAGTCGTGGCCGAGGAAGTGGTGCGACGACTGCACGGCACCAGGATTCAGCTCCTCGATCTCTACCGAAGCACCTGATACATGCCTTCCATCGCCAGCTCGCTCCTTTCGGAGAGCACGGCCGAGGCTCTGCTCCCCAGTGCCTTTCGCGTCATCTCCCGACACTCCGAGACACCGGACACCGTGACCCTGGGGTTGGAGTCCGAGGATGGCAAGGAGGTCCCCTTCGCCCCCGGCCAGTTCATGATGTTCTACGTGTTCGGCATCGGCGAGGTGCCGATCTCGATCTCGAGCGATCCCCAGAGCACTGGGACCCTCCTCCACACCGTTCGCTCGGTCGGTGCAGTGACCAAAGCCGTTGTCGACCTCCAAATCGGCGATCGGGTCGGCCTTCGAGGGCCCTACGGGGTGGGGTGGCCGGTCGCCGCGGCCGAGGGGAACGACCTGTTGGTGGCGGCCGGTGGCATCGGCCTCGCTCCGTTGCGCCCGGTCGTGTTCGACGTCCTGGCACGCCGGGATCGGTTTGGCGCGGTGTCCGTCATCTACGGCGCCCGCTCACCTGCCGATCTCCTCTTTGTGGAAGAGCTCCACACCTGGAGGAGCCGGTTCGACATGGAGTTCGAGGTCACCGTCGATCGATCCGATGAAACCTGGCATGGCGATGTCGGTGTCGTCACCGGCTTGCTCCCCCGGGTCTCCTTTGATCCGACCAGGACGGTCGCCATGCTTTGCGGGCCCGAGATCATGATGAAAGTGGTTGCCAACGAGGTGACGAAGCGCGGGGTGGCGCCCGAGAACATCTACGTGAGCGTGGAGCGCAACATGAAATGTGCCATCGGGTTCTGCGGTCACTGTCAGTTCGGTGCAGACTTCATGTGTCGCAACGGCCCGGTGCTCCCCTATTCACGGCTGGGCGACCGTCTGCGGGTGCCGGAGCTATGACCACCTCACGCCAGAAGCTGGCCGTCTGGAAGTTTGCCTCATGCGACGGGTGTCAGTTGACGCTCCTCGACGCCGAGGATCATCTCCTGGACATCGCCGGCGCCATCGACATCGCTTACTTCCCCGAGGCCACCCGCGGCGAGGTCGAAGGGCCGTATGACCTCTCACTGGTGGAAGGCTCCATCACGACTCCTCATGACGCCGAGAGGATCGCCATGGTCAGGGCGACATCGAGGACTGTTGTGACCATCGGGGCGTGCGCCACCGCAGGGGGAATTCAGGCCCTCCGGAACTGGGCGAACGTCGACGAGTTCCTGACCATCGTCTACGCACAACCCCAATACATCGAGACGCTCACAACATCGACTCCCATCTCCGACCACATCGATGTCGACTTCGAGCTTCGAGGTTGCCCCATCTCCAAGCATCAGCTGCTGGAGGTGATCGACGCCTTCCTTCATCGGCGTGCGCCCAACATCCCACGACACAGCGTCTGTGTGGAATGCAAGCTGCGCGGCACCAACTGTGTCATGGTGGCCCAGCAGATACCCTGCATGGGGCCGATCACCCAGGCCGGATGCGGCGCCATCTGCCCCGCATACGACCGTGGCTGCTATGGCTGTTTCGGGCCATCCCAGTCGCCGAATATCGATTCTCTGGCGTCGTGGTTTGCGCAACTCGGGGTCTCCGACGGCGACCTGGTTCGGGCGCTGCGCACCTTCAACGGCTATGCCCCCGAGTTCCGAGAGGCGAGCGAGGCCTATGAGCGTTGAACGCGAGATCGCCGTCGACTACCTGGCCCGGGTGGAGGGGGAGGGGGCGATGTATCTCAAGCTGAAGGGGGACGAGGTGATCGACCTCAGATTCAAGATCTTCGAGCCGCCGCGGTTCTTCGAAGCGTTCCTGCGCGGTCGCCGGTTCTCCGAGGCGCCCGATATCACCGCCCGCATATGCGGCATATGCCCCATCGCCTATCAGACCAGCGCCTGCAATGCGATGGAATCCGCCGCCGGTGTCCGGCTGCCGGGCCCGCTTCGTGCCCTGCGCCGGCTGATCTATTGCGGCGAGTGGATCGAGAGCCATGCCCTCCACGTTTTCTTCCTCCACGCCCCTGACTTCCTGGGATATGAGAGCGCCATCCGGATGGCCGCCGACTTTCCGGAGCAGGTGCAGATGGGTCTCCGGCTCAAGAAGATCGGCAATCAGATCATGGCCCTCGTGGGGGGCCGGGAGATCCACCCGATCAACATCCGGGTTGGCGGCTTCTTCCGGGTCCCCACCAAGCAGGAGTTGCGGTCCCTGGTGCCAGACCTGGAGTGGGCCCTGGAGGCTGCGCTGGCCACGACCAGATGGGTATCTGGATTCCCCTTCCCCGAGTTCGAGCGGGACTACGAGTTCGTGGCCCTTCAGCACCCCGACGAGTACGCCATCCATGAGGGCCGCATTGCGTCGAACCGAGGCCTGAACATCAGCGTCGACGAGTGGGGCGAGTACTTCGAGGAGAGTCAAGTCTCCTGGTCCAACGCCCTCCACGCCCGTCGCAAGAACGGAGGCTCCTATCACCTGGGGCCGATGGCCCGCTATTCGCTGAATTCCGAGCAGCTCACCCCTGTGGCCCGAGGCGCCGCCGGGGAGGCCGGGCTCGGTTCCAGGTGTGGCAACCCCTTCCGGAGCATCATCATCAGAGCCGTTGAGATCGCATTCGCCTGTGAGGAAGCGCTCCGCTTGATCGACGCCTACACCCAACCCGAGGCCCCCTACGTCGAGGTCGAGCCGCGGAATGCTGTGGGTCATGGCGCCTCGGAAGCCCCCCGGGGAACTCTGTACCACCGCTACGCGATCGACTCCGAAGCGCTCATCACCGAGGCCCACATCGTGCCCCCTACCTCACAGAATCAGCTGAGTATCGAAGACGACCTTCGCGCCTACGTTCCGGGACGCGCCCATCTGCCGGATGATCAGCTTCAGTGGCAGCTGGAACAGGCGATCCGCTGTTATGACCCCTGTATCTCCTGCGCCACTCACTTCCTCGACCTCACCGTGGACCGGGAATGAGACGGGTCATGATCGGGGTCGGGAACCCGACGCGTGGTGACGATGCCGCCGGCCTCGAGGTCGCCCGCAGAGTGCGCTCGGTGGAGACTCACCAGCAATCCAGCGGCTCATACGAGCTGATGGATGTCTGGGAGGGAGCGGACGAGGTGATCATCGTCGACGCAGCAAGGTCTGGTGCCCCTGCCGGGACGATCCACCGTTTCGACGCCCATGATGAGCCCCTTCCCGGAGGGATCCTGGCGACCAGCACCCACTCGGTGGGGGTGATGGAGACAATCGAGATGGCCCGGCACCTGGGACGTCTGCCCGAGCGGGTCGTGGTGTACGGAATCGAGGTCTCGAGCTTGACACCAGGCGCAGGCCTCTCAACCGTGGTCGAAGACGCAGTGAGTGAGCTGGTGATGGAGATCGATCGTGCATGAGAGGGGCATAGTGCCCGACCTCATGGGGCGGGTCGAGGAAGAGGTCGATGGGGCCCAGGCACCCGTCACGAGTCTGAGGTTTCGAGTGGGGGCGTTGTCCGGGATCCACCCCGAATCGCTGAGGGAAGACGCCGTTCGCTACGCCTTGGAGAAGTGGGGTTATTCGCCAAACGTGGAAGTCGAACAGTCGGTGGATCCCACCGACCCCAATGCACTCGGCGTGCTCCTAGTCTCGATCGGGCTCGAGAGCTGAAAAATGTGTGTCGCCATCCCAGGCCGAGTCGTCCGCATCGGAGAGTTGAGCACGACCTCGATCCCGGGCAGGGTGTCGATCATTGGCACGGAACGGGACGTCGACCTGGTCATGGTCCCCGATGCCATGGTCGGGGATTACGTGCTGGTCCACTCGGGGTACGCCATCAAAGTCATCCCCAAGGAGCGAGCCGTCGAAACCTTGGTGCTGCTCGGGATCGACGCAGCCGACTGAACAGCGCGGGGCGAGCCCACACGTAACAACCCGCGTTGACCTCCCAGCGCGCCAACTCTCCGAGCAGGAACGCAGGCCCGCCAGCTCCTCCAGGGTGGAGGCGTGACCGATCCCACCCGGTGCTCGTCGTCATTTCCGCAGGCGGAAACCCCCGGCGACGCCTTGCCTGCAGGTCGCGGTTGGCGATCGGTCGACACGGTCCGTCGCTCGCCACCCAATCAGTCGGGGAGTGCGTCCACCGGCGTGGAGGGCTTGTCTCGCAGTCGTCGGATCAACGGCCGTTCGGCGCGGCCCGGCTACCCAGCACGGGATGAGAGGCTGGGTGGCCGCCGAGGCGACCGGCGTTGCCACGGGGTGCAGCCGATGCCATGTCCCATTGGAAAGAAAACCGGCCAGAAGTCCCAATCTTGCCGACGAACGGCCCTAGGGGGAAAGAGCCTTGTACTGCAAGGTTGCGGATGGCAGCACGGATAGGAGGAATGTCACGGTGGTCCCCGTATCGCGAAGGGCGTTTCTCAAGGGAACGGCAGTGGTCGGCGGTACCCTTGCCGCCTCCCGATTCCTGTTTGAGACCCTTGACGCCGTAGCTGGGGCCGATGCCCTGGCCCTGGCGCCGTTCGAGGACCGGGTGTTCACCACGTGCTGGATCGGCAAACAGGACTGCGGAATGACCGCCCGTCGCATCGATGGGAGGGTGGTCAAGTTCGAAGGGATGGCGGGTCATCCCCGGAATGACGGGACGCTCTGTCCCAAGGGACAGGCGCAAATCATCTCCATCTATGACCCGAATCGGGTCAAGACCCCGTTGATCCGGACCAACGCCAAAGGTGTGAGTGGAGAGTGGCGACAGGCATCCTGGGACGAGGCGCTTCAAGTGGTGGCCGATGAGGTGAATCGGGTTCGGGCCGAGGATCCGTCGCTGGTGTTGTGGCAGAAGGGGAGGTCCAAGTCGGAAGCCATATACGACAACGCGTTCACCAAGGCAATCGGCTCGTCAAAACTGGGGCACGGCGCGTATTGCTCGGACACCGGGTATCGAGCCCTCGAGTACACGCTCGGCCTCCATGGGGTGCTCAACCCTGAGCTGGTCCACAACCGCTATCTGCTGGCCTGGGGATGGAACCTCACCAATGCCGGCGGTAACAAGTACTGCTGGATCGTCTGGCCCCGTCAGATGCTCGAAGCGCGCGAAAAGGGCCTCAAGATCGTTCACATCGATCCCCGTCTGCGGGCGGCGGGCCCATTTGCTGACCAGTGGGTCCCACTGAGACCGTCCACCGACCTCGCCTTGGCTCTGTCCCTGTGTCATGAGCTGATCGCGCAGGGATACCTGGACCGTCCCTATCTGACCAAATACACCAACGCCCCCTATCTCGTGGGCAAGGACGGTCTCATACTCAAACAGACGGTGGGCGAGGGCGACGATGCCGAAGAGGTCGCCCTGGTATGGGACCTGGCGACCGGCACCGGCAGGCTCGCCACCGAAGCAACCGAGCCGGCCCTCGAAGGCGAGTACACCGTCAACGGTCAAACCTACAAGACGGCCTTCGAGCTGTTCAAGACCCATGTCGAGGACTACACCCCGGAGTGGGCCGCGGACATCTGCGGTATCGAAGCCACTGTGATCAGCCAGATCGCATCGGAGTTCGGCGAGAACGCCCAGATCGGGGCCACGACCGTCATCGACGGAATCGAGGTGCCCTACCGGCCGGTGGGGATCATGGCCTACCACATGGCACAACAAGAACTGGGGTTTCAGGCCCTTCGGGCAATGACGATGGTCACGATGTTGGTCGGCGCGGTGGGGGCGGTCGGGGGGCAGTTGGCCGACACCACTTGGAAGATCCACAAGAACTATGCCGCCTTCGAGGAGCTGACGGTCAACGACCCGCCGTACGACTTCACACTGAAGGGATCAAGGTACTTCCCGATAAACACGGGGTTCCCGGGGATGGTCGCCAAGGTGATGCAGGACCCGGCGAGATACGGGGTCGAGAAACTTCCCAAGGTTGCGATCCTCCACCACGTCAACCCGGTTCTCGCCTTCACCTCCCAGCCGGACTTCCTCGAGTCCTACAAGAAGTTCGAGCACGTGACCGTGATCAGCCCGTGGATGTCGGAGACTGCGGATCTGTTCGCCGACGTGGTCCTGCCCGCGTCGACCATCGAGAAGTTCGAAGGCCCGCTCTCGGCAAGCGACGGTTACATCGATGCCCAGGTGCTCCGCTTGCCGCCCATGGACCCCCTCTTCGAGTCGCGAGGCGAGGTCGACATATATCTCGATCTGGCGGAACATATCGGAGTCCTCAACGGCGCAGATGGCTACATCGATCAGATCAACGTCGCGCTCGGGCTGGTCGACACACCGTTCGCTCTTCCCGACGGGCCCAGACCCGAGGTGCGAGACATCTTCGATCGGTGGGCGAAGTCCCAAGGGCTGAGCGGGATCGACCACTTCGAGCAAAACGGCATTTGGGTCAAGGGACTGATCCCACCCACCTCGACCTACGGCTACGTGACCGACCCGCCTTTCGGCGGGGCAGTGCACCGGCTCTATGGGGAGAGCCTGCTCAAGGCGCAGCGGCTCATGCAGGAAAAGGGCGCTGAGGAGATCTATTACCAGGATTATCTGCCCTTCCCAACCTGGCGAAGCCCAACCATGGACAGCTCGCCGCCGGAGTACGAGTTCTATCTGATCAGCTACAAGCTGGTCGAGCACAAACAGTCGAGAACCACTCTGATCCCCCTGCTCACCGAGTTGAGCGGGAAGCAGCGGATCGAGATCAACACCGCAACCGCCCGCCGGCTGGGCATATCCGATGGCGACGAGGTGGTGGTCGACTCCCACAATGCCATCACCGGCGAGACGCGGTCGCTCACCACGGTGGCTGCCCTGACCGAAGGGATCCGCCCAGACGTGGTGGGAATGCCGCATCACTTCGGCTCCTGGTCCCACCCGGCCAGCCGTGATCTTGGCCCAACGCCCAACGAGGTGTTCTTCACCGGTGAGGGGTACATGGGTCAAACCGCCGACGCCTCCTTCCAGGTCAAGGTCAAGATCTCGAAAGCCGGAGGTGACTCGTGACCCGGTATGTGATGGCGGTAGACCTGAACCGCTGCCAGGGGTGCCGGGCGTGTGTCGAAGCCTGCAAAATCGAGAACAACACGCCCAGTGCAGTCTTCTGGATGCATGTCTTCCGGCTCGAAGAGGGCGAGTACCCGGACACCAAGATGTCCTTTCTCCCCCGGCCCTGCCAGCACTGCAACAACGCACCCTGTGTCAAGGTGTGCCCGGTGGGGGCGCGCTACAAACGCGAGGACGGGCTAGTGCTCACCGACTTCGATCGGTGCATCGGTTGTCGCTACTGCGAGGTGGCCTGTCCGTACGGGGTCAACTTCTTCAACTGGCGGAATCCCGACGAGGCCTGGGACGAGTACCAGGTGCCGTTCGACGACCCCGACCTGATGCCGGTGACCGGTGGCGTCATCCCCTCCTACAAGAACCCCGACCATGATCGTCTCCACGGCCCCGAGCAACGTCTCACCTCGGGAAGTGCCCACTTCAAAGGGGTCATGGAGAAATGCACGTTCTGCGTGCACCGGGTTGAGCAGGGTCTGCTCCCGGCCTGCGTCGACACCTGCCCTGTCGGTGCGCTCAAGTTCGGCGACATCGAAGACGAGGGCAGCCCGATCTCGACATTCTTGCGCAACAAGGAGAGCTTCCAACTTCTCGAAGAGCTGGGCACCGACCCAAGCGTCGTCTATGTAGGCGGCACACCTCCCACCAGCCACGCCCGCGAGATCGAACGACCCCTGACCGGAGTATGACATGGCAACCACGCAAGACATGGTGAGTGACCGGCTCCCCCAGGGAGTTGGTCGCTGGAGCAGGGGATGGTTGCTGTTCATGGCGCTCGCCGCCATTGGGGTCGCCATCGGTGTGATCGGATGGGCAATCGAGCATGACCAGGGCATGGCCGCAACCGGGATGCGCGATCTGGGAACGATGGGCGGCGCCACTTGGGGCGTCTACATCTCCATGGTCGTCTACTTCGTCGGCGTCAGCTTCGCCGGCATAACCGTGGCCGCACTGATTCGCCTCTTCAACCTGGAGCATTTGAAAGGGGTCGCCAGGATGGCCGAGCTTCTGACCGTGGTGGCGCTGCTTCTCGGCGCTCTTGCCATCGTGGTCGACCTCGGACAACCTCTCAGGGGGCTGGTCAACCTGTTTCGTTATGCCAGGCCCCAGTCCCCGTTCTTCGGCACCTTCAGCCTGGTGGTGTCCGGCTACCTGTTCTCCAGCCTCGTCTACCTCTATCTGACTTCACGACCCGATGCCGCCCGGCTCGCGGAGAGCCCCTCGCGTCTACAGCCCCTCTACCGACTGTGGGCGGCGGGATACGAACCCACGGTCGATCAGCGGGCCCGTGACCGCAAAGCCACCTTCTGGCTAGCCTTGGCCATACTGCCGCTGCTCATCGTTGCCCACTCCTCACTCGGGTTCGTCTTCGGTCTCCAAGTTGGTCGTCCTGGGTGGTTTGGAACCCTGCAGGCTCCGGCGTTCGTGGTACTGGCCGGAGTCTCGGGCATCGGCCATCTCATCGTGCTCGCCGCGTTGGTGCGCCGCGTGCTCCGCCAGGAGCACCGAATCGGGATCGAGGCGTTCACCTGGCTCGGTCGATTCCTCATGCTGCTGCTCTTCGTGTATCTGTACTTCGTGGTGGTGGAGATCTTCACCAGCATCTATCAGCCCACCACGACCGAGCAACGCATCAGCGATGCACTGCTCACCGGGAGGTATGCGTGGATCTTCTGGGGGTCGGTCGCCGCCCTGGTGCTGCCAGCCTTCGGGCTGGCTTGGATGGCCGTCACCAGGAAATGGCGAATCGGTTGGATGGTGATTATGGGTCTGATCGTCAATCTGGGGGCAATAGGAAAGCGCTACCTCGTCGTTGTCCCGTCCGAGACCCATGGACAGCTTCTGCCCTACCCGATCGGGACTTACGCCCCCAGCCTGGTCGAGTACGCAGTGCTCATTGGCCTGTTCTCACTGGGCGCCTTGCTCATCGGGGGGTTCATGAAGCTGTTCCCGATCGTCGAAATGGAGGAGACGCCGTGACCAGACGTTCGATCATCACGGCCGCCATGATCATCCTCGGTGCGGGTCTCATGGTGTTCGCGTACTTCGCCGGCGCCGCCCCCTGGTGCAACAACGCGGTCGAGTGCAGCAACCCCCGTCTGGAATGGTCACCGGCCATCTTCGTGGCCGGCGTGGTGATCGCCTTTTCCTCTGCCCTCTACTACTCGGTCGCCAAGGACCGGAGGAAGTGAGCGCAAGCGACCTGGCCCGCCTCCGGCAGGGCGCCTACAGGCTGATAGGCGCGGGTTTTGCCCCGCCCCAACCCGACCGATCGGAGTTGATCGTTGGGTCCATTCCGGTTCTGGCCGATCTCGGTCTCTTCGACTACTCCTTCTCTCTGTACCTCGTCGACTACGCCCGGGCTCTGGCTGCGGATGACCCGGGAGAGCTAGCCCCCGCCTACATGGCGCTGTTCGAGGTAGGTGCAGGCGGCGCAGCGTGCTCGCCCGCCGAGTCGGCTTGGCTGGCCGGCCCTAACTCCAGTGAGGTCGCGGTGATTCTCTCCGATCTCCGACGTAGCTATCTCCGCTACGGCCTGCGCCCTTCTGATTCTCGATCCGAGAGCATCGATCATGCGACGGTCGAGTTCGACGTGATGGCGTCGCTTTGTGGCATCGAGGCAGAACAGCGAGCAGCCGGGCGACCGGTCACTCGGACAGTTGGCCACCAGATCGAGTTTCTCGACAACCACCTGGGTAGATGGCTGCCCCTCCTGACCAAAGCAGTCGTGCGTCACAATGGCCATCCGACCTACACCGCGCTGGCTTTGGCCGCACATGCCTTGGTGATTCATGATCAGGAGCTTCTGGCTTTGATCGACGAGCAGGAACCGAGCTCACCATGACCCAGATCCTGCTCTGCTCGGATCACCAGACCCCGGCCGTCGGGCAACATGTCCGCGTCGTCGGCGGCCTCTGTTACGACCCATATGCTCTGGCTTCGCTCCCTGATGGAACACAGCACTTGGTGATCGGGCTCCATCGAGACGACGCCGACAAGTCCATGTTCCAATCATCGATGCGGCGGATCGGACTCGACCCCCTCGGTGTTGGGGTAGTAGACCTAAACGGCATCACGGACCAGCGAGCGCTGACCGCGACTCTCGCCGGTGCCGTTGCCCGAACCGAAGCCTTCCCCGGGGCGACGCCAGAACAGGCGAAACTAGCGCCAGGCGGTCGCGTCTCGCGTCGGGGGTTGCTCTCGGCTGCGGCGCCCATATCCATCGGCGCCCCTTCAATCGACACCGAAACCTGCGTGGCCGACCAGGGATGCCGGGCGTGTGTCACCGCGTGTCCGGTCGACGCCCTGACATGGAATGGCGGCTCGGTTTCCTACGACAAGACGATATGTGTCGCCTGTGGTATCTGCGTCACCACCTGCCCGGTGGGTGCGGTGGTCAACCCGACAGTGACCTTTCAGGCCATCGAGGCTCAGATCGCTGCCCTGATCGGGGCCTACGGCGAACCTGTCGGGATTCGCTACCAGTGTCGCGGCGCCCCCCAGGCCCGCCATCAAGAAGGCTGGCTCAACGTCGAGGTGCCGTGCACCGGAATGCTCACAGCGGGATGGCTGTTAGCGCCGCCGGCCATGGGTGCCGCCGCCACCGATGCGATCCCATGCGGGGAGTCAGGCTGTCCATTGGGCAATGACGATCGGATTGCGTCGACGGTAGCTGATGCTAGGGCGATCCTCGAGGCGCTTGGTTGGGACAAGGATCGCGTCGGCCGCGACTCCGTCGCCTCGTTCGCACCCCAACCGCCGCCGTCCGCAACCGGCGGTCGGATCTTCGGGCCGGGGATGGAGCACCGGGTGATAAGCCGCCTGGCGTCGATGGTTCAGACCGACTCCGCGGCGGCTTCCCTGGAGTCAACGCCGCTGGGAACAGTGGCCATCGACCCGGCCACGTGCACCGCATGCCGGATGTGCGCCCAGATCTGCCCCACGGATGCCCTGCACAGCAGCGTCACCGACGACATTGTCATCGACTTCGACCCCCGGCTCTGTGTGGCATGCGGTCAATGCTTGAACATGTGCCCCGAGATCGACCGTGGTGCCATCACCATGTCGATGAGGTTCGACCTCGCCGCCTGGGCGAGGGGACGAATGGAAGTGAGGCGCGATCCTGTCCCACGATGCGAGAGCTGTGGGAAACCGATCGCACCATCAGCGATGCTGGAGCGGATTACATCGATGCTCGGACCGGAATACTCGGCGACGGCGGCCCTTCTCAACACACGGTGTCTCGACTGCCGTGGCCGCTGAAGCGTCTCAGCCCGTCGGGACCCTTCGAGCGGGTCGAGACCCAAAGGCCTGGTGTTCAGCGCCTCGAATGCGAGGTCGGCGGGCGTCTCCGCCAACTGGGCGGCGGTGATCTCCTCGAGGAGGTGCGTGTTCACGAGGGAGCGCGTTCGATTGAGCTCAACAGCGACAGGCCCACCCGGGACCAGAGAGGCCTCAAGTTCCGGTCTGACAGCTTCGGGTAGGGGGCCCTCTCGTCGATCGACGCGTGAGACTAGAGAGCGAGCGATGAGGTGGCTATCGGACCACCTGTTGCCCGTTGATTCACCCGTGGGTCTCGGGCTCTGGCTGTTCGTGATGGGATGGCTCCAGGGCTGCGACACAGCGTCCCGCTCACCACACTGCCCGGAGTCGGCGGTGCATGGGTGATGATGTCGGCGGCAGGCGCAACTACCTTGCATGGATGAGCCCGCCCGCGTCAACTGAACCGACGGAGATCGTGTTCCTCGCACAGCTGACCGAGCAACTGCAGACCACCCTCGAGACCGGGCTCAGTTCCGAGCAGGCAGCTATCCGTCTTGCTGCCGGGCGAAACGAGCTGCCGATTGCTCCCGGTCCGTCCCTGGCCGACCGGATCTGGAGAAACGCGAAGGAACCGATGTCGCTGCTTCTGCTCGCGGCAGCCGCCGTCAGCGTCCTGGCCTCGGGCGAAGTCCGGGATGCCCTTGCCATCATGGCCATCGTCGTCCTCAACATCGCCGTGGCCGTCGCCCAGGAGGAGAGAGCTTCCACCGCCCTCGAAGCCCTCCGCTCCGAGGCAGCGCCAACGGCCTCGGTCCTGAGATCAGACCACGCCGCAACGGTCCCCGCCGTGGAAGTCGTGCCCGGAGATGTTGTCCTTCTCGCGGCCGGCGACCGTGTCCCGGCCGATATGTGGCTCTTCACCGCCTGGTCGATGGAGGCCAATGAATCCCTGCTCACCGGCGAGTCGCTGCCGGTGGTGAAGGTCTCTGCCGAAGAAGGGGAAATGTCGCTCCCGGTTGCCGACCGCTCCTGGATAGCACACGCCGGCACTTTGATAACCGCCGGGTCCGGCAGGGGCGTGGTTATGGCCACCGGGCCCGAGACTGCACTAGGAAGGCTCGCCAGCCAGCTGACCACGGAATCGCCGAGCACCCCGCTGCAGAAGCAGCTGGCAAGGCTCTCGGCTCGGTTGGGCCAGGCAGCATTGGCCATCGCCGCCGTCGTTTTCGGCCTGACCGCGGCCCGCCTTGGCGCCTCATCAACCGCGTTCGAACAGGCGTTTCTGACAGCGGTGGCCCTGGCGGTGGCCGCTGTCCCCGAGGGGCTGCCCGCTGTTGTGACCCTGAGTCTGGCGCTCGGAGTGGGCCGGATGGCCCGTGAGGGCGCGATTGTGCGCAACCTGCCCGCTGTCGAGACCCTCGGTTCGACGAATGTCCTCCTCACCGACAAGACCGGGACCCTGACGCAGAACAGGATGCGCCTGGCGCAGCTGATGGCGGTCGACGGGCAATCGTTCGAACCCTCCCAACTATCGGGGCGGGTGAAAGAGGCGGTCCTCGACGTTGTGGCGTTGTGCAATGACGCCACTCTGGACCCGCCGCGAGGTGACCCGGTGGAGATCGCCCTGCTGGAGGCATTCGAGCCGGCCGAGATCGAGCCGCTGCGGGCGCGTCGGCCTCGCGTCGGCAACATCCCTTTCGATCCGCAGCGAAAGATGATGAGCACCCTGCACCAGGGGGAAGAAGGGCTCGACCTCCTTACCAAGGGAGCACCCGAGCCTGTCTTGGCCGCGAGCGGGCTGGCCTTGGCCCAGGATGGGTCCGAGCGCGCCATTACTCCGGACCAACGGCGATTCGTGCTCTCGGCGGTGGACCGGCTGGCAGCAACCGGGGCGCGGGTGCTCGGGTTGGCCTACCGGCGGCTCGACGCGCCACCACCCGACCTTCGAGTCACCGAGCAGGGCCTCGTGTTCCTGGGTCTGGCCGTCCTCCACGACCCGCTGCGGCCGGAAGCGTCGGATACGGTCCAGAAACTGACCGAGGCCGGCGTGAGGCTCGTGATGGTCACCGGGGATCACGCCGGAACAGCCTCGGCCGTGGCTCGTGAGGCAGGTTTGAGTCACGAGGACCAGGAGGTGCGAACCGGCACCCAGTTGAGGACGGAAGGAACCCCGACTGATCTCGACACCGTGAGTGTCTACGCCCGGGTCGAGCCCGAGCAGAAGCTGCAGCTGGTGGAGGCCTTTCAATCGGCAGGCCAGGTGGTTGCCGTTACCGGCGATGGTGTGAATGACGCCCCGGCCCTCCGCCACGCTGACATCGGTGTGGCCATGGGTCTGGGTGGGAGTCAGGTGGCCAGGGAGGCGGCTGACCTGATCATCACCGATGACGACCTCCGCCTCGTCGTCAAGGCCGTGTACGCGGGACGGGCGATATACGACAACATCCGCAAGGTGGTTGACTACCTGGTGGCCGGCAATCTCTCCGAGGTGACGGTCGTCCTCGTGGGGCTGGGCTTCTTCTCGGGAATCGGCATTCCTCTGCTGCCCCTCCAGCTGCTATGGATCAACCTGCTGACCGACGGCATGCCCGCCCTCGCTCTGGCGTTCGATCGGCCCAGAGGAGAGGCCCTGAGTGGGTCCTTGAGGGGATCACAACTGCTCTCCGGGCGCCGCTTGGCAATGCTCGCCCTCAGAGGGCTGGTGTTGGCCAGCGGGCCGATCGCCGCGCTGGCGGTGGTTCGCTCTCAGGGCGCAAGCTGGGAGGTGGGCCGCACCGTGCTTCTGACCAGCCTCGTCTTCGCCCACCTTCTCTATGTCAACGTCGTGAGACTGCCTCTGAGCGTCAATCTCTCGAATCACCGACTGACTGCGGCGGTGGGCCTCGGCCTGTTGCTGCAGGTGGCCCTGGTTATCGGCCCACTCGGGGATGTGTTCGGCGTCGTCCCGCTCAGCCAGGGCCAATGGCTGGTTGCACTCGTAACCGGCCTGGTGCCCGTGATCCTGTTGGCAGGGCTGGAGACACTGCGTTTGCGCAGGACAGCAGGCTGACGCCGGCGAGATCGGCACCAGGCCACGCCAGGATGTGACCTTGGGCACTGGCGCCCATTTATCGCATCGCCGACAATTCACCTATGAGCCACAGAAGGATTGTTCGGCCTCGTCTCGCCCTGCTCGCGGCGATGGCGCTCCTTGTCGCCGCTTGCGGAAATGGCGACGGCAGCGGGTCCACCACCACCACCACCACCACCGAGAGCCCGACGACGACGGTGCCAGCAACCACCATCACGACCACATCATTGGCGACGACCACCACCTCCGCCACGTTCGGCCAGGTCATATACCTCTTGCTCGATGAGGTCGGCGGGACCACGACAGGGCCCTTCCTGGTCCCCGTATATCGCGAGGGCCCCTTGAACGGAGATGAGGCCAGCTCTGCGGTCGAGTTGCTCTTGCAAGGCCCGACCGGGGACGAGACCGCCGGCATCCCCGCGATGCATACCGCTATCCCGCCAGGCACCACGCTCCTCGGGTTGAGCGTCGACGATGGGGTCGCCACCGTCGATCTGAGCGGAGAGTTCGATGACGGCGGGGGCAGCGCGGGCATGTTCGCCCGGCTCGCCCAGGTCGTCTACACCGTCACTCGAGTCGCGGGGGTGGATGAGGTTGCCTTCAACCTGGAAGGCCAGCCGGTGGATGTGTTCTCCTCGGAAGGGATCGAACTCGATCGACCGCAGACCCGAAGCGACTACTACGACTGGTTGCCGGCCGTCTTCGTGGACTCTCCGGCATGGGCCGAGCCTGTGACGAGCCCGATCGAGGTGAAGGGCTTGAGCAACGTCTTCGAGGCCGTTTCCCAGATCATGCTCACCGACGATGACGGGCTTCCTCTCTTTGAAGACACGGTCATGGCCAGCTGTGGCACCGGGTGTTGGGGGGATTGGAGCGTGTCCGTCCCCTACGAGGTGGATCGGGACCAGGTCGGCGCTTTGATCGTCTGGGAGATCTCAGCGAAGGACGGGAGCCGCATCAACATCCGCGAGTACCCGGTCCTGCTCCGCTGATCCCCAGAGACCCAGGGTCTCTCAAACGGAGCGTCGGTCACGTCACAGGTTGCTTGACGATCAGAACATCACAGGTGGCAAGATGGATCGCCCGGTGACTGGTGCTCCCCAGGATCAGGGCCCCCAACTCGCCGCGCCCCCGGGTGCCCACCACCAGCAACGACGCTCCCACATCGTTGGCGTAGGACACGAGAGTGTCTGGTGGATAGCCTTCGAGGTCGACCCGTCGTATGTCGACGCCCGCCGCCGCGAGCCTTTCCTCGAGCGGCTCCCAAACCGAGCTGCGATGGCCTTCGGCGATCGCAACGTAATCGATTGGCACTTCGACATAGGTGTAGGGCACATGAAAAACGTTGACCACATGGAGCCCGGCCCCCCTCCACTCTGCCTCCTGGATCGCCTTCCCGAGGACTTCCCCGGCCAGCGGCGACTCGTCCACGCCGACCACAACCACCACAAAGGACCTCCTTCTGGGTCGTTACCAAGATTGCCAAAGCCATGTCAACGCGTATACGGCCAGAAGTCCTACTCCCGGGGCCGTTCTGCCTTGTTCGTTGTCGAAGGTCCACCGGCCGACGTTGGGCTCCAGTTCTTCCAACGCAGCCTTGCCGGCACAGATTGGGACATTCGACCCTGGTCAATGGGTCTTCGAAGTCGGATCATCGTTCTAGAAACCCATGCTGGCTCGGGCCGCCTGCAGCAACAAAGGGTCAGGCTCGAGAAAGGAGGTGAACCACATGGAGCTCAAGGTGTGGACACCGTTCTTCGATCTCGACAAGGAGTGGCGGTTGTTTGATTTCCCCCGATTCATCGAGGGGCATGAGTTCGCATTTCGACCCTCGATCGATGTCGCCAGGCGGAACGGAGACATGCTTGTCATCGCCGAACTTCCGGGCATCGACCCGGAGAAGGACGTCGAAATCTCAATTGAAGGGGACTACCTCTTCATAAAGGGTGAGAAGTCGATGGAGATGGACATCTCCGAAGACAACCGGTACGTCCACGAGAGAACATACGGGAAGTTCCTGCGTCGCATCCCGCTCCCGGCTGGAGTTGACCCCGATAACGTGACTGCCGACTATGACAATGGCGTCCTTACCGTCAAGGTGACCCTTCCAAGGGAGGGAACGACCCAGGTGCACAACATCCCCGTTGAGGTAAAGACATCCTGATCGACGGTTGGGATGAAGTGAGGCGAACCTGAAAAGGTTCGCCTCACCCTCGTCTTGGCCTCCCCCTCTTGACCGCTTATCGCGCCGGCGAGGCTTCTTCGAGAAGGGTCAGGAGGTCTTCTTCGTCCTCTTCCTCGGTGCAACGCGCACCATGGCATCGCTCCCGGGAAAGACGAGGGTTTCCCGCTCCTCGTCGGACCACCGAACCAGGAACGGTGGCTCTCCACCTTCCCCGTGCACCTCGATGATCTCGCCCTCTTTCTCGATATCGCCAACGTGGTGACCTTGAATAACAAGATGGTCGCCGGGCTTGGCATGCATCAGGACTCCCTTCGAGTTCAATGCCAGCATCCGACTTCGCATCGTGTGCTCATAGAGGCAAAAGGCCCGTCGGCGGCGGAACCCACCCGGTCGCACTCGATACTGACTTCCGGCCCTGGCGCCGACGCCTCACATCTCGTATCTGTGGTGCCACAAAGGCAATCGGGTCCGATAACGGTTTTGACGCCGGGTACCGACCCGCAAACGTCGCAGCGCCCAGGAGGCCGAGATGAGTCCAGCCACCATTATCCGGTACATACGTTGGTTTGAGGAATTGGGGGTGGGAGATGTGGCCGAGGTCGGAGGCAAGAATGCTTCCCTTGGCGAGTTGTATTGCGCCCTGACGCCGCTCGGGGTGAATGTCCCCAACGGCTTCGCGGTCACCGCCCAGGCATACCGTGACACCCTCTCCGCCTCGGGGGCCTGGCCGAAGCTGGAAGAGATCATCGGCGGGGTCGACAAGTCAAACGTCGATGACCTTGCCCGGAGAGCGCGAAAAGCCCGTGAGCTGATCTACGAGTCTTCGCTGCCCGACTCGATCCGCGAGCAGATCGTCGACGCCTATCAGCGCCTGGTCGAGGAGTATGGCCCGGACCTGAGCGTTGCGGTGCGGTCGTCCGCCACGGCGGAAGACCTTCCGACAGCAAGCTTTGCCGGGCAACACGAGACCTATCTCAACATCCATGGGGCGGAGCGTGTGGTCGAGGCTTGCCGCCGGTGCTTTGCCTCGTTGTTCACCGATCGTGCCATCTCGTATCGGATCGACCAGGGTTTCGACCACTTCTCGATAGGCCTGTCGGTGGGTGTCATGAAGATGGTCCGCTCCGACCTGGCCAGCAGCGGCGTGCTGTTCACAGTCGACACCGAGTCAGGGTTCGAGGACGTGGTCTTCATCACCGGCGCCTACGGGCTGGGTGAGAACGTGGTCCAAGGGGTGGTGGACCCCGATGAGTTCTACGTGCACAAGCCCACCTTCGAGCTCGGCTACCGAAGTGTGCTCAAGCGCAGCCTCGGGAACAAGCAGATCAAGATGGTCTATTCCCAGGGTCGGGGCGGCCAAACCACATCCAACATTCCCACCCCGGACATCGACCGGGAGACGTTCTGCCTGACGGATGACGAGGTCCTGACACTGGCCGGATTCGGGATCGAGGTCGAGCGTCACTACAGCGCTCAGGCTGGCCGGTCGATGCCGATGGACATCGAGTGGGCCAAAGACGGGATCGATGACCTCCTCTACCTGGTGCAGGCCAGGCCGGAGACGGTTGTCTCGCAAAAGAAGAAGACGAGTCTCATCGAGCATCGGGTCCAGCAAGGCGGAAAGATCCTGGCCGAAGGCCGTGCGGTGGGCACGTCAGCTGCAGCCGGGGCGGTCCGTGTGGTGAAGGCTACGACCGGGCTGGCCGCCTTCCGCCCCGGCGAGGTTCTCGTTGCGGATACCACCACTCCCGATTGGGAGCCGGTGATGAAGACCGCAGCAGCCATCGTCACCAATCGTGGCGGACGGACCTGTCATGCCGCGATCGTCGCCCGGGAGCTAGGCATTCCCGCGGTAGTTGGCGCGGCCGATGCCACCGAACGGCTCGGCACAGGGCAGGAGGTCACCGTCTCCTGCGCCGACGGGGAGGTAGGCCGGGTCTACGCCGGGCTCCTCCCGATCGAAATCGTGGAGGTCGACCTCACCGAGGTGGCCAGGACCAAGACCGAGATCATGGTCAATATCGGGAACCCGGACCTGGCCTTCCAGATTGCGCGGCTCCCGGTTGACGGTGTTGGCCTGGCCCGCATGGAGTTCATCATCTCCGAGTCGATCAGGGCCCATCCGATGGCACTGCTCGACCCGGATGGCGTGGAGGACCCGGCCGAGCGCCAGAGCATCCTCGATTTGATCAGCGGCTACGAGAACGGGTCCGAGTACTTCGTCGAGCGGCTCTCGGAAGGAGTGGCCACGATCGCAGCGGCTTTCTACCCGAGACCGGTCATCGTCCGTATGTCCGACTTCAAGACCAACGAGTACGCGAGCTTGCTCGGAGGCCGCGGCTTCGAGCCTGTCGAGGCCAATCCGATGATCGGGTTCCGCGGAGCCTCCCGCTATGCCCATCCCGCCTACGCCGCCGGGTTCGCCCTGGAGTGCGATGCGATGAAGCGGGCACGTGACGTCATTGGGATGACCAACATCAAGCTGATGATCCCCTTCTGCCGGAGGGTGGAGGAAGGACAGCGGGTCCTCGAGGTCATGGCGTCGCATGGGCTTCGGCGCGGTGAGAACGGCCTGGAGGTCTACGTGATGTGTGAGATCCCGAACAACGTCGTACAGGTAGACGCCTTTGCCCGGATCTTCGACGGCTTCTCGATCGGTTCCAACGACCTCACCCAATTGGTGCTCGGCGTGGACCGGGACTCGGAGCTGGTGGCGTTCGATTTCGATGAGCGCGACGACGGGGTCATGGAGACGATTCGGCTGGCGGTGGACGGGGCGCATCGCCACGGCCGGCATATCGGGATCTGCGGCCAGGCGCCCTCCGATTTCCCGGACGTGGCCCGTCGCCTGGTGGAGATGGGGATCGATTCGATCAGCCTCAACCCGGACACAGTCGTGTCCACCATCGCGATCGTGAGCGAGGCGGAGGCAGGGGCAGCAGCCGGGCTGAAAGCAGTGCCTGAGGTCACTGTCCGCGGGTAGCGGGTCTTGCCAGGCGGCCGGATCATCCGGCGGTTCCGAGGTTCAGGTCGGCGGCAAGAGCAAGGTCACCCCAAACAGGCCGACGTCGTCTCCACCTCGATCCCAACCCCCTCTGATCGTGGCGCGGCAGCTGGCGAAACCGGTCTGTTCGATGCTGTCGGCAATCCGATCATCGAAGCGCAGCTCGCCTTCACCGAGAAACCCGACCTGGAAGTCATCGATCCACACCTCCACGCCCTCACCCTCTATGGGAACCAGATCCGCCACAGTCTCGACCTCCACACCACCAAACCGGCGTCGCCCTCCGGTCAATCGAAGAAGCTCGTCCTGGTGGAAGGACTCTCCGACGACCGCCACCGCCTCTTCTCCTTCGAGAGTGACCATCTGCCGGTGACCCACGTGACCCCGCATCCGGCTGCGGGCAGTACTTGGGCTTGGGATGCCGAGATGGCGCAGAAGACGCCTGCTGCCTCCCCCCATCCGGCAGGCGAAGCAATACCAGCGACAACCGACGGCGTCGATGTGCAGAGACGGATGATGATCGTCGTGGAACGGACACAGGTAATAGGAGTCACCTGGAGCCACATCGACTCCGGCCCGCAGCCACAGGTCGCGGAATTCCTCCTGTTCGAGTGCGGTGCGGGCCAGCCGCTCGGCCTGCGCGTGCTGCCCGCCACCCGGGCCCACGGCGATTCGGCTCACCCACTCAGGCAGGGGAGCCGGTTCCTGCACGGGCTCGAGCCAGCGGTACGTCTCTCCGGAGTAGTGCCGGCTGGGTGGGGCGACGATCAACCCTCTCTCCGCCTTGAGCTCCAACCCGGCCCCCAACTCGACTGAAGGAATGTCCTCCTGTTCGATGGTGAACCAGATATGCCGTCCACCGCCACCGGTGCGACTCTCCAGGGTCAGGGGCAGCGGACCCGAGATGGCCTCCAGCTCGTCGAGGGTGGCGTCTCCTTCGTGGCGCGGGTCCACGTCGATGACCGCCACCCCGGAGACAGCCCCGGTCGCAACACCGACGTTGGCATCCGGCCAGCGCTCCCACCATTGCCCGACCTGGTCGGCTCCCGGCGCCGTGGTCATCGCCTCTTCCCATTTGACCCGAGGATGCTTCCCCGGTGACGGGCAATCAACTCGCCGACAGCTGCATCCGTTTCGACGCATGGAGTGCATCGGGATCACCGACCAGCCACGCCGGAAATAGGATATTGCGGATTCGGCGTTGGGCGGTCGTGGTTGGGTGGTCATGCGCCCGCCCCTCGGCCCTCACCAAGTTGGAAAGCGAAGCGTGGCGGCGACCAGATCATGGGCGAGGCTGGTTGGGGCGAAGACGTGCTCAACCGATCCGCCGGCGTCGACCACCGACCGGGAAATCGTCTCGAGTAGCTCGGGAACGCCTACCGCCTCACCTCCACATCCGGTACAAACCGTGACAGCCAGGGAAAGCGCCCCACAGTTGTTGCACAGTGATCCTCCGAGTGACGCCCCGTCATGCACGAGAAGGCGGGACACCGCATGCCGGTTCACTGCCCTCAACACCCACTCGATGCCGACGACGGCCAGGTCTCCTTCGGCGGCAGCCGCATATGTCTGCTCGACCTCACCAGCCTCCTCCCTACGTTCGAAGGCCTCTTCGAGCTCAGCTACCTTCGCGGCGAGAATGGCCGGCGTGAGCGTGTTCATGTCGATCACGAACGTCTCCGTCATCGCCCGCACCGTCTTGTCGAGGAATGGAAGCAGTGCCCGTGTGATCTCGTCCTGGCCTCCCACGAGGACCAGGTCGAGACCGGTATCCCGGCGCAGACGGTTGAGGTGCTCGGCGACCTCCCGGAACAGGTGGTTGCGGGCCTCTTCGGCATGCTGTCGATGCCGTCGCTCCTCCAACCCGTGCCAGCCGGCCAGATCGGACTTCCTCAATTCCTCGCCCTCGATGAGCTCTCTATCGACGCCCTCGCCCATGTAGAAGGTGGCGATTTCGGCGTCCCGGCCGTCCAGAACCACTGCGGCCACCTTTCGGTACTCGTCGAGCAAGGCCTGGAGCGGACGCAGATACGGCTGTGGCCCGGCAACGGCGCAGTCCCACACCCTTCTGGGCATGGTCATGTGTTCCTCGAGCCGGAGCCGGTCACAGACAAACACTGCCACCCCGTGGCCCAGTTCCTTCACGAACTCGGGTGTCATCTCGAGCACCCGGTTGACGCCGTTGCGAAGCGACATCGACGACTCGTGATCCAGGTCACCCGAGGCGGCAAGCTTCTCGATCGGGTCGAGCAGATCACGGAGGCGGGCGCCGATCGAACGCCTCTCGATTCGGTCCGGCGCCAGGTTGAGATACACGGACAGAATCGGAAGCGATGGGCTCTCGACGAGCCGCAACCGATCCATCGCCTCCTGCAACTGATAGGCCACTTCCTACCTTCCTTCGTGGCGAACGGAAGAGGCTCCACCATGAACGTAAGGCGATCCGGGGGCCTCGGGAAGGGCCGTTGGTCACTACTTGAATGACTCGGGTTGGCTGATCCGACTCTCCGACGATGGGTAGCCTGCCCGCGCTAGGGAGGGCGTCCGGACAGGAATCAGAGGAGCCCCAGATGAGTGAATTCGCGGGACTGCGGGCCGCGGTCACCGGCGGTGCGAGCGGGATCGGGGCCGCCACGACGCGCCTGCTGGCAGAGCGCGGCGCCAGGGTGGCGGTGCTGGACATCCAGGCACCGGCGGAATTGGTGCCCCAATCGATATCGATCACGTGCGACGTCACGAGCACTGCTGGAGTTGCCGCGGCCATGCACATCATCGAGACAGACTTTGGGGGGCTTGACGTCCTGGTCAACAACGCCGGCATGGGGGCCCGGGGCGACGTCACCGCTCAGGATGCCGACACCTGGCACCACCTCCTCGACGTCAATGTGGTTGGCATGGCGCGAGTGACCTCGGCTGCGCTTCCGATGCTCCGCCGGTCGGCGCACGCCGCCATCGTCAACACCTGCTCCGCGGTCGCCGTGCTCGGAGTCCCCGACCGAGCGCTCTATGCAGCCAGTAAGGGTGCCGTCCTCTCCCTCACGCTGGCCATGGCCGCCGATCACATCGGCGAGGGGATCCGGGTCAACGCGGTGGCCCCCGGCACCACCGATACCCCCTGGGTCCAGAGATTCCTCGCCGCCGCCGACGACCCGGTTGCCGTCATAGAGGAGCTTCGCCGCCGTCAGCCGTTGGGCCGGCTGGTGACGGCCGACGAGGTCGCCCACGCCATCGCCTATCTCGCCAGCCCTCTTTCCGGCTCAACTACCGGCTCCATCCTGGGTGTGGACGGCGGGATGGTGACGTTGCGCATCCCCTCGCCTTGAGCGGGCCGATCTAGGGTCCCATCCATGACTATGACTCCCCAGCGTTGGGACTTCCTTGAGAGCTATTCGCGCGAAGTTTTTGGCGACGAGGACGACCACCTCGCAGGGCTGATGAACGAGGCAGTGGCGGCCGGCATCCCCGACATCGCGGTGAGCGCCGATGTCGGGCGACTTCTCAAGATCCTGACCTCGATGACCCGGGGCCTACTTGCCGTCGAAGTCGGGACTCTGGCCGGTTACTCAGGGATCTGGATCACACGAGGCCTGAGACCAGACGGCCGACTGATCACCATCGAACCCGAGCCCAGGCACGCCGCCTTCGCCCGGGAGCAATTCGAGCGGGCCGGGATCGCCGACCGGGTTGAGATACGTCCCGGGAACGGGATCGAGGTACTCACGGCTCTCGCAACCGAGTTGGAACCGGGCACTGTCGACATGCTTCTTCTCGACGCGTTGAAGCACGAGTACCCCGACTACTTCCGGATCGCCCGGCCGTTGATCGCGGCTGGGGGCCTGGTTCTCGCCGACAACGTGTACGGCACCAGTTCCGGCTGGATAGACCAGGGTCACGGGACCGATGTCTTCAACCGGCTGATCAGCGCCGACCCTGGCTTCGAAGCGGTGGCGGTGCCTCTGCGCCAGGGTGTCTTGATCGCCCGTCGTCTCAGCTGAGCAGCCGTATGGCCTGACCCCGATCCGGTTTGCCGAGATCCGTCGTCGGGAGCACCTTGACCCGCAGCCAGCGTTTGGGGATCAGGCTCCCTCCCAGACGTTTCCTGAGCCGGGACTCGACAACCGCCGGCTCGAGGTCACCCACGTAGAGGCAGGCCACTTCCATCCCCCATTCCTCACTGGGGACACCAACCACCAATACGGCCTCGACACCGGCGATGGCCATCAGGGATGTCTCGATCAATTCGGGATCGATGTTCTCGCCGCCGCTCACGATCACATTGTCGGCACGGCCCAGGACCCGCAGAGCACCACCAGAGTCCAGTTCCCCAAGATCACCGGTGACAAACCAGCTGCCTGGTTCTCGGTCCGGCTCCCCGAGGTACCCACTCGAAACCATCGGCCCCCGGACCGCGATTCTCTTGTCCGGCTCGATGCGCAACTCGACGCCAGGCAGGGGGTGGACCTTTCGCTCCACTGCCGAGCCGGGCCTGAGCGTGGCAATCTGACCACAAGTCTCGCTCATCCCGTAACTGGGGAGCACTGGCAGACCCGCCTCGGATGCACGTTCCAACAACCTGTCAGGTATCGGGCCACCACCGACGAGAACTGCCCGCACGCCTCGATATGGGCCGGGGTTGATATCGAGAATCCGCTGAAGCATGGTCGGCACCACCGAGGCGAAGGTCACTCCGCTCCGCAAGGCGGCGGCAAACTCGACGGGGTCGAATCTGGAGAGCATGCGCACGGTTCCACCGGCAAAGACGGAGCGGAGGACGATGGCGATTCCCCCAACCCGGTGCAGCGCCATGGCCAACAGCCACACATCCTTGCGATCGTTGCCAAGATGCTGCTGCGAGGCTTTGACCGCCGCCTCCCAATTCTCTCGTGTCAGCCGCACGCCCTTGGTAGTGCCGGTCGTTCCCGAGGTGAAGACCACCACTGCCGCCCCATCTTGCTCGATGCCAACGGGCACCTCCACATCCGGGCCGGCCAGGACCGCGGTACCCCTTGACATCACCGCAAGGATGTCAACGACCGAGGCGGCTGCGAAACCGGGACGGAGCAATTCGACCCCAGCCACCGGCCGGTTGTGAACGGAATCGAGGATCTCGCCATACGTGCGCGATCCGGAAGGAGTCTCCAGAAAGACCCGATCCGGGTCATGACGGGTCAGCCAATCGATCACGGGACGATTGTGCCTCTTATCCTGCCAGTCTGTGGTTTCCGAGATCTTCGACCAAGCCGCCTGGAACCCGGTCCCTGGCTTCGACATGACCGATATCACCTATCACCGTGCCAAGAGCGCCGGGGTGGTCCGGATCGCTTTCAACCGCCCGGAAGTCCGCAACGCCTTCCGCCCGCACACGGTCGACGAGCTATTCGCCACCCTCGACCATGCACGTCAAAGCACCGATGTCGGGTGTGTCCTGCTCACCGGGAACGGGCCGTCGCCGAAGGACGGGGGCTGGGCCTTCTCCTCGGGCGGGGACCAGCGCATCAGGGGGGCGGATGGATACAAATATGCCGAAGGGGAGGAAGAAGAGACGGTCGATCCGGCCCGGGTGGGAAGACTTCACATCCTCGAGGTGCAAAGGCTGATCAGGTTCATGCCCAAGGTGGTGATCGCCGTGGTCCCGGGTTGGGCGGTCGGTGGGGGGCACAGCCTTCACGTGGTCTGTGACCTGACCATTGCCTCGGAGGAGCACGCCGTCTTCAAGCAGACGGATGCCGACGTCGCTTCCTTCGATGCCGGGTATGGATCGGCGTATCTGGCCCGTCAGGTGGGCCAGAAGCGAGCCCGGGAGATCTTCTTCCTGGGCCGGAGCTATTCAGCCCGGGAGGCCTATGAGATGGGGATGGTGAACGCGGTGGTCCCCCACGCCGACCTTGAGAAGGTGGCTTTGGATTGGGGAGTCGAGATCACCCGTAAGAGCCCCACCTCCCAGCGGATGCTCAAGTTCGCCTTCAACCTGATCGACGACGGACTGGTGGGCCAGCAGATCTTCGCCGGCGAGGCCACCAGGCTGGGATACATGACCGACGAGGCCCGAGAAGGTCGGGATGCCTTCCTCGACAAGCGCGACCCGGACTTTGGCCAATACCCCTGGCACTTCTGACGCTTTGACCCGGTTCGAGGCGTGGAAGACGGCGGCCCGGGTCCATACCCTCCCCGCTGCCGTGGTGCCGGTCCTGGTGGGGGCAGGTCTGGCCCTGGGCCAGGAGGTGTTTCGCCTGGACGCCTTCACCCTGGCCCTGGTGGGTGCGGTGGCCATACAGGTGGCGGCCAACTTCGCCAACGATGTCTCGGACGCCAAACGGGGCGTCGATAGCACCGACCGACTCGGCCCTCCCCGCATGGTGGCTCTCGGTGTGCTCACGCCCAGAGAGATGTGGACCGGAGTGGTGGTCGCGATCCTGATTGCAGCTGTTGCCGGCATCGGTCTGGCGTATATCGCCGGGCCGTTGATCCTGATCGTCGGTGTCGTCTCGATCATCGCCATGCTGGGTTATGTCGGCGGGCCGTCCCCGTACGGATACCGCGGGCTCGGCGAGATATTCGTGTTCGTCTTCTTCGGGCTGGTGGCCACCGTGTGCAGCCGGTATGTGCACGACATGACCGCCCCGGCCGCGGCCTGGCTGCTGGCGATCCCGGTGGGGATGCTGGTCACGGCGATCCTCGTCGCCAACAACTACCGGGACCTCGACACCGACCGCGAGACCGGCAAACGAACGCTGGCGGTCATCCTGGGACGGGAGAAGACCAGGTGGCTCTATGCGACGCTGATCTATGGCGCCTTTGTGCTGATCGTGGTCTTCGCCGTCGCCGGATGGACCCCTCTCCCCACTCTCTTCGCAGCGATGCTCGCTCCCTACGCCGTCGGCCCGGTGCGGACACTGTGGCAGCACAGTGACGGCCCCTCCCTGATCCGAGCCCTGGTCATGAACAGCAGACTGCACCTCTGGACCGGAATCGTCCTGGCCGCCGGAGCTGCGCTATGACCACGCGGTTGGTTTTGGAGGAACCGGTGAGAACCGGGGTAACGTCGAGCCACCATGAGAAAAACACTTGTCTTAGCCGCCGTCCTGGGTCTGATTCTTGCCGCCTGTGCCGATGGTGACGAAGCCTCATCCGACCCGACCGGAACTGCCTGGGTGTTGGAGTCCGGGACTCTGGACGGCGCTGCGGTTCCCATCGTTGACGGCAGCCCGATCACGCTGACCTTCGAAGAAGATGCGATCGCGGGCACGGCCGCCTGCAACTCGTACTTTGGCAGCTACACCATCTCCGGAAGCGAGATCAGCTTCTCCGGCATTGGCTCGACCATGATGGCGTGCTCCCCAGACGAGGTGATGGAGTCTGAGTCGAAATACCTTCAGGCCCTCGCCCTGGTCGATGCATTCACCGCGACTGAAGACTCCTTGACCCTGACCGGCAACGGTGTCGAGCTCGTCTTCGCAGTTGACGGCGCCTGAGCCCGATCCGAACGAGACTGGCGGCCTCGAGTGCAGAGGGCTGATCGCGGGTGGTCAAGACGAAGGAGCCCCCCGGAGATTCCGGGGGGCTCCCTTGGTGTACTGAGGGTTCGACGGCGTCTGCCGCCACCCACAATGGGTTATCGGGACCGCTCTTTGGCCAGGTTCACGGTGAGCTGACGCCCTCCCATGTCCTTACCGTTCAACGAGGAGATCGCGTTCTGCGCTTCCTCGGCGGAATCCATTTCGACGAACCCGAAGCCGCGGGACCGGCCGGTGTCGCGGTCATTGATGACCTGCGCCTTGGTCACACGACCGTGGGGCGCGAACAGCGACTCCAATTCCGCGGAGTCGGTGGAGAACGAGAGGTTCCCCACATAGAGGTTGGTGGACATTGACATGCTCCTTCCGAAGCTCGAACCGTCGAAGTACTTGACGCCCCACAGCTCGCCTGACCAAGAATCACCTTCGATTGGAACGGAGGGTCTGAGTAGGCACCTGTGGCGACTTCACCCGACGGTACGAAGGAGCGAAGAACGGCGCAGCACGCATCCAGGCGTGCGCTGTGGCCTCAATGGTAACCGTTTTGCCCCGCTAATCCGAGCCCGCCAGCGGTATTGGAGGCACCGACACGCCGGAGCGGTTCCCGCGTAACCACCCCGCGGCGTTAAGGTGTTCAATGGGTATCGCACCACCAAGGCTCGTAGGGCCGGCCCTCGACCGACCAGGTTTGGACCGGATAGGTAATCCGGTCCCGCGCTCTCTCGGAGTCTTCGCTCGGATGAATCCCGGTGAGTCAGCCTTACCCGCGACCAGAGGATCGACATGACACCATCTCCCAATTCTCAGGCCCCCTCGCCGATTCGGCAGCCGAACGTCGCCAAGACGGCGGTGTCCTGATGGCACAACGAGGACGTGAGGCCATGAGCAAGCGGGCCCGGGAAAGGACCCGCCAGGAGAAGCAGGATGCCAAGCGCCAGCGGCGCGAAGATCGGGTCGAGGAGTCGGCGCTCGCCGAAGCGCCCGACGAGACAGCCCTGATGGAGGAGTTTGCGGGCCTCAGCGAGCAGTACGCCGCCAACCTCGTCAGCGAGACCCACTACTCCGAGGAGAGACACCGGATCTTCGTCGCACTGGGGATCGAGACCGATCAGGACCAGTGAGCGACGATCACCCCTGGCGGGTCACACATCTGAAGCCGAGATGCGAGGTGGAGGTGTCGATCGGCTCGGGGAAACGCGCAGCAGGTCGATATCGGCGGCAATAGTTTGGCGCACAGAGGTGGGATCCCCCCTTGATCACCTTGCGGGGGATGCGGATCTCAGGTTGTGAGGGATCGATGCTGGCCTCCTCCGCCCCACCACGAGGGTTGACAGGGGCACAACAGGCGTGGGCCACGGCCTCGGGGTGCCGGGTTGAGTACCAGGAAGTCGTCCATTCCCACACGTTGCCGATCATGTCGAACAACCCGTATCCGTTTGGCGGGAACGACCCCACCGGCGCCGTCCTCAGGTAGCCGTCGACCAGATCGTTCTGCCAGGGGAACTCTCCCTGCCAGACGTTGGCCATTGGCCGGCCTGCCGGCATGAGCTCGTCTCCCCAGGCGTACTCGGCACCCTCGAGGCCACCTCTGGCAGCTCGCTCCCATTCGGCCTCCGTGGGCAGGTCCTTGCCCGCCCACGTGGCGTAGGCCATGGCGTCGCCGAAGTTGACGTGGACCACCGGGTGACCTTCCATCCCGGTCAGGGCGCTGTCCGGCCCTGTGGGGTTTCGCCAATCCGCCCCTTGGACAAAAGACCACCAGTTCCCGATATCGCTCATATCGACAGGCCCCGCAGGCGGAATGAAGACCAGCGACCCGGCGTAGAGCATGTGGGGCAGTGCCCCCGGGTACTCGGCAGGGTCGGGTGGGATCTCAGCTGTGGTCACGTACCCGGTGTCGGCCACGAATTCGGCGAACTCGACGTTGGTCACTTGATGGCGGTCGAGGCTGAAACCGTCCACGGTCACCGCATGGGAGGGACGCTCCTCCGGATAGTGAGCGTTGGAGCCCATAGTGAAGGTCCCTTCGGGGATGGCAACCGTCTCCTTGGTGATGTTCTTCGGCATGTGACCTCGGGATCCGACCACGAATCTGAACCCACGGCAACCCTAGCTACCACCCCGATTGAAGGGTTCACCCTGAAGGGGTGACAAAAGACTCGTGATTGTTTCACCGAGGACCCTTTTGTCGAACCGTCGGGAATCGTTAACTTCGGGTTACTCAGCCACAAGGAGCCAACCCGCTTTGCCCCATCTCTTCGACTTCTCGGCCACTGATGGTTCCGACGCGGACCTGCTGGGAGGCAAAGGCGCCGGGTTGGCGCGAATGACCTCGCTCGGCCTTCCGGTGCCTCCAGGCTTCACTATCACCACCGAGGTCTGTCGGCTGACGATGAGGGACGGCCGCGTTCCCGAGAACCTGTGGGAAGAGGTCGACTCGGCAATCGCTCGTCTCGAGACCAGGACCGGGCGCACCTTCGGCGGGGGCCCGGTTCCGATCCTGCTCTCGGTGAGATCGGGCGCCAGGGCCTCGATGCCCGGAATGATGGACACCATCCTCAACCTGGGGCTCAACGACGAAGTGGTCAAGAACTTGATCGAGTGGTCAGGAGATCCACATTTCGCCTGGGACGCCTATCGCCGATTCGTGCAGATGTACGGCGACGTGGTCCTCGGTGTGGAACCGAGCCTGTTTCAGGAAGTTCTCGTCGAGCTCCGGAACGCGGCTGGAGTCGATGACGACACAGAGCTCGACACCGACGAACTCGAGACGGCTACTCGGAGCTTCCAGGAGATCGTCGAGGAGCTTCGACCCGGCGGGCTCCCCAGCGACCCCTATGAGCAGTTGCGGGGTGCGATCACCGCGGTCTTCAGCTCATGGAACACCAAGCGTGCCGTCGACTACCGGAGGATCTACTCGATCCCCGACGACCTGGGCACGGCCGCCAATGTGCAGATGATGGTCTTTGGTGACCTCGGTGACGACTCGGGGACCGGTGTCTGCTTCACCCGGGATCCCGGAACCGGAGCTCACCTCATATACGGCGACTATCTCCCCCGGGCCCAAGGTGAGGATGTCGTGGCCGGCACCCGCAACCCTTTGACGCTCGATCAGCTCGGAAAGCTCCACCCGGAATGTCACCACCAGTTGCTCGAGATCATGAGCGGTCTGGAAGCCCATTACCGCGACATGTGTGACATCGAGTTCACCATCGAGCGCAAGGTCCTGTACATCCTCCAGACCCGGGCCGGGAAACGAACCGCGGCCGCCGCAGTCAAGATGGCCGTGGCCATGGTGGACGAGGGTCTCATCGACCGCGCCACGGCGGTGAGGCGGGTCGCCCCCGCCTCCCTCGAGCAACTGCACCGCCCCCGGATCGCCGACCACGTGAAGCTCTCCGGCGCCGCCGTCATCGGTATCGCCGCCTCCCCGGGGGCCGCCATCGGCAAAGTTGTGTTCTCGTCCGACGCTGCCGTGGCCCAGGCAAGGGAAGGCGAAGCAGTGATCCTCGTCCGCCCTGAGACGACACCCAACGACATTCACGGCATGGCGGCCGCGGTCGGGATCCTGACCAGTCAGGGCGGGAAGACCTCGCACGCCGCGGTGGTGGCCAGGGGCATGGGCAAGCCGGCAGTGACCGGGGCTGCGGACCTGAGCGTGGACGCCGGGGCCGGTTTGGCCCGAACGGTCGCCGATGAGATCCGGGTCGGTGACCTGGTGACGATCGACGGTTCCACCGGGGCGGTGTTCATCGGCAGCGTCGATGTCGTCGCCCCAGAGTCCCTACCCGAATTGCGCCGGCTGCTGGAGTGGGCCGATGAGATCAGGGCCCTGGGGGTGTGGGCCAACGCTGACAACGCCGAGGATGCGGCCATTGCCAGAAGCCTCGGCGCAGAAGGAATCGGCCTGGCGCGGACCGAGCACATGTTTCTCGGCGAGAGACTCCAAGTGGTGCAGCGAATCATCCTCTCCGAGGTCGAAGAGGAGCGCTCCTTCGCGCTGATGGAATTGGAGCGTGTCCAGATCGGTGATTTCGAAGGCCTGCTCGAGGCGATGGATGGCCTGCCGGTGGTGATCAGGCTCCTCGACCCTCCGCTTCACGAATTCCTGCCCTCTCGTTTCGAGTTGGAGCACGAGATGCGGCTCGACGCCAAGGAGGGCCTTCCCATCGACGACCTGCAGTCGATGTCCGAGCAGGTTGCCAGGTGGGAGGAGGACAACCCGATGCTCGGTTTGCGCGGCGTTCGGCTCGGCCTGATGGTCGACCACCTCTACCGGATGCAAGCTCGGGCCGCCTGTCATGCCCTGGTCAGGAGACTCCAGGCCGGGGGCCATCCCATACTCGAGATCATGATCCCTCTCGTTGCTGACGTGGAGGAGTTGATCCGCATGCGGGAGATGATCGAAGAGGAGGTCAAAGACGCAGCAGACCAGTCGGGGCTCCGACTGGAGGTTCCGGTGGGGACGATGATCGAGCTGCCTCGTGCCGCCCTGACCGCGGGGGCCATCGCTAAGGTCGCCGACTTTTTCTCGTTTGGAACCAATGACCTCACCCAGATGACGTACGGGCTGAGTAGGGACGACGCGGAAGCGCTGTTCCTCCGTGAATACCTGGAGCGGGGAATCCTGCCCTCGAACCCCTTTCAGACCCTCGACCGCGCCGGTGTTGGCCGCTTGGTTCGGGTGGCAGCCAAAGAGGGCAGGGAGGCAAACCCCGGGCTGACCCTCGGTCTCTGCGGCGAGCACGGAGGGGACCCCAAGTCGATTGCCTTCGTCCACGAGCTAGGACTCGACTACGTCTCGTGCAGCCCGCCCCGAATCGAGGGGGCACGGCTGGCCGCGGCCCAGGCCGCGCTGGCCGATTAACGCCCCACAAGCTTCTCGATCGCATCGACCAGGGCACCTACGCCCTCACCGGTGAGGGCGGTGGTGGTCAACACCTCGGACCCCGACTCTCCGGCGGCGCCCAGCAGGGCGTGTCGCACCTCGTCGACGCCCGGCCGATCGGCCTTGTTGACCACGAATAGGTCGGCGATCTCGATCACCCCGGCCTTCTCGGCCTGGATCTGGTCACCCCACCCTGGTCCCACGACCAACACCACCACCTCGACCAGGTTCATCACCTCGATCTCGGACTGACCCACACCCACCGTCTCCACGAGCACAAAGTCGAATCCGGCATTGGAAAGGATGTCGATAGTCGACCCTGCCGCCGCCGCCAGCCCACCAAGATGCCCGCGGGTGGCCATGGAGCGGATATAGACCCCATCGTCCTCGACATGACCTTGCATTCGGATCCGGTCCCCGAGCAGTGCCCCGCCGGTGAGCGGGCTGGAAGGATCCACCGCTAGCACCGCAACGGAGAGAGAACGCGACCTCAGTTCGGTGATGATCGCGCTGATCAGCGTGGACTTTCCGGCCCCGGGGGGACCGGTGACCCCGATGCGCCTCGCTGATTGCCCTTCTCGACTCAGGGTGCCCACAGCCTCGACGACGTCGGGCTCACCCGATTCGATCGCCGTCACCAGGCGAGCCAGAGCGGCCCGATCACCGGTACGAACGAGATCGATCAGCTCGCTCGAGCTCATCGGGGAAAGCCTAAGACCGGTCAGACCGAATCGGGGGAGTCCAGCAGATGCCCGGGAAGGGAGATCCCGCCATGCATGGGTAGAGCGGCGTCTTCGTCGAGCGTGGGGGCGTCGGCGCTGGCGTTGACTTCCTCGACACCGGGCACCCGATCCATCAGTATCCGTTCAATCCCCGCCTTGAGGGTCATCATCGACAGCGGGCAACCCCCGCAAGCCCCCACCATCTGGATGTTGACGGTCCCCCCCTCGGTCCCGAGCAGGATCAAATCACCGCCGTCGGCCTGGACGGCCGGGCGGATGTACTCCAGGGTCTCGGCGAGCTTCTCCTGGTCGATTTCGGGCCGATCGGCTGAATTGGCGGACGCGATCGTCACTGGGGTGGCTGATGTCATCGTTTGGTAGAACCAGTTGTAGAGGTCGACTGTTCCAAATTCTAAGGGCTTGCCGGCAATCACCTAATCGGCTCATCCCCTGGAGACAAGGGCTCCCAGGGCACCGAGACGACCCGTGAAGTCCTCATACCCGCGATCGATATGCTCGGCATCGCCGACGGATGTGGTGCCATCGGCACGCAGCCCGGCCAGAACCAGGGCCGCCCCCGCCCGGATATCAGGCGCCAGGACCGGACATCCGGAAAGCCGATCGACACCGCGAACGATGGCATGCTGCACCTCGATGGTGATATCGGCACCCATCCGGGCCAGTTCGCCCACATAGCGAAAACGCGAGTCATAGAGGTTTTCGGTGATCACCGAGGTTCCCGAGGCCACTGTGAGCAAGGCCACCATTTGTGGGTGCATATCGGTGTGGAAACCGGGAAAGGGAAGCGTGGCGAAGTCGACATGTGTTGGTCGCTCGGGGCCGATCACCCTGAGCCATCCGTCGCCGCGTTCGACCTGGGCCCCGGTTTCCTCGAGTTTCATCAGTTCCATCCGGAGATGGGTAGGTGCGCACCCGGTAACGGTCACGTCCCCCCCGGTGATGGCGGCGGCGACGGCATAGGTCCCGGCCTCGAGTCGGTCGGGGATCACCCGGTGCTCGACTGCGGAGAGGGCTTCCACCCCGACGACGGTGACCAGCGAGGTCCCGCCGCCGGTGATGTCGGCGCCCATCGCCACCAGATGATCGATCAAGTCGAGGATCTCGGGCTCGCGCGCCGCGTTCACGATCACCGTTTCCCCCTCGGCGGTGGCGCCGGCGAACAACAGACTCTCCGTGGCGCCCACCGATGGGAAGGGCAACTCGACCTCGGTTCCCTTGAACCGGCCGTCCAGTGCTCCGACGAGCTCACCGTGAACCAGTTCGAATTCTGCCCCCATGGCCTCGAGACCGCCGAGATGCATGTCGATGGGCCTGGCCCCCAGGTCGTCGCCACCGGGAAGCGCCACCCTGGCAACACCGGTCCTGGCGAGAAGGGGGGCCAAGACGACGATCGACGCCCGCATCTGGCGCACCAACTCGATCGGCGCCTCCGGGTTGAGCTCGTCAGGGACCAATAACCAGAGCTCTTCATTGCCCTGTTCGACACGACAACCGAGGTGCTCCAGAACCTGGGACATCAGCTCGACATCGAGGATGGTGGGGACGTTGGTCAGATGATGACGCCCGGGGGCGAGCAGGGCAGAAACCATCTCCTTGAGCACCGCGTTCTTGGCGCCGCGCACCCCGACGGTTCCCTGGAGACGCGCTCCACCCTCGACGACGATCACGGACATCGCGTCGAATGTAACCACCCCGTGCCGCCAACCACACGTTGGTTCCGGTCCGGAAGGGTGGCATGGCTACCCTGCCGCGGCCATGAGAATCGCACTGGGCTCCGATCATGCCGGATACTCGATGAAGGAGTACCTGGCTTCGTGGCTGGCCGAATCCGGTCATGCCGTATATGACCTGGGCACTCATTCGGCCGAGCCGGTCGACTATCCCGATTATGCGGCCGCGGTGGGTCAGGCGGTCCTGGACGGGCGGGCCGACCGCGGGATCGTCATCTGCGGTTCAGGGGCCGGGGCCTCGGTGGCGGCCAGCAAACTGAACGGGATCAGAGCGGCCGTGGCCCACGACATGTACACCGCGCATCAGATGGTGGAGCACGATGACGTCAACGTGATCTGCCTCGGGTCGAGGGTGATCGGGTTCTCGCTGGCGCAGGACCTGGTGAGCACCTTCCTCAACGCCAAGTTCAGCCGCGAAGATCGTCACATACGGCGGCTGGAGAAGATTCGGTCTCTGGAGACCTGAGCCTCAGCCGACGCTTTCCAGGGCGAGCTGGCTCAACGCATTGAGCCCGTCGACGCCGATCTCACCAGCAATTCTCTGCACCACCTTGTTGTCCCCATCCAGCACCACATACATGGGAGTGCTCGCCATCCCGTAGGCGGCAGCCGCGGTGCCGATCTCGTCGTCCATGATCACCGGCAACGTCCACCCCTCGGCTTCGAGCCAATCCTGAGGAGGCCAGTTGGGACGGAGTTGGTCGGTGAAGACAGTCAACGAGTACATGTCGACCCCTTCGGGAAGCCCACCGTCGTTGATCCATTGCTGGATCACCGGAACTTCGTTCTGGCAGTGGGGGCACCAGTGGGCCAGGAGGACCAGGAGCTTTGGCCTCCCGTCAGCAGTGATGCTGTATTGGTTTCCCTTCCAGTCGCTGCCGCTGACCGCCGCCGCCGTGAGACCGACCGCGGCATCGTTCAACGGGTCGGCGAAGAGCGGGAGCGGGTCGCCCTCCATGGTGATCTCGCCAAACCCGATGCTGGCGTCGAGTTCCTGCTCGCCGGCGATCGAGATGGCGAGAAGGATGATCAACCCGAGCCCGACCACCCCTCCGAGGATCCACCACAGGGTGCTCAGATTGCTGCCTTTCTTGGCCGGGGGTTTCCTCTGAGTGCGCTGGGTCATAATTCGTTGTTCCCGGTTTTCACGTAGAGGGCGAGAAGCACGGAGATCAAGATAAACCCGGCGCCGGCCATAAACGGGATGTCGAGGAAACCGAATACTTCGACATTGCGAGCGGAGCAGGGGTTGAGCGGGTCACAGGAGCCGCCTTCGAGGCTGGGGTAGAACTGGATCACGTTGTGGTAGATCGAGATTGCGAGCCCGATCAGGGCCAGTGGGAGGGCGTAGTACTTGACCACCGCTTCCCGCCGGATCGCACCCACCAGGAGGATGATCGCCAGCGGGTACATGGCGATCCGCTGGAACCAGCACAAACGACAGGGCACGAAGTGGATGACCTCGGAGTAGATCAACGACCCGACGGTGGCCACCAACGCCACCACCCAGGCCAGCCAGATCGCCTTGTCGCCCAGGAGGTATGCCGCCTCCGGCCCCTTCGCCATCCGATAGATGACAAGACCCAACGCAGCCGCCAGCGCCACCAGGGACAGCATGGCAAGGACGATGTTGTAGAGATTCGTGGCTTCGATCGACATTGGGTTTCTCTTGGTGGGCAGTCCCGACCGGATTCGAACCGGCGTTTCCGGCTTGAAAGGCCGGCGTCCTGGGCCTCTGGACGACGGGACCTGGAAGGGGAAGGATACCTGGTCACCGACTGGTATCCCCCACCACGTAATTGGGACGCTCAGGTGTCACATGCGGACCTGTAGATCCCAATTACGGGGAAGGAAGCCTCCCAAGGGCCCTCTCCAGACGCTCCAGAGTCTTCTCTTTCCCCAGCGCCGCCATCGACTCGAAGAGCGGTGGGCTCACCGAGGACCCGGTCACCGCCACCCGCAGCGGCTGAAGACCCTTGGCGGCCCCGATCCCCATCTCCTCGACCATCCCCCTCAACACCGGCTCGATGACCTCGGCCCTCCAATCGTCGACGGTTTCGAGCCGCGAGCGGGCCTCGGTGATGATCCCGGCCACGCCCTCCCCGGTCATCACCTTCCCCCACGACGTCTCGTCGTATTCGTCGAAGTCCGCGAAGAGAAACACCACTTGCTCGCCGGCCTCGGGAAGGAATCGGGTTCGCTCCTGGACCAAGCCGGCGATCGATTCGAAACGGATCCATTCCGCCGAGTCGAGGGATCGCCCGACCGCGCTTTCGACATGCGGCCTGACCAGCTCCAGAAACCGATCCGGCGACAGCGCCCGGATGTACTCGCCGTTCATCCAGGCCAGCTTCTCGGGATCGAACACCGCCGGGTTGCTGGAGACCTCGCCGAGGTCGAAGGCGGCCACCGCCTCCGCCCTGGAGAAGATGGTGGTCTCGGCATCGAGGGACCACCCGAGCAAGGACAAATAGTTGAAGACTGCGTCTGCCAGATAGCCCTCATCCCGATACACCGAAAGCGAGACAGCGGCGAAGCGCTTCGAGAGTTTCTTACCGTCGGTGCCGAACAGCAACGGAAGATGGGCATAGGTGGCCTCGGTGGCTCCCATTGCCCGGGCGAGCAGGATGTGCTTGGGTGTCGACGGCAGCAAATCCTCGCCTCTAGCCACATGTGTGATCTCGTAGTCGACATCGTCCACGGTCGAGGCGAGGTGATAGGTGGGTGTGCCGTCGCTGCGCAGGATCACGAAGTCGTCGATGTCGCGCGGCTCGAAACTCACAGCCCCCCGGACCAGGTCATCAAAAGCCACCGGTGCATCCTGCGGGATGGAAAGGCGGATGGCTCCGGTCTCGGCAGCTCGGTCCGCTCGCCGGATGTAGTGACCAGGATGCTTCCCCTCGCTCTGGGCGCGGGCCCGAAGCTCTTCGAGTTCCTCGGGCGATCGGTTGTCGTAGTAGGCGGCGCCTTCTGTCACCAATTGGCCGGCGACCTCCCGGTACCTCTCGTAGCGGTCGGACTGTCGATAGCTGCCGTGTGGCCCGCCGACCTCGACTCCTTCGTCCCAGTCCAGACCCAGCCAGCGCAGGGAGTCGAGGATGTCAGCCTCGAACTGCGGTGTCGAGCGCTCCCGATCGGTGTCGTCGATGCGGACGATGAACACGCCGCCTTTATGTCGTGCGTAGAGCCAGTTGAAGAGGGCAGCCCGGGCCGTGCCGACATGGAGATACCCGGTAGGGGAGGGAGCTATCCGAACCCGGACCGTCACCGGCGCACCACCCGGTTGCTCAAGATCCCGATGCCGTCGATCTCCACCTCCACGGTGTCTCCGCTTTCGATCTTCCCCACCCCGGCCGGTGTCCCGGTGAGGATCACGTCACCGGGGAGCAGGGTCATCACCGCGGTGATGAATTCAAAGAGCTCGGCCACCCCGAAGACCATGTCCGAGGTGAACCCGGCCTGGCGCACATCGCCGTTGACCCGACAGATGACGGCGAGACGCTCCAGCGGATCGAGCTCGGTCTCGATGGCCGGGCCCAGCGGGCAAAAGGTGTCGAACCCCTTTGCCCGGGTCCATTGCCCGTCACGGTTCTGAAGATCCCGAGCGGTCACGTCGTTTGCCGCCGTATACCCGAGGATGTACTGCGAGGCATCCTCGGCCCGAACGTTGTGGGCGACCCTGTGGATCACTGCGGCCAATTCGGCCTCGTGGTGTACCTCATTCGAGGTCGCAGGGAGCACCACCGACGCGTCCGGCCCGACCACGGCAGTTGCGGGCTTCATGAAGATCAGCGGCTCCTCCGGCACCTCGCCACCCCTCTCCGAGGCGTGATCCACATAGTTGCGGCCCACACAGACCACCTTGGTTGGAATGACCGGAGCGAGAAGCTGAACTCGATCCCAAGGCACCACCGTCTCGGTCGGCTCCCACGCCACGAACGGCGTTCCCCGGTAGACCATCACCCCCTCGGAGTCGGCGACGCCGTAGGCAATGTCGTCACCGGCTTTGATCCGAACGATCTTCATGAGGCGGCGGACGCTAGTGGTCTGTCGCTCAATTGATGCCGCGGTGTCGCCGAGCCACTCGGGGTCGCTGGCAAGGACGCAGGACGAAGGCGCACCTGTAGGTGCGTTGAGGACGAGGACGCAGTCCAGCGGCGTCGAGGGCCGGCGAGACCGCGTAGCTATTTGGGCGACGGGCCGCTAGCCGAGGGAGCCCGACTCCCCCGGTGGTCGGTCTTTATGGGTCAGGGCCCAGCGCACCTGCTCCGGCTTGTTGAGCATCAGGGTCCGGTCCACCTCGGAGACCGCGGTCTCACCGGGCCGGGTTTCGTGGGGCACCGCCGCCTTCCAGCGCTCCTTCTGGGCAACCAACTCCGGGGTGCCCTCGAATCCGTAGCCACACAGGACCAGGGCAACCTCCAGATCCTCCTTGATCGGGGCCCGGCCCAGGGCGGCGGCGCGCGCCGTCATCAGCCCTGCAAGCACGCCGCGAAGGTTGGGGTCGTCGTCGGGAAGGTCGGAAATCGACAGCAGGTGGAGTGCCCACCCCGCATCAGGGCCGGCGGTGCCAAAACGCCCGCCCCGGGGCACCTGTTCGGGCGAGGTGATCACCCCGGGTCTGGACGGTCCCCCAACCCGGGCGGGTGGTGTCTCGAGCACCTTTCTCGGTCTTTCGGCCTCGGTGATCTCTAGATTCGGCTGCTGACCCATCAGGTGAAGGTGAGCCATTCCCGGTAGTCCGAGAGCTTGCCGGCCACGGCGTCCGAGAACAGATCCTGGGCCTTTCGGGTCACCGGTCCCGGCCCACCGGTGCCCACCACACGCCTGTCGATCTCGCGCACCGGGGTCACTTCGGCCGCAGTGCCGGTGAGGAAGATCTCATCGGCCGTGTAGAGACTCCCCCGGGCAAGGTCTAGCTCCCGGACTTCGACACCTTCGGCCCGGAGCAATCGGATGACAGAGTCCCTGGTGATTCCTTCGAGAATCCCCGACGAGGCCGGCGGTGTTGAGACGACGCCTCCGCTCACCATGAACAGGTTCATGCCGCTGCCCTCGGAGAGCGATCCTGAGTCGTTGAGCATGATCGCCTCGTCGAAACCGGCGGAGACCGCCTCCTGCTTGGCCAGGACCGAGTTCAGATACTGTCCGCTCCCTTTGGCCGACGGAATGAAACTGCTGTGCGAGATGCGACGCCAGCTGGACACCATGGTGGTGATGCCCTTCTGAACCCCATCCTCACCCATGTAACTGCCGAGGTAGAAGGCCGCCATGTAAGTGAGGACCGGGCTCGACGCCGGGTCGATCCCAAATGCGCCAGCCCCGTAGAAAGAGAGCGGGCGGATGTAAGCCGATTCGAGCCCGTTGACCCGGAGTAGCTCGAGACACGCCTCGTCCAGCTGATCCACCGTCCAGGGCATCGGGATCCCGTAGGCGCGAGCGGAGGCGTTGAGGCGGAGCATGTGCTCATGAAGCCGGAATACGGCCGTTCCCTCTGGGGTCTTGTAGGCGCGGATGCCCTCGAAGACACCCGTCCCGTATTGAAGTCCGTGAGCGAGGAAATGAACGGTGGCATCGTCCCAATCGACGAACTCGCCGTCCACCCATATCTTGGATGACGGTTCCATCGCCAAGAGGCTAACTGCTGGTTCGGGAAGTGAAATCGTCAGTGGGTTGAACCCCCCTTTCGTAATTGGGATGCACAGGTCCGCATATGACCCCTGAGGGTCCCAATTACGGGTCTCGGATAGTCTCGGCCCCCAATGCACCGATTGGTCGCTTCGTTCTTCGGCTCCGGACTGCTGTTGCGGCGGATCAGAGGATCGGACGCAGGCTCGGGGACGGTCGGAGCTCTCGTTGCCCTCCTCTTCTCGTTGTGGGCGGGCTCGAGTCTTGGATGGCAGGCTCAGCTGGTCGGGGTGGTGGTGCTCTCCGTGGCTGCTCTGTGGTCGACACGACCCCTGGTCGCCGAGGTGGGAGATGCCGGCTGGATCGTGATCGATGAGGCCGCCGGCACCTTCGTCGCCACGATCGGCCTGCTCGGTTGGCCGGCGGTCGTCGCATTCGGCGTGTTTCGAATCGCCGACATCACCAAGAGCAGACTCACCGGAGTCGTCCAGGCGGAGTCGCTCCCTGAACCTTTCGGCATCGTCGCCGACGATCTGGTGGCCGGTCTCTACGGTTTGGCCGCGGGTCAACTGGTCAGGATCTTTCTCTAGGGACCTACTCCCCTTCGGACCGGACCGGTTGATCGCCTATGTTGTGGGTTGGAGGTAATCATGGAATGGCAGCCCAAGGCGATCGTGGTCGGAGTCGACGGCTCCGAGACCAGCCAAACCGCAGCTGAGCACGCGGTCGTCATCGCCCGTCAATGGAAGGCAAAGCTCTTCCTGGTGACAGTGGTCAGGACCCCTGAGGGCTGGTGGGGAGTCGGTGGAGCCCCTCCCTCTCCCGAGGCGCTGTCGGCCGCCATGGCGGAAGGCCAGTCGGAGGTTCTCAACGAGTTGGAAGAGAAGCTCGACCTGGACGGGATCGACTACGAGATGGTCGAAGAACTCGGCGAGCCCTCATCGAGATTGCTGGCCGTGACGGAAAGCAAGGGAGCCGACCTGATCGTGATCGGGAGACGGGGCGCCGGCCTCGCCGAAAGGATGATGTTGGGATCGGTGGCCGACAAACTCTGTCACCAATCTTCGGTCCCGGTGCTCGTCGTTCCCTGAAAGCTCTGGCACGGGCACGACTGACAATCTGATTGCTTCCTACGCTCGTTCGCGTGCCAATAGTTGCCGTTCTCCCGGTCAAACCCTTTCAGTTGGGGAAAGAGCGGCTCGCCGAGTCACTGACCACCGATGCCAGAGTGGTCCTGGCTCAGGCCTTTGCCGAGCGCACAGCCGACACCTCCGCGGAGGCAGGCATGATTCCGCTGATCGTTGCCGGAGACCCGGCGGTTGCCGAGTGGGCGCTGATCCGGGGAATCCCAACTGTCGAAGATCCCGGGAGTGACCTCAGCGCCGCTGCCGCCGCCGGTGTGGAATGGGCCCGCGCTGCCGATTGCGACTGGTTAGTGCTCCATTGCGATCTGCCCTTGCTCCAGGTCGTCGAGTTAACCGAGTTGGCGAGTGCCATCGTTGAATCAGGGGCGGTGATCGCACCCTCGGCAGACGGTGGCACCTCGGCGCTTGGGGCCGCAGAGCCGGTCGAATTCGCTTACGGTCTCGGGAGCTTTCACCGCCACCTCGCCCGGCTCCCGGGCGCCGCCGTGGTGACCCGGACCGGTCTGCTTCACGATGTGGACTCCCCGGCCGACCTCATTTCGGCCCGTCGCCACCCCCGCGGGCACTGGCTGGAGAGTGTCGTCGGATGAGTCGTTTCGATCAGCGAGTTCTGGCCGTGGACCCGCTCCGGCGGGCCGAGGTGCTCACCTGGTTGGAGGCAGGGTTGGAGGCGGCGGACCCGGAGCGTTTGACCCGCGAGGCCCTCAAGGCTTCCGAGCGCGACGGCCCGGCGGTGGTGATCGCTCTCGGTAAGGCGGCTCCGGCGATGGCGCGTGGCGCGGCAGCCTCGATCGAGGTGATCGGAGGGATCTGTGTCTCCGACCATGCCGAGCCGGTCCCCCCGATGTTGCTCGCCATGACCGGCGACCACCCCGTTCCCGCAAGGAGGTCCTTCGAAGCGGGGGCCGCCGCCCTCGAATCGGTGACGCATGCCCCGCCAGGCGCCCGGCTCCTGGCGCTGATATCGGGAGGCGGCTCGGCGGTCTGCGAGTCGCCGCGACCCGGCGTCAGCCCCGAGTACCTGAACACGGTGACCAGGGCATTGTTGAAGGAGGCTGCCAGCATCGAGGAGTTGAACCTGGTGAGGGGTCATCTCTCCTCCATCAAATGTGGCGGCCTGGCCCGAGCCGCAGGCAGGGTTATCGACACCCTGGTCATCTCCGATGTGGCCGGGGCCGACCCCGCGATCGTGGCTTCGGGGCCGACGATCCCCGTTCCCGCCGATCCCAGGGGGGCGCGCGAGGTCATGGCCCGCCATCACATCGAGATCCCGGCATCGGTCTGGGACGCCATGACCATGGATGTCGGGCCGCTCGAACGACCGGGAGTGACCCTGTTGGCCGATGGGTTGGATGCTGCCAAAGCGGTGGCCACCGCCCAGACCGGCCCGCATCGGGTGTCGTCGGAATGGCTCGAGGGGGAGGTCGAGCCCTGTCTCCACCGCTTTCTCGCCGCGGCCGGCACCGGAGTCACGATCGGGGTCGGCGAGACAGTCGTCGAGGTCACCGGCTCCGGACGCGGAGGGCGCAACACCCACGCCGCGCTGATGGCGGCAGAGCGCCTCACCGGGACCGACGATCTCTTCGTCTCCTTCGCCACCGACGGGCTCGACGGTGAGTCCGGCAGCGCGGGTGCCATTGTCGACGGGACCACGATCGAGCGCGGGGGGAACCCCCGTCAGGCGCTGGCCGCTTTTGACTCCGGGGGTTATCTCGCCCGAACCGGCGACCTGCTGCTCTGCCCAGCAACCGGGACCAATGTCGCCGATCTCTGGATTCTCTGGCGACAATGACCGGCCGGAACGTAGAGTTAGCGGACCGACAGCGAGCAGGAAGCACCAGGAAGCGTGGAGAAGACAGTCGTAATCACGGGCGGCACCGGAGGTCTGGGGACAGCACTCATTCGCCGGCTCATTTTCGAGGACTACCGACTGGTCGTCACCTATCTCCTCCCTGACGAGGCAACCCGTTTCGAGGAGGAATTCGACATCGACGAGGACCGCCTCCTCCTGCTCCGTGTCGACGCCACCAACGCCGAAGCCGTCAACAGCCTGTTCAAGAGCGTCTCCGAGCAATGGGGGGCGATCCACGGTCTCTGCGCCCTGGTCGGCGGCTGGGCGGGAGGCCGCGATGTCGAAGAGACCGACGATGTGAGATTCGAGCGGATGCTGGACCTCAATCTCCGATCTGCGTTCTACGCAGTGCGTGCAGCCGTCCCCTACCTTAAAGAGGCGGGATGGGGCCGAATCATCCTGATCGGCAGCAAGAGTGCGGTCGACTATCCGACCGGTCAGGCCGCCTTCAACATCTCCAAGGCGGGTGTGGTCGCGTTGGCCAAGTCGGTGGCACAAGAACTCGACGGCACCGGCGTCACGGCCAACGTGCTGATGCCCTCGGTGATCGACACACCCGCCACCCGCCAGTCACTCCCGTATGCCGACTACGTGAACTGGCCGACGCCCGACGAGATCGCAGCGGTCGCCCACTTCCTGTTGAGCGACGACTCCGGGGTGATGAACGGGGCCTCGATCCCGGTCTACGGTCGGGCCTGATCCCAAACTCGACCCATTCGCCGTGGGGATGCGCCTGTCCGATCGGGACCGGGACGCCTGCCCCGGCGACTAAGACCTTGGCCCATTCGTCGGCCCGGTCGAGGATCTCCATCGACACCCGGTACACCGGCCGCTCGGCCCGGGCCATGTCGCATATCTCCTCGACGCCGTCCCGAGCCTCGAGGGTGAGCTGTCCCAACGTGAAGGCGTTCATCACTATTGCCGGCTCCCCCGATGGCAACTGCCCCAGCACCCCGGGCAAGATGTCGAGGGCGTCACCGGCGACCATCTCCAGCCCGAGGCTCGAAACCAGTTCCAGGGCTTGGAGGAGCCGGGCCCTTCGTTCGTCTTGCTCGGGCCAGATCAAGGCGTCGAGCCACTGTTGGGAGTCGGTGTCGCCGGAGAGGATCGGGTTGAGGTCGAGGCCGGTTCGACTCAGAACATCAACATCATGCAAAGGGACTTCCGAGCCACGGGTCTCGCCTTCGAGGAGGACGGGCGACTCGGGCCCCCATTCCTGGTCCCCGAACCGGTAGTGATAGCGATCCAGGCCCAGGTTGAGGCCGGCGCTGGCTCCGATCTCGATCAGATGGAACCGCTCGAACGGAGCTGTCATCACCGCCGGCAGCAGGGCGATGCATCGCCGGCATTCGTTGGTCTGGGTGTAGCGGGTGTTGCCGAGCCCGACGATCTGCTCCTCGTGCTCGAGCACGAACCGGCGGAAGATGGGATCGATCTCCGCGGCCGGCAAGGGGTTGTCGACCAGCGATCCATACCAGCCGGCCAATTCCGAATCGGCCCCGCCCATCAGCAGATAGTGGACACCTCCCAAGAGGAGATTGACATGAGGGAGGTGCTCGATCCGGTTGAGGACTCGCATCAATTCGGAATCGGCGGCGATGACCTCCACGAGATGGGCGTAAAGCGGGGAGCCATGCGCATGTTTGCCCCAGTCACGAACCCCCTCGGGGGTCACCCACATCAGAACACCCGACGCCGGTAGGCGGTGGCCAGGGCGTCGGCGTACTCGTTCCATCGATATCCGTTGTGGGCCTTGATCCACTCCAGCCGGACCCCCGGTCTCTGCTCGTAGAGGGCGTGTGCCTCCTTCACCAGCTCCAGGTTGGCGATCGGCCCCGACGACTTCTTGGTCCATCCCCTGGCCTTCCAACCGTCGGCCCATTTGGTCACGATGTTGACGATGAGCTGGGAGTCGGTGTACACCCGGGCTTGGGTGTCGGTGGGAAGCATCCCAAGGCCATGGATGAGGGCGACGAGCTCCATCCGGTTGTTGGTGGTGTGAGGCTCGGATCCGTGAGCCTGGTCGATGATCTCGTCGTCGACCACATGGACCACTCCCCAACCGCCAGGGCCCGGATTGCCCTCGGAGGCCCCGTCGGTGAAGACCCCGGACAGGGGGCCGTCGGTATATGAGGCCAGCACCTCGGATGTGGTGAGATCGCTCCCCTTGGTCCGGCTCACCGAGCCCTGCCCGTCATTGGGATTCGAAGGGGTCGAGCCATCACCACCGGCGTCGTTCTTGCAGTCGAGACATTGGCGTGGCACCCATCCGGGGTATCGGGCAAGGATCTCGGGGCGGACATCGAATTGGCGGCCACAGGTGTCACAGGTGAACACACCTAATTCCGTGTGAACACCGACACGAACTGCGGCGACTTCCACAGGTTGAACTCGTGGTGAGTCTCGGTGAGCCCGAAGGGCTCGACGATGCGACGCAGCTTGGCGGGCCACAGTTTGTGACAGTGGACCTGACGGGCCTTGAACGGGGTGCGATAGAGGATGACGGAGGTCGGTATCGCATACAGACCCTGAACCGGCTCGGCGGGGTAGATGAAGAGAGCACGTCCTTGCGGTTGGAGGACCCTGGCGATCTCGGCGATCGCCGCGTCGAGTGGGGGAATGTGCTCGATGGCGTGCACCGAGATGACGGCCTTGAACTCCTGGTCGTCGAACTCCAGACGCTCGGCCTGCATGCAGAGAACACGTTGGGTGCCTGCAACCTCCCGGGCGTTGGGATTGGCGTCGATCCCGACGATGTCCACCCCCTTCCCTGCGAGTCGCTTGGTGAGATGACCGCTGCCGCAGCCCACCTCGAGGACCCGCTGCCCCGCGGCCAGCGGGAGTAGGCGGTCGATCGTCTTCAGGTGCTGCGGGTCCCATCGGTTGACCAGGGCGTAGCGGCGGGAGTCGTAGACGGACATGGTGCGAGGTTAGGAGAGGGTCTCGAGGTGAGTCGCCACTCCGTAGTCGAGGATCACAGGGCCATCGTCACCGATGGCGATGTGAGTGACCGAGGTGTTGGTCGGTGTGTACAGCGATTCGGCGTGCGAATCGGTGGTCGCGGTCAACAGCGAGACATAAGAGCGGATGGCACCACCGTGGGCGACCACCAGTGTGGGCTCGCCGCGGGCCGGTTCCAGGGACTGAACCGCATTCGAGAAACGATGCGCCAGTTCGCCCCAACTCTCCCCGTCCTCCCCCCGTCGTAGGTCGACCCCGTCCCTGAAGATGGATTCCATCCGATCAGGCCAGTGCTCCATGATCTCGTGGGAGGTGAGCCCCTCCCATTGCCCCATCGCCAGTTCGCTGAGGTCGACAACGGTGACCACGCCGTTGTTGGCCAGATAGTCGGCGGTCCCTTGTGCCCTCCCCGACGGTGAGGAATAGACGGTGTCGGCGGTCCCGTACCAATCGCGGAGGGCCGCAGCCTGGCTGTGGCCGCGCTCGTCGAGACCCCAGTCGCCCTGGCCCTGCCAGCGGCCCTCGATGTTGGCCCGGGTCTGCCCGTGACGGATTAGCGCCAGGACCGGACGGCCGGCAGCAAGGTGCCTGGCAACGGCCGCTGACCTGGGGCCGAGATGGCCCGTGTCGTTGAAGCTGGCAAGTCGCGCCCGGTCATGGGACCACACCAACCTGGTGACCGAGGTGTTCCCGGCGAAGACATGCACCCTTCTCCGCCTCCCGGGCAGATAGCGGTGGAGCACAGCGTTGAGCAGGCCACCGTGGGTCACCACCACGGCACGGCCCCGCTCTCCGAGACGCGTCGCCAGCTCTTCGATGGCGAGGAATGCCCTCAGTTCGGCGTCGTCGAGACGCTCGCCCGTCATTCCCAGGGCGAGATCGCGATCCAACACCGGGTTTCCGGGCAATCGGTCGTCGGCGGCTAAGACCTCCTCACGGGTCATCCCCTCCCAGCGACCGATATCGATTTCGATGAAGTCCGCCGAGATCTCGACATCCGGGGAGATGGCGGCTGCCGTGTCAACCGCCCGTTGCAGCGGCGAGCTGACCACCAGGTCGAACCTCTGGCCGGAGAAGCGCCCGGCCAGTTGGTCGAGACTGGCCATCCCCGCCGGGCTGAGAGGCCCATCGGCCCGCCCGCTCCATAGCCCTTCCCGATTGGTCTCGGATTCGGCGTGTCGAATAAGGAGGATTTCCGGCATGTCCAGGTACTTGGTACTACCACTCGGCGCTTAGAGACAGCCGTGGCTCATGAGACAAATGCAGACGCAAACAGCAGGGAAACGATGGTCATCACCTTGATCACGATGTTCAAAGACGGTCCCGAGGTGTCCTTGAACGGGTCGCCCACGGTGTCGCCGATCACTGCCGCCTTGTGGGCGTCGGACCCCTTGCCCCCGTACGCTCCGGTCTCGATGAACTTCTTGGCGTTGTCCCAGGCACCGCCGGCATTGGCCATGAAAATGGCGAGGAGGAACCCCGTCACCAACACCCCGGCGAGGAGACCTCCCAATGCCTCAACGTCGATGAACCCAACGATCAGGGGCAGGGCGACGGCCAGGGTCGCCGGGAGCACCATCTCGCGAAGGGCGCCGGTGGTGGCGATGTCGACGCATTCGGCATATTCGGGCCTGACCCCCGGCTCACCTTCCCGCAACCCCTTGATCACCCGGAACTGCCGTCTCACCTCATCGATCATCCGGTTTGCGGCTCGGCCCACCGCACTCATGGTGAGGGCCGCGAACAGGAACGGGAACATGGCGCCGATCAGGAGGCCGATCGTGGTCTCGGCCCGGGTGAGGTCGATGGCGGTGAGCCCGACCGCCTCGGCGAAAGCGGTGAACAGGGCGAGGGCGGTGACCGCGGCTGAAGCGATGGCGAATCCTTTGGCCACCGCGGCCGTGGTATTGCCTAATGAGTCGAGGACATCGGTGGCGTGACGGACCTCGGCAGGGAGTTGTGCCATCTCGGCAATTCCGCCGGCGTTGTCGGCGATCGGGCCGTAGGCATCCATCGAGATCGTCATGCCCAGGGTGGCGAGGACACCGATGGCGGCGATGGCCACCCCGTAGAGGCCTCCACCGCTTCCCAGGGCCCAATCGCCGGCGAAGAAGGCGACACCGATGCCGCCCGCCGCCACGATCACCGAGAACGCAGCCGACCGCATCCCTTCCGCGAGGCCGACGATGATCACCGTGGCCGCACCGGTCTGTGCGTGCCGGGCGATCTCTTTGACCGTCTTGTGGTTGTCGGAGGTGAACCACTCCGAGATCTTGCCGACCAGCCATCCCACGACGAGGCCGGCGAAGACGGCTAGCCAGATCCCCAGCGGGTTCTCGGCGACATCTCCGAAAACCCAATACGAGAGCCCGAGGACTCCGACCGCGGTGGCGATCAACGAGAAGTTGGTACCACGATGGAGGGCTGCTGCGAGGTGACCCTCGTCATTGGATCGCACCAGGAACGAGCCGATGATGGCGGCGAACATCCCGAGGGCGGCGACGGCCAAGGGAAACACGATCGCCTCCTCCATGTACGCCGAGCCGCCGAAGACGATGGCGGCATAGGCGATGGGGGCAACCAGTGCCCCGACATAGGACTCGAAGAGGTCGGCGCCCATCCCGGCAACATCACCGACGTTGTCACCTACGTTGTCGGCGATCACCGCCGGGTTGCGGGGGTCGTCCTCGGGGATACCTGCCTCCACCTTTCCCACCAGGTCGGCACCCACGTCGGCGGCCTTGGTGAAGATCCCCCCTCCGACCCGGGCGAAAAGGGCGATGGAGGAGCCCCCGAGGGCGATGGCGGTGATGGTCTCGGACCAGGAATCGAGGTCGAGCACCCGGTCGAAGAAGAAGAACCCGAGACCCACTCCGAGCAGCCCGAGCCCGGCAACGGTGAACCCGGTGACCGCCCCGCCCCGGAACGCCACAGTCAGCGCCGCCGGGACCCCCCCGGTCCGAGCTGCTTCGGTGGTGCGGGAGTTGGCGGCGGTGGCGATCCGCATTCCCGCGTATCCGGCGCCTCCCGAGAGCGCCGCCCCGAACACGTAAGCCGTCGTCCCCCAGGGCCAGCCCCAGTCGAGGAAGACTGCGATCAGGCCCGCCATCACCACGACGAAAACCAGGATCCAGAGGTACTCGCGATGGATGAAAGCCATGGCCCCTTCACGAATGGCGTCGGAGATCTCGACCATGCGCGAGTTGCCCCGGGGAGCGGCCATCACCACCCGTGCGTAATAGACAGCCAGGGCCAGGGCGGCGAAACCCGCGGCAAGCGCGGAGTAGAGGATCAGGTCTGGCATCGAAAAGACCTCAGAAGGGAACTGGATCGAGGCGGCGCCGGAGTATACGAAGGGCTCAGGAGTCGTTCCCAATTCCTGTCACACAGGCGAGATAAGTTCGTCGCAATGGGGTGGTTCTGCACCTTGGACGAGTGCAATCGAGATGGGTATGCGCGTGGCCTATGCGAAATGCACTACCGGCGGGTTCGGAAGACGCGAGATCCGGGACCACCAGGACCGTTGGCTCGATCAAGATCCATCTGCAAGGCACCGGAGTGCGACCATGAACTGGACGCCAAAGGCTATTGCCACGGCCACTATCTGCGCCTCCTACGCACCGGTGCAGTGAGCGAAGAGCCACTGCGGGTCAGAGGGAGACTGTGCTCGGTTGAAGATTGCATCGAGGCCCACAAGGCCAAGGGCATGTGCGCTGCCCACTACAAGCGCTTCCTCAAATACGGCGACCCCCAACCTGATCGTCCGATCAGACGGAGCGACGGCAACGGACACATCAGCCATGGGTATCGAAACGTCCCGGTCTCCTCTCCCCTGCGACGTTTGGTTGGAGGCGCCACCAAGGTAGGCGAACATCGGCTGGTGATGGCTATTCATCTCGGCCGTCCGCTCCTGCCCGACGAGGTAGTCCATCATCGCAACGGAAATCGTATCGACAACCGCATCGAGAACCTCGAGTTGTGGTCGACTGCTCACCCGAAAGGGCAACGGGTAGTAGACCTAATCGCCTTCTCCGTCGAGATGCTCCACCGATACACACCCGAGATCGGTTCATCGATAGTGAGGATGTCAGTGCAAGCTGGCAGTCCCGACCAGATTTGAACTGGCGTTTCCGGCTTGAGAGGCCGGCGTCCTTGACCCCTAGACGACGGGACCAGATTCGGCCCACTCACGTTGGACCGTTGCTCGGGGGGAAGGACTCGAACCCTCAATAACAGGGCCAGAACCTGTCGTGTTACCTATTACACCACCCCCGAACGCGCATACCCGAAGGCAGTGCGGGGTAGTTGAGATTACCCGATCACCAAGTCAGTGCGAAGTGTCCCCGCTCTGACCCAGCGGCAGGCCGGCATCGACGAAGATGGACCCGTTCCTCGATGCGATGGGTCCCCTTGCGGAGTCCTTTCCGTTCTAGATGCAGCTCCTCGGGCTCGCCCTTCCGGCCGAAGTCGTAGTGGACGGTGATTGGGCCCGATTCCAACTGTTTGAACTGGTGGGGGCGTCGCGCCGCCTGAGTGAACTTGGTCTCCCGGCTGGTCCTCGGCGGCTCACAATGGGCCTCCAGCTCGAACCACCCCCGCCACGCCTGGGCCACAGCCACACCCATACCGACCCGCCCCGACTTTGGATATGTTCGATGGCTCGATCGGTGGCGACGATCTTCACGATCTCAGGTTACGGGCACTTCTTCCTCGGGCGGTATCACCGGCACGAAGGGCTTCCTGGCCTGGGCCGCGAAGTAATAGATGCCCCCGACCAGCAGCACCACGGCGATGATCAGCTCGATCACCGGGATCTGGTTGAGGAAGTCGATCTTGAAGTCGACCAACTGCTCACCCTCCACGTAGTAGTCGGTTTGAACCGCACTCGGATTGGAGAGGATCCGCAAAGTGGCATCCTCGGAAAAAGCCGAGTCGCCCGGGGAGGGCCACAGGAAGTTGACCAACATCAATGCTCCCCACAAGATCGCGATCACGTTGATCGGCTTGGCCCACCCTCCCAGCTTGAAGGGAGCGGGCGTCTTGGGCCAGCCCCGCAGCCGGGCTCGGAAGATGGCCAGGTTACCGAGCAGGTAACTGAGATAGATCATGGCGGTGGCGGCGACCGCGACCGTGGTGGCCCCGGTGAACTGGAGGAACGGGATCGCCGAGAGCAGGCCGACGGCCACACAAGACCCAATCGGGGTGTGCCAGCGGGGGCTCACCTTGGCCAGTGGCTTCGACACCGGCAGCTGGTCGTCGCGGGCCATGCCGAAAGCAAGGCGAACCGTCGAGGTCATGATCGCCATGCAGCAGACGAAGATGGCAGCCGACAAGACGAACAAGTAGATGGCAGTAAAGGCGCTCTCCACTCCGAATGCGCCTTCGATCACAACGGCTGGAGAAGTAGCCAAGCCTTCGGCGGCTCCCTGCAGATCGGGGATTGCCATCAGGGTGCCCCAGAGGAATACGGCTCCGATGACGAAGGCACCGAGGAGGGAGCCGAGCACTGCTTTGGGCGCCTCGGCCCGGGGGTTTCTGGTCTCCTCGGCCAGGGTGCCGGCAGTGTCGAACCCGTAAACCACGAACAGGCTCATGAACATGGCGATCAGGAAGGTGCTGGCATTGACGGTCTGCCCGGCGCTATCGAAGATGACGCCGAGACCCTGCTCGTTGTGGGTGACGGCCAGGATGACGGCCAACACCACCAGTCCCAGCACCTCGAAGAGCACCCCGGTGTTGTTGACGATCGAAACCAGCCTGATCCCGTAGATGTTGAGCAATGTGACCAGGACCAGGGTGATGATGGCGATCCATCGTTGGTTGGCGACCGTGGCCTCCATCTCGATCCCGATCGCATTGAAGAACGGAATGAGGGCGAGGGGCAGTGTGGCGCACACCGCGGCGACGGTGATGATCCCGGCGAACATGTACAACCACCCGGTGATCCAGGAATACCCGCGCCCGGACACGTACTTGGTCCACTGGTAGACCGAACCGGCCACCGGGTAGTGGCTCGACATCTCGGCGAAGGTAAGGGCGACGAATGGCTGGCCGAGAAACAACACCGGCCAGGTCCAGAACATGATCCCCCCGATGGTGAGGGCAAGGAAGCACAGGGTGAAGATGCCAGTCGCCGGCGAGATGTAGGAAAGGCGATCGCAAACGAGCTGAAGGTGTTCAGATCCCGCTTCAGCTCCTGGCGGTAGCCGAATTTGGCCAGATAGGCGGCGTCGCGCTCGGCGCCCTCGTGGCGGCTGCCGGCCATTGCTCTGCCGCCTGCTCACACGGGTCGGACCATCGGGGACGCAGCCAACTGATAGCTGCGACGCCGCGAAAACCTCTACTGAATTCAGGGCAACAAACGGGGGGTGGCGGTGGCCTCGGCCCTCACGGTCAAGGGCTCGGTCTGATCGACGAACAGCCCGAGCAGCCCGAGTTCGATCGAGTCGACCACCACCACGTCGACCGAGAGCCCATCGCTGTGGGTGGCGATCTCGAAGGAAGCAGAATCCAGGTCTTGGCCGGTGACAGAGGCCGCGCCGAGTTCCCTGGCACGGATGGGATCGAGGATGACCTCACCGGTCGCCCGGTAGTGCTCCTCGTCGATCCCCGAGGCGGCGGCGATGGCAGCTGAATCCGCTACCGCAGCCAACTCACGTTGCAGGGCGAGGGCCCTCCAGAAATCGATGGCGAGCCCACCGAACAGGAGCAGGAGCACCGACAATCCCAGCATCCAAATAGTCACCGAGCCGCGATCCGGTCTCATCCCAGGCTCCGATAGAGATCCACCGGCTCGGCATGCACCCCGGTGACCCAAACACCTCCCACCGGGCCCCACGGTGTGGTGAGCACCGGAGTCCAGATACGCACCTCGGCCACGACTTCGGAGCCTCTCTCCAGGGAACAACCCGAGGTCGAGACGTCGGTCGGACCCGGCTCCGAGCCGCACCAGCCCAAACGGACCGATTCGGGTGCCAAACCGTGGTTGCCTCCGATCTCGGAGACGACCAGGCTTCCTCTCCTCAAGTCGAGGGTGACGACCGCGGTCCTCGCCGCTTCGGCGGCGGCCGCTTCCGCCACGACTCTTCTCTCCGACCAGGGGCCGAAAGCGAGCACCGCGAGGGCGACAGGGAGCAACAGAAGCCCGACGCCGAGGGCGAATTCAACAGCCCCATGGCCTTGCTCACTCATGATTCGGCTCGAGCGTCGCCTGGGCGCTCAGTTCGATCACGAAATCGGGAGTCAATGGGGTCCACGAACGAAAGACTGCGTGCCCTCGGGCCACCACCAGATCTCCCACTGTCTCGCACCGGATCTCAGCGGACTCACCCATCTCGCCCCCGAGGATCTGATCAAGCACAGCCCCCACTCTCTCCTCACACCCTATGGGCGCACCTGTGATCGCACCGACCCGCGCTCCCTGATCCAGCGCCGAGCGAATGGCTCCCCGACCGTATTGGACTACGACCAGGTTGGCGAAGACCAGAAACAGGATGAGCGAGAGTGCTCCCGCCAGCAAGAACTGGACCGAGGTGACGCCTCGCTCGCTCAGCCTCCGATCAACGAGGAACGGATCCAAGTGACTATGTCCACGCCGAGCGCTTGAAGGGCGCCCCAGATCACCACCAGAGCGGCAATCGCCAGCGCGGCATTGCCCATCAGCTCGGCGGTGTTCAACCCCCGGTCGTCCTCGCGCATGGTGCGCAGTAGTTGGTCTACATCGGGCATGGTCAACCTCCTTTCATCGCCAGCCCGTGATCAAACTTGGCAGCGGTGCAGCGACGAACAGGATCAGGACGGGAGCGAGGATGGCGATCGTGGGCACGAGCATCGCCGCCCGTCTCTTGGTGGCGGAGCGCTTGATCAACTCGCGTCGGGTCTCCCGTACGTCCTCCGCCAGATCGAGCAGGGCACCGGCGAGGTCGGCTCCCCGCTCCTCGGCCGAGGCGAGAAGGCGGTAAGTGCGACTGCAGAACGGCTCCGGAGTGAGCTCGGCTATTCGACGGAAGGCATCGCCGGCCCGCCACCCGGCGCGTTGAAGTCGCAGTGCTTCGGCCAGCTCGTTGATCACCTCACCACGGCCTCGTGCCACAGTGGAGCTGACGGCGTGGACCACTCCGCCGCCTGCCCTCGCCCGCATCGCCAGGAGTTGGTTGACGGTGTACACCTCGATCCGCATCAGCTCTCTTCGGGTCTCGATGGCCTTGTCGATGCGGGAACGTTGACGGGTCGCACCGACGAGGAGCCCGAGACCGACCAGAACCAAGCGTTGGATCAGGGAGGCTCCGATCACCGATCCCGCCAGCAGCCCCAACCCGGTGGCGACCACCATCGACCTGAGTTGAGTCACCCGGTAGGCCGAGACCATCTCCTCCTCGGGGAGTTGGCGATACCAACCAGCCTGGCGAAGCTTGAGAATCGTCACCTGGTCACCCGATCGCTCGAGCAACCTTCCGGCGGCCTCCGCCACCTGACGGACGATGGGCCCGAAGACCTGTGTAACCGCGCCGCCCGCCCCCTGGCCGCGGGTCATCGACCGGGTTGGTGTCAGATACGGCTGGAGTCGAGAGGCGAGGGACCTCGGCGGGGGAATCAACTCGTGCACCAACAGCCCCGCGGCCAGGGCGGACGCGACCGCGGCGAGGAGCACCAAAGGGGACACGATCAAAGAGCCCTCCCCGACGTGAAGACCCTGGGCTCTGCCGGCTGATTCCCGAGGCGAGAGGCGATGACGATCCCGAGGAGGCTCATCACGCCACCGATGAAGGCCACCGTCAAGCCGGCAGGTGTCGAGTAGAACTCGCGGAACGCCCCGGCCTGGGCGGTCATAGCGATCAGGACGAACCATGGGAGCACGAAGACCACCCGGGCGTTGATCTTCTGCTCGAGCGCCTCGGTCCGGATCTGCTCCAAGGTCCAGATATCCCGTGTGGTGGCTTCGGCGAGATCGGACAAGATGTCGGGCACCACCGCACCTCCCCGTTCATAGGCGAGGATCAGCACCTCGATGACCCGATCCGACGTCGGGTCTGCCAGATCCGACTTGATCATCTCCAGCGCCGGCACCACTCCCAGGCTCCGCGAGTAGACGGTGAAACCCTGGAATGCGGAGCGCAGAGGTGCGGGACCAAACCCGGCCAGGTTCTCGATCGCAGTGGGAAGCGATGCGCCCGAACGAACCGACGCGATCAGGTCGCGCAACCCATCCGGCCATGCTTCCTGGACTTCGGCCAACCTGCGGGCCCGCTTTCGCCCGAAGTAGGCGCGGGGCAGGGTGGCCACCACGATGGCCGGCATCGCCGAGATGAGGGGGAGGGAGGTGACCGCGTATACCAGAAGGTAGGTCAGCGCCCCGGTGCCAATCGAAGCCAGCCAGAACTGGATCGGAGTGACATCGACACCGGCTTGGGACTGCCACGGCTCTTGGTGGGGAACTGTCGGTTCCCTGTTGCGGAAGCGTTCGATTATCGCCATGGTCGAGAAGGCGACAGCCAGCGCCGTCGACGCGGCCGCCAAGAGGATCACCATCCGGGGTCCGTCCCCTTCATCACTCCCGCCAACGACTGGCCCTCTGGAAGGGTGTCCTCGAGACGCCGGGTGCTGGCTTCGGGTGGCAGGGCGCCGGTCCAAACCATCGGTCCCCCCATCCGCTCCCTGACAAACAGCGGCTGTGATGAGAAGTCTTCGTGGAGCGATGGGACCAGCGCTCGGATCTCCACCGTTTGGCGCCTGATCCTTCCCTCAGACGGCTCGGCATCACGATCGAGATGGACCAGGAAGTCGATCGAGGTGGCGAAGATCTTGCGAACCACACGCTCCGGCACGTTCTCGCCTGCCATGAGCGCGGCGTTGACCAGGGCAGCGAGAGCGTCCGGGGCCGAGTTGGCATGAATCGTGCAGACCATCCCGCAACCGGCGTTGGCTGCCCGTGTCAACTCGAAAGCCTCGGCACCCCGTACCTCGCCGACAACGATGAGATCGGGGCGCATCGCCAGAGTCACCTTCACCAGGTCGCGAAGGGCGATTTCGCCGCGACCATCCAAGGATGGCGGCCTGGCCTCGTAATAAGAGCCGTGGATCAGGGGAACGTGCAGCTCTCGGACCTCTTCACAGGCGCGAACACAATGCTCCAGGGGCACTGCCGCGATCAGAGCGGAGAGAAACGAGGTCTTGCCGGCACCGGGTGGGCCGCTGACGATCACCGAGGCCGATGCCCGCATCGCCGCAGACAGGAACGAGGCAGCGGCGGGAGTCAGCGAGCCGAGGCCTACCAGCGAATTCATCGTCTCTCGCCGAAGGGCGTAACGCCGGATTGTGGCCGAGAGACGGTCCGCCACCGGGGGAATCACCGCGGTCAGCCGAGCGGTCCCGTCCAGGATCCGCGCCTGGGCTATCGGATTCGAGGTGTCGAGACGCCGATCTGTGGTTGCGATCAGGCGCTCGATGACCTGACGATTCTCATCTTCGCTCGTGGGTGTCTCCAGGCCTCTCAGCCACCCGCCCGCCTCGAGGTAGGTGACCCCATCACCCTCGATGAAGATCTCCTCGATATCGTCGCGGTCGAGGAGGTCACCGAGGGGGCCATGTGCGGACACGGACCGATAGAGCCTCTGCACCGTTGCCTCGGGATTGGCCAGGGAACGACCTTCCCCAAGATGTGCCATGCGTTGGTAGTCCTCGACCGTCTCCGAGAGCAGTTGGATTAGGGCGCCTGCTTCCTCTGTTGGGTCGATTCCGGCACCATCGATCCGCTCCAGGGCGCGGCGACGGATCTCCTGATAGGCATCGGTGGTCATGCCCGGGTTGCCTCGTCGAGAAGCCCCGCGACCTCCTTCATCGCTCGGTGGAAGCGGCCGCGGTCGGCGACCACTCCATTCCAGGCGGCGCTCTCGATTCTCGGATCGCTGGGAAGGAACACCAAGGGCATCCCCGGTAGGGATCGACCCAACTCGGACCGAATCTCGCTCTGGCGATGCCCGCCGCGAGCCACCTGATTCACGACAACCAGGATGTCCGGATGCCGTTCGGACAGGAGTCTTTGGACAGTGCGGACCAAACGGGTCAAGCCCACCGGACTCGCCGTCCCGACCACGACCAGCACGCCGAAGTCGCGGAGTCCTGGTGTGCTTTCCCCGACAGGCGTCCCCAGGTCCGCCACGAGAAACTCATATCCCCGTGCACCCAGATCCTCGATCAGACCCCGAAGCTCGTGTCCTGAGACCTCCTGACCTGCGTCCGGATTAGCCAGCCCGGCCACGATTGCCAGGTCCCCACTCACGTGGATTGCCTCGTGCAAGCGCCCGGGTGAGTGATGGGCGAGGTCGACCGCGGTGCGCAGGTTCGGATGAAGAGCCAGATCGAGCCGCTGTGCGATTCCCGGCCAGGCCTGATTCAAGTCGATGAGAACCGCAGACCGCCGTCTGGCCAGGTGGCTCGAAAGAGTGATCGAGACCTCTGTAACGCCGGTGCCGGCGCCCGATCCGAGCACGCCAATCCGAAAGGTGGGAGAGATGCGAGGAGAGTCCGGGACCACGACTTGCCGGTGGGCAAGGACTGCCGCAGCGGTGGCGACGAACTCCTCGGCTGAGGCGTCTGCCTCGATGACGTCCGTGATCCCACATTCCAGAAGACGGCGCTTGGCGTCGGGCCCGTCACCGGGGCTGTAGACGCCGACGATCTCGCGACCCTCTTCACGCAGGCGTTGGACCAGTCTCGGTGTGAGAAACGAGCAAACATCGTCGATGAGCAGGACGTCGTATTCGTCGTAGACCGCCTGTTCGGGCCCCATGACGCGGGCCAGAACCCGACCGCCACCGTGGTCCAACAGAAACCTGTGAACCCGATCCGGCCAGTCACGAGCCGAGGCGGCGAGGGCAAGCTCCGGTCCCATTCCTAGCCCTCGAACCCCGAGATCGGGGCTGCCCCGGTGGACCGGACGAGCTCGAGCGACCCTGCGTCGATGGCCTCGGCCAGCGCCAGCGCCTCCTCCTCGTCGACCGCCACCGTCACGTGATAAGCCGCGGCCGAGAGGCCCCCGCCCTCGGCCTCGGCATGGGCGATCACCGCCAGATCGGTCGCCACGAAGCGGGCGACACCGTCGACGACGGTGATGACATCTACCCGGTCGCCAACCACCATCACGGCGCCGGCGGCGTGCTCGACGGCGATGGGAATGCTCATAGCTCGATGACCGTCCTCGACACCGGCGTCGACCAGGGCCGCAACTTCGATCAGGCCACCCGCCGGGATCGATCGAGCGAAGATCCTCCCCTCCATCGCCGTGAGGTCGTCTTCGACGAGGAGGGTCTCCACCGCATCGAAGTCGGCGGCCAGAGGAACAAGACGTAAGGCGTCGGCGGTGAGTACCGACCCTTCAGAGATGGGCTGGTCGGCGATCGCCACGAGGATCACTGCCTCCCTGTTTTGGAGCGCCAGGTAGTTCAGCCCAAACGCCAGGATCACGGTGACCGAGATCAGGATGTGGGACAGTGACGGTCGACGACGCACCGGCTTAGCCGGTGGTGAAGAGGTGCCCGCTTCCCTCGATATGACAGAGGGACCCGATGCCACGGGGCGACAACCTATCTTCGGGCTGACACCCGATGTCGAGAGCGCGAAAAGACATGGAAGAACAACCGAATCCCGATCAGGAGCTGGAATCGGTGCTTCGCGAAGCGGGTCGAGAATTGACCGAGGAAGCAGCCGAGGACGAGCGATTGACCGAGCTGCTCCGTCGCCGTCGGCTCGCGTTGGCCGATCTCGCCTTGGAATGGGTTCACCGCGGGCAACGGGTTCGAGCCGAGGCCGGCACTCAGACCTTCTCCGGCCAGGTTGTGTTCGCCGGGACCGACTACGTGACCATCGAACGGATAGAGGATCAGGTGGCGCTCCGATTGGACCGGGCCACCTGGACCCTGGAGCCCGAGCATGGTGAGGGCCATGAGCAAACAGGTGGCGCAACCAGCCTCAAGGCCCGGCTCTCGGAAATCGCGGCCACCGGTGAGACGGTGCGTCTGATCATCGCTGAAGGGCGGGCTCTGGTGGGCTCGGTGGTCGTGGTGGCGGCCGATCAGGTCGAGGTTCGGCAGGACCATCTCAATGTGGTGGTGCCGATCGACTTGGTCCTGGCGGTGGTCACCACGCGGGCTCCGCGCTGAAACCGGGGTGTTGACGGTCACCCGACCGACAGTACGACCTGACAGCTCTCGAAGTAAGAGGTTCGATGATGAGGCCCGAATCGGAGGTGCGAGCATCGCTTCGCCGTCTGGTGGAGAGCCTGCGGGTCCGTGTCGCCTCATCCGCCACCTCTCCGTTCGCTCACGCCCCCTATCCCCTGGCCCACACCCTCGACTATCCGGATGATCCCGGCTTGCTCGGCCCCGGCTCCACCTCGTGGCGGGTGATGGGAGACGTGGCGACCTTTGTCGGAGGGATCCGTGCGCTGCTGCTGCAGGCTGCCCATCCAGAGGTCGTGGCCGGGGTGGGTGATCACTCACGATACCGGGAGGATCCCTTGGGACGTCTGTCGCGAACCTCTGCCTACGTCACGGCCACCACCTACGGGGCCATGCCCGAAGTCGAGGCCGCGGTCACCCAGGTGCGGCGCATCCACCGGGTGGTGTCCGGGGTCTCGAGCCGGGGCCGGCCCTATAACGCCAACGATCCCGGCTACGCAGCTTGGGTCCACAACGTATTGACCGACTCGTTCCTGGTCGCCCATCAGACCTATGGAGAGTTCAAGCTCTCCTCCTCCGAGCAGGATCTATTCGTCCTCGAACAGACCCGGGTAGGCGCCCTCCTCGGCTCGGACCCGATGCCCGCTTCTGCGGAAGGCTTGTCCGGATGGATCGGGCTCCACCCCGACCTCGCGCCGTCGCCAGAGATGGACGAGGCCGTCCAGTTTCTGAGCGATCCGCCCTTGGACCCGGCCCTCAAACTCGGATACAAGATCCTGTTGGAGGCCGCGGTAGCGACCCTGCCCCGACGACTGCTGTCGATCCTCGGGCTCACCAGGACTCCCGGCGCGGTGAGCGCCGGCCGGGTGGCAGTCAGTGGCCTTCGTTGGGCCCTCGGTTACTCCCCGTCCTGGCAGTTGGCGCTGATCCGAACCGGGTCGCCGGTTCCCGAAGGCCGGTTCAAGCAGAAGTTGGTCATCGAGCGCTGACTCGCAGACAATTGATAGGGTCCGAGGAGGCGACACCGAGGAGGCAGGTGGCCGACAACGAGATCACGGTCGACGAGTTCGTGAATAACAAGGTCCTACCCGAGTTCCGGCCGGTGGTGGAGATGCTGCGGAGGGTGATGCGGGAGAACGCCCCCGGCGCTCGTGAGCTCATTGGCTACGGCATCCCGATGTACCGGGGCAACAAGGAGCTTGCGGTGATCAGCCCGACCAAGAAGAACATCACCTTTGCCTTCTCCAAGGGCGCAGAGTTCGAGGACGAATACGGCCTGCTGCAGGGGGTGGGCCACGTCTCCAAGCACATCAAGCTCAAGACCGTGGATGACGTGCCGGAAGAGGCCCTGATCTATTACATCAACCAGGCCCTGAAACTCGACGCCTAGTTGTGCTGAGCAGGCAGGTTGTGCACGATCCGCCGCAGCAGGGTTAACTAGATCTGATCTCGCCGGATGTTGATCACGGGTCAGATGCTGTACTCGGTCACAATGTCACTGGACGGCTTCATCTCCGGGCCCGGTGGTGACATGTCTTGGTTGACCGAGTACCTCGAGCCCAACCCGATGGTGGACGAGCTGATCGACAAGATCGGCGCTCTTCTCGTCGGCAATCGAACCTTCCGCGGCGACGATCCTTACAAAGGGGTCGCCGCCAAGGAAGGCAAGCCCTTCGGCGGGGGGTGGAGCGGACCACAGTTCGTGCTTACGCATCATCCCCCGGACACTCCGGTGCCGGGCGTCACCTTTGTCGGTGACCTCGAAAGCGGCGTCGCCGCCGCCAAGGCCGCCGCGGGTGACAAATACGTCAACGTCCTCGGCGCCAACATCGCCGAGCAGTGCCTCGACGCTGGCGTGCTCGACGAGATCCTGGTCTTCATCGCTCCCGTTCTGCTCGGCGACGGCGTCCGGCTGTTCAACCGCCCCGGAGGGACCAACGTCAAGCTCGAACGCCTCAGCCTGCCCACGCGCCGCTTGCGACGAACCTATGGCTTCGCGTCGTCAAATGAGCAACTCGTTCCCCCAGGCGCTAACTCGTCAAGAGTGATATCGCGTCCTAGAGCCTGGCATCGGCGTCATCGAGGTCGGCGATCACCGGATGGGAGCGGACGAATTCGAAGATCTCGTCCCTGAAGAATTTGAAGGTGCGGCCACCGGGGAGTTTGTAGGCGGGCAGTCGCCCTTCCCGGGCGTAGCGCCTCACCATCTGGACATTCATGCCCAGCAGCTCGGCCACCTGGGCCGCATCGAGGATCGGGGGAAGATCCTCGCTCACCACGTCGTTCTCGCCGTCATTTGCGCTGAGCGTACGGGATTTCGGGATCGGATAGAACACGTTCGATTTTCGAAGCTCGAACCCCACCCGGATCGTGTCTTCTCCCTAATCTCTCCGCCGATGGGCGCACCCACCGTCGGAGCAATACCCGCCACGACGGCGGCGGAACCCAATCCCAGCCGTCTCGACGCCGTGATGGGCATCCTCTCGGTGTTGCTGGTCGGCGGGTTCTTCGTCGACCTCTGGGCTCATTCCCACGGGCGAGTCGACGACTCGTTCTTCACACCCTGGCACGGACTGCTGTACGCGGCGGCCGGCCTCTTCGGCGGCGTGCTGTTGGCCATCGCCCTCAAGGCACGGCGCAATGGCGCCCCACGCGGTGAATCGCTGCCTCCCGGGTACGGCCTTTCCCTCATCGGAGCCGCCCTGTTCCTCGCGGCAGGCCTGGCCGACCTCGTCTGGCATGAGCTGTTCGGAATCGAGAACGACGTCGAGGCCCTGCTCAGCCCAACCCATCTGGCCCTGGCGACGAGCGGGATCATGATGGTCTTCGGCCCGGTGCGGTCGGCGTGGGCCAAGGGCCCTCCGGTGTCATTCCCCGGCTGGCTTCCATGGGTGGCCGGGCTCACCATGGGCCTGGCCATTCTGGGTGCCTTCACCGAGTACGCCCACACCGCGATCGAAGCCTGGCCCGAGGAGGTGGTGAGTTTCGACGCCGGCCGCTCGGACCTGCTGCTGGTGTCGGTGGACGGCGGAGCGCAGACCCGCCTCCCCATCGAAGGCTCGGATGAGGTGTGGATGCCCGATGCCGCACCAGACGGCCGGATCGTGGTCAGTGTGGTGGTTGGTGAGGTGGGCCGACTGCTCGTCATGAATCCCGATGGCTCTGATCAGAGAGTCGTTTTCGAAGACACCTCCATCTTCCACCATGCCGACTGGTCTCCAGACGCCTCAATGATTGCCTTCACCACTGACGTCGAAGGCAACACCGAAATCTTCGTGGTCCCGGCCGACGGTGGTGATGCGACCCGGCTCACCGACGACCCGTCCGTCGACTGGGGCCCATCCTGGTCACCGGATGGGACTCAGATCGTCTTCACCTCAGACCGGGACGGCGACCCCGACCTGTATCTGATGGCGTCGACGGGTGGTGAGCTGGTCCAGCTCACCAACGCCGCGGGGACCGAGGCCGGCGCCGCTTGGTCCCCGAACGGAGAGTGGATCGCCTTCGACACCGATGAGGCGGGCAACGCCGACATCGCTCTCGTCCATCCCGACGGCACCGGGTGGATCGCCCTCACTTCCGAGGACGCATTCGACTCGGCCCCGTCGTGGTCCGCGGACGGATCCCAGATTGCATTCTCCAGCGATCGGGGCGGGGAGTCCGATCTCTACGTGATGCAGGCCGACGGAGCGGAGGTGCGCAACCTCACACAGCATCCGGGAGGGCACGAGGGCTGGGCAGGCTCCAGCTGGTCAGGCGACGGCCAGACAATCGCCACCAACGAGTCGGGGCATACCCCGTACTGGATCGATCCTTTCACCCGCCAGGCGATGGGAGTGACCGCCCTCTTGATCCAGGCGGCGCTCATCAGCGGCTCCATCCTCCTCGTACTCCGCCACGGCGGGTTGCCGTTCGGAGCAATCACCATCATCGTTGGGGTCAGCGGTGGGCTGATGACGGTCATCAGTGAGAACTACTGGTACATCGCGGTCGCCGTGTTGGCCGGGATCGTCGGAGACGTGGTAGCGGTGCTGTCCAAACCTTCCTCGGAAAGACCGAGTTCCATTCGCACGCTGGCCTTTCTCCTTCCTGCGTTCTGGTACGTGCTCTATCTGTTGGCCCTATCGGTGTTGGGGGAGGGCATCGGATGGTCGGTGCACATGACGGTGGGTGCACCATTCCTGGCCGGCGCGGTGGGTCTCTTGCTCAGTTTCCTGGCGTTCCCCGGGACCACGAAGTCCGGCTGAACTCAGCTCCGCATCGGGTAATAGTGTGGAGCCCCATGGAAGAGTCAGTGAAACCGGACGCAGTCGAACCCGGCCCCGCCAGAGTCGAGCAGGAGCCGCCGATCTCCCAGCCCACCAAGCTGATCCGTATCGCCTCGATGACCAGGGCAATGCTCGACGAGGTGCGCCAGGCCCCGCTCGACGAGAGCGGTCGGAAACGTCTCGCCGCAGTTCACGAGCGGTCACTCGACGAGCTGCGTGAGGTGCTGTCCAAGGAGCTCCTCGAGGAGTTCAACGAGATCATGTTGCCCCTCAACGAGGCGGTCACCGAGGCCGAGATTCGGGTGGCCCAGGCGCAGTTGATCGGCTGGCTCGAAGGTCTCTTTCACGGGATACAGGCTTCGTTGTGGTCCCAACAGATGGCCGCACAAACCCAGTTGGCGGAGATGCAGAAACGGGCCATGCTCCCTCCGGGGCAGCAACCCCCCGAGGGCGACTCGTCCGGTCTCTACCTGTAGACCCGGCGCTTGGGGTCGCGATGCTGCTCTCTAACCTACCTTGCGCTCGCGTACGGCCCGCTCCCGCCGCACCCGTCGTCGCTCCCGCTCGCTGAGCCCGCCCCAGATGCCGAACTTCTCACCCATCTCCACCGCATAGTCGAGACACTCGACCCTCACCTCACAAGAGGTGCATATCGACTTGGCCTTGCGGGTCGATGCTCCACGCTCCGGGAAGAAGAGGTCTGCGTCCGCCCCCCGGCAGTTGGCGTAGTCCTGCCACGACAGCTCCCCCACCGCCAGAGCTTCGATGAGCTTGCTCTTCATCAGGACTCCTCACAAGTGTGTAATTACACTTTTGAGATTACGACGAGCCGCGCGCGCCGTCAAGTGCGCGCGCTGAGAAGCCATTGACCACAATCGGGTGCGATTGGTCCGTGCGGGATAGTTGCCATAATGAGAACCCGTGGCGACGACCCTCGAAAAGAGAAGACTTCCCTGGCCCCTGGGCTTCTATAGGTCAGCGATCGGCAAGAAATGGGTCATGGCGATCACCGGTCTCGCCATCATCTTCTTCGTTCTGGCCCACATGATCGGCAACTGGAAGATCTTCCTCGCCGACGTCGACGGCATCCCCGACATCGATATCTACGCCGACGCCCTCCGCCAACTGCTGGTGCCCTTCGCCCCCCGGCACGTGATCCTGTGGCTGCTGCGCACTGGTCTGATCGTTGCGTTTCTTCTCCACGTCCACGCCGCCTACTCCTTGACGGTGATGAACCAACGGGCCCGACCCGACGACTACCAGGCGCCTCGCCACTACGTGGCGGCCAACTACGCCAGCCGGACCATGCGTTGGAGCGGCGTGATATTCGCCGCGTTCCTGGTGTTCCATCTGGCCGATCTCACCTGGGGCATCCAGCCGGCCGCCCCGGAGACCTGGGAGCAAGGCGCGGTTCACGCCAACTTCGTCGCCACCTTCAGCAGGGCCCCGGTCACCGTCTTCTATGTGGTCGCCATGGTGATCCTGGGGGTCCACCTCTATCACGGCGCATGGTCGATGTTCCAGAGTCTCGGGATCAACCATCCCCGACTGAACCCAGCACGCAGGCCCTTCGCGGTGGGACTTGCCGTTCTGGTGACGGTGGGCAACGCCATCATGCCGCTGGCCGTTCTGTTCGGTCTCGTGGATTGAGGACATGACGGTTCAACTCGACGCCAAGATCCCCCCGGGCCCGATCGCCGAGAAGTGGGAGAACCACAAGTTCTCCATCAAGCTGGTCAACCCGGCCAACAAGCGGAAGTTCAAGATCCTCATCGTGGGCAGCGGTCTGGCCGGAGCCTCCGCCGCCGCCACCCTCGCCGAATTGGGTTACGAAGTAGAGGTGTTCACCTTCCACGACTCCCCACGACGGGCCCATTCCATTTCCGCCCAGGGCGGGATCAACGCCGCCAAGAACTACAAGAACGACGGGGACTCGGTGCAACGGCTGTTCTACGACACCGTGAAAGGCGGCGACTTCCGAAGCCGGGAGGCCAATGTCTATCGGCTCGCCGATCTCTCCCTCGACATCATCGACCAGGCCACCGCCCAGGGTGTTCCCTTTGCCCGGGAGTATGGGGGCCTCCTCGACACCCGTTCCTTCGGTGGCACCCAGGTGTCGCGGACCTTCTACGCCCGAGGGCAGACCGGTCAACAACTTCTGTTCGGCGCCTATCAGTCTTTGATGCGCCAGGTCGGCGCCGGAACCGTGAAGCTGCACACCCGTTCGGAGATGCTCGATGTGGTGGTCAAGGACGGCCAGGCCGCGGGCATCGTGGTGCGCGACCTGGTCACCGGCGAGGTATCCAGCCATTCCGGTCACGCAGTGGTGCTGGCCACCGGCGGCTACTCGAACGTGTTCTTCCTCTCCACCAACGCCAAGGCCTCGAATGTCACCGCCATCTGGAGGGCCCATCGTCGCGGGGTGGCCTTCGCCAACCCCTGCTTCACCCAGATCCACCCCACATGCATTCCGGCGTCCGACGATTTCCAATCCAAGCTCACCCTCATGTCGGAGTCGTTGCGAAACGATGGTCGGATCTGGGTGCCCAGGAATGCCGACGAGACCCGGCCACCCGACCAGATCCCCGACGGGGACCGCGACTACTACCTGGAGCGGCTGTACCCCGCCTTCGGCAACCTGGTCCCCCGCGACGTCGCCTCCCGGGTAGCGAAGCGGATCGTGGACGGCGGCCGCGGTGTCGGGCCTTTGCGCAACGGGGTCTATCTCGACTTCGGGGACGCCATCGCACGCCTCGGCCCGCAGGTGATCGAGGAAAGATACGGAAACCTGTTCGAGATGTACCAGCGCATCACCGACCAAGACCCCTACGCCACCCCGATGCGCATCTACCCCGCACCGCACTACACGATGGGCGGGCTCTGGGTGGATTACAACCTCATGACCAATGTGCCCGGGCTGTACGCCATAGGCGAGGCCAACTTCTCTGACCACGGCGCCAACCGGTTGGGCGCCTCCGCCTTGATGCAAGGTCTGGCCGACGGTTACTTCGTCCTCCCCGCCACCATCGGCGACTACCTCTCCGAATCGCTCAATGTGGAGCCGGTGGCAACGGATGACCCCGCATTCACCGAAGTCGAGGACCAGGTCGCAGATCGGGTCGGCCGCTTCCTGTCCAGCCGTGGCACCCGGTCGGTGGACTGGTTCCACCGTCAACTGGGGAAGATCATGCTCGACGAATGTGGGATGTCGCGCAGCGAGTCGAGCCTGCGAAAGGCCCTCTCCGACATCCCTGCCCTGCACGATGAGTTTCGCAACGAGGCGAGGGTGCTCGGCTCATCGGAGTCCTTGAACCAGAGCTTGGAGCGGGCAGGGCGGGTCGACGACTTCTTCGAGCTCGCCCAGGTGATGTGTCTCGATGCCCTCCGCCGGGAGGAGTCCTGTGGCGGTCACTTCCGCGAGGAGCATCAAACCGAGGACGGAGAGGCGCTTCGAGACGACGAGAGGTTCGCGCACGTTGCGGCCTGGGAGTGGACCGGCGACCCGGCCCGACCCGCGGTCGGCGTCGAGGAGCTTCAGTTCGACAATGTGAGACTCAGCGCCCGGAGCTACAAGTGAAGCGGCCTGCGGCCGCCCCCGTTTTCCGTTATCCGTTATCCGTTATCGGTAACCACGGAATACGGAATACGGAATACGGATTACGGCTCCCGAAGGGAGCCCCATGAACTTCGTCCTTCAAATCTGGCGACAGGCGGGGCCCGAGGCCCCGGGTGGGTTCCAGACCTATCAGCTCCACCACATCTCGGCCGAGATGTCGTTTCTCGAGATGCTCGACATCCTCAACGAGCGTCTGGTCACCCAGGGAGAAGAGCCGGTGGCCTTCGATCACGACTGCCGGGAGGGCATCTGTGGGAGCTGCGGGGTGATGATCGACGGTCAGGCCCATGGCCCCCAACCCGGGACTGCCGCCTGCCAACTGCACATGCGCAAGTTCAACGATGGGGCCATGATCACGGTCGAGCCGTGGAGGGCAGGAGCGTTTCCCATCATCCGCGACCTGGTCGTGGACCGTTCCTCCTTCGACCGCATCATCGAGGCCGGTGGTTTCATCTCGGTCGATGCCGGGTCGGCACCGGAAGCCAACCTGATCCCGATCCCGAAACTGGTCGCCGACACCGCCTTCGACGCCGCCTCCTGCATCGGTTGCGGGGCCTGTGTCGCCGCCTGCCCCAATGGCGCAGCCAGCCTCTTCACGGCCGCCAAAGTGGGCCATCTTCGCCTCCTTCCCCAGGGTCAGGCCGAGCGTTGGACCCGCGTCGAGCGAATGGTGGAGGTCATGGAGGAATACTTCGGCTCCTGCACCAACCACGGCGAATGTGAGAAGGCCTGCCCCAAGTCGATCTCGATCGACTTCATTGCCATGATGAACGCCGATTATGTTCGGTCGAAGGTCAAGAACCGGCGGCTCGCCGCGCAAAACGGCTGATCCCACGCCGGGCTGATCAGCAGGATTTGGGCTGTTCGCCCCCTTGCCCCTCTCTTCTTGGAGACGTAGCCTGTGACGGTGTATACCCGCCTACCACCACTCCCTGTAGTTTTCTCTCACGTTGGGTGTTTCAGGGGCCGATGCAAAAAGGGCGAAATGAAGAAGAAAGACCGAGCCGAAAGGGGCGCGACCCTGGTCGAGGCCGCCCTGGTCTATCCACTTCTGTTCCTCGCCATCTTCGCCGTGGTCGAGTTCGGGCTCGCCTCCAAGGACTGGCTCACCGTTTCTCACGGAGCCCGTGAAGGGGCGCGGGCCGGGGCGACCTACGGTGACGTTCCCCAAGCCGACATCCTCGTTCTGCGGGACGTCGGGCGCACTATCGCACCTGCCGGAATCGGCGCTGGGACCAGGGTTCGGATCTACCGTGCAGCTCCCGGCGGCATCGGGACGCTCTACACCTTCGCACCCGGAACTGACTGTGGCGACCTCACCGGGGGCACCCTCACCGGTTGTTGTGACTGGTCACCATGCCCCGAGCCCGGTCGACCTACTTACACCGTCCCGATTTGGAATCCGGTCTTGCGTGACGTGAGCGCCCCTTGTACCGATCGCATCGGGGTGGAGGTCCGCTTCACCCACAACTGGTTGACTGGCTACTTCGCCCCTTCGACCGACTTCACGACGGCGACTGACTTCCAACTCGAGCCCCAGGTCTTCGATGTCGGGGCAACTTGCTGATGAGCCCAAAACGCCTCCGCGAGAACGGGGCCAGTCTCGTCGAGGTCGGCCTTCTCCTGCCGATTCTGATCCTGCTCGCCATCGGGTTGTCCGAGGTCACCTTCCTGGTTGTGGACTACCTGACCGTGACCAACGCGGCACGTGAGGGTGCCAGAGTCGGCGCCGCCGCGGCCGACTATGACGCGGGGAGCATCGATGCCGACGATTTGATCCTCAATGCCGTGGAGGAGGCTGCGTGCAATCTCAACTTCGGGACTCTGGAAACTGTGACGATATATCGCGCCGACGCCAGTGGAGAGATACCGATTCCCCCCGGCGGCTCGGTGAACGAGTACTCCAACAGCGGGAGTCTCCAATGTGGCTCGTCAGGGCATGGGCTTTCCTGTACCAATGGCTGCCCGTGGGCGCCGTCGAGCCGGGACCGGGTGCCACCCGACTTCGACGTCCTCGGAGTGGAGATCATCTTCACCCATAGCAGCGTCACCGGATTCTTTCCCTTTCCGACCGTCGATTGGAATGAGAAGGCAGTGATGCAGATCGAGCCCGACACCCGGGGCCAACAGTGAGGAGACTGCTCAGAGAAAAGTCCGGCAGCGACCGAGGAGCCGCCATGGCCCTGGTCGCCGGATCGATGGTCCTGCTGTTGGGCATGGCCGCCTTCGGAACCGACCTCGCCTGGTTCTATCTCAACGCGAGCCGGGTCCAGCGCGCCGCCGATGCCGCGGCGCTCGGGGGTGTGGTGTGGATGCCAGGCAACCTGGGCACCGCCACCGGCACCGCCTTCGACATCGCACTGCGCAATGGGTACGACGACGCGGACGCCGACGTCACAGTGACCCCGATCGACATTCCGGGCGCCCCCAACGAGTTGGAGGTCACCGTACGCGACATCGTCCCGACCTTCTTCGCCCAGATCTTTGGCTTCGACACCATGGCCATCTCCCGCACCGCCCGGGCCGAGTACATCCCACCCTTGAAGCTGGGGAGCCCGACCAACAAGTTCGGCAATGATCCCAGCTGTTACATATCCAACCCTGATTGCGCCGGGAACTTCTGGGCCAACATGCATGGGCGTAACACCGACACCCGAATGGGTGACGCCTACGCCTCCTTCTGTGCCGACGGGGGCGGTTCCACCAACGTTTGCGGAGCCAACCCCTCCTACCGGAGCACCGGCTATCTCTATGGCGTGATCCCCAACGGGAACAGCTTCACCCTCCAGGTGCTGGACATGAACTTCCGCAACGAGTCGGGTGGAGTTGCCAATGGTGACCCCTGGCGCACCGGTGACCACAACAATTTCTGCGGCGGTGGGGGTTGTGTAGGCCCAACCGTGACGGTGCGGGTCTACCTCCCCGACCCGACCCCGCTCGACCTCTCGGACAACACTCTTGTATGCGAGGAGGTCTACGGCCCCCAGGCTCAAATCAACCCGGATAGCGACCCACCTTTCAACGGGGCCGGGGCCAACTGGAACTGGGACACAACTTGCAATGCCGGCATCAACACCAGCGCCAGCCCCAACGGGATCTGGGTGGTCCAGGTTGTCAACACCACGGCCACCAATGTCAATACCAGCGGGCTCAACCGCTACTCGATCCGAACCAGCACCGGGAACCTGTTCGGGCTCGGCGACTTCTCCCTCTTCAACAACTCGACGGCAAGTACTTCAAACTTCTATCTGGCTGAAGTCCCCGACTTTTACGCCGGGAAGACCTTTGTCGTCGAGCTCTACGACCCCGGTGACGTCGCCGGCGGAGCCAACGGCCAGATCCAACTGCGGACACCCTCCGGCAGCGTCCAAGCAAGCTGCGAGATGTTTGTCAGAAACGAGGTCACCGATCCTTGGGTCTCGAGAGGGATTCTGAGCCCCTGTCAGTTCAACGTTCAGAACAACGGTGGTGTCAACGACTACAACGGTGACTGGGTCAAACTGGAGTCCGTTCTCCCCGGACCCGGCTCCTACACCGGTGGGTGGTGGCGGATCACCTACAACTTCTCCGGTGGGGTCTCCGACACCACCACTTGGCGTGCCTACATGGTCGGCAACCCCATTCACCTGGTGCCTGTCCCCTAGCGGCTTCGCATTGTCCGGCGGGCGTTTTCCTTCAAGAAATCTGGCGAATCTGCCGACATTGACTCGGAGTCATTCGCCAGATGAAGCCCATCACATTCCAATCCCCAGCCAGTAGAAGCGGCACCGCCCGTCAGCGTGGGGCCGCCCTCATCGAGGCCGCCATCGTCTTCCCGATCTTGATCCTGATCATCATGGGGATCCTGGAGATCGGCCTCGCTTTCAAGGACTACCTCACCGTTTCCTACATTTCACGTGAGGCAGCCCGGGTGGGTGCCCTGGCTGGAGACGACGCGGATGCCGATTGCGCCATCCTCGAGGGAATCGGCACGGTGGCCACCGCAGGCGACCTGGCTCGCATCACATCGATACAGATCTTCAAGGCCGACATCAACGGAACTCAAGGCGTGACGAACTACGCCGTGTTCGACGGGGGAGACCCGAGTCTTTGCAATGTCCCCGCCCAACCATCCGACACATGGACCATCAACCCGATTGGCTGGGTCGCCACCTCCCGTCAGACGGCAGTCGGCGACGACGCACTCGACATCATCGGGGTCAGAATCATTATGACCCATGACTGGGTCACCAACTTTGCGCCGTTCCGAGGCTCGATCACCATTGACGAGTCCACTATCACCCGTCTCGAGCCAAAGGTCTTCGAATGAAATATGCGATTCTGGAACGATTCACCCGACGCACCGATGGCGAGGATCGGGGCATGGCGCTGCCGCTCGTCGCCTGCATGATCGTCGTTCTGCTCGGCGTGTCCGCCTTCGCCGTCGATCTGGGATGGCTTTATCTCAACGGGGCTCGCCTCCAGCGCGGGGCCGACTCATCGGCTCTGGCCGGTGTGGTCTTCCTTCCCGGGGACACCGACGGTGTGGACGACAACACACTGGGCGCTGCCAACGCCAATGGCTATGACATCGGGGACATCAACGGCACCCCGGTGGTTGGAGGGGGGCCCGACGATCTCGACTGGCGCCAACTCGCGGACAACAAGCTCGAAGTGACCCTGGCTACCCAGATCCCGACCTTCTTCGTGAAGCTGTTCGGATTCGACTCGTTCGACATAACCAGGGTGGCCACCGCCGAGTACGTGAAACCGGTTCCGATCGGCAGCCCCGATCCCTGTTTCGGAGTCGGCATCACCAGTATTCAGAGCGGTGACTGCAACCCGGCCACCGCCCAACGATTCTGGGCAGCCGTCTCGGGCCCCTATACCAACAAGTGGAACGGTGACGCCCACTCGACGCTGTACTGGGACGACGACGGCACCTGGAACCAGGAGTCGACCAACACCGAGTACCGCTCCGACGGCTACTACCTGGCGATAGACGTCCCATCCGGTGTGTCCGGCCTCACAGTCCGCGTCTACGACGCCGGCTTCTACAACCGTGCCAGCTTCGACACCGAGACCGGCGATCGCACCCAGGACACCGGTGGCGGGGCCGACACCCATTTCCAGATGTACCTCTTCGACGACACCCCGCTCGACCCCACCAACAACACACCGATCAGCGGATGTTCGACTGGGAGCGGCACCTTCAACATCGCCGCCGAGGCCTCGTCGGGCACCTACAAGAACAGATGGGTCACGCTCTGTACCCTGTCAGGCGCTGTTGCCCCCGGGATCTATGTGGTCCGGGTCTGGACAGACGGCAATGACGGTGGCACCAACCAGTTTGCGGTTCGAGCCAACACCTCCAGCGCGGCAAACGCACGGGTTTACGGGATCAACGACATCTCGATCTTCACCAACCAGTCGGGCCTCACGACATTGCACGTTGCCGAAGTCGCCCAAGTGCATGCGGGCAAGACCCTCGAACTCCAGTTCTACGACCCTGGCGAGGACGACCAGGACGCCTTCATGACGGTCAAGAACCCCAGCGGAAGCACCGCCACCTGCGATTGGGTGGCCAAGAACGAGGCAGGCACGGTGGTCGACTCCGGTTCAGGGAGTTGCAGCCTCCAGACATCGGACGGCAATGCCTTGTTCAACGGGCTTTGGGTGACCGCCCAGGTTGACATTCCCGACAGTTACACCTGCACCACCAACTGCTGGTGGAAGATGGAGATCGACAACTCCCAGCCCCATGACCGCACCACCTGGGCGGCGCGGATCATCGGCAACCCCGTCCGATTGGTTCCCAACGAATGAGCGCCGGCCGCCGACCTTGTCGAAACGGAAACGAGAAGGGCGCCACCCTGATCGAGTTTTCCCTCATCTTCGCCTTCTTGATGATGATCGCCCTTGGCGCCTACGAGTACGGAATGGCCTTCCGTGACTGGCTCTCGGTGACAGTTGCCACCCGGGAAGGCGGCCGGGTCGCGGCATCAGCGGCCAACTTCGGCGAGGCCGACTGCGTGATCCTCGAAGCTGCCACCGGTGCCCTCCAGTCGTTGCAAACCGGTGAGGTCGAATTCGTTCACATCTACAAGTCCGACATCAATGGTTCCTACCCAGGGTCCAACAGCTTCACGCGGATCTATCGGCCCTCGACTCCGGCCGACCTCGACCTGGTCGTGTGTGATGGCTCGACCTGGTTTGCCACCAACCTCGGCAGCAACTGGGACCCGGACGACAGGGTGAACGCCACGGGGGCAGCGGACTGGATCGGGGTTCGGGTCGAGTTCGAGCACCAATGGCAGACCAATTTCCTGTGGTGGAACGGATCGGTCGACTGGGACGATGACGCGGTGTTCCGGATGGAGCCACCGGCGCCATAGACCGGGATCGGTCTCCTTCCGCCAGGCTCCCTAGCCTGTAGCAAATGCTTTCTCCTCCTGAATACATGCCCGCGTTGATCACGCCTTTCACCCGAAGTGGTGAGGTCGATACCAGGGCCCACACCCACAACCTACGGGTCCTCGCCGAAAAGGGAATCGAGGGTTTCGTGATCGGCGGTTCCAACGGTGAGGGCCCCTATCTCGAGCCCGGCGAGCGCAGCAGCCTGGTCAAGACCGGTCGGCGTCGCAAAGCCCATTTCATGGTGGGGATCGCGGCCGAGTCGACAAGGGTGGCTGTTCGCCAGATACAGGAAGCAGCCGACGCGGTGGCCGACAGCGTGCTGGTGATGACCCCCACCACCCTGGCTCGGGGGCGCGACGAGGCGATTCTCCGCTTCTATCGGACCATCGCCGACATGTCACCGCTGCCTGTGTTCATCTACTCGGTGCCGAGTGTCACCAGCTACAACCTGCCCATCGAGCTGGTGTGGCGTCTCTCCCGGCATGACAACGTCATCGGGATGAAGGACTCCAGTGGTGACGTGGTGCGACTTCAAGCCATCATCGACGCCACCCCACCCGGCTTCCTCCTCTACTCGGGGTCGTCACAAGCGTTGACTGCGGCCATGGCCGTGGGCTGTCATGGCGCGATCACCGGATCCGGGAACTATGTGCCTGCCCTCGTGCTGCAGACGCTGGAGGCAGCCAGGCAAAGCCCGGAGATGGCCCGAAGGCTGCAGAAACGACTCAGCTCGGTGAGCGCCGAAGTCGATGCCCACGGGATCCCGGGGGTGAAGGCGGCGGCCAAGGCAGCCGGTCTCGATCCCGGGTATCCGCGCGAACCCCTGACCCGGCTCTCCCGGGGCGCGGAAACCTCCATCGCCAAGCTGATCTGACCCAACCCGCGTTCCTAATGCATCGCGTCACGCATCCGTGACGCGATGCATCCAGTACAGCCGCGATGCAGGCGAGCGTGCTCTGCACGGCTAGTACCATCTGCCGTTCTACCGATCATCAAGGAGAGAACGCCTTGTCCAAGTTTCTCAGCGAAGAGTGGACCGCGGAGGTGACCACCGCCCTCGACCAGCACCCGGGTTTCCGGAACGCCATCGGATCCGCCGACCTCAGCATCCAGTTCGTCGTCAGCGACACCCCCGACGGCGAGGCCGGGTACTACCTGAGGTCCAGCGGTGGCATTCCCACCTTGGCGATCGGGACTCTCGAGGGCGCCGATGTCACGGTCAGACAGAGTTATGACACCGCGACCGCAATCTCCAAGGGCGAGTTGAACACCCAGACCGCATTCATGACCGGCAAGGTCAAGGTCTCAGGGAACCTCGCCAAGCTGATGATGCACCAGTCGGCAATCCAGCAATGGAATGCGGCAACAGCCGACCTCGAAATCGACTACTGATCACCGACTAGTCATTTCACGTAAATAACAGGGGGACTCTGGTTACCGACCTCCGTGGGTCGGATAATGTTGCGACGCTGAAGCAGGCGCGCCGCCGTGTCACGTCAGGGGCTGAAATGGGCAAGGGAGAAAAGAACCGGGGTGCGACCATGGTCGAGGCCGCCATGATCTTCCCTTTGATGATCTTGCTCACGGTGAGCATCCTCGAACTGGGGATGGCGTTCAAGGACTTCCTCACTGTCTCCTTCACTGCCCGCGACGCAGCGCGCGTCGGGTCGCTCGCCGGGAACGACCCGGAGGCGGATTGCGACATCATCCAGAGTGTGGTCGCCGCCTTCGGCCCAACCGATCTCGCCGGAGTGGACATCCTCATCTTCAAGGCCAACGAAGCGACGGGGAACCCGGTCGTGGGCCAGGTCAACACCTGGACATTGAGGCCCTCGGGTGACCCCACCACCTGTCTTCCCCTCGATTGGTCGATCACCGAGAATTGGCCGAGCACGACCCGTCAGGTGAATGTCGGCCCCACTACCAAGCTGGACATACTCGGTGTGACCATCGAGACCACCCACCAGTGGATCACCGGTCTGCCGCCTTGGCGGGGAACCATCAACGTGGATAGGACTGCCTTGCAAAGGATCGAGCCGGAGGCCTTCGAATGAAACGACACCGGCGGGAAGAGGGCATCGCCTTGGTCTGGCTGGCTATCACCCTCGTCCTCTTGATCGGGATGGCCGGGTTTGGCGTCGACCTCGGGTGGATCTATCTCAACACCAGTCGAGCCCAGAAGGCAGTCGATTCCGCCGCCCTAGCCGGGGTCGTCAATCTCCCGGGATTCATCGCCCAGGCAGAAATCGACGCCGAGGACGCCACCCAGGCCAATGGCTTCGACCCGGACGGTCTGACCGTCACCCCACTGGCCGACAACAAGCTGCACGCAGAGTTGCGTATCCAGGTCGAGCCCTTCTTCCTCAGTGTGCTCGGTTTCGACCATTTCAACATCACCAGGGAGGCCACCGCCGAGTACATCAAACCGGTGCCCTTGGGGAATCCAAACAACTGTTTTGGCTGCCCGGGTGTCGGCGACTCCTGGGCGGCCATCTCCTCCCAGTTCATCCACAAAGAGCACGGGGATCCCTATTCCACCCAATGCCGGGTGCCGTCGAGCCCTTCATCCTGCTCGTCGGGCAACAGTGACTACAACCGCGGCGGCGCCTATGCCGGGTACTACTACGGGATCGAGGTCTTTGGCACGTCGCAAGATCTGACCGTCGAACTCTTCGATCCCAGGTTCAATCGACGCCCTCAGGACGAGGGAACGGGCGATTTCGCCTTCAGCGGCAGCCCAGGCCCAATCACCACCTACTCGCTGCACATGGTGGACATAACCCCGCTCAACCCCATCGACAACCCGGCGATTCCTGGATGCTCCATGACTCTCGATCCCGACACCACACCCACATTCCAGGACCAATGGGTCACGCTTTGCACTCTTGGCGGGTCTCTCACTCCAGGAATCTATGTCCTCCATGTCACCAACACCGGCACCGGGATTGCCAGCAACCACTATTCGGTGCAGGCCAACGTCGCAAGCGGCACCACCCCCCGGGTCTACGGCATCAACGACATGTCGATCTGGTCGAATGATCTGGTCCAGAACAGCCAGCTCTACATCGCCGAGATCGAGGCGATCCATGCCGGGAAGAAACTCGAGCTTCAGTTCTACGACCCCGGCGATGCCAACGCCAACTCCTTCATGACCCTGCTCTCACCCAACGGGCCCGTCAACTGCAGCTGGACGGTCTGGAACCACAACCTCACCGCCCAGAGCCAGCCTCCCGGCTCCGGCGCCTGCACCTGGCAGACCACCAACACGTCGCGGCCTGGGGATCGACGGGTCTACAACGAGCAATGGATCGTGGCAACGATCGATCTCCCGGACGATCCCGCCGACATGTGCAACGGCTCCGACTGTTTCTGGAAGATGGAGCTCGACTTGAGCGACCCCACCGAGCGCACCACCTGGCGGGCCCGGGTCATCGGCAACCCGGTGCGTCTGATTCCATGAACAGGGATCGGGGCACCGCAGCGATCGAATTCGCCTTTGCCATCATGGTCCTGCTGCTGCTGGCCATCGGCGCTTACGAATGGGGAACCGGGTTCTCCGACCGGATATCGATGTCATCTGCGGTGAGGGAAGGGGGGCGGGTAGGAAGCGCGGCTGGGGACAATCCCGATGCCGATTGTCGGATCATCGAAGCCTCCGCCGGAGCGCTCAACGGGGTCTCGGGGAACTCGGTCAAACAGCTTTGGGTCTACGAATCAGACTCCGGTGGGACCGTGGGTCTCAACCGCCAGATCTATCGACCCGCTCAAGCCGCCGAGCCGGGGCTGACCTGCACCGGCGGAAGGTGGTTCTTGGTGGCCAACGGGTGGCCCTATAGCGTCCGGGAGAATCTGAGTGCGAACCGGGACTGGCTCGGGGTCAAGGTGATCGTCGATCACGAGTGGAGAACCGGGTTTCTCTGGTGGAACGGCACAGTGGAATGGGAGGAGGACGCCGTCTTCCATCTCGAACCCGGGGTCGTCAGCTAACCGGAGAGCTCAGATCAATCCCAGCGCTCTCACCGCCTCCCTCTCCTCGACCAGCTCGGCGACCGAGGCATCGATCCTGACCGTGGAGTAGTCGTCGATATGGAGGCCCTGGACGATCTCCCAGGAGCCCTCCCGACACACACACGGGAACGATGAGATCAACCCTTCGGGGACACCGTACTCACCGTCAGACCGCACCCCCATCGAGACCCAGTCTCCATCAGGCGTTCCCGAGACCCAGTCCCGCACATGGGAGATGGCGGCGTTGGCCGCCGAGCCGGCCGACGACGCCCCCCGGGCGGCGATGACGGCCGCTCCCCGGCCCGCCACGGTCGGGATGAAGACGTCGTTGACCCAGTCGTGGTCGGCAACCAACTCGTATGCCTGCTTCCCGTCGACCTCACAATGAAAGAGATCCGGGTACTGGGTCGATGAGTGGTTGCCCCAGATCGTCATCCTCCTCACCGAGGTGACCGGTCTGCCGGTGCGCAGCGCAAGTTGGCTGATCGCCCGGTTGTGGTCCAAACGGGTCATCGCGGTGAAGCTACGGGGATCGACCCCCTGGGCGTTGTTCATTGCGATCAGGGCATTGGTGTTCGCCGGGTTCCCCACCACCAAGACCTTCACGTCGGGGCTGGCCGTGGCGGCCAGGGCCCGCCCCTGGACAGTGAAAATGGCGCCATTGGCCGTGAGCAGGTCTGAGCGCTCCATCCCGGCCTTGCGCGGCATGGCTCCCGCCAGGAGCGCAATGTCGACGCCATCGAAGGCCGATTCGGCATCGTCGGTCATCACCAATCCGGCGAGAAGTGGGAAGGCGCCGTCCTCCAACTCCATTGCTACCCCTTCGAGGGCTGGCATGGCAGGAGTGATCTCCAGCATTTGAAGGATGACCGGTTGTTCCCGGCCCAGCATCTCCCCGGCGGCGATCCTGAAAAGCAGGCTGTAGCCGATCTGGCCGGCGGCGCCGGTGACCGCAACCCGCACTGGCTGGTCATTCATATGGTGGCCAAACTACGCCCCACAAGTCAGGTCATGAAATCGAGTGCGATGTCCATTTGAGGGGCAGAGTGGGTGATCCAGCCCACTGAGATGATGTCGACACCGGTCGATGCAATCGACCGAACGTTGTCCAACGTCACCCCGCCGGATGCCTCGGTGATCAGGCGCCCGGCGGTCATTTCGACTGCCGACCGCAGGGTCTCCAGGTCCATGTTGTCGAGCAGCACCCGATCGGCCTTGGTTTTCAGAACTGCTTCGAGCTGCACCAGGGTCTCCACCTCGACCTCGACGGTGATGCCTGGGCCAACCCGCTCCCGGGCCGCGTTCACGGCGCGCTCGATGTCCCCGATGGCAGCGATGTGGTTGTCCTTGATCAGCACCGCATCGAACAGCCCCACCCGATGATTGACCCCTCCCCCAATCAACACCGCGTACTTGTCAAGGAGACGCATCCCCGGCATGGTCTTTCGGGTGTCCGAGATGCGGGCACCGGTCCCCTCAACCGCTGATACGAACAAGGTAGTCGCCGTGGCCACACCCGACATCCGTCCCAGGATGTTGAGGGCGGTGCGCTCGGCACGGAGCAGCGATCTGGCCAATCCCCCCACGGTGGCGATGGCTTGCCCGGGGGAAACCCGATCACCATCTGTCACCAAGGCGGCAAATGCCGAGGCCGGGTCGATTGACTCGAATACATAAGCGCCGACCTCGAGCCCGGCGACGACACCGTCGGAGCGGGCGACGACCCCAGCTCTCGCCTGCGTCTCCTCGGGGACGCACGCGTCGCTGGTCAGGTCTCCGGCTGAGCCCAGGTCCTCGGCGAGAGCTCGCCCTACCAGGTCTGTGTAGGCGGACCGATCGATCACGTCACCGCCACCAGGTCTGCCCGGGTAGGGTCGATCAGAGTCCGGTGCTCTTGCATCGGGTCGGGCTCCGGGTAGTCGGCGCGGTAGTGGCCGCCCCGTGACTCGCTTCTCCGAAGTGCCGCCAGAACCACCATCAGCGAGAGGTCGGCGGCCACCCGCCCCGCGATCGTCCGGCGAAGGACGTTGTCGAGCTCAAGCAGGTGATTGCGGGCTTCCCAGAGCCCGGCGCCGGTCCGAACCAAACCGACCCGATCCCACATGACCTGGCGCAGCTCCTCGAGCGCCGGCCCGGCGACCAGAGGCAGGTCGAATGCTTCTTTCGGCGCCATCGGCTCACCGTCGGGCTCGACCAGGTTGCGCCCGACGTCGGAGGAGGCTCGGGCGCCAAAGACCAGGCCCTCGAGAAGAGAGTTGGAGGCGAGCCGGTTGGCGCCGTGAACACCGCTCGAGCTGCACTCCCCCACCGCCCACAGGCCTTCGATCGATGTGCGGCCGTTGGAGTCGGTGTCGATGCCCCCCATGTAGTAGTGGGCCGCCGGTGACACCGGGAGCAGGTCTTCGCCGGGGTCGAGGCCCACAGAATGGGCATGGGCGTTCACCGTCGGGAAGCGTTCGGGGAAGTTGACGAGGGACCGGGCGTCGAGATAGGCGCCCATCCCCTTGTCGTATTGCCAGAAGATGGCCCTGGCGACGATGTCACGGGGCGCCAATTCGGCCATCGGGTGGTACTGATCCATGAACCTCCGGCCGTGGGCGTCGACCAGGATGGCGCCCTCGCCCCTGAGCGCCTCCGTCAGCAGCGGCATCGGATCCTTGCCGGCGAGGAGCGCCGTCGGGTGGAACTGGACGAATTCGAGGTCGGCCAACCGGGTGCCGACCCGCCCCGCCATTGCGATGCCGTCGCCGGTGACACCCGGGGGGTTGGTGGTGCGTGAGTAAAGACGGCCGGCCCCGCCGGTCGCCATCACCACCGCGGGTGCCAGCACCACATCGCGTTGCTTGCCATCAGCAGTGACCGCTCCGATCACGCGGCCGTCGGCCATCACCAGGTCGACCACCCTTCGCTCGATGATCTGGATCCGGTCCGAGGCCTGCGCCGCAGCGGTGAGGGCGCGCATGATCTCGGCACCAGTGGCGTCGCCGTCGGCGTGGACGACTCTTCTCCTCTGGTGCCCACCTTCCCGTCCGAGGGACAGGCCACCGTCGTCATCGCGGTCGAACTCGGCGCCGAGCGCGATGAGGTTGTCGATGGCGGCCGGTCCTCCCTTGGTCAGGACATCGACGACATTTCTCACCGCCAGGCCGCCGGAGACATTGAACGTGTCGTCGGCGTGAAGCTGGGGCGAGTCCTCATCGGAGAGTGCGGCTGCGATCCCTCCCTGGGCCCACCAGGTGGAGCCCATCTCGGGCGCCGACATCAGATAGGCACGGGGGAGCCCGAGGGCGACGGTGAGCCCGGCGACGCCGGCACCCACGATCAGTGGGGCGTCGAGGCGGGTGATATCCGTCATCGGATGGTCCTAGTCCTGACGGCCGACTTCGAGCATACGGGTAACTGCCCTGCGGGCTCGCCCGGCAATTTCCGGATCGATCTCGATCTGGTGGGTGAGTGTGGCGAGCGAGTCCCTGATGTTGTGGAGCGTTATCCGCTTCATGTGGGGGCAGAGATTGCAGGGGCGGATGTATTCGGTGTCTGGTGTCGCGCCGGCGACGTTGTCCGCCATCGAGCACTCCGTGATCATCATCACCCGGTCCGGATGGTTGGTGGTGACCCATTGGATCATCCCGTGTGTCGATCCGACGTAGTCGGCCTCTGCCAGGACGTCGGGTGGGCACTCGGGATGGGCGATGACCTTGAGCCCCTCGACACCCCGACGGTAGTCCGAAATCTCCTCGCCGGTGAAGCGCTCATGGACGATGCATGACCCTTCCCAGAGGACGACCTCGACGTCGGTCTGGCTGGCGACCCACATCCCCAGGTACTTGTCCGGTGTGAAGATCACCTTGTCCACCCCCAGCGACTCGACCACGGCGACCGCGTTGCTGGAGGTGCAGGTGATGTCCGACTCGGCCTTGACCTCGGCCGAGGTGTTGACGTAGGTGACCACCGGAACCCCCGGGTGCTGCTCTTTGAGGGCCCGCACATCGGAACCGGTGATGCCGTCAGCCAGTGAGCATCCCGCCCTGAGGTCGGGGATGAGCACCATCTTCTCCGGGTTGATGATCTTGGCCGTCTCCGCCATGAAATGGACCCCGGCGAGGACGATTACTTCGGCTTCGGTCTCGAGTGCGGTCTGGGCCAGCGCCAGCGAGTCACCTTTGATGTCGGCCGCGAGGTGATAGATGTCCGGCGTCATGTAGTTGTGGGCGGCGACGATGGCGTTGCGCTCCTTCTTCCACCAGTTGATCTCGTCGATCAAAGGCTGGAGCGCGACGACCTCCGCCTCGGGGAGGACATCCGTGGCCCGGGTGATTGCGATCGGTGTCATCTAAGGGAAGTGTAAGACCCGCCGCCGGTCAGCCACCGGGGACGGCTCCGGGGAACGCCCCCTCTCCGGCTAATCCAGTACTCCGCCCTCACTTCGCTCGTGTCTTGACACACTCACTTCGTTCGCTGGGGGACAGATTCACATGTGGGCGATGATGGCGTCGCCGAACTCAGACGTCTTGACCTCGGTGGCGTCATCGGTGAGGCGGGCGAAGTCATAGGTCACAGTTCGGGCGGCGATAGCTCCTTCCAGACCGGCAATGATCCGATCGGCTGCCTCTCCCCAACCCATGTAACGGAACATCATCTCCCCGGAGAGAATGACCGAGCCCGGGTTCACCTTGTCGAGACCGGCATATTTGGGGGCGGTGCCATGAGTCGCCTCGAAAACGGCATGACCGGTGACGAAGTTGATGTTGCCGCCAGGGGCGATCCCGATCCCCCCCACCTGGGCCGCCAGGGCATCCGACAGGTAGTCACCGTTGAGGTTGGTGGTGGCAATCACCTCGTAGTTGGCGGGTCGGGTCAGGATCTGCTGCAACATGGCATCGGCGATCACGTCCTGGACCAACAACTTGTCGCCCGGGTTCCCGCCGCAGTCCTCCCAGGAGACCGCTACTTCGGAGAACTCTTCCCTTACCAATTCGTAGCCCCAGCTGCGGAATGCCCCTTCGGTGAACTTCATGATGTTGCCCTTGTGGACCAGGGTCACCGACTTTCGATCGTTGGCCAGCGCATGGTTGATCGCGGCCCGGATCAGACGCTTGGATCGGGTGATCGATACCGGCTTGATTCCGATGCCCGAATCCGCACGGACATCCCATCCGTACTCGGCCCTGAGAAAATCGATCAGCTTCGACACATCCTCGGTGCCCTGCTCCAACTCGAGGCCGGCGTAGACGTCCTCGATGTTCTCTCTGAAGATGATCATGTCGACCAGACCAGGCTCTTTCACCGGGGAAGGAACCCCCTCGAACCAACGGATCGGGCGCACACAGGCGTAGAGGTCCAGTACCTGCCGGAGGGCGACGTTGAGCGACCGGATCCCACCTCCGACCGGAGTGGTCAATGGCCCTTTGATCCCGACCAGGTACGTCTTGAACGCTTCGACCGTCTCGTCGGGAAGCCACGACCCCACCTCGTTGAAGGCCTTCTCCCCGGCCAGGACCTCGGTCCAGTTCACCTTCCTGGCGTCACCGTATGCCTTATCCACTGCGGCGTCGAAGACCCGAACCGAAGCGGCCCAGATGTCAGGGCCGGTGCCGTCACCCTCGATGAACGGAACGATGGGATCGTCGGGCACGGCGAGGCCGTCGGTCCGCATGGTGATGGGTGTGGTCATAGCGAAAGACTCCTGGAGAATCGGTTACGGGGCCAGGGACACTAGCGGAGAGCCCGGATCCCCCAGATTCGTCCCCGGTCCCGTCAAGCGCGGCGGATACCGGCGGCAGTGAGCGTGTTGACCAGCAGCATTGCCCTCGTCATCGGGCCCACCCCGCCCGGCACGGGCGTGATCGCCCCGGCCACCTTCCGGACCGCCTCGAAGTCGACGTCCCCCACGACGCCCTTCTCGGTCCTGTTGATCCCAACGTCGATCACCGTGGCCCCAGGCTTCACGAAGTCCGCCGTGACCAACTCGGCCGAGCCCACCGCCGCCACCAGAATGTCCGCCTCGCGGGCCACTGCGGCCAGGTCCCTGGTGCGGGAATGACCTACCGACACGGTGGCATCGACACCCTTGCTGGCGAGCATCAAGGCCAGCGGCCGACCCACCAGGAACGACCTACCAATCACCATCGCCCGGGCACCCGAGATCGGTATGTCGTAGTGCTCCAGGATCCTCATGATCCCGCTCGGGGTGCACGGCCTAAGCCCGGGCCGGTCGAGCACCAGCAACCCGAGGTTGTGCGGATGCAGCCCATCCACGTCCTTCCCCGGGGCTATCGCCTCAACGATCCGCTGCGAGTCGAGGTCGCCAGGCAGGGGCAGTTGCACCAGGATCCCGTCGATAGAGTCGTCGGCGTTGAGCTCATCGATGAGCCCTTCCAGTTCTCCCTGGGATACCTCGGCGCCCAACTCGTGATGCATCGAGACGATGCCCACCTCGGCGGCGTCCTTCCGCTTGCCCCTCACGTAGGTGTGAGACGCCTGGTCGTCGCCCACCAGGACTGTCGCCAGCCCCGGCGAGTAGTCGAGCCTGGCGACTGCCTCTGCGACCTCGGCCTTGACCGCGGCTGCAACTGCCTTCCCGTCGAGGATCAGTGCGCTCATCAGTGGCGGAAATGCCTGTTGCTGGCGAACACGAGGGCGATCCCGTGCTCGTTGGCGGCATCGATCACTTCCTGGTCGTTGCGAGACCCGCCAGGTTCGATCACCGCGGTCACCCCGGCGCCGGCCAGGGCGTCGAGACCGTCGCGGAACGGGAAGAAGGCATCGGAGGCGGCAGCTCCACCTCGGGCCCGATCGCCTGCCTTGACCACCGCCCGCTCGGCCGCTCCCACCCGCGACTGGTCGCCGGCACCGACACCGATCGCTGCCTGGTCCTTGACGATCACGATCGCATTCGACTTGGTGTGCATCGCCACGGTCCAGGCAAAAGCTAGGTCGAGTCTCTCCTCCTCGGTCGGGCTCCGCTCGGACACGACCTCCCAGGCGTCGTTGTCCTTCTCGTCGCGATCCTGCACCAAAAAGCCCTCCTCGAGACGGCTCATGTCGGGGTCGCCGTGGCCGGGCGGGCCCGCCGCCAGGACACGGACTGCGCTCTTCTGACCCAGCACGGTGAGCGCCTCATCGGTAACTCCGGCGCATATCAGCACCTCGACGAATTTCTCGCTGATCGATCGAGCCGTCTTCTCCTCCACCACCCCGTTGACCGCGATCACCCCGCCGAACGCCGACATCGGGTCACATGCCCACGCCTGCTCGAAGGTGTCCGCAACCGAGTCGCCACGGGCTGCACCGCACGGGTTGGTGTGCTTGACGATGACAACCATGCCCGGCTCGGCATTGGCCAATCTCCAGGCGGCCTCGGCGTCGGCATAGTTGTTGAAGGACATCTCCTTGCCCTGGTGCTGGACGGCATCCCGCCACCAGGGCCGGGCGCCTTCCTCGACGTAGAGCGCCGCCTCCTGATGCGGGTTCTCCCCATATCGCAGCTGCGAAACGAGACGCAGGGGGATCACCAGATCCTCTCCGATCCATCCCACTATCGCCGCGTCATAGGCCGCCGTACGAAAGAAGGCATCGGCCGCGAGCCGCTTCCGGAGGTCGTCTCCCAGCCCGCCGCTCTCGACTGCCTGCGCCACCTCTTCATACTGCTCCGGGGAGCTGACGATCCCGACGTGGCGATGGTTCTTTGCCGCGGCACGGACCAGCGCCGGCCCCCCGATGTCGATCTTCTCTATGACCTCGTCGATGCTTGCCCCCGACGCCACCGTTTCCCGGAACGGATAGAGATTCACCACCACCAGCTGGAAGGGCTCGATGGCGTTTGCCTCCAGGTCGGCTACGTCGGAGTCGACGTCGAGTCGGGCCAGGATCCCACCGTGGATCATCGGATGGAGGGTCTTCACCCTTCCCCCGAACATCTCCGGTGCCCCGGTCACCTCTTCCACCGTGGTCACCGCCACGCCGGCTTCCTCGAGCGCCTTCGCCGTCCCCCCTGAGGAGATCAGGTGGACGCCGGCTGCCTGGAGCCGCTGCGCAAAAGGAACGAGCCCCTCCTTGTCGTAGACACTGATCAGGGCCCTTGTCACCGGGACGACGCTCATCGCCAAATCACCTCCCCACCGACGACAGCGATCTCACCCGCCGTGAAGGCACGCACCACCCGCGGGTAGAGATCGTGCTCCTCGACCTGGATCCTGGCGTGAAGAGCGGCCACATCATCGCCAGGAAGGACGGGCACCGCCCGCTGGGCGATTATCAGGCCGTGGTCCACCTCCTCATCGACGAGATGAATCGTGACCCCGGTCACCTTGACCCCGTGGGCCAGCGCTTGCTCCACCGCGTTGGCCCCCGGGAACGCCGGGAGCAGGGAAGGGTGGATGTTGAGAATCCGATTCGGGAAACGATTGACGGCCTCCGCCGAAAGGATGCGCATGAACCCGGCGAGAACCATCAACTTGGCCCCGGCTGCCTCGACGGTGTCGGCAACAGCCTTGGAGAACTCGTGGCGCGATCCGAAATCGTCCCACGGAAGAACGGTGGTTGGGATCCCGGCCTGCTGGGCGCGATCCAACGCCTTGATTCCGGGCCTGTCGGCGACCACGACCCGGATCCCGGCAACCAGGTCGGGGGAGTCGATCAAGGCTTGCAGATTCGAGCCCGAACCCGATACCAGAACTCCGACGTCGATGATGCCCTCCACTGACGGCCGTTCATCGCCGTCACACGTGAAGGGGACTGTAGAACGTACGATGGCGGCGAATGTCACCCATCGAACAGGTGCCTGCCCCTGAATGGCGCACCTGGCTCTCAGTCAACCAGGGCATGATCCTCGATGTCAGAGAGCCTCATGAATGGGCCATGGGAACCCTGCCCGACGCAGTACGGATCAGCATGGGCGACATACCCGATCGTGTTGAGGATCTGGTCGACGAGAAGGCTGTGCTCGTCGTCTGTCGCTCCGGGGTGAGAAGCGAGCAGGTAGCGGTTTTTCTCTTGATGAACGGGCTCGTCAGCGTCGCCAACCTGGCCGGTGGGATGAAAGCGTTGGGGATGCAGGACTGACCAGGTGCAATCGGCTGAGGCGCGCCTCGACCTGAAACCTGCGACACTTGCTCGATGGACGAGGAAGGCAAGCTCCCGGGGTGGTTGCTACCCGTCGCCTTGGTCCTGGTGGTGGGGGCACTCGTTGCTGCCGGGCTGCTCCGGGAAGCGCCCGACCTGGACCCCTCGACACCGGAAGGCACAGTCCAGGCCTATCTCGAAGCCGTCTTCGCCGGAGACCAGGAGGCGGCAGCCGGCTACACCGACGGCGAGTGCGATTCAAATATCGGCCCCGGTAGCCCCACCGATGGCGTCACCGCCACTTTGGTCAGCGTCGAAGGTGACGACAACGCCACAACCGTCGTGGTCCGGCTCAGCCAGCCCTCACAGGACGCCTTCGGCGGTATGTTCGAATACGATGAGTGGTTCAACCTGGTCAACGAGGACGGCACCTGGGTGATCCATCAACCGGTCTGGCCCTATTCCTCTTACGGAGTCGACTGCTGACCCATGACTTCGGTTATCGCCCTCGTCATCCCCCTGGCCATCCTCGCCGGCATCGGTTTCCTCATCTGGAAACTGTGGAAACGTCGCCCTGATCAGCCGGATCACGAGGGGATCGACCTCCTCCCCTATCTCATCCTGGCCATCGCGGTCGGGGTCGCCGCCTTCTCGCTGGCCCGCCTGGCCCGAGCCGGTCTCGCCGGGGATCGCCTGGCGGGCGACAACACCAACGAGATCGCGGCGGCTCTCGCCGGGTTGGTGGTGGCGGCACCGGTCTCGTTCTTCCTGTGGCGTCGTCAGGCGCAGCGCCGAAAGCTCCACCCCCGGCTGCCGGGCTGGCCGGTGTACCTGGCAGCGATCGAGGTCGTGTTCCTCACCGCCTTCTTCAACAGTGTGAATCAGGTGGCTCGAGCCATCTCGGACGATGTTGAGCTCAATCCGTGGACCAACCTCGTCGTGTATGGCGGCGTGGTCGCCTTTCATTGGTGGGCTGCGTTTCGCGAGCCGCCAAGCGGGGACGCCTCCGAACTGCCCCGACTCGTCGGTTCCGGGGTGGCGCTGATCGCCCTTGCCATCGGGCTCAACGGCGTCCTGACGTGGTTGCTCGAGCAGGGGTACCAAACGGTCTCCGAGGGAAGCCCGGTGCAGCCCCTCGACGACATCGCCTTTGCAACCAGCCTCGCCCTCCTCATCACCGGCGCCCCGATCTGGGCCTGGCGCTGGCTGCCGGCCTGGGATGAGGAGCCGACCGTCCTCCGCTCGTTGTACCTGGCGGGGTTCTCGGTCCTGTCCCTCACCGCCTCCCTCGGTGCCGGGATAACCATCGTCGCGATGGTGCTCGGTTACGCGATCACCTCCACGGTTGACGCGGCACTGCACTTCGAGTCACTGCCCACCGCCATCTCCTTGCTTCTCGTGGCATTCGGCATCTGGATTCATCACCGACGACGGATGGGCGAGAGCCGGAACCGGGGGGTCATCGGGTACGGCTACTCGATGACGGCCATCGGCCTGGGGACCCTGGTCGGAGCAGGAACGGGTCTGGTGACCCTGGTCTGGAATACCCCTCTGGCCGGAGACCCGACCCGACAGGGCTTGATCGGCCTTGGCCTGGCCGTGCTCGTCGCCGGGGCGGTCTGGTACTACTTCTGGCGCCAGGCTCAAAGACACCGACTCGAAGAGCTGCGATCGATACAGCGACGGGTCTACCTGATCGGAATGGCCTTCATCCTCGGCCTGACCGCGGCTGGTGCCTTGATCGCAGTCCTGATCGTCGCCTTCCAGACCCTGCTCGGTGAGGGCGAGCAATCGACATCCTCACTGCCCACATCGGTCAGCCTCACCGTGTTGGCGGGACTCGCGACCTGGCATCTGTTCACTGTTCTCCGCGCCGACGGGCCCCGCGAGGTGACACCAACAGGCGCTTCATTTGCGGTGACCGTCATCTGCTCGCATCCCGGCCCCCTGGCGACGATGTTTCCCAAGGAGGCCCGCCTGCGTGTTCTCTATCGGACAGACAGGGTAGGCATGGTCGACGAGGCCATGGCGGAACAGATCGTGGCCGCGGTGGGTGGAGAGCCGGCATATGTCTGGGTCGATCAGGACGGGTTCCGTACCGCTCCGGTCCGCCGCGACTGATTTCGGCATCGACCCCGGCCTCTGGGAGCATTCCGGCCCGTGAACTGGCTCGCCTACAAGTTGCTCCAGATCAGAGGATGGGAATTCACCGGGAAGCTCCCCGACCTCCCCAAGCTGATCATCATCGGAGCCCCCCACACCAGCAACTGGGACTTCATCATCTATCTCGGCGCCCTTCACCACTACCGGATGAAGGCCTCCTTCATCGGCAAGCACACCCTGTTCCGCTGGCCGTTCGGGTACTTGTTCCGATGGCTGGGGGGAATACCTGTCGACCGAACTAGATCCACCGGAATAGTTCAGCAGGTGGTCGACGCCATCGAGCAGTGCGACCGGATGATCCTGGTGATGGCACCGGAGGGGACCAGGCTGGCCGCTCCCTTCTGGAAGTCTGGTTTCCTCCAGATCGCGGCCCAGGCCGGGGTGCCGATCTCTCTCGGCTACGTCGACTTCCCCAACCGTCGCGCCGGTATCGGCCCGTTGCTCTGTTTTGCCGGCGACGTCACCGGATTCATGGACGAGGCTCGATCCTTCTACGCCGACAGACAGGGTTTGCACCCCGAGGGGAAGGGACCGGTCAGGGTGCGGGAGGAAGCCGACTGAAAGCCGGCTACACGACCATGCGTTTGAGGGCGGATCGGTCGACCTTGCCGAGATGGGTCTGAGGCAAACGGTCCACGAAAAAGACCCGGCGAGGGTGCTTGTAGGGCTCGAGGTGTGACAGCACCCAGTCGATCAATTCCTGTTCGTCGACTCCGTCAGCCACCACGAAGGCGACTGGCTTCGCCAGGCCATCGGAGTCGTTGACCGCCACCACGGCACATTCCCTGACCGCCTCGTGGTCGAGAAGTGTCGATTCGACTTCCTGGGGCCGGAACCACTTCCCTTTGACCTTGATGGCGTCGTCGGCCCGACCGCGATGGGTGACATAGCCCTCTTCGTCGATGGATACAAGGTCCCCGCCGACAAACCACTCGCCGCGAAACGCCTCGATCGTCTTCTCCGGGTCCTGCCAGTAACCAGGTCCCAGCGATTGGCCGCGCACCCAGAGTCGGCCCACCTTCCCGGGTGCCACCTCAACCCCATCCTCGTCGCAAGCCTTGATCTCGAACCCGGGGACCACCCTGCCCAGGGTTCCCGGTCTCACGTCGCCGATCGTGTTGGTGATGAAGATGTGCCACATCTCGGCAGTTCCCAGACCGTCCAACAACTCGACGCCAAACCGGTCCTTCCAACGGTGATAGAGGGTCTCGGGCAGGGCCTCGCCGGCCGTGGTGGCGAAACGAAGTGAGGACAGGTCGGCTTTGGCGACCCCAGAATGCGACAACAACTGGTTGACCGCCGAGGGGACCGTCACCAACACCGTGGCCCGATGGCGCTCGACACGCTCGATGATGGCCTCAGGGAAAGGTGGCCCGGGGAAGAGGACAGTCGAGGCGCCGACCGAGAGGGGGAAGAACAGGTTGGACCCGGTGGCGTATCCAAAGTAGAGCTTGGGCACGGCGATGGTGACATCATCTCCAGTGAGCCCCAGTGAGCCCTGCCCGTAGAGCTGCGTGGTGTTGGCCAGGCTCCGGTGGCTCTGGGGAACCGCCTTGGGGGACCCGGTGGTGCCACCGGAGAAGAGCCAGAGCGCGGGGTCTCCTGCGGCGGTGTCGTAGGTGGCAAGGTCGTAGCCCGACAATGGCAGTGTGTCATCGACGATCAGTTCGCCGGGCTCCCACTCGCCCGCCGCCACGGCCTCCCGGTAGAGCGCCAGGTGGTCGGCATGGACCACCGCAGCAGTGGCACGGGAGGTGCGGATGATGGCCGCCATCGCCTCCACCGTCAGGCCTGGGTTGAGCATGATGGCGACCGCGCCAAGCCGAAAGATGCCGAACAGGGCTGCCACGTAGGGAAGGGCATCCGGGAGCACGATTAGCACCCGATCCTGAGGCCCCACCCCCAAATCCCCGAGTATCACACCCAGCGCCGAGGCAGCCTCGTCCACCTCCGCATAGGAAACGGCACGGTCGTCGAGAAGAAGCGCGGTGGCGTCGCCGAGCCCCTCGTCGAGCCGGCCCCGCAACAGGAATCGGTCCACGTTGAGACGCTCCGGCCACCTGATCACAGGGAGCGAACCTAGTCGGGACTACGGTCTCCACCGGTGAGAACCGCTTTGGTCACCGGGCCTTCGTCGGGGATTGGCCGGGCCACCGCCCTTGGTCTCGCCAGGCTGGGGCTTCATGTGGTGGCAGCCGGGCGCTCACCGGTGAGGACCCAGCCAGTGCTGGACCAGATCCGGGCTGAGGGTGGGTCCGCCGAATATCTCCAGCTCGATCTGGCCTCATGGAAGTCGGTGCAGAAGGCAGCCTCGACCTTGCTCAAGACCGGGCGCCCGCTCGATGTGCTGGTCAACAATGCGGGGGTCGGCGCCACCAACGGGGTGACCGAGGATGGCTTCGAGGTGCATTGGGGGGTGAACCATCTCGGCCATTTCCTCCTCACCAACCAACTGGCGCGTGCCTTCGTTGACCGGGCGAGGGTGGTCTCGGTGTCCAGCGATGTGCACCATCGGGCCCGGGAGCTCCATCTGGACCGGGTTCGGGGTCGGGGTCGGGTCCCGTTCGGATTCGGCTACTACGCGGTCTCCAAAGCAGCAAACATCCTCTTCATCCGCGAGCTGGCCGTGCGCCATCCCGAATGGGACTGTCATGCCATGCATCCCGGTCTGACCGACACTCCCTTGATTCCCGGGTACATCCGGCCCTTGATCCGGGGCTCGATGATCACGCCCGAGGAGGCCTCGGACACGATCATCTGGTGCGCGGTGTCCGACGAGGTCGCCGGCCAGTCGGGCCTCTACTACGCCCGACGCCAGGTCCGGCAGGCCTCCCCACTTGCCAGCGACGATGCGCTGGCCGCCGAGTTGTGGGAGAAGTCAGAAGAATGGACCGAGGACTGAACACGAGGCGGAAGCCCCGGCCGACCGGCGTCTGTTTGCCCGAGACTGTGAAACCGAGAGGCGCGCAATGACACACGCCGATGGCGGTTGGGCGAGGGCAGAGTCGGCCGGCAAGAAGTAGCTTCCGGCACATGGCCGAGGAAAACCTCTACTACGGCGATTACCTCCAACTCGACAAGCTCCTTTCCGCCCAACAGTTGGAAAGCGAGCGGGCCGGGAAGCCGATTCACGACGAGATGCTGTTCGTCATCGTCCACCAGGCCTACGAGTTGTGGTTCAAGCAGATCCTCTGGGAGATCGACGATCTCCTCGCCATCTTCGGCAGGGATCTCGTCGACGAGCAGGACATGGGCACCGCGGTGGGCAGGCTCCGGCGCATCCTGGCGATCCAATCGCTGCTGATCCAACAGGTAGCGGTCCTGGAGACGATGACACCCCTCGACTTCCTCGATTTCAGAGATCACTTGTTCCCCGCCTCCGGCTTCCAATCCACCCAGTTCCGGATCATGGAGAACAAGCTGGGCATGCGCCGGGAGGACAGACTTCTATTGGCAGGAGCCCCGTACACGGCCAGGTTCACTCCTGAAGACAGGGTGATGGTGGAATCGTTCGAAGGTGGGTCGTCGCTGTTCGATGTCGTCGAGCAATGGCTGGAACGAACACCATTCCTGGAAAGCGGGGGGTTCCAATTCCGTGAGGCCTTTCAGGAGGCGGTACGCGCCAGGCTGGAGGCCGACCGTGAGGTGGTGGCCACCAACCCCAATCTCACCCCGGGTGAGAGGGACGCGCAACTCAAGGATTTCTCCCTGACGATGGAGCAGTACGAGGCTCTTTTCGACGAACAGAAACACGCCGAGCAGCAGAAGGCAGGAACTCGACGTATCAGCCACCGTGCGTTTCAGGCGGCCCTATTCATCAACCTCTATCGGGATCAGCCCGCCCTGCACGAGCCCTACCAGATCCTGGAGCTGCTGATGGACATGGACGAGGGATTCACCGCCTGGCGGCATCGCCACGCCCAGATGGCCCTGCGGATGATCGGGCGTCGCATCGGCACCGGCGGATCGGCTGGGGCCAGATACCTGGAGAAGGCTGCGGAGCGGGGCCGGGTCTTCGGAGACCTCTTCGACCTCTCGACCTTTCTCATCCCCCGAGACAGCCGGCCGCTGCTTCCCCGGGACATCGTGGAGGCGATGAGATTCCGGTATCAGGGATGAACCTGAAGCCGGGTTTCTCACGCTTCCTGGGGGCAGCCCCGGATCGTCTTCATTTCGCAGCACATTCCCATCACCCGTGGCCGGATGTGTCCTTCGAGGCACAGCAACGGGCCTGGCTCGACGCCGCCGATCTGATGGATGACAAGTGGGAGCACATCTTGGGGACCGTGATCCCCGACACTCAGCGAAGGATCGCGTCCAAGCTCGGGCTCTCCGACCCGGCCACGCTGACCTTCGCCCCCAACACCCACGACTTCCTAACCCGTCTCTTCTCCTGTCTCGAGCCACCGGTCCGCGTGTTGGCCACCGATGCCGAGTTTCACTCGTTCAACCGCCAGTCGCGGAGATGGGAGGAGGGGGGTCTAGCCATCGTGGACCGGATCCCGGCCGAGCCGTTCGATACCTTTGCCGAGCGTTTCACGCGAGAGGCTCGGGCCGGTGTACACGACCTGGTGTATTTGAGCCAGGTGTTCTTCGACTCGGCGTTCGTGGTACCGGAGCTGGATCGCGTGATCTCCTCGGTGCCCGAGGATCGTGCCTTCGTGGTCATCGACGGGTACCACGGCTTCATGGCCCGACCCACCAACCTCGGCGCTATCCAGGACAGGGTCTTCTTTCTCGCCGGCGGCTACAAGTACGCCATGGCGGGTGAGGGTGTCTGTTTCCTCCACTCACCCCCCGGATATGGGCCTCGACCCGCTGACACCGGCTGGTACGCCGGTTTCGGCCAGCTGGAGACCGGGGTCAGTGGTCAGGTCTATTACGCCGAGGATGGCTCTAGGTTTGCCGGCGCCACCTACGACCCGTCCGGCATCTATCGGATGCGGGCGGTGCTGACCTGGCTGGAGGAGTCCGGGGTGACCGTGGCTGACATCCGGGCCCATGTCGTACACCTTCAGAGCCGGTTGCTGGCGACTGCGAGCCTCCCCGGCGATTTGATTCCACCGTCCCCGCATGAGCGCGGCAACTTCCTCACCTTCAGGTCAGAGGGTGCTGGTGACATCTACCGGGCCCTCCACGAGCGGGGAGTGGTCACCGACTATCGGGACGATCGGCTTCGCATCGGCTTTGGCATCTATCACGACGAGGATGACGTCGACCGGTTGGCGGCGGCGCTGGCTGGGCTATAGGACGTTTTCGCGCGGCAATCTGAGCCTATAGGTTCAGATCCCCGCGCGAAAACGGGTCAGGGATCGACCACGGCCACCCCGACCAGTTCCACCACCGAGCGGGGATCGAAGAGCTCGCTGACCCCGATCAAGGCCATCGGCGGGAAATGATGGCCGAACACCTGGCGGTAGGCGGCGCCGATCGGCCCGAGGTTCTCGCGGTACGACTCGATCTGGGTGGTGTAGATGGTCAGCGACACCAGGTCACCAGGTTTGCCACCGGCCTCTTCGATGACCCTGGCGACCGCCCGACAGGCTTGGGCAAACTGCTCCACAAGGCCATCATCGATGCTCAGATCGGGTTGGTGACCGGTCTGACCTGCGATGTGGAGGGTCCTTCCCCCCGCACTCAAGGCGCCATGGGAAAACCCGACCGGGGGGCTCATCCCCTCGGGGTCGAAGAGACGATGTCGGCTCACCGGCCTTCCCACACCGGCGGCCGCTTCCCGGTGAAGGCCTCGTAGAACTCGGCGTGGTCCTTGGTCGTCATCAACAGGGCCTGGGTGAACGCCTCCAGCTCGATCGCCGAGCCGAGATCCATGTCCAATTCCCGACCGATCAACACCTTGGTCGCCCCGTAGGCCAAGGTGGGGCCGTCGGCGAGGCGGCGGGCAAGGTCGGCGACCTCCCCTCCCAGGTCCTGGTCGGGCACGACTTTGGAGGCCAGGCCGAGTCCCACCGCCGCCCCGGCTTCGACCTTGTCCCCGAGCAACAACATCTCGGTGGCCCGGCCCAATCCCACGATGCGGGGGAGGAGGTATGCAGAGCCCATGTCGGCGCCGGCCAGGCCCACTCTGGTGAACAGGAACTGGAACGACGCCGATTGGGCCAGGATCCTCAGGTCGGAGGCGAGGGCAATCACTGCCCCGGCCCCGGCGGCCACCCCGTTGACCGCCGCAATCACCGGGATTGGGAGACGCCGGATCCGCTCCACTACCGAGCCCGTCATTCGTGTGAACTCGAGAAGTTCCCGCGAGCCCGATTCCATCAGACTCCCGATGATCTCCTCCACGTCACCCCCGGAGCAGAATCCGCGGCCCTCGCCGGTGATCACCAGGACCGCGACATCCCCCCGATGCTCCAGTTCTCCCAGCAGGTCACGGAGATCGGCATAGACGTCGAAAGTCAGGGCATTGAGACGATCCGGGCGATTGAAGGTGACGGTGGCCACGCCCCTGTCCACCTGGAATCCGAAATGTTCCCAGGAACCGGTGAAGGCGGCGGAGGAGCGGAATGGGCTCAAGCGGTGCCTAGACGGTCACCTGGGCTGGTTCTGGCTCGTCTGCTGTCAGGTAGGTGTAGATCGCGTATAGCAGGGTCAGCCCCAGGATCGGGGTGAAGATCCGTTTCATGGTGGCGTTCTCGAGAATCAGCGCGACCGCAAACCCGGCGACACCTACATTCGTGCCCCAGAAGATCACCCGATTGACTGAGTCGGAGACATTCGAAGCCAGAGCCATCATGGCGAAGATCAGATTCGTCACGACCATGATGAAGTTGATGTGGTCGAAGGCGAGGGCAACATTGAGAAGCTCCTCGAACTCCTTGCCGGTGGAAATCTGGCCGATCAGATACACGATCAGAAGCACAGCGGCAATCAGCCCGAGGACGGCGGTGCGCACGAACTGGTTGATTGGTGCACCACCCCATTGGGACGGGACGAGTTGCTTTCTGAAACGAACGATCAAGACGATGCTGCCCGCGAGCTGCAGCGCCCCCGCCATCTGAAGCAGCGGGTCGATCCCAAAAAGCGAACCGGTCACGAACAGAAGGCCTGCCACGAAGAGCAAGAACATCTGGACAACACCCGACTTCGATCGGGACAGACTCGGAATCTGGCGTCCCGGCATGAGCCACTCGATCATGGCAAGGCCTGCCAGGATCACGAATCCCGCCACCATCGCGCCGGGGTGGGATTCATACAGGCGGTCTGCGTTCTCAGGGGAAACAATCAGGACGTCGGCGAGCTGAAGACCCAGGAGCACCCCGAGGATCGCCCCGAGCACCAGAAATCCGAGTGCCAGGGCCATCCCCAGCTCGGCGACATTCCAACTGCTGCCTCGCTTCTTTCCTAGGACCCAGATGAACATCCAGGTCATGGCGACAAATGCAAGCGTGCCTCCGATCGGTCGCTGGATGCTCTCCGTGATCAGATCCAGCGACCAAAATGCCAGCACATACAGCCCTAAAGCCACGATGGCGAAGTTGGCCAACCGGGCCGAGGAGCGATCGTCGGGCGACCCGAACATCCAGATGGCTGCAGCGAAGGTTCCCAGGGTGACCCACCCCAGGGTTCCGGCGTGCACATGGGTGAGCAACGTGTTCCGTGGCACGTCCCATACGTCGGTGCCGTTGAGGATCCCGATCACGACCGTGATCACGAATATCACCAAGGCGGCACGAAACAGCTTCCTGACACCGGGCGGAGCGACGCCCATCTTCTGCTCCTTTCTGGATGCTGCGTCATTATGCCGGGAGGCAGCCGGCGACGGGACGAATCGACCCGAGGTCGGTAACTTGAGCCCTGCCGATGATCCCCCTCCCCCTGGTCGACGAATCCGAGCGCATCGCCCGCTCCTTGCTCGACGTCGCCGAGCGTGGGGTACCCGGCCGGGTGAACCGGGATCTGGTCACGGCAATCGCCGAACACGGCCTGTTCGACAGGCTCTTTGCCACCCAAGGGGTCACTGCCACCGATCTCTGTGCCATCCGTCAAGGTTTGGCCCGGGTGTCGACCGAGGCCGAGACCACCTTCGCCGTCCAGGGATTGGGTGCGATTCCCATACACCTGGCCGGTTCCCCGGCCGCCCGAGAGCAATGGATCCCCTCGATCCGAGGCGGGCAGGCGGTGGCCGCCTTTGCTCTCACCGAGCCGGGCGCGGGATCCGACGCCGCGGCCCTGTCCACCCGGGCTGAACCCGACGGCGACGGCTTCCGGATCACGGGCGAGAAGGCGTACATCTCGAACGCTCCCGACGCCGACGTGTACACCGTTTTCGCCAGGACCACCGAAGGAGCGGGGTCCCGCGGAATCACCGCCTTCGTGGTGGGAGCGGACTCGTCTGGTCTGAATGGGGAGACGATTCCCATGGTCTCCCCTCATCCGCTGGGGCGACTCCGTTTCGACGGTGTCTTCGTCCCAGCCTCCCATGTCCTGGGCGAGGTCGACCACGGGTTCCGGGTGGCGATGCAGACCCTCGATCTGTTCCGGCCCAGTGTCGGTGCCTTCGCCCTGGGGATGGCTGAGGCAGCCCTCAGCATCGCGGTCGACCATGCCACCACCCGCCACGCTTTCGGCACCCCGATCTCAGACTTCCAGGGGGTGTCCCACCAATTGGCCGACGTCCGACTCGCCATCGAGGCGGCCGGGTATCTGGTGTACTCGGCTGCCCAGGCCCACGACTCCGGTGACCGGGAAACCCTGACCGGGAAGGCGGCGATGGCCAAGCTCCACGCCACCGAAACCGCCCAAAAGGCGGTCGATGTGGCGATCCAGGTGTTGGGGGCGAGAGGACTCGAAGCAGGATCGACCCTCGCCCGTCTCTACGTCGAGGTGCGGGCCCCCCGTATCTACGAGGGCACCTCCGAGATCCAGCGCAACATCATCGCCCGGGAGCTGTTCGCCGGGAAGATCTAGGCGTCAGGCGACCGCGTGGCCGGCGCGCACCATGATGCAGGCTCGGGTAAGCCACACGAAAGGCCCGTTGGAAAGTCGTTCCTCGAGCTGAGGTGATTCGGCTCCCGGCTGCACCCAGATGTTGGATATCCCCGCCTGCTCGCACTCATCCAGGACCAGGAGGCCTCTGGCTGCGGGGATCACGAAATTGGCCATGGTGGGAGTCTCCGCCAGCTCCCCCACGGAGCGCCAGCACGGATCGCCGTCGACCGTTTGCCGGTAAGGGTTGACCGCAAAGACCTTGTACCCCTTGGCCTTCAAATCCCGATAGATGATCCCGCCGTACTTGCCCGGCCGGTCGGTGGCGCCGATCACTGCAATCGAAGCCCCGGGTTGGGAAAGAAGGGGTGTCAGGTCGGTCATCGCTGTCGACAACGGTATCGGAAGTTGAGAGCTTCCCGGCAATCCACTCTGTACCGTGGGCCGGCGTGAGCAGCATCATCATCGACGGCGGTCCCCTGAGCCGGGCCGATGTGATAGCGGTTGCCCGCGATGGGGCGAGCGTGTCTGCCGGCCCGCTGCTGGCTGGGCGGATGGCACCCGCCAGAGAGGTAGTGCAGCGAGCCGTCGATTCCGATGAGGTGGTCTATGGGATCACCACCGGGTTCGGCGCCTTGGCCTCGACTCACATCGGTCGCGACCAGACCGAGGCCCTGCAGTACAACCTGATCCGCTCACATGCGGCGGGAGTCGGAGAGCCCCTCGACGACATCCTGGTTCGGGCGATGCTCCTGCTCCGGGCCCGCACCCTGGCCCAGGGGCATTCGGGAGTGCGGCCTGAGATCGTGGAGCGGCTCCTCGAGATGCTGAACTCAGGGATGCTCCCCGTGGTGCCGTCCCAGGGCTCGGTTGGCGCCTCCGGGGACCTCGCGCCTTTCGCCCATCTTGCCCTTCCTTTGATTGGCGAGGGGAAGGTCCGATGGAACGGCCGGGTTCTCACGGGCGCGGACGCGCTGGCTGAAGCCGGTCTGGAGCCGTTGCGACTCCACACCAAAGAGGGGCTCTCCCTGCTCAATGGCACCGAGGGGATGACGGCGATGGGAATCCTGGCCCACGATCAAGCCACAGTGCTCCTGATGGCAGCGGACATCGCCTGTGCCCTCACGGTCGAGGCCGTGATGGGCAGTGCCCGGCCCTTCCGGCCGGAAGTCCATGCTGTCCGACCGCACCCCGGGCAGGTTCGCTCGGCCCGCCGCATCGCGGCGCTTCTGGCAGGAAGTGAGATCAGTGCCAGCCATGCCGACGATTTCCGGCACGCCGTTCAGGACGCCTACTCCTTGCGTTGCGCGCCCCAGGTCCACGGTGCGGTGGCTGACACCCTCGACCACATGGGGCGGGTCCTCGAGGTCGAAATGGGCTCGGTGGTGGACAACCCGATCGTCTTCCCCGACACCGCCGAGGTTATCTCGGCGGGGAACTTCCATGGCCAGCCGTTGGCCTTCGTTCTCGACTTCTGCGCCATCGCCGTCACCGAGCTGGGCTCCATCTCGGAACGCCGGACCGATCGCATGCTCGACCCGACCCGCTCCGCCGGCCTCCCCGCCTTTCTCTCACCGGATCCGGGGGTCAACTCCGGCTACATGATCAGCCAATACACCCAGGCTGCCCTGGTGGCCGAGAATCGCGTCCTCTCCCACCCGGCATCGGTTGAGTCCATCCCCACCTCGGGGATGCAGGAGGATCACGTCTCCATGGGTTGGGGGGCCGGGCGCAAGCTGTTCCCGGTGCTCGACAACACTCGCCGGGTGCTCGCGGTGGAGATGCTTTGTGCGGCACAAGCACTCGAATTCAGAAAACCGCTTCACCCTGCCCCCGGCACGGCGGCAGTAGTCGCCCTGATCCGTAAGCATGTTTCTCCGTTGACCGAGGATCGCTCGCTGGCCGACGAGATCGAGACCGTGGCCGAGCTGATCGCCTCCGGCGAGATAGCGACGGTGGTCACCGGGCACACCGGATGACCGACCTGCTCCTCACCGGTATCGGGAGGCTGGTGACAAACAGCGGCCCGCCTCTGCACGACGCCGAAGTGGCTATCGAGAACGGCCGGATCATCCATGCCGGCACGGGGGGTGATGCCCCTTCGCAGGGGTCGGGTGAGCGGATCGACTGTGAAGGCCGAACCGTGATCCCCGGATTCGTCGACGCCCATACCCATCTGGTGTTCGCCGGGGATCGCGCCGACGAGTTCGCAGGGCGTCTCGCCGGGGCCGGCTACACCGGCGGGGGCATACTCTCCACGGTGGCGGCGACCAGAGCCGCCCCCGAAGAGGACCTCTTCCGGGAGGTGGCGGGCCGGGTCCGCAGAATGATCGCCGGGGGCACCACCACCGTGGAGGTGAAGTCCGGATACGGGTTACAGCTGGACACGGAGCTGAGAATGCTCCGGGTGGCTCGCCGTCTCGCCGCGGAGCTGCCCATCACTGTCAGGACCACCTTTCTTGGGGCCCACACCGTCCCCGGCGAGTTCGGCGACGATCCGGGTGGATACGTCGACCTGGTCGTGGAGGAGATGCTGCCGGTGGTCGCCTCCGAGGCCGACTACTGCGATGTCTTCGTTGAGGAAGGCGCCTTCGACGTCGACCAGGCGAGACGGATCCTGAAGGCAGCCGCGGCCCACGGCCTGGCGGCGCGGGTTCACGCCGAGCAGCTGACCCATAGCGGTGGCGCCCGGCTGGCCGCCGAGCTGGGGGCGATGTCGGCCGATCATCTCGATCTAGCGACCGAGGAGGATGCCGAGGCACTGGCCGGCGCCGGTGTCAGCGCCGTCCTCACCCCCGGGGCCTCGTACTCCCTGCGCAAACCGCAGGCGCCGGGACCGATGCTCCTCGATCATGGTGTGATCGTCGCCCTCGCCACCGATTGCAACCCGGGAACGTCCTATTTCGAGTCGATGGGCCCGGTTATCTCGCTGGCTTGTGTCCAGATGGGGCTCACCGTCCAACAGGCGGTCTTCGCCGCCACCCGGGGCGGGGCCATCGCCCTCGGACTCGACGACCACGGGGTCTTGGAGCCCGGTGCAGTCGGCGACCTGGTGATACTCGACGCCCCTTCGGAGTCCCACCTCGCCTACCGACCCGCCACCAACCTGGTGTGGAAGACGATCAAGGATGGTGCCGTGGTCGTCGGCTGATTCGGCCCGAACCTTCGAATCGAATAGATTCGACGGCCTTCCGAACTGGAGATTCCAAATGCGTAACGCACTGCTGTTCTTTCACATCGTCGGAGTGGCCGGGTGGCTGGGGGCAGGGGCCCACAGCCTCATCACCCACTCCACGGTGGCCCGTCTGGAGCCTCCGGCCGGCAGGGAGGCGCTCAGGACATTCGAGAAGAAGGCCACCTTGTATTTCTCGGTGACATCAGGGCTCGTCATCCTCTCCGGAGTGGGCCTGGTGATGACGTCGGACGACTATGGGTGGGGCGACACTTTCGTCCTGATCGGGCTGGGCGCCTTCGTCGTGTCGGGCGTGATCCAATCCGTTGTGGGGAGGAAGAACAACGAGCGTCTGCTCGAGGCCGCCACGAGTGGTGCGGATGTGGAGCCGGCGGTGAGAGCGTGGCAAAGAGGATCGATGTGGGATTTCCTCGTCCTCTTCGTCGCCATCTGGACGATGATCACCAAGCTCGGCGCTTGAACGACGAACCATGGATCGGCTCAAGACCGAGGCCTTTCTCGACCGCTTTCTCGAACTCGCCTCGGGAGCCACCACCATCGGGCTGCTGGCCGTTGCCGATCGGACTGGTCTCTCCAGGTATCTGGGCGGCGGCAACGGGGGCACCAGTGAGGAGATAGCCGAAGGTGCCGGCCTCGACCCGAGATACGTCCGGGAGATCCTCTCCGGCCTCACCGCGGCCGGGGTGGTGGATTATGACCCCGATACCGGACGATTCGAGCTTCCACCTGAGCACGCCCAATTCGTCTCCGATGAGTACAGCCCGTATTTCATGGGCGGGTGGTTCGACATCATCCCGGCGGTCATGTCTCAACTCGATGCAATCGCCGATGCCACGGTTCATGGGGGTGGTGTCGGTTTCGAGCAGTTCGGCCCGGCGTTGCTCCGTGGTGTCGACAGGGGCAACGGCCCCTCGCAACGCGTCTTTCTCACCCAGCGCTGGCTTCCGGCGGTTCCCGGCCTGGCCGGGCGATTGGAAGCCGGGATCCGGGTTGCCGACGTCGGTTGCGGGGCGGGCATTGCGACGATCCTCATCGCCCGGGCATTCCCCAACTGTCAGGTCTTTGGCTTCGACATCTCGGGGTCCTCGATCGACGTTGCCTTGGAGCGGTCGAAAGCCATTGCCAACGCCACCTTCCAGACTGCCGGTGTCGAGAACATCCCGGTCGACCCGGGTTTCGACTTGATCACCACTTTCGATGTGATCCACGACCTCGCCGACCCCCTGGCCGGTCTGCGCCGGATTCGTGAAGCGCTCGCAGAAGACGGTCTCTATTTGATGATGGAGCCCAACGCCAGCTCCGATCTGGAGGAGAACCTGCACTCGCGTGGAGCCCTGCTGTACGGGATCTCGACACTGCACTGTATGACCCAGTCACTGGCCGAAGGAGGTCAAGGGCTGGGCGCCGCCTGGGGCCGGCAAATGGCTGAGGGTTACGCGGCAGACGCCGGGTTCAGCCGCTTCGAGGTGTTGGAGGACATCAGCAACCGCTTCTCGGCCTTCTATCTGCTCCGGCCCTAGGGGCTGGCTACCAGGCCCCACCACCCCCGCCGCCACCACCGCCACCGCCACCACCGGAGAACCCGCCCCCGCCGCCGCTGGACGGAGGGGTGAAGGCGCCGGCCAGGGCTGATTGGATCCCGGCAAATGCGTTCTCGCTGTGACCACCCGAATAGCCGTAGTTGCCGAACCAGTAGATCGACGATGTGGTCTCTAGCTCCGGGGGGGCGTGAAGCCTGGCCTGTGCTAGGACCTCGGAGGCAACCCCGAACACGATGGCGTAGACCAGGAAGCGGTCCCAGAGCTCCAGTGAGATCGGAGGCGCCTCTTCGAGCCTCGAGAAGTCAGATAGGTACTTGCGGAACGCCTCCCAACGCGCCGACTCCAAGGCTCCTTCCTTCGAACGGCGGCTCCGGACCCGGCGGAAGCTGAGGAGGATGAAGAGCATTATCGCCGCCACCAACAGGCCGATCGAGATCAAGGCCGCGATCACCTCCCCGCCGGGGATGTTGGACAACAACCGGGGCAGAAGGAAGAAGGAGCCGAGCACCGCTCCCGCCATGATCAGACGGGCCGCCCACGACACCCCGTAGCCGGAGTCGTCCAACAGGCCGCTGCTCCGCACCGCTCCCAGAGCCTGATTCCGGAAGCTCTTGTAGCTCTCGGCGTTGGCTGCGGCGTCGTCTCTGATCGCCTCCCGAAACTCGTGAAGGGGGCGAGGCCCCAGTTCCAGCACCCGACGAACCACCGTCATCACAGACTGCTCGAAATCCCGAAGCTCGGTCTCCTTCTCGGGCACAGACAGCACCAGGTCGGTGATCGTCTCCGTTCTGAGACCGGCCCAAGTGACCCGCTCGACCTGGGACGGGCTGGCCTCGATCACCCCTCGCCGAATTAGGTCGAACATCGTGGCAGTGAATTCCTTTTCGGTGACGCTGCCCTGGGACACCAGCGCCCCGACCTCGCCTGGGGTCAGTGCGGACGGAGGCTCCTGTTCGTACTCGCGGTCATAGTCGATCCTGGGCTCTCGCCCGTATCTCAAGTAGACAAAGCCACCGAGGCCGAGCGCGGTGAGGAGGGCAAGGACGGAACCCCAGATCAGACCGGTGCGCCCGGCCCGCGCCGCCTGTTGTTCGTCGCCAGCAAAAGCCTCTTCTTCGGCAAGGATCGTGGGCAGCCCGTCCCCGGCGACCACCGTTGCCCCGTCTGTCGATGACAGGACATCCCGGGGGAACACCACACGCATCTCGACCCACTGCTCCGGCGGGATGCTGCTCGCCTCCAACGAAGGCGAGACCTTATCCTCGCCCAATGAGGTCTCCCCGTTGACCCCGAAGGGGTGGCCCCAAACCCTCACCTCGCCGGGCACCGGGTTGCCGGGCAGGTCCTCCGTCGCGTGGAGACGATCGAGGCCGACCGCCCATTGATCACCCCAGACCTGGAGATTCACGTCGACCACATCGTCATAGACCGTGGTGAGCCCGCTGATCTCATAGGAGACACGGAAGGTACGGTTCTCGTTCAGGCTGGCGTGATGCCAGACGATTCGCACCAGGTCGTTGAACTCAGCAACGCCGTACGTTCCGGGAGGGGAGGAGCACCCCAGCTCTGTGCATCCTCCAAGGGCATAGGCAATCGTCTCGTCACTGACTGTGATCGATGAAATCTGCTCTCCGGGGCGCAGGGGGATGTCGCGATAGGCGCCCGAGAAGTCACCCGAGAAAGAGAAGGTGAGGAATTCGGTCACCGCCAGCGACCCGTCATCGTTGACCACGACCTCGATATCGGCGTTGGTCAGCCAGAACGACTTGGCGAAGGCGGCCGTCGCCGGGCCGACTACGAGAAGGAGGATCAGGGCGAGCCGGGTGAGACGGCTCAACTCAGAAGTCGACGGTCGGGGCTTGCTCCGCCTCCGGGCCCGCCTCGAAAAACTCTCGGATCGTGAAGCCGGCGATCCCGGCCACCAGGTTGGTGGGTATCTGCTGAACCGTGTTGTTGTAGGTGAGCACCGAGTCGTTGTAGATCTGTCGGGAGACCGCGATCTTGTTCTCGGTTTCCGCCAGCTCAGCCTGGAGACCCTGGAAGTTCTCCGACGCCCGAAGCTCTGGATAGGCCTCGGCCACGGCGAACAACTGCCGCAGCGCCTGGGTGAGAAAGCCTTCGGCCTGGGCCGCTTCCGCCGGCCCGGCTGCCGACGCCGCGGCGTTACGGGCCTGAGTCACCCGCTCGAATGTCTGCTGCTCATGGGAGGCATAGCCCTTGACTGTTTCCACCAGATTGGGGATCAGGTCGTACCGCCGCTTCAGCTGAACCTCCACCTGTCCCCAGGCGTTGTCCACCCGGTTTCGGGCTTTGATCAGGCGGTTGTAGATGAGGGCGACGAAGAGAAGGAGAACAGCGACTATGCCAACGATCCACCACATGTTGCGGAGTGTAGGGGGGCCGCCCGGTCATTCACCGCTTCGGCGGCGGTTCCAAAGCGTCGACAGCAGCCGCCCACTCCCCGGGCAACTCGACGCCGGGTCGGGACATGAGCCGAAGATAGAGCTCGGACCCGGTTCCCTCGACGATGCGCTCTGGCTTGCCGTCACCGAATACCCAGGAACGACCGAGGTCGGTGGCGGTGACTGAGATCGTAGGGACCGGGGCAAGCCGGGGCAGCCACATGTCGGGGAACTCGTCCAGGCCCGCGACGGCCACCACATCCAGCAACGGCCTCTCCTCGTCCCAGGCCTGTTCGGCGTCCCAGCGATGAAGCCCGGCCTCGATCAACATCCGGCGCTCCCAGAACCCAACCGTCGGGTGGGGGCCAAACCCCCACACCACGGCATCGGGGTCGGTGCTGGCCAATGCCTCCAGCGTCGTCTCCAGAGTCTCCAAGAACCATCGCGAGACGTCGCCGTGGAGCGGCAGTTGGGGGCCGGACACCCGTTCCTGGGCCAGGTCAACACAAACGATGGCGGTGCGGCCGTAAACCCAGGCAAGATGGGAGAGGAGATCGGCCATCGTCCAACCCGGGTACTGGGGGACCATGTGCTCCAAATCACGGTTGGCCACATCGAGGATGGTCATGGCCTCGGAGCGGATCACCTCCCGCTCAGCCGAGGGCATGGAGCATCGCCTCACCCATCTCCGAAGGGGACGGGGCAATTACGATCCCGGCGGCCTTCATCGCCTCGATCTTGGCCGCCGCGGTCCCCCGGCCGCCCGACACGATGGCCCCGGCATGACCCATCCGCTTCCCGGGCGGGGCACTGGTTCCGGCGATGAACCCGGCGACCGGTTTTGTCATCTTGGACGCCACGAATTCGGCGGCCTCCTCCTCGGCGGTGCCACCGATCTCGCCGATCATTACGACGCCTTCGGTCTCCGGATCGTCCAGGAACATCCGCAGCACGTCGACGAAGCTGGTCCCGTTGACCGGGTCGCCACCGATGCCAACCGCGGTGGTCTGGCCCAGGCCGAGCAAGGTGAGCTGGTGGACGGCCTCGTAGGTCAGGGTCCCCGACCGTGAGATCACCCCGACCCGTCCCCGCTGGTGGATGTAGCCGGGCATGATCCCGATCTTGCACTCCCCTGGGGTGGTCACGCCCGGGCAATTGGGGCCTATGAGACGGGTCGTCTTGTCGGACAGATACCGCTTGGCCCGGATCATGTCCGCCACCGGGATGCCCTCGGTGATCGCCACCGCCAGCTCGAGGCCGGCGGCGGCGGCCTCCATGATGGCGTCGGCTGCGAACGGTGGGGGAACGTAGATCACGGAGGCGGTGGCCCCGCTGGCCGCCACGGCCTCCTTGACGGTGGCAAACACCGGCAGGTCGGTCGAATAGCCGTCATCACGACCGGGGACACCGGAGTGATCGGTCTCACCCTCGAAATGGAAGACCGTGCCCGCCCGTGATGGATGGACCGCGGCCACCATCTGGGTGCCATAGGCGATCGCATTGTCGGTATGCAACTGGCCGGTCTTGCCGAGACCTTGCACCAGCACCCGGGTGCTCTTGTCGACCAGGATGCTCATCGGGTCAACTCCAGGATCTTCTCTGCGCCATCGAGCAGGTTGTCGGCGGCCACCAGGTCGAGCCCCGAGTCCTTGAGAATCTGCCTCCCGAGTTCGACGTTGGTTCCCTCGAGCCGCACCACGAGTGGGACCTTCAGACCCACTCGCTCGACCGCCTCGATGATCCCGGTGGCGATCACATCACAGCGCATGATCCCGCCGAAGATGTTCACGAAGATCCCCTTCACATCGGGGTCACTGGTGATGATCTGGAAGCCGGTCGCCACCTGGTCGGCATCTGCCCCTCCGCCGACGTCGAGGAAGTTGGCCGGCTCACCCCCGACTTGCTTGATGGTGTCCATGGTCGCCATCGCCAGTCCCGCCCCGTTCACCAGACAGCCGATGGTGCCATCGAGCTTGATGTAGCTGAGCCCTGACTCCCGGGCCGCGATCTCGGCCGGGTCCTCCTCACTGGTGTCGCGCATCGCGGCGACATCGGGATGGCGGTAGAGGGCGTTGTCGTCGAAGCCCATCTTCCCGTCGAGGGCGATGACGCGGCCCTCGGTGGTGACCACGAGCGGGTTGATCTCGATCAGGTCGGTGTCCAGATCGGTGGCCGTGGCGACCAGCGCCTTGACGAAGAGCCCGAAATCGGCGGAGGTATCGCCGCTCAAGCCAAGCTCGTAGGACAACTCGTTGGCCTGAAAATCGGCAAACCCGATAACCGGATCGACTTCTTCCCTCAAGATCCGCTCCGGCGTCTCCGCGGCCACCTTCTCGATGTCCATCCCGCCTTCCGTCGAGGCCATCACGACATTCCGGCTGATGGCGCGGTCGAGAAGCACGGCGAGATAGAGCTCGCGGTCGATGTCGATCCCCTGCTCGAGGTAGAGACGGTTCACGACCTTGCCCTCCGAGCCGGTCTGGATCGTGACCAGCGTCGATCCCAGCATCTTCCCGGCCAGCTCACGGACCTTTTCCTCGGCTGCCTCAGGCCCGCCTTCGATGCCTTCGGTGATGACGCTGACGCCCGAGACCTCAGGATGCTCGAGGAAGGTGCCCTTTCCCCTGCCCCCGGCGTGGATCTGGGACTTGAGGACCAGGACCGGATTGCCGGACTCCTCCATCAGCGGCCGCACCGCGGCAACCGCCTCGTCCACCGTGACCGCCACCCGGCCCAGGGGCACCGGGATCGCTCTGGCAGCCAGTAGCTGTTTCGCCTGGTACTCGTGGATCTTCAAGTGGTTCCCCTCTCCAACCTGGCACGCGATGGGACGTGATCGTCGACCCAGTCGGTGATCTCATCCAGGGGCGCCCCCGGTGTGAACACCGCCGCCAGCCCGGCCTCGACCAGGCCGGCGATGTCGGCATCGGGGATCACCCCACCGCCGAACACGACGATGTCCGATGCCTGACGGGACGCCAACTCGGTGACTACCTGGGGGAACAGGGTGCGATGCGCCCCGGAAAGCGAGGAGAGACCCACCGCATCGACATCCTCTTGGACCGCGGTTTCGGCGATCTGGGCCGGGGTCTGGTGGAGACCCGAGTAGATGACCTCGAACCCGGCATCACGCAACGCCCTGGCAACGACCTTGGCGCCCCGATCGTGACCATCGAGACCAGGCTTTGCGATGAGGATGCGGCGAGGCATGCGGGGCGCCAAGGCTAGTGCCGTAGAGACATCCCCAAGCCTCCCCTACGCTTTGGAAATGACCTCCTCCAGAATCCACGGTCTGGCAGCAGCCGGGGTGTCGGTTTGGTCGGATCAGATCTCACGAGACATGCTCAACTCGGGGGAACTGGGCCGTCGCATCGAGCGCGACGCGGTGACCGGGGTCACCTCCAACCCAACGATCTTCGCCGGCTGCATCGTCGGCTCCAATGACTATGACGACCAAATCCATGATCTGAAATCGGCCGGAATCCCCACCGAGGAAGTCCTCAAGAGCCTCATGGCCGCCGACATCCAGGGGGCTTGTGACCTGTTACTCGGGGTATTCCATGAGACCGCGGGAGGAGATGGTTTCGTGTCGGTCGAGGTCTCCCCGACCCTGGCCAGTGACAGCCAGGCGACGGTGGCCGAGGCCCGGGATTGGGTGAAGCAGATCAACCGCCCCAATCTCCTGGTCAAGGTGCCCGCCACACCCGAGGGAGTTCCCGCGATCAGGTCCCTGATCGGCGAGGGGATCTCGGTGAATGTCACACTCATCTTCTCCCTGGAGCGTTATGTCGAAGTGATGGATGCCTATTTGTCCGGGCTCGAGGACTTTCGGTCGGCGGGTGGCGACCTATCGACCATCGCTTCCGTCGCCTCGTTCTTCGTGTCCCGGTTCGACAGCGAGGTCGATCCCCGGCTGGAGGCACTCGGCACCGACGAGGCCCTGGCCCTGCGCGGAGTGACCGCGGTAGCCAACGCCAGGGCTGCCTACGGCCTCTTCAACGATTGTTTCGAGTCCGAGCGCTTCCGGTCCCTGGCCGGGGCCGGGGCCAGGCAGCAACGACCTTTGTGGGCTTCGACTTCGACCAAGAACCCGGCATATCCCGACCTGCTCTACGTGGAGAGCCTGGTCGCCCCGGCCACCGTCAACACCATGCCGGTGGCCACCATCGACGCCTATCAGGAACACGGTGACCCGTCACCTACCCCGTTCACAGGAGATGACATCGAGTCCGCGCAACGAAACTTGGATCGTCTCGGTGAGGCCGGCATCGACTACGCCGACGTGGTTCGCGTCCTCGAGGACGAGGGCGTCGAGAAGTTCACCAAGAGTTGGCTCGAGTTGTTGGAAGACGTGGACCAGGCCTGAACTCCAGCTTCACTCCAGCCGCCAAATGGTCGCCTCTGTCTGTGGACGAAGCCGCAGCTGTGTTCTCGGGAGCACCTTTCCGCTGGTGGATCGCCGAGGGTCATGCACTCGAGCTCCACACGGGACGATCCTGGCGTGACCACGACGATCTGGATGTCGGGGTCTGCCGGGACCAGTCAGAAGACCTTTTCGCCTGGCTCTCCGGCTGGATCCTTTGCGTCGCCGCCGAAGATGCATTGGGGTCTTGGGATGGGAGCCCATTGGATGCTCGGACCAACCAGAACAATGTTTGGGCACGGCGACGACCCAACATTTGGCTCATGGACCTGACGGTCGGCGACGGAGATGAGGACGTCTGGGTCTATCGGCGAGATCGGTCTGTCACCCGGCCGTGGCCTGAGGGTGTTCTGCACACCTCTGGCGGAGTCCCGTACCTGGCGCCAGATCTGCAGCTCCTGTTCAAATCCAAGGATCGACGCCGGAAGGATGACATCGACGCGGCCCAAGTGATCTCTGGATTGACGACGGCGGAGTGGCAGTTTCTTTCTATACACCTCGCGACGAACCATCCGTGGCGGGAGCTTCGCTAGGGATGCATGGAGTCCTGAAGAAAATCTTCCCCACCGGGCGCGAACGTCTTGAATCTGTCCCTGCCCGAACGTATGTTCGGAATTGTGGGAAAGAGAATGCGGAGCTGGGAAGAGTGGGAGGCGAAACTGTCCGAAATGGAGACCCGACAGCGAGCCCGGGCTCTCATCGATTCAAGGGCGCTGCCCACAGAAGAGTTGCTCGAAATGCTGACGCAGGACTTTCAGGACCTCCAGATGATCGAGCTCTACGAACGTGAGTGCATCGGCGAGCTGGCCGATCGTCAAATAGAGGAGTGGCTCCATTTGTGCCCCGATCTGCCGTCGTGGTTCGCCGTGAGGTCAACTGGAATCGTCTCGGAGGGGAGGTGAGGGAGTTGTGGATCTGACGAGCCTGAACCTGGACCAGAAAGAACAAACCTTCGTCGACGCCGAGACGGTGATCGCCAAAATGCGGGCGATCCAACTCGACGTGCTCGAGGATTTCGATCACGGTCAAGTGGCAACCGCTGACGGTTCTCGTTCGCTATCGGAGTGGACTGCGGCCCGCCTCGACATCCACCCGGACACGGCAAAGAGCCTGGTGCGGACCATGCGGCGCACCCAGGACCGACCCGACCTGCGCTATTCTCTGGCATCAGGTGAGATCACATTCGATCGGCTGGAGGCGGTCTCCCGGATCTCTGAAGATGTCGGATTGCTCCAGCACCTGGACGTGTCCGGTGTACAGCGTGAGGCGGCGAAACGGGCACGAATCACGGCTGAAGACGAATACCGGACCGCTGATGACCGGTTCCTCGTGATGCAGCCATCTCTGGACGAATCCTGGTGGAAGTTGTGGGGAGGATTGGACGGAGTGTCTGGTGCCATCGTCGACAAGGTGCTCTCCGAGACCGCCGACGGTTTGCCGCTATTCCCCGACGGGACCAGAGGGGACTCCTCCTGGCGCCGGGCCACCGCACTGGTCGAACTGGCCATAACCGATGACCCTCCCCCGGCCCAGATCACGGTATTCGTCGATGCCAAACACGCTGCCGCCTCCAACGGCGAAGCCGGCGTCATCCTCGAAGCCGGACCTCGGATCGGACGCGATGCCCTGGAAGCAATGCTGTGCGATGCAACCACGGAATTGACCGTCCAAGGAGAAGACGGCACCCCAATGGCCTACGGGCGGAAAACCAGGTCTATCCCACCCGCCCTGCGGCGAGCCATCATCCACCGAGACGGGGACCGGTGCGCCGCCGACGGCTGCGACAGCAACCATCGGCTCCAAGTACACCACCGGATACCCTGGAGCCAGGGCGGGCTCACCGACCCCGAGAATCTGATCACACTCTGTTGGTTTCACCATCAGGTCGTAGTCCACCAACGAGGCTTCACTTCCTATCGCCATCCCGACCACGGACGGATCCGTTTTCGCCGCGCCGGTCCGAGGGGCCCGCCCGACTGACTGACTCTGTCAGCGAACCGACGCTATGGCGTGAGCCGCCCTCGTGCCTGACACGCTCTGTGCGAGTATCCCCTATGCCTTGGGAGCCTTCCTCGCTGACCCTGTCGTTCTTAGCCCGTGGAAGCGTAGGACGCGTCAACGTGGACGTCTGGGAGAACATCGACCCTTTGAGCATCGGATCCGACCCATCTGCTCTTGGGTTCCCCGTGTGTCGAGCGATCGTGGATTACGACCCAGGCGGGTACAGATCATTGATTGGATGGGTGCAGGTTGTCGGGCTGGTGTCGGCCGACGGGGGAGCGGCGCGCCAATTCGAAGCTGATCCACTTCAAGTATTCGCTGAAATCGAGACACCCTTTGCCTTCTACGGAATCAATCCTCAGCTCTTCGATGCTCCATCCCGCGAAGACCGCGATCTCTCCCTCGACTGGCTAGCACATAGTTTCCTTTGCATCGCTCCCTCAAGTCCCATGGCTACTGAGGTCGAAGCGGTCGCCGGGTTCAGTTGGGGATTCAGACTCGTTAACGGTGAGGTTGTGGCCGTCCCGCCCGAGCGCCTGCACAGGTCTGATTGGGCTGGGCATACTCCACTGCTTTCCGAGACCTATCTAACGTGGAACTTCGGCGCGAACCAGGATTGGTAGGTCGGAAGGCGTTCACGCCCTCTCCAGGGGAGCCCAGGCCAGCAACAGGCGCTTCTTGCCCTGGGTATCGAACATCACCTCGGCCTCGGCCCGATCACCGGAGCCGACCACTTCGCGAACCGTCCCCAGACCCCACCTGTCGTGACGCACCCGGTCCCCGGGGCCGATCTCGTCGGCTGCCACCGTCGTCCGGGGGCCGTTTACTGCAGCCCGCTCCGCAGGAGAGCGCCGCTCCCGCTTGCCGGCCTTCTCCACGAGCCCTTCCGGGATCTCGCCGAGAAACCGTGAGGGCGGGTTGTAATTGGAGCCCCCGAAGAGCATCCGACTCCAGGCTGAAGTCAGGTAGAGACTGTCCTGGGCCCGGGTGATCCCGACATAGGCCAGTCGACGCTCCTCTTCCAACTCGAACGGGTCCCCGAGCGAGCGCATGTGGGGAAACACCCCATCCTCCATCCCCACGATGAACACTGCCGGGAATTCCAGGCCCTTGGCGGTGTGGAGCGTCATCAGCGTCACCGCTCCGGCCCCCTCATCCCACTCGTCGATGTCCGCGACGAGGGCGGTCGACTCCAAGAAGATCTCGAGCCGGCGCAGATTGTCGAGAGAATCGAACTCTTCGTCACCGATCACCGCACCTTCGTTGGCGCTCTCGAACTCGGAGGCCACACCCACCAGCTCCCGGAGGTTCTCCACCCTTCCCATCGCCTCCACCGTCTTCTCGGCTTCGAGAGTGGCCAGCATCCCGGTGTCGTCGAGAACGGCCTGAACCGCGGCGGTGACACCCCCTTCGTCGGCGGTTTCCGCCAGATGATCCACGATCGCAACGAACTCCCCCACCGCGGCTTGAGCTCGGGTGTTGAGCTGGGGGATCTCCGCCGCTCGTCGCAGGCCATCGAAGAAGCCGATTCGTTGGGCCTGGCTGAACCGGTCGACATGGGCGAGGGTGGTATCCCCGATCCCGCGGCGCGGCTCGTTGATGATTCGCTTCACCGAGACCTCATCGGAGGGGTTGACGATGGCGCGGAGGTAGGCCACCGCGTCTTTGATCTCCTTGCGCTCGTAGAACCTCACCGAGCCCACCACGGTGTAAGGGAGTCCCCGTCTCACGAACACGTCTTCGATGACACGGGACATTGCGTTGGTGCGATAGAAGACAGCGACATCGGACAGGTTGAGCCCCGCCGACTTGAGCCGCTCGACTTCGTCCACCACATAGCCGGCCTCGTCGTGCTCGTCCTCGCCCTCATAGCGGATGATGGGAACCCCGCGACCCCGGTCGGACCACAGGTTCTTCGGGGTCCGCTTGGTGTTGTTGGCGATCACCGAGTTGGCCGCATCGAGGATGGTCTCGCTCGACCGATAGTTCTGCTCGAGCACGATTATCCGGGCATCGGGATAATCCTTCTCGAAGTCGGTGATGTTCCGGATGTCCGCCCCGCGGAACCGATAGATGGATTGGTCGGAGTCGCCCACCACGCACAGGTTGCGATGAACGGCTGTGAGCTGCTTGACCAGGACATACTGCGCCCGATTGGTGTCCTGGTACTCGTCCACCAGTACGTAACGGAACTTGGACTGATATTGAGCCAGGACCTCGGGAAAGGCGCCAAACAGCTCGACGGCGACCATCAAGAGATCGTCGAAGTCCATTGCCGACGCCTCGAGCAAACGCTGTTGATAGAGACGGTACACATCGGCTACCTGCTCGTGATAGAAGCCGTCGCCCTGGTCGGCGAAGGTCTCGAAGTCCACCAGCTCGTTCTTGGCCTTGGAGATCACGGCCTTCATTGCCTTGGCCGGGAATCTCTTGCTGTCCAGATCGAGGTCTTTCAGGACGAGGTTGATCAGCCGGACCGAATCGGCCTCGTCGTAGATCGAAAACCCGGATCGATAACCGAGCCTCGAGGCCTCGCGGCGCAGGATCCGGACGCATGCGGAGTGAAACGTCGACACCTGCATCGAACGGACGGCACCACCCACGAGAGCGCCCACCCGGCTCCTCATCTCATTGGCCGCCTTGTTGGTGAAGGTGATGGCCAGGATGGAATCCGGCGCCACCCGGAGGTCTCGGATCAGATGGGCGATGCGGTAGGTGAGAACCCGGGTCTTGCCCGAGCCGGCGCCGGCAACCACCAGCACCGGTCCCTCGGTGGCGGCCACTGCCTCGCGCTGTGTCGGGTTCAGATCGACAAAGAGCGGGGACTCAGCCGAGACGTCGTCGTAGAACCAGTCAACCTGCATCTGTCATTGATGGTACCGGTCGTGACCGGTTGAATCACACAGATGTGATCACGCGGAGCGAAAGACCGGATCCCCCAGATCGACTTCCGCCTGACTGGAGTCGTCCTCCATCTCGGGACGCTCCCCCTCGGCGACAACGGTCCGACGCCGCAAGGGCAACGAGTAACAAAACCGGGCACCAGTCGGGAACCGTCGCTCGTACCAAACCTCGCCGCCCATGGCCCGCGCCAGACGTCGGGCAATGGGAAGCCCCAACCCGATTCCGGTGGACTCCCTGGCATCACCCTTGGACAACTGCTCGAAATTCTCGAAGACCTTCTGCGTCTCCACATCCGGAACTCCGGGGCCGTTGTCCGAGATGATGATGAGGTACTGGTCCCCCATCACGAATCCTTCGACCATGATCTGGTCTCCGCCGTACTTCCGGGCATTCTCCATGAGGTTTCGGATGACCTGCTGGACGCGACGGCGATCGGCCTTGACTCTCACCCCCTCCGGGAGCGAGATGAGTGACGTCTTCCTCCCACCGTTGGGAAACACCATCTTCGCGACGTCCTCGATGAGATCGCCAAGATCGAACAGCTCGGCATGGAAACGCAGGCGGTCGGCCTCCAGCCGTGGGATGACGAGCACGTCCTCGACCAGGTCACCCAAGTAGATCGCCTGCCGATTGATGATCGAGAGGAACTCGTCCACCTCTTCCCTTGGAAGCTCCTTCCATGACTCGACCAGGGTGTCGGCAAACCCGGCGATCGAGGTCAGCGGCGTTCGCAGCTCATGGCTGACCATGGCTACGAAGTCGTTCTTGATGCGATGCGCCTCCTCGGAGATGCGCATGACCTCGCGCTCACGCTGTCGGCCATGCCTGGTGATCGCCAGAGCCCAGAGCACCGCGGCGACACCCACGACCGGGAGCAGGTACACCAGCACCTCGGGGACCGAAGCATCGAACATCCTCAGTATCTATCGGGGAGTTTCGACTCCGGCTGTAGTTAGAGGTTCAACGTTGGAGCACTCCCCACGAGGTGATCCGGGCGATGCGTCTTTGACTGCGCCGGCCGGCAACACCGAGAATGGCGCATCAGCACGGATTTCAACGAGCGTTACCGTGTCATCGAGCACCCGGCGATGCGCCGTGCCGAAATGGCCGTGACGGGCTGCGATTACGGGGCCACCAGCTACACGACTCGAGACCAGGCCAGCCGGCTCGCCCAGGAGCTCGCGCTGGGCCCGGGAGCCCTCTTGCTCGACATCGGAAGTGGGGCGGGATGGCCCGGGATCTACCTGAGCCGGTCGACAGGCTGCCGTGTCGTGCTCACCGACCCGTCTTTCGAGGGATTGAATGTGGCCGCTCGCCGCATGCGTGCCGAAGGGGTGTCTGGGGCGGTGATCAACGCCTCCGGTGAGGCCCTTCCATTCCAAGACGGGGTATTCGACGCTGTCACCCACTCGGATGTGCTTTGTTGCCTGCCGGCGAAGCAGGCCGTCCTGCGGGACAACCGAAGGGTGTTGAGGAAAGGCGGGCGTCTGTCGTTCCTTGTGATCGAACTCACCGAAGGGATCTCGGACGCTTCAAGGGTGGAGGTAGCTGCCTCGGGACCGGACCACATCGAGGCCGACGATCTCTATCAGGTGCTCATGGCAAGAGCCGGCTTCGAGCGAATCGAGAGCATGGACGTCACAGAGGAGTATCGAGAAACGCTGTCGGCGCTGATCCGGACATGGGATGAGGCCTCCACGGAACTCGCCCCGATTGTGGGGATCGCCGAGTTCGAGGATCGGCAATCGCGCCGCAACCGAGCGCTTGCGGAGGTTGATGAGGGGTCGATTCGAAGGACACTGTTCACGGCATACCGGGGATGAAGCTCGGTCGGCGGCGCTCGCGTCGATCGTGAGGCTCAGGCGGTCCCGACGTCTTCGATGCCGATCAGCCGGCGCAACGTGGAGGTGAGGACGCCCTGACGCAAGTCGAATTTGTCGAGATAGGCATTGACGCCTACCTCCCAGGCGGCGCGCTTCTCCTCTTGGGTGGCAACACCGGAGACCATGACGATTGGAACTCGAACTTCGGAAGCCCTCATGGCGCGGACCAGTTCGACGCCATTCGACCGGGGCATCGAGTAATCGACGACCATGGCATCGAAGTCGTCCTCTGCCATCGCCATCACCGCCTCCCGGGCGCTTCCGGCCACCTCCACCTCGAAGCCGGCGCCGTTCAATGTTGCCGAGAGGAGCTGGCGAACCCCGGCCGAGTCGTCGACGACGAGGATGCGGGGTCGCCGTCCCACCAGACGGGGACGTCGTCTCGCCAGGATCCCGAGGAAGTTCGGGTCGATAACGACCAGCACCTGCCCCCCACCGAGGAGAGCGGCGCCGGTGACGTGTCCCGGGCCTTCGAGGATCGGCGCCAGGTGCTTGACCGCCACCCGGCGTCGATCGATCAACTCGCCCACCGTCACCGCAACCAGTCCGAACCTGGTGTTCATGATCACCAACTCGGATTCGTCGGTGTCGGCGCCGGTTCCAACAGCAGCCGATAGCGACACGACCGGGATCGCCCCGCTCTCGAAATGGAGCTCGCGACCCCCATTCGTGGTGTTGATCTCCGCCTTGGAGAGGGGCATGGAAGCCTCGACAGAGGCCTCCGGGAATCCCCAGAACTGGTCCCCAGCTGAGACGACGACAACATTCTGGAGGACCATCGACATCGGGAGCGTCATCGTCACCGTGGTACCGCGGTCCTTCATCGACTCGATGTGAACCGCGCCGTGGACCCGCTCCACCGTGTCCCGAGCCACCGCCAGTCCCTCGCCATTCCCCGAGAAGTCGGTGGTTTCCCTGGTAGTCGAGAAACCCGGTTGGAACAGCAGCGGGCTCAGATCCGAATAGACGAAGGGGAAACTGTGCTCTTTCGCGATCTCAGCCACCTGGTCCCAATCGATTCCCGCCCCGTCGTCGGACACCGAAACTTCCACTCCCTCCTCCACCACCCGGGCTGCAACCCTGACCACACCGGTCGCGGGCTTGCCGGCGGCGATGCGCTCGGATGCGAATTCGATCCCGTGATCTATGGCATTGACCAACAGATGACGCAACGGCTCGCGCAGCAGGTCGACGATCTGGCGATCGAGCTGCACGTCGTCCCCAAGGATCTCGAATCGAACGTCCTTGCCCATCCGTCGTCCTAGATAACGCACGAATTGGGGGAAAGTCGCCGCCGCGTCCCGGAAGGAGACATTGGCGAGTGCGACTGCCTGATCCTGGATATCCCCGATCGAGGTGCTCAGCTTCTCCAGCTGTTCTCGCCACGAACGGCGGTATACGGAGGGATTCGAGCCCTCGATCGACACCAGAGCCAGGTCCGCCAGGGCGTCGGTATCCAAGGCAACCTCGACGATCCGGTTGATCAACCGGTACAGATCTCCGGTGTCTACCCGGGTGGCGCCCCCCAGCAACGACTCGGAGACCGAAGACAGCAAGCCTCCGAGACTGCCCGGTTCCGGACGCCGGACCGGAGCGATCTTCACCTCATGACGTGACGCTTCGATTCCCCCCACCAGCCGCTCCGTCAGATCTGGGAGCTGCCCCCCGGCCTGGTCCGACATCGAGGCCACCAGATGACCGGCCGCACTCTCCATCGCCATCACGATGTCAAAGTCGGGCTCGTGACCCTCGGAGATGAGCCGCCACATTTCCTCGAGTCGTGCCGCCGCCTCCCGAATCACCTCGTATCCCAGGAGACCGGCGGATCCCTTGATCGTGTGGGCGTCACGGACCAGATCGGGCACCCAGGCAGGGTCCAATGTGTCATTGGCGAGGGCACGGGCGCCCACGACCAGGCGACCGGCCCTCTGTTCCAGCTCTTCTCGGAAGATGCGAGTCAGTTCAGGGGTGTTGAGGTCCAACTAGATGTTCTTCTGGCCGATATGGCCGTTTATCGGCAGAGCAGTTGGTGCCCTGAATGGGGCCCAACACCGTTTTTCACTCCCACTCGATGGTGGCGGGCGGCTTGGACGAGATGTCATATGCGACACGATTGATACCCGGGACTTCATTGATCACCCGGTTTGAGATCCGCTCCAGCACCTCGTATGGGAGTCGAGCCCAATCAGCTGTCATCGCATCATCCGAGGTGACGGCGCGGACGATCAGTGGATAGGCATAGGTACGCCCATCACCTTGAACTCCGACGGTCTTGACCACAGGCAACACGCCAAAGGCCTGCCAGATGTCGCGGTAGAGGCCGGCGCGCCGGATCTCATCGACCACGATCTCGTCGGCGGACCTGAGCAACTCCAGGCGCTCGCGGGTCACCTCCCCGATCACCCGAACCGCGAGACCCGGCCCGGGGAACGGTTGACGCCAGACGATCTCCTCGGGAAGCCCGAGCTCCTCGCCAATGGCACGAACCTCGTCTTTGAACAGGTCCCGCAATGGCTCCACCAGCTCGAATCGCATCTCGTCAGGCAGCCCGCCCACGTTGTGATGGGTCTTGATCGTCGCGGCCGACGAGGAGCCGGATTCGATCACATCCGGGTAGAGAGTGCCCTGCACCAAGAACCGGGCGTCACCGACGGATTCGGCGGCCTCCTCGAACACCCGGATGAAAGTCTCCCCGATGATCATCCGCTTCTGCTCAGGGTCGGTCACTCCCACGAGAGCTTCCAGAAAGCGGTCCTCGGCTTTGACGTGGACCAGGTCAACCGCGAAGTGAGAGCGAAAGGTCCGCTCCACCTGCTCGGCCTCGCCAAGTCGAAGGAGACCATGATCGACGAAGATGCAGGTCAGCTGGTCGCCGAGTGCGGAATGAACCAGGGCCGCGGCCACCGCGGAGTCGACTCCTCCGGAGAGCCCGCACACCACCCTCTCCCCACCCACCTGTGACTTGATCGCCGCAACCTGTGACTCGATGATCGAGTGTGAGGTCCACGTCGGCGAGGCATGACAAACATCGAATAGAAACCTCTTGAGAATCTCGCTTCCCCGGGGCGTGTGAGCCACTTCGGGGTGGAATTGGACGCCGTACAGGCCACGGTCTCGGTCCTCCATCGCGGCGACCCGGGCCCCATCGGTTCGTGCCACCGCGACGAACCCCTTTGGTGCCACGGTGACCTGGTCCTGATGCGACATCCACACCCCCTGCTGCGCCGGGAGACTGTGAAGCAGGACCGAGTCGCCGGTGACCTCGAGGCTGGCGTTGCCGTATTCCCCGGTCCCGGTGTTGGCGACCTCGCCCCCGACCAGGTCGGCCAGAAGCTGGTGGCCATAACAGATGCCAAGTATCGGGATCCCAAGGTCGAGGATCGAAGGATCCATGCGATAGGCGTCCTCGGCATACACCGATGCCGGCCCCCCGGACATGATGAGCCCGACCGGTCGTCTGGCCCGGATCTCAGCGGCCGTGATATCTCTGGACACGACCTCCGAGTAGACATGAGCCTCACGGACCCGGCGGGCGATCAGTTGGGCGTACTGGGCGCCGAAGTCGAGGACAAGAACCGTGTCTTCACCGGCCAGTGTCAACAGCCACTCATCCCATCCCCACGCTTTGTGATCGTTGCAACGATTTGCCCTCGGTCTGAAGCGACGGGGCGATCATGACCTCGGCCTTCTGGAACTCTTTCACGTCCGAATAGCCGGTGGTCGCCATAGAGACGGTGAGGGCCCCGAACAGGTTGAGCCGGCCGTCGTTCTCATGGGCGGGGCCGACCAGGATCTCGGCCAGGGTCCCACGATCACCAACCTCCACCCGAGCACCGCGGGGAAGGGTCGGATGAAACGTCGCCATCCCCCAGTGGTAACCCCGGCCCGGAGCCTCCGACGCGGCGGCAAGGGGCGAGCCGATCATGACCGCGTCGGCACCGCAGGCGATCGCCTTGGCCACGTCGCCACCGGTGCGCATCCCCCCGTCGGCGATGACGTGCACGTAACGACCCGTCTCGTCGAGGTATCGAATCCGGGCGCCTGTGGCGTCGGCAATGGCCGTGGCCTGGGGTACTCCCACTCCGAGGACGCCCCGGGTGGTGCAGGCCGCGCCCGGGCCCACGCCCACCAACACCCCCACCGCCCCGGTTCGCATGAGGTGAAGGGCGGTGGAATAGCTGGCGCACCCGCCGACTATCACAGGCAATTCACAGTTGGCGATGTACTCCTTGAGGTTGAGCGGCTCCTCCCGGCTCGAGACGTGCTCTGCGGACACCACGGTTCCCTGGATCACGAGCACGTCGAGTCCGGCCTTGATCGCGTTTGGAGCCCAAGAGCGGACCCGTTGTGGCGTCAAGCTGCCAGCAGTTACGACACCGGCCGCCTTGATCTCGGCCACCCTCTGCCCGATCAGATCCGGTTTCACCTGCTCGAGGTAGATCTCCTGCATGCGAAGGGTCGACTTCTCCTTGGAGAGCTCGGCGATCTCGTCGAAATAGGGTTGGGGATCCTCGTATCGGGTCCAGAGACCCTCCAGGTTGAGAACTGGAAGCCCGCCCAGTCGCCCAATGGTCACCGCGGTTGCCGGGCTGATGGCACTGTCCATGGCCGAGCCCATCATCGGAAGCGGGAACTTGAACGCGTCCAGCTGCCAGGAGATGTCCACATCATCGGGATCGCGGGTCCGTCTGGAGGGAACGATCGCGATGTCGTCAAAACCGAAGGCCTGGCGTCCTGACTTGCCGATACCGATGTCGATTTCCATTTTCGGCCAACCTCCAGCGACGCTTACGTGCAGGGTAACAGTGGGAGAACTGGCCCAGTCAGTAGTCTTGCCCGTCCGTGCCGAAGCCCTGGACTGTCATTGACTTCATCCTGGTTGTCCTGGGTGGTTTCCTCGGGGCGGGCATCTTTGTGGCTCTGAGCCTCCTCTGGGGAGGAGGCGAGCTGCTACTCGTGCTGGGACTTGCCGGGCAGTACCTGGGCCATCTTGGGGCCCTTTGGCTGCTGTCCAGGACAAAGTCCCATCCCGACCTGGGCTTTTCAATCGAGGGCGGAGACATCCGCTATCTGGGACTCGGCCTGCTGCTCCAGTTGGCGCTGGCGCTCCTGTTCCTCCCACTGGCGACTTACCTCCTTCCCGATGGCGAATCGGTGCAGGAGGTCGGATCTGCCCTCGCCGGCCTGGAATCGACCGCAGCACGTGTTGCCGCCATAGTCGTCGCCGTCGTCGTGGCGCCGGTCACCGAGGAGTTGACCTTCCGAGGTGTGCTGTTGAAGGCGATGGGCGACCGCAGCCGGCGAACGATCATCGTGGTCACGTCCCTGGTTTTCGCTGCCTTCCACGTCCTCGGCCTCGATCCCGCACGGTTCGTTCAGGCTGCAGCGGTGGTCCTCCCTCAGCTCTTCATCGTGGGAATGGCCTTGGCCTGGGTAACCCTTCGCACCAACCGTCTGGGTCCGGCCATCTTCATGCACTCAGGCTTCAACTTGCTGGCATCGATCGTCTTGCTGGTGCCCTCAGAGTTGTTGGAAACGGGCTCCTGACGATCCCTACCTAGACCAGACCCGTCTTCTCCCGAATCGTCTTCATCGAATCCTCGGCTCGATCACGGGCGATGGAGGCACTCGTCTCCATCACCTTGCCCACCTCCGCATCGCCCAGACCGGCATACGCCTCCTGGATCGGGCGGAGCCCTTCGGCGATCGACTCGCCTACTGCAGTCTTGAACGCTCCGTAGCCGCCAGAGCCGTATTCGCCGGCGAGATCCTGGATCGAGCGACCGCTGAAGAAGCTGAAGAGCTCGAGGAGGTTGGAGATGCCTGGCTTCTTGTCCCAGTCGTACGCCACCTCCGTTCCCGTGTCGGTGACCGCAGACCTGACCTTCTTCAGGATGTCGGTGGGCGTGTCGTTGAGGAGGATCCGCGAACGCGGCGACGCATCGGACTTGGACATCTTGGCGGTGGGATCGGTCAGCGACATCACCCGAGCCCCGATCTCAGGTGTGATCCGCTCCGGAATCGGGAACTCCTCCCCGAAACGGGTGTTGAACCGCTCGGCGATGTCCCGAGTCAACTCGAGATGCTGCGCCTGATCATCACCGACGGGGACCGCATGCACCTTGTGTATGAGAATGTCGGCCGCTTGCAGAACGGGATAGGCCAGGATTCCCAGGTTCTGACCGGACCGATCCGACTTCTCCTTGAATTGGGTCATCCGCTCCAACTGCCCGATCCCGGTGATGGTGCCCAGTATCCAGGCCAGCTCGACATGCTGGGGCACCTCCGATTGGTAGTAGAGGAGCGAGCGCTTGGGATCGACTCCGGCGGCGAGGATCATCCTGGCCAGGTCGTGCCGCTCCCTGGCGAGATCGGCTGGGTTGTAGGGAGAGGTCATCGCATGGAGGTCGACAACGCAATAGATGGTCTCGTAGTCGTCCTGCATCTGGACCCAGTTGCGGAGGGCTCCCACCAGATTCCCGAGATGAGGCTCGCCGGTGGGTTGCATTCCCGAGAACACCCGTTTTCGATCGGTCACATTCACCTTTTCTGGATTGACGGCCGGGGGGCAACGTCGGCCGACACCTTAGGTTCGCGAGGCCAGGTAGTCCTCCTGTGACTCGGTCAAACCCCACGAGCCATCGAACCTGGCGCTCATGACGTCGGCCCCTCGATCCTCATCCTGGAATCGGGTGGCCGAAAGGGCGGTGCCCGACAAATCGGCCTCTCGCAGATCGGCGCCGGCGAAGTTGGCTCCCTCCAGATCTGACCCCGAGAGATCCGCCCCGCGCAAATTTGCCCCTCGAAGGTCACTCAGGGACAGATTCGCCTCCCTCAGGTCAGCTCCTGCCAGATCGACCCCCGCCAGGTTGCAATTCTTCAGGTAGAGCTGTTTCAAGTCGCGGGTCTCCGGGGCCCAAGACCTGAGATCCAGGCCAACCATGACCCGGCCCCGGTATTTCTCGTAGGACGAAGCGGTCAGAAAACGGTGCAACTGATGGGGCTGGATCGAACCGGTGGTGAATCTCTCATCACCGGGAAGAGGGTCGGCGTTGTTGTGATAATTGGAATTCGCCTCCCACCACCCCGGGCGGTCCTCGGCAAGCACGACGATCCTCCTCAGCCATTTCACCGACTTGTAGAAATAGCGTCCCCCGGTGAAAACCCGAACCGGGCCGCCGTGTTCGACACTGAGCGGCTCACCGTCGGCCGAATGCACAAGCCAACTGGCCTCCGAGGCAAGCTCGATCGGAAGAGAAGTGTGATGGTCCCGCTCGGAGTAGGACTCGAAGCTTATGAACGCCGCCTCCCCTCTCACCCCTGCATCCTCTAGCAGACTTTGTAAAGGCAAGCCCATCCATTTCATGGCGAGTCGGCTCCAGCTCGTGACACAGTGAATGTCCGACACCAGGGTGAAGTTGGCGCGCTCGAGAAAGGCCTCGAGCCCGAGAGCGAAGGGACGATCCACCAGACCGACGATCTCGAGCGACCATTGTGAGGGGTCGGACAACTCGGCCGAGGGTTGTCTTTCGCCGACAACCGGGAAGCGCTTGGTCTCGATCTGTCCGGGGGGAAGAGGGGAGCCCGTCACGGCGACAGTGATCGTCGGGCCCGGAACGCTCTCGAGGTCTTGTGGGCTCATCCCGCGAAGCCCGAGGCGGACTCTTCCGCCACCTCGGGGGCGAGATAGGAAGCGACCACCTTTGCGATATCCACGGAGGCGACGAGGACCGCAGCCCCGTTCTCGGTTGTCGAGTCCGTGACCGGGATCTCCAGCTGCTGGATCGACCCCTGCCCGAGGCCGCGCATGGTCCAGGCGAGGCCCACTGCATCGATCAGACTGAGGTCGGCGTCAACGGTGACAAAGGGAGCCAACACCTGAGCCACCGAGGCCACGGACTGTGGGCTGCTGAAATCACCGAGACTGCCCATCATCGTCAGCAGGAACTCTCGTTGTCGCTCGTTCCGCGTCAGATCGCTGACTCCCGGGATGACCCGCCAACCATCGGCTGTGAGCTCCTGTGTGTGGCGTGATCTGAGCCAGGCCAGGGTGTCTGCACCAGAGGCCAGAGTGCAGCCGGCGGGCAAATGCAATTGGGCCAACTCGTCTCGGACCGCGCGCTGCAGGCAGATCTCGTAGCCACCGACGGCGTCCACCGCCTCCTGGAATCCCGCTAGATCAACCAGTGCGAAATGGTCGACGTTCAACCCGATCAGCGACTCGACGGTCACAGTCAGGGCGGTGGGGCCATTCATCGATGCTCCGCACCCCTCCAGGGCGTCATTCAGACGGTGCTCGGTGTCCGTGCAGCTGTCCTCGACCCAGAGGTCACGAGGCAGGGAGAGAAGGGCTGCGCTGCGCTCGTCACCCCTTGGTCGGATCAACACCATCACCACATCGGCGCGATCTCCGGCGAACTCGCCGAATGGCTCGACCTCATCGAGATCATCCCTCGAATCGGAGCCCACGAGCAGGAAGACATCCAGGCCGTCGCCTCCACTCGGAGGCACCGTCACGTCCATGACTGGTTCACCGGGCTCGGGCTCGATGCCGGGTGTCGCCGCGGGATCGTTCTGCACCGGTCGATCGATGCTCACCCGTCTCACATTGCCCCAGGTGGACGCGGCGAAGACTGCCCCTGCCCCGAGAAGCACGACGGCGATCAACGCGCCAGTTAACAACAACCGCTTTTTCAGGAGGTCCACCCTTGATCAGCCTCGGAGTGAGATCGCATTGTATGTCCCAATTTCGGGGGACGATTCGCGCGGTCAAACTCCTAAGGCGGCGTCCACGCTCGAAGTGATGGGATCCGCCGACATCGGCGCCGAGCGGGCCGTCTCCGTCGGAACTATGGGCAGGGTCAGCTCGAACCGCGACCCTCTTCCAGTTTCGACATAGCGGAGGCTCCCGCCCATCAATTCGGCGAGTTGGCGGGACACGGCGAGGCCGATTCCCACCGATCCGGGCTGAGTCGGAGACTCGCGGCCCCGGTAATACCTCTCGAAGATGAGCTCCTGCTCCTCGGACGGGACACCTCCACCATCATCCACGACCAGGATCTGCGCTTGATTGCCGACGAGCCTGACCAGCACCGCGATTCTCCCTCCCCCGTATTTCACGGCATTTGTGAGCAGGTTGCGGATGATCTGGCGGCAACGAAGCGCATCGGCCCAGGCCTTCACATTCTCCCCGTCGACGATCAGCTCCTTGCTGCTCGGGTGCGATTCCCGCACCCCGCGCGCGACACTCTCGACCTCGGCCCGAAGATCGATCATGTCCGGCTTGATCGAGAGATTCCCGGCTTCGGCCCGTGACGCCACCAGGAGGTCCTCGACCAATTCGGCCAGCTCGCGACTCTGAACCGCAATGATGCCGTTGAGCTCCACCAACTCGTCGGCGCCCAACATCGATCGGCTGCTGGCGATTTCCTCGGCCAGACCCACGATCGCGGTCAGTGGAGTGCGAATCTCGTGACTGACGGAGGCGAGCAGCCTGTCCTTGGATTCGTTCGACGCCTTCAATTCCTCCTGATCATCCTGACGTCGCCAGTAGGCGCCGATCATGTGGGAGGCGCGCCACAGCGTCTCCACCTCCGCCTCACTCCAGCTGCGGTCGTCGACGCAAGCCAGAAACCCGATGGAACCCCGGAAGAGGCCTCCGACGAAGATTGGAACCATCACCTCTGAAGCGATCCCGTCCCGCTCGTAGTCGGCCCTCTCCTTTCCCTGGAGTCGGGCCGTGTGGATGGTGATAGCCCGGCCTTCGGAGAGAGCCCGGTAGGTGGCTGACGACGAGTCGTATGCACCGCTCTTCCATCCGCCCATCTGCACACTGGCGCTCCGCCTCGCATCGGCGATGATCTCCCAATGAGGCAACCCATCGATCTCAACCGTCCTGGCCACATAGGAGTAGTCGGCATCGGTGGCTTCCAAGAGGGCCTTCACCGCCTCGTAGATGGCAAAGACGTCGGTCTGCACCAACAGCGCCTCGGAACAGGTGGCGATGGCGTGCTGGAGACGGGTGGCCTTGTCATAATGAGCGATGGCCTCTGACAGCTGATCGAATAGCCGTGATACCAAAGCGGTGGTGAATATCACACCCGCCACCGCGATCACCGAGCGAACCCCGATGACCTCCACACGCTCCTTCAGCAGGACTCCCATCGTGACGCTCCACAGGGCAATGCTGAGCCCAACCGCGCCGGACCAAGCGAGTCTGCTGCCCGCGCTCAGGGTGCCGGCCAGCACCCCAAGCATCATCACCAGCCCAAAGGAGGTGGTGAAGTCGAAGGCTGAGATCTCAACCGTGAAGGACGCCTCGAGGATCGAGAGGACGCCGAAGAACCATGTGGTGCTCAGCACCAGGGTCATGGTGTTGGCCTCTTCTCTCTGGGTCAGCCAGGTGGCCCAGATCGCGAGCACCATGTAGCTGGCCCATCGGATCGGGGCCAAAGGCGACTTCATGTCCATGCGCACGATCTCGATGATCGCCAGCGCAGGAAAGGTCACGGCAAAAAGCACCGCGACATACCTGTGAAACCGCTGCTGTGCCTCTGCCGGAGCGCGCGAACTCACCCTCAAGACATCGGCGTCAATGGTGCCGAAACTTGAACTCAGGTCGTTTCAGGAAGCCCGACGAGGGACCGAACCATCCTCGCGGTTGCCCCCCAAAGCGTGTCTTCTCCGAGGTCGTAGTACCAGATCTGGCGCCCGTCCCACGGGACAGACCACCACCGATCGTTGTCGGCGAGATCCTCGAGAGATGGGGTGTAGATCCTGGCGACCTCACGTTCGCTTGGCATCAGGAGGACAGGTGGCTTCAAGCGGCCCACGACGGGAACCACCCACGGTTTGAACTCAACGGTGTCGATCGGTGGGAGGAACCCCAGGATCTCGACGGCTGAGGGGTCGATCCCGACTTCCTCGTGGGCCTCGCGCAAAGCGGTCTCGATCGGTCCCTGGTCGGAGGGATGGGCCCTGCCACCGGGAAGCGAGATGTGACCGGCGTGCGTGGGCATCGTGTCCGGTCGCTTGGTAAGGACGATCCTCACCACCTCATCGTCGTCCTCGTACAGGGCAGCCAGCACCGCAGCCAGGGGCTCGTCGCCGAGCTCAGGCATCTGATCGCTCAAATGAAGTCTTTCCCACATTCAGATGCCAGGTTAAGTGCGCCGATAACCTGATCCGGTGCCACGACCCCTCTTCGAGACCGATCGCCTGATCATCCAGCGCTTTACCAGACGCGACCATTCCACCCTCGATGACGCCATACGTTCCTCGCTGCCCGAGTTGAATCAATGGCTCCCCTGGGCGCGTATGGACTATGAGCTCGGGGACACGACGTCGTTCATCCGGGAATCGATCCAGGCCTGGAAGGAAGAAAGGGCCTGGGATTATTCGATCCGGCACAAGGAGAGGCCCGACCGTCACCTCGGCAATGTATCGCTGTGGACTGTCTCCAAGCTGGGCAAGATCGCCGAGTTCGGATACTGGGTCCGCACCGACGAGAACTCAAAGGGGATCTGCACCGAGGCAGTGGAGTGCCTCCTCGCCGAAGCGTTCGGGCCCCTCGGCTATCACAAGGTGACTCTTCGCATCGCCATCGGCAACGACCCGTCCGACAGGGTGGCCGGCAAGCTGGGTTTCACCCGAGAGGGGGTCCTCCGCGAGGAGCTGTTGATCAGGGGAAACTGGGTCGATCACTCCTTGTGGTCCCTCCTCGACCGTGAATACCGGTCGTTGCGACGAACCGGCGAGGTGCGAAGGACGGGCTGAAGGAGCCGGGCCCGAGAGACTGAGGCGAGGCGGCAGTTCGGGCCGACCGGCGTCTGTTTGCCCGAGACGGTGTTGGCGCGAGAAGATCGAGCGTTTACCCATTGATAGTTGGTCGAGGGCAAAGTCGGCCCGAATCAGCTGCTGGCGAGCACCCGCGAGGCGTCCCCGACGAAAGTGACGACAGCGGGGAACAGCCCAACGATCACGGTGAGGGCGAGCGATAGACCGAGGGCGAGGCGCAGCGATCCAGCAGGGGCGGCCGCGGCGTCGTCCTCGAACTCCCCGATCGGGTCGTCGATCCACACCGTCTTCACCACCCGGGCGTAGTAGTAGATGGCGATCACTGCGTTGACGGCGGCGATGACAGCCAGGACCACTGTCGTGGTGCCTCCCGCGATCATGACCGACCGAAACATCTCGAACTTGGCGAACCAACCAGCAAGCGGGGGGATGCCCGCCAGGCTGAAGAAGAAGACCGCCACCAGGATCGCCAGTCGGGTATCGACCCGACCCAGGCCACTCCAGGCGCGAATCTCGCCGGAGCGCGTCTTTCGGGCGCCGGCGATGACAACGGCGAAGGCACCGAGGTTCATCACCGCGTAGATCGCCAGATAGACCAGCGTCGCAGAGAACGCTTCCTCCAGATTCGCGCCCACCACCGCGGCCGAAGCGAAGGGCACCAGCATGAAGCCCGCCTGGGCCACCGATGAGTAGGCCAGCAGGCGAACGATGTTGGACTGGCGAAGTGCAGACAGATTCCCAACGGTCATCGACAGGGCAGCCAGCACCCACAACGCAGGGGCCCATATCTCCGACACACCGGGCAGAGCGAGATACATGACGAGCAACATCGCCACGAACCCGGCTGCCTTCGAGTTGACCGACAGATAGGCGGTGACCGGGGTGGGTGCACCCTCGTAGGTGTCGGGGGCCCAGAAATGGAACGGAACGGCAGCGATCTTGAACCCGAAGCCGACGATCACGAAGAGGATGGCCAGGATCAGTGCCGGCTCGTCCGCCATCCCTGCAGTGGCCTCGGCCAGGCCGGTGAAGGTGACCTCTCCGGTGAGACCGTAGAGGAACGACATTCCGTAGAGCAGGATGGCCGTGGAGAGGACACCGAGTATGAAGTACTTCATCGACGCCTCGTTGGACTTGACGTCGCCTTTGCGCCAGCCCGCCAGGAGATACAAGGGGCCGGTCGTCAGCTCGAGAGCGACGAAGAGGATTATGAGGTCGCGGGCCGAGGCCATGACCATCGAGCCCAGGACCGAGGAGAGCAGCAGGAAGTAGTACTCGCCCTGGTAATAGCGGTCGGACTCGACGTAGTGGTGCGACATCAGGAACACCAGATAGGCCGCCACCACGAACAAGCCCTTCAACACCAGGGCGAACTCGTCAACCACATAGGAGCCGTCGAACATCGAGATTGTCTCCCCCTCGACCGCGAGAATCACCAGTGGGATGGCGGCCAGCGCGGTGCCAGCCACCGCCACGGTGGCCGTCCAGTATTTCTGGGGGCGAGGCAGTACCAGATCGATGGTGAACACCGTCAGCAGCGTGGCGATGATGACCAGCTCCGGGGCAAACGCGACATAGTCGATGTCGAAGGTCACGGGGTGACCTTCCGTATTTCGTAATCCGTATTCCGTAATCCGTCAGAGAAGAACGGACAACGGAGAACGGAAACCGGGGAACGGCGAGCGAAGCGAGCCACCGTCATCCCCCCGAGCCCAAGGAAGCCACCGTCTCGGAGTTGAAGACGGTGTCCACCAGCGACATGACGGTGTCGGTGGTGGTGTCGAAGATCACCTTGGGATAGAAGCCGATGACCACGATCAGGATGATCAGGGGAACCCACGCCGTGAGCTCGAAACGGTCCACGTCGTGCAATTCCTTTCCCTCCCATTCGGCACCCGGCTCACCAAGGTTCACCTGCTGCAGCATCCACAGCATGTACCCGGCGGTGAGAATGGTGCCCACCGCACCGAGCACCATTGCGGTCCTGAACACACCGACCGGCAGCCCATCAAGCGGGTTGTAGGAACCCACCAGGGACATGAACTCGCCCCAGAACCCGGCCAGCCCGGGAAGACCGAGGGACGCCATCGCGGTAAAGGCCAGGATCCCGCCCATCACCGGCAGCAGCTTGATGTTGCCTCCGAGACGAGACATCTCCCGGGTGTGATAGCGATGGCTCATCGACCCGGCGAGGAAGAAGAGGAGGCCCGTGATCAGACCGTGGGCCACCATCCCGATGATTGCCGCGTTGATCCCGATGTCGGTCAGGGTGGCGATTCCGAGCATCACAAAGCCCATGTGCCCCACCGAGGAGAAGGCGATCAGCCTTTTCATGTCGGTCTGGGCGAGACAGGCAAGCGACCCGTAGATGATCCCGATCACCGCCAGGATGGCGATTGCCGGAGCCCAACTAACCGCCTCCTGGGGAAGGATGGGGAGCGAGATCCTGATGAACCCGTAGGCGCCGAGCTTCAGGAGGATGGCGGCCAGCAGAACCGAGCCCACGGTCGGTGCCGCGGTGTGGGCGTCGGGGAGCCAGGTGTGAAGCGGCCACATCGGCACCTTCACTGCGAACCCGAGGAACATCGCCCCGAATACCAGGAAGGCAAAGGTCCCGGTGAATGACCCCATTGCACCCAGGTTGGTGAGTTCGACGATATCGAAGGTGCTTTCGCCGAACTTGCCCGATTCGAAGTAGAGCGCCAGAAACCCCAGCAGCATGAACGCCGAGCCGAACAGGGTGAACAGGAAGAACTTGATCGAGGCGTAGATGCGGGTCTCGGACTCCCGAGCGAAGCCCGGGATCTTCCTGGGGGTGCGATCACCCCAGATCCCGATCATGAAGTACATCGGAAGCAGGACCACCTCGAAGAAGACGAAGAACAGGACCAGATCGAGCGCCACGAAGGTGCCGTTCATGCCTGTTGCCAGGATCATCATCAGAATGAGGAAGGCCTTGGGTCTCTTCGGCTCGTCCCAATGATTCCAGCTGTAGATCACGGCCAGCACCATGACGAAGGTGGAGAGGACGAGGAGCGGCAGGCTGATTCCGTCCACCCCGACGTGGTAGTCGGCGTTGATTGCGCTGATCCAGGTTTCGTCGACCTCGAACTGGTAGGTGTTGTATGGGCCGGCTGAGAAATCGAACTGACTTATGAGCACCAGTGACAGCACAAAGGCACCCGCGGCCGTGAGCAGACCTACGGTCTTGACGGCGAGCTCGTTGCCCTCCGGCAGGAGACCGATCAGGAGGGCCCCTGCCAGAGGGAGAAACACGATGAGTGTGAGTCCCCAGGTTTCGAACAGTTCCATTCTTCTCAGCCTCTCCTATGTCACGAACACGAACACGATGATCAGGGCCAGGACCCCGCCCACGAATGAAGCCGCGTATTGCTGAACCCGGCCCGATTGCATCTTCCGTAGTGCCGACCCCGCCCCGTCCGTGGCCGCCGACAGGCCGTGCACCACACCATCGACCCCCCGCTGGTCGATGGTCCCGTAGACGAAAGAGCCCAAGCCTTTGGTGAGGAGAGCCACCGCGTTGACCAACGCGTCGATGACATAGGTGTTGGTCCAATTGACGAATTGGGCAACCGGTCCCATCGTCCCCCCCACCACCCCGCCCGCCAGATCGTCCATGTAGTACTTGTTTCGAAGCAATGGGTAGAGGACCGGAACCTCGAAACCGTCCCGGGCTTGCTGTGTCTCCCGGTCCTTGCCGAAGATCATCCACCCCAAGGCGATGCCGGCGAGAGCGGCGAATATCCCGCTCCCTGCCAACGCCCATTGAATGCCCTCAGCGTGATGGTCCCCCATCGTCACCTCACGCACCGCCAGCCATTCGCCGAAATTCCCGATCCCCGGCAGAGACACCCCCGGGATGCTGAAGAAACCGGCGATCGCCGAGGGAATAGCCAGCAGGACCAAAGGCACGGTCATGACCCGGGGTGCCTCATGCGGGTGGCCGTGGCCCTTGTAGGTGCCGTGGAACGTGAGGGCCACGGCCCGTGTCATGTAGAAGGCGGTGACAAAGGCTCCGGCGATGGCGATCCACATCACCGCGGTGTAGCCCTCATGGCCGAGGGTCGCCAGGATCTCGTCCTTCGACCAAAACCCGGCGAGCGGGATGATCCCGGCCAGGGACAGCGAACCGATGAGGAACGTCCAGTAGGTGACAGGCAGGTCCTTGCGGAGGCCCCCCATATCGCTCATGTTGTTGGAATGCACAGCATGGATCACCGCGCCGGCGCCAAGGAAGAGCAGGGCCTTGAAGAAAGCGTGGGTGTAGAGGTGGAACATCCCGGCCGTGTACCCGCCTGCGGCCACCGCCGTCATCATGTAGCCGAGTTGGGACACCGTGGAGTAGGCGAGCACCTTCTTGATGTCGTCGGCCACCAAGGCGAGCAAACCCATCCCGAAGAGGGTGATGGCACCGATCGCCACCATCCATGGCCGGGCCTCCTCGGCCAGGCTCTGGTACAGGGGGAAGGTGCGGGCCATCAGATAGACGCCAGCTGTGACCATGGTCGCGGCGTGCATCAGGGCCGAGACCGGGGTGGGGCCGGCCATGGCATCCGGCAGCCAGATGTGAAATGGGAACTGAGCGCTCTTGCCCATGGCCCCCAGGAAGAGGAGCAGGCCACCAACCACCGCAACAGTGGACAGTGCCTCGAGGTGCTCGACCGCGGCCACATTGATCGCCTGGAAATCGAAGCTGCCCACCGCGAGGGCGACGATGATCGCCCCCAAGATCAGCCCGACATCGGCCACCTTGTTGACCAGGAACGCCTTGTTGCCCGCCCTCACGTTGTCCAGGTCCTCCCAGTAGAACCCGATCAAGAGGTAGGAGGCGAGACCGACGCCCTCCCAGCCGATGATGAGCTGGATCAGGTTGGGGGCACCCACCAGGATCAGCATCGACCCGGCGAACAATGAGAAAGCGGCGAAGAACCAGGGGACCCTGACGTCGCCGTGCATGTAGCCAACGGCGTAGATGAAGACGAGCAGCCCGACGAGGTTGACCAGGAAGAACATCATGATCGAGAGGCCATCGACCACCCATCCCAGCTCGAAGACGATCTCGTTCCCCGCCACCGTGCCGATCCGGGCGATCTCGAATGTGGTCCTGGCGAGAACCCCCTCGGTCATGTTCATCACGAAGAGGACGGTGGCCCAGACGGTGTTGATGGCCAGCGCACCGATGGCGATCTCCGCGCCCTGAAGCTTCATCCTCTTGCCGACGGCCATGATCATCAGGAAGGCGACAAGAGGAAGCACCAACATGATCCCGGCGGTGTCAACAAAGAAGGTGGTCATGGAGTGACCTCCTTGGAGTCCGTAATCCGTGATCCGTAATCCGTATACGGAAAACGCAAAACGGAAAACGGAAGACGGGCCGAGCGAGAGCGAGGCCCTCTCACCATCTCATCAGGCTCAGATCGTCGGCATTCGCCGATCGGCGGTTCCGGAAGATCATGATGACGATGGCCAGCCCGATCCCCACTTCGGCGGCGGCCACCGTTATCACAAAGATGGTGAACACCTGGCCGACGGCCAGCGACGAGCGCAACACCGATTCGAAGGCGATCAGATTGATGTTGACCGCGTTCAACATCAACTCGACCGAGAGCAGGATGAGGACCAGGTTGCGCCGCACCAACAGGCCGTAGATGCCAAGGGCGAACAGGGCGGCGGCGAGGATCAGGAATTGGTTCAGGAGCACGGTCGTTCCTCCCGTGCTCCGTAATCCGTTATCCATAATCCGTTATCCGTTCGGAAGACGGAGAACGGAAAACGGAAACCTGCGAGGCGAAGCCGAGCTGCCCTCACACAAAGCTCCTTTCCTCTTCTTCTGCCGGGGTCAGGTCACGACGTGCGATGGTGATGCCACCGATCAGGGCCGCCAGCAAGACGAAGGAAACAACTTCGAATGGCACCACGAACCGGCCCATGAGCGCGGTGCCGATGACCGCGGTGTCGGTTCCCTGGCCCGGGTCGGCCACGAGGGTGGTGCCGAAAGCCTCGAGTGAGGCCCACGTCATCAAGCCGAATGTCGTCAAGGACAGGAATGCAGGCCAGTTCTTGCGATCATTGTCCAGGCTCTCGTCGTACCCGGTGGGCGCCCGGGTGATCATGATCCCGAAGAGGAAGAGCACGATCACCGCACCGATGTAGACGAGCACCAGGACCCAGGCCACGAACTCGGCGGACAGGATCAAGAACAGGCCCGCAGTCCCCGCCAGCGTCGCCACCAGGAAGAGGGCGGCATGAACCACGTTCTTGGCGGTGACCACGCGAAACGCCGAAGCCAGCACAGCGAGACCGACCACGGCGAAGACCCAGTTGACGGGCTCGGAGATCCAGTCGGTCAGGCTCATCGCCTGCCCTCCTGGCCGTAATCCGTAATCCGTGGTCCGTGATCTGTACGGAATACGGAAAACGCAAAACGGACAACGAGCGAGTGAAGCCGAGCCCTCACTTTTCCAACCCTGGATTCTCGGGGACCGTCGTCAGCCAATCCTGGAGACGGTCCATGTCGTGCAGCATTTCGCCCATTCGGACCTCGGAGTATTCGTACTCGGGGGACCAGAAGAGGGCATCGAACGGGCAGACCTCGACGCAGATCCCGCAGTACATGCAGAGGGCGTAGTCGATGTCGAACCGGTCGAGAGTGGCACGCACCTTGATTCGCCCCCCTGGTGTCGCCGGAGGCTGTTCCTCCTTGTGGCCCTCGATGTAGATGCACCAGTCGGGGCAGGAGCGGGCGCAAAGCATGCAGACCGTGCATGCCTCCTGATCGAGGGCGATCACACCGCGCGCCCTTGGGACCGGGGTCTCCTTGACCTTGGGGTAGTTGACCGTGGCCAGATGGGATCCCGGACGGAAGATCGTCTTGAACATCGTGGACAGGGTCACCCAGAGCCCTGCCACCATGCCGCTCCCCGGCACCTTCCGGGCCTGCGTTGCTTCGGCCATCAGAGGAGCACCTTGAAAACCGCGGTGACTGCGATGTTCACCAGGGCCAGCGGGATCAGCCACTTCCAGGCGAGACTCTGCAACTGGTCCTCGCGAAAGCGGGGAAACGTCCAGCGGAACCAGATCATTGCGAAAACGAGAAGGAAGACCTTGCCCATCAGGATCACCGGCCCCGCAAACTCGAGAGCCGACTCGGGGACGCCGGGAAGCCAGTAGCCACCCAGGAAGAGGGTGACGGCGATCGCCGACATGGTGAACATGGTGGCGAATTCGGCGAGGAAGAAGAACAGGAATCGGAAGCCCGAGTACTCGGTCAGATACCCCATCACCAATTCGGACTCGGCAATCGGCATATCGAAAGGGATACGGGTCAGCTCGGCGAGGGCGGCAATCATGAAAACGATGAAGCCCACGAACTGCAGGACGACGAACGGGTAGCCGGCGTCGATCTGCGCCTGCACGATCCCTTCCATGCTCATCGTTCCCGCCAGGATGACCGAACCGACCACGGCAAGGATCAGAGGCAGCTCGTAGGCGATGAGCTGGCCGGCGGCCCGGATGCCTCCCATCAGCGAGTACTTGTTGGCCGACGACCACCCGGCCATTAGGACGCCGATGGTGGTCAGGGAGGAAACGGCGAGGGCGAAGAAGATCCCCACCGAAAGATCCCGAAAGATCAGACCGGGGCCAAAAGGGACGACCACGAAGAGGGATACCGTCCCCACGAGCACCAACACCGGCGCCAACTTGAACACCGGTCGGTCCGCCTGCTCCGGGATCAGATCCTCCTTCTGGAAGAACTTGACCCCGTCGGCGATCAGCTGAGCCCATCCCCATCGGCCACCCGCGAAATAGGGGCCGACCCTGGCCTGCATCTTGGCCGAGAGCTTCATCTCGGCGAAGCCGAGGGCCATCCCGATCAGGGGGATCATCAGGGCGACCAGCAACAGCTTCCCGGCAAGGGAGACAAAGAAGTTGGAGAAGAGGTCCGTCAGGAAGTCCACTGCGTGCCCTTCCCGTTTTCCGTCATCCGTCTTTCGTAGTCCGTCACGGAGAACGGAGAACGGAGAACGGAGAACGGATGACGAGCGCAGCAAGTCATCGATCTACATCCCCAAGGACAAAGTCGAGGCTTCCCATGATGGCGATTATGTCCGGCACCAGAACCCCTTCGAGGATCCAGGGGAGGATCGAGATGTTGGAGAAGCTCGCCGAGCGGATCTTCAACCGGTAGGGGCCCTGACCGCCTTCAGAAACCAGGTAGTAACCCATCTCCCCCTTCGGGTTCTCGGCCCGAACATAGGTCTCCCCTTTGGGGACTTTGATCACCTTGGGCACCTTGGCCTGCAACGGGCCGGATGGGATCCCGTCTATCGCCTGTTGGATGATCCGGGCCGACTGCCTGATTTCGGCAAGACGCACCCACCACCGGTCCCAGCAGTCACCCACCGCCCCGGTCGGGATCTCGAAGTCGAAGCGGTGGTAGGGGAGATAGCTCTCCACCTTGCGGAGGTCGAAGGCCACACCCGAGGCGCGCAAGTTAGGCCCCGAGACCCCATGAGAAACGGCGACATCGACCGGGAGCAGCCCGACGCCCTTGGTTCGGGCCAGGATGATCTCGTTGCCGGCGACCAACGACTCGATCTCGTCAGCGACACCGAGCACGTGCTCGACGGCGTCCCGGGTCTCGGCGAAGAAACCTGCCGGGAGGTCCTGGGGCAACTTTCGGGTCTGTGACCCCGAGCCGTAGGCGGGCTTCACCCCGCCGATCCGGTTGAAGTTGGGATGAAAGCGCCCGCCGGTGACACCCTCCAGAAGGTCAAGTATCCGCTCCCGCTCCCGCAGTGCGAAGAAGAGCGGGGTGGCAGCACCCAACTCCAACGGATAGGAGGCCATGAACACCAGATGGGAGGAGATTCGAGCCATCTCGGTGAGGATCAAGCGGATGAACTGGGCACGCTCCGGAACCTCGATCTGCATCAGCTTCTCGGCGGCCACGATGAACGGCACCTCGTTGGCATAGCCCGAGACCCAGTCGATGCGGTTGACCAGGGTCGTGATCTGGGGATAGGTTCGGACCTCGGACAACTTCTCGTAACCCCGATGCATGTATCCGATCACCGGGTGCACGTCGAAGGCGCGCTCGCCGTCCACTCTTGCCACGAGCCGGAGGACCCCATGTGTGGAAGGGTGTTGCGGCCCGATGTTGAGTGTCATGTTCGGGGTTTCCAGCGACACCGAGACCGAGGTCTCAGAGAGATGACGAACCAGATCCTGATCGAGGGTCACGTCAGGCCTCAGGGTTCTCTTCAGAAGGCTCGCTGGGCTCGGCGGCCGAACCGGGCATCGGCTCCACGTCCACGGTTCCCGGCCACGGCTTCACCTCCCGACTGAGCAGCGGATAGCTCTTACGGAGGGGGTTGCCGATGAAGGAATCGACCAGGTAGAGACGGGTGAGATCGGGATGACCCTCGAACTGGATCCCGAACATCTCGGAAGCCTCTCGCTCGTGCCAGTTGGCACCCGCATAGACCTCGACCAGGCTGGAAATCACCGGATCGTCCTTGGAGAGATCTGTGGAGAAGGTGACCCGCCTCCCTTCGCCGACGTCGGCCACGGTGGTCAGCATCTCGAATCGATCCACCACCTCCCCGCTCGGCGGATCCCCCACCGCCACGTCGACGGTCCAGTCGACGGCCGACAGCCATGAAAAGAAGACAAGCCCGAGATCGTCCCGGGCCTGGCGATGGCTCTCCACCCACCTTTCGACCGGCACCTTCACCTTCACTGTGCCAAAGGTGACCTCGCCGGCGCCGCCGACCGCCTTCGCCACGCGATCGGCGAATTCCTGGAGCGGATGAACCGTGGTCTCGGTCTCAGACGGGCTCGAGGTCACGCTGGTTCCACTTCTCTTTGATGTTCTCGCCCTGGATCTTCTTCTGGAGAAGGACGATCCCGTCCATCAACGCCTCGGGTCGCGGTGGGCACCCAGGGACATAAACATCGACGGGGATCACCTGATCCACCCCCTTGGTGACCGAGTACGAATCCCAGTAGGGCCCGCCACAGTTGGCGCACGAGCCCATCGAGATCACATATTTGGGCTCTGGCATCTGGTCATAGAGCCGGCGCACCGAGGGCGCCATCTTGTCGGTCACGGTGCCGGCCACCACCATCAGGTCGGCCTGTCGCGGAGAGGCTGGCAATGGGATGATCCCGAACCTCATGAAGTCGTAACGCGGCCCTGAGGCCGCCATCATCTCGATCGCACAACAGGCAAGCCCGAACTGGAACATCCAGAGGGAATACTTCCTCGACCAGTTCAGCAGCCAGGTGACCGGCTTCGGCATGCCGAACTTCTGGGCTACTCCCACCGCAGAACTCCCTTGCGGACGGCATAGACCAGACCCAAGACCAGGATGAAGATGAAGATCAGCATCTCGACCAGGCCGAAGACCCCGAGGCGCTCCAGGATGATGGCCCAAGGGAAGATGAAGACCGCCTCGACGTCGAAGATGATGAAGAGCAGGCCGTACACGTAGTAGCGGACGTAGGTCTGGCTCCACCCCACACCGACCGGGTCGACCCCGCACTCGTAGGTCAACTCCTTGGCCGAGGTCGGGTTCGTCGGTCGGAGCACCGAAGCAACGCCCAGCATCACCATCACCAGGATCGCACCCAATGCGGCGAAGGCGCCGACCGTCAGATAGCTCTCGAAGTACGGTGTCATGCCCTATTTCTGTCGTGGTTGCGACCGTGGGCGAGTATAAGCAGGGCGGCTGGAACCCCGAAGTCAGGCAGAAAACCTCCCTAATCGGGTGGCACAGGTCCGGATGTGACCCCTGGTGGTCCCAATTACGGGACGGTCAAATCCCAGACGGCTTGGTCGCCCCAGGCGACCGGGATCGAGACCACGTCGGAGGGTGCTCCGTCTTTTGGTGAGTGGTAGAAGACCCTGAGTGTCACCGGGGTCGACTCGAAATCGAAGCCCTCGATGTGGAAGCTGAAGAACCCCCAGCATCCGGTTCCACAAGTAGCCGTGGTGAAATCCTCATAGACCACGTTCCCATCGAGGTCGACCAACTCCAGGCTCACCGTGGCTTCGAACACATTGGCGAAGCCGCTTATTACCAACGGCGCGTTCCCGGTTCCCGTGGCCGCCGAATCCACGTTCACCGAGTTGAGCTGGTCGAGGAACGAATCCCGGCCCAGGGGCTGGCTGATATCGAGACCGTCGCTCCCGAAAGTGGTGACCGGCTCACCGCCCACGGTGAAGAGCACCTCGGTTATCTCTTCACTGCCGGCCGCGGTGAAGATGAGCTGGTTGAGCATGGTGTAGTCCGCCAGCAGCCCACCGGCGCCGTCAACGAACGCCTGATTCATGTCGACGGTGATCATGTGCTCGCTCCGGGTCACTCCCAATACCTCAACCGGGACGGGGATGGCGGTCTCAAAGCCCGATGGAGGCACCAGCCCATCGGCTGTCAGAAGCCGCAGGGCGTCCAGCCCTGGATCACCACTCGGCGCGGCTTCCGCCGAGGCGAAGAAGGGGACCAGCGCCGGATTACCGGTGTTCGAGTTTTCCGGCGGTTGGATCAGGAAGACGATGACGCCTTGCGTGTCGGCCACTGGCGCCGTGGTAGTGGTTTCCTCCGGCGCGGTGGATGTTGATGCCTGGCTGGTCGAGGTGACCGCCTGCTGGGAGGTTTCGGTCGCCGGCACGGTCGAGGTGGTGGTGGCCACGACGCCCTCACCACCTCCTCTGTTGATCAGCCAGATCGGGATGGCGGCCAGGATCAGCACGATCGCGGCTGCACCGGCGAATACCAGGACAGGGCTCTGCTTCTTCGAGCCGTTTGGTTGGGTCATGGTGACCTCCTCTGGGAAGGGCGGTGGCTCCGGGGACATGGACACCAGCCGGTCTGCAAGATTCTTCATTCTCTGGTCGTCGATTCCGCTCATGACAGCGACTCCTCGAGGTGCTTTCGGGCTCGGGCGAGGTGACGTTTCACCGCACCTGTTGAGACCCCCATCTGTGCTGCGACTGCTTCAACCGGGAGATCAGCCCAGTAGGTGAGGAGAACGGCGGCCCTCTGCCTCATTGAGAGCCGATCCACCGCCTTCAGGACATCGATGTCGATCTCCTGGGGTGGTGTCGATTCGGGGCCCGCCGCCTTCAGCTCTCTGAGACGACGGGACAGCGTGCTCCGGTGGTGATCTGTAGCCACGCTGAGCACTGC
>DATDPP010000080.1:0-75281 GCA_035292685.1 Acidimicrobiia bacterium
CGGCGGGTCCAGGTGAGGGCGGCCCGGATCTCAGAGGTGGCCACGTCATAGACGTCGTCGAGTTCAAGGTGGGACAACTCCTCGGTCTCCGCCTCGGTCACCGCCACCATCGAGGCGTAAAGCTCGGCTTGGTCGTGTGCCACCTGACGGTTCCACGCCTGCAGGACCAGCACCCGGTCGAAACCACTGAGCCGGGAACGGTCCACCGAGGCGAGAGCCCTCGCCAATTCCAGACCCGGCGCCATCTCGGCCAGTCCCTCCGGAAGTCTCTCCCACCCCTCGAACATATGTTCGACCATGATTGAAACATACAAGGTGGATCTGACAAACTCCATACCCTTGTCCGCCGATTTCAAAGATTTCTTGGGACGACTCTGTGTTTTGCTGCCGAACTGGCTGAACGCTCGGCGCTCTTGGACTCCCTAGACCAGCCCCACCTTCCCACCCATTGCGGACACTCTCCCTGCGATCACATCACGAACCTGGTCCCGAAGCTCGTTGCCATCCGCCTGGGTCATACCCGTGGTCTCGATGGCGGGATCGATCACGACCCGGATCCGCCCCCCGTGAAGCCACGGCTGGCCGGGGGGCCACGCCTCGTATGAGCCGTGGATCGATAACGGCAAGACCGGGAGCTGGCTGGTGAGGGCCATGGTGAAGGCTCCCTTCTTGAACGGTTTCATGACGCCGTTACGCGGTCGGGTGCCTTCGGCGTAGATGATCAGTGATCGCCCCTTCTCGATCAGGGCCTTTCCCTGCCGGTTGACATCGGCGTGAATCGAGCCCCGCGCCGCCCTGTCCACCTCGACGATGCCCACCGCCCGCATCCCTTGAGCAAACACCGGCACCTTGAAGAGCTCGGTCTTGGCCAGGAAACGCATCGGGAGCCGAACTGCGAGCACACAGGCCATGATGTCGAGAGCCGAGAGATGGTTGGCCACGACGACATAGGACCTAGTGGGGTCGACGTTCTCCTGCCCCTCGACGTCGAGCCTGGTGAAAGAGCAAACCAGCCAAACCCGGCTCCAGGCCCGGATCACTCGCTCGATGTGGGGCGAGACATCGTTGATGGCGGCGGTGATCATCACGATGGGGACGGCAACCAGAGTGGCCAGCACACCGGCGAGGAGGGCGACGACGGTCCTCGGGATGTCGATCACCCAATGCATCGAGGCGAGCGTAGCCATGGGGTCTTAGCCTGAGCCCTGTGGACAAAGAAGAGGCACGCCGCCGATCCCTCGCCTTGGGAGCTGTTCCCGGTGATGTCGGGTCACGGGTGGTTGCGGTGCTCTTCTCGTGGCTCTCCGCCCGGCTGCCAGGGACCGGTTCCGCCTATCTGGCGATGAGCGATGAGGTCGATGTCACCCCTCTGTTCGACCGGCTCCCCGGTTGGCGATGGGTGCTTCCCCGGGTCGAGGATGACGGGACCCTCACGTTCCGCGATCGAGATGTCGCCAGGGAGACGCATCGCTACGGCATGACTCAGCCAATGGATCAGGGGCGGATCGTGCCCGTCCACGAGATCGATGTCTTCCTGGTTCCGGGACTGGCCTTTGATGTTACGGGGGGGCGACTGGGCCGGGGCAAGGGCTATTACGACGGGGTGCTTGCCGGCCGTCGCGCCGACAGCCAGGCGATCGGCGTCACCACTACCGACCGGGTGATCGACGCTGTTCCCGTCAGCCCGCATGACCAGCGGGTGGATCGTCTGGCCACCGAGGATGGTGTCATCCTGACCCGACCCACCCAGTGACCTTGTCAACGGCGATGAAGACCGCCGGGCCTTGTGGTGGGCGGTCCTGGTAGTGGTGGTACTTCGCTGACAGCGAAGCACGAGCCGATTCCCACTCCATGCCCTCTTCGACCACCCGTGCCGGGCCATCGACGCGGACCCACCACAATCGGGCCCAGTCGTCGTTGTAGTGGTCGACGAGCACGCTGGCGCGGGGGTTGGCCTCGATGTTCATCAGACGTTGGAGACGCCTCGTGGACTTTGGCTTGTGATCGACCATGTGGACGATCCGGTCCGCAACGAGGGCGAAGGTGACGGGAATCACATGGGGGCTGCCGTCCGGTCGGGTGGTGGCCAGGTGGGCGACGGGGGAACCTTCGAGCCTGGCCAGGGCCTCAGCGCGTTCCATTCCCACCGTTGAGTTGCGGTTCCAACGTGGCCCAGACCACGTCGGCCCACCGGCGGTGCCCGGCGGCGCTGACATGGAACAGGTCCGCGGCCCACAGAGACCGATCCAAGTACCACACCTCTGGCTGGTCGGCGTGTTGTTCGACCACATGGGCACCATGGCGGGCGGCAACCCTGCGGTGTATGTGGTCGAAGCCGGCGGAGCGATGCGAAACGAGATGACGCAGTGGAGGATGGAGACGCGGAATCGTCCCCAGGTCACCGACTCCGCTGAGGATGATGGTCGCCCCGGTAACAGAGAGCTCACCGACCAAATGATCGAGATTCGTCTCGAATCGCTTTCGAGAAACCCCTCGGATCAAGTCGTTGGCGCCCACCGACACGAAGATCAGGTCAGGGTCGAATTCGATGGCCGGTGCGAGCTGGTTCTGGATGAGATCGTGGGCGCATGACCCTCCAACAGCCAGGGACTCGAGAATCACGTGATGATCGGCGCCGAGACGCCGGCTGACCAGAGAAATCCAGACCTCCTCGGGCCCGGCAACCCCCGGCGCCGTCACCGAGGAATCGCCAAGGACCGCCACCCGCAACTCTGGCAAGGTCGGGTCGCCAAACGAATCAGAAGGATCGAATTCCTCGAGGGTGGGGGCGGGGCGGAGGAACGCATAAGCGGCCTCTACGGCAATCACTACGACACCGGCTATCGCTCCGCGTTTGATCAGATGACGAACCACAGTTCGAGTTTGGCAGGCGTCGGGGTCTAGCTGCCGGAAGCGTTCTGAATGCGGGCTTTCAACCCGAAACGACCGCGTTTGCTGTCGGTCAGGTCGATGACGGCTCCCACCGCGTCCGAGAACTGCGAAGGATCGTCGGGGAAGAACTCCAGATGGTCACCTTCGATGTCGAACGAGAATCGGTAGATCGACGTCCGTTCCACGTTGACCTCAGGCATCGGCCATGACCCCATGTGCCGGCGCCCGGCCACGATCCGGAATCGCCCCTCGTCGATCTCGATCGTCACATGTGTTGGCTCGAGTCTGGAGCCTTGTAGCCGCCCTAGGTAATAAGCCATCCCAATCCACAATCTAGCGAGGTTTCTCCCCGGTTGAAACGGGTAGAGCCGCGCCAATCTGCCGGTACAGTTTGAACTAGTCCTTGCAAGAGAGCATGACAGACGGGGTCCCATCGCGAATGGGTTTGAGCAACAGGGTCAGATTCGTAACTGCGACCACCCTCTTCGACGGGCACGACGCCTCGATCAACATCTTCAGGCGCATCCTCCAGGCCTCGGGGGCCGAAGTGGTCCATCTGGGTCACAACCGCACCGGTCTCGACATCGTGGAGACCGCCATAGAAGAGGACGCCCACGCCATCGCTGTCACCTCCTACCAGGGTGGCCACATGGAGTTCTATCGCTACCTCAGAGACCTCCTGGTGGAGCGGGGTGCAGGTCACATCCGGCTGTTTGGGGGCGGGGGAGGCACCATTCTCCCCAGCGAGGGTGATGAGCTGGTCGACTATGGCATCACCAGGATCTACTCCCCGGACGACGGTCGTGAGCTCGGCCTCCAGGGGATGGTTGCCGACATGCTGGCCAGATCGGACTTTGCAACTGGCGAGCTTGGAGACGAGTTCGAACTCTCGACGCTGACGGCCGATCACACCAGGGTCGTTGCCGGCTTGATCTCCGCTGCTGAGAACTTTGGCGAGAAATACGTCGATGTATTCGAGCTGGTCGAGGCGAAGGCCGTGGCGGCGCACGCCTTGGTGGTAGGGGTCACCGGGACGGGTGGGTCCGGGAAGTCGAGCCTGGTCGATGAGCTGATGCGACGCCTCCTCCTCGACTTCGAGGACCTGCGTTTGGCTGTGATTTCGGTCGACCCTTCGAAACGGCGCTCCGGTGGCGCCCTCCTGGGGGACCGCATCAGGATGAACTCGCTGCCCCATCCTCGTGCCTACATGCGCTCACTGGCCACCCGCCAACCAAACCTCTCGCTGTCACCTCATGTCAGCCAGGCCCTGGACGTGGTGAAGGCGGCCGGGTTCGACCTGGTGATCCTGGAGACTTCCGGCATCGGGCAGTCGGACACCGAAATCGTCGACTTCTCTGACCTTTCGATGTACGTAATGACACCCGAGTACGGGGCGGCCACCCAACTCGAGAAAATCGACATGCTCGATTACGCCGACATGGTGGCGATCAACAAGGCGGACAAGGAAGGGGCATTGGATGCGCTGCGCGATGTCCGCAAGCAGTACAGGAGGAACCATGTCGACTTCGATGCCGATGACTCCACGCTGCCGATCCACCTCACGGTTGCCTCCGATTTCAACGACCCGGGGACCAATCGGCTCTACAAGGCTCTTGTCGCCGCACTTGGGGCCCGAGGCCTGGCCCTGCAGTCCACGATCGACCTGCCCACCAGCGACACCGCGAAGCAACACGTGGTCCCACCCGAGAGGACCCATTACCTGGCAGAGGTGGTGGCCAAGGTTCGCGAATACGACTCCTGGGTCGAGGAGCAGTCGGCTGCGGCCGAGACCCTCTACCGGCTGCAGGGGGCGGCGGAGTCCGGTGTCGAAGTGGGACCAACCCTGGCCGAGGCGGCCGACAGGCTCGAACCTGAGAACCGAAGGGCCCTGGACCACTGGGAAGGGATGCTCGCCGAGTACACCGGCGAAGAGTTCATCTATCACGTGCGGGGCAACGAGATCAGGGTTCCCCTTCATCAGGAGACCTTGAGTCACACCCCGATCCCGCGGGTCGCGCTGCCCAGGTACCGGTCCTGGGGCGACCGTCTCCAATGGCTGTTGCAGGAGAACGTGCCCGGCGAGTTCCCCTACACGGCGGGCGTCTTCCCCTTCAAGAGGGGCGAGGAGGACCCGGCGCGGATGTTCGCCGGCGAGGGCCCACCGGAGCAGACCAACCGACGGTTCCACTACCTGGCGGCAGACACCACGGCGAATCGTCTGTCCACCGCCTTCGACTCGGTCACGCTCTATGGGGAGGATCCTCACGAGCGACCCGACGTCTACGGCAAAGTGGGAAACTCCGGGGTCTCCATCGCCACCCTGGACGACGCCAAGAAGCTCTACTCCGGGTTCGACCTGGCGGACCCCGCCACGTCGGTGTCGATGACGATCAACGGTCCGGCGCCGATGATCCTCGCCTTCTTCATGAACACCGCCATCGACCAGGCGTGTGAGGCTCACATCACCAAGCACGAGCTTTGGGGTGAGGTGGAAGCCAGGATCTCGGAGATCTACGGCGACCGCCCGCGGCCCGGGTATTGGGGGCCATTGCCCCCGGGCAGCGACGGTTTGGGCCTGCGACTCCTCGGCGTGACCGGGGACCAGGTCCTGCCCGCCGACGTGTACGAGCGGATCAAGCAGGAGACGATGTCCCGGGTCCGGGGGACGGTGCAGGCCGACATCCTCAAGGAGGACCAGGCCCAGAACACCTGCATCTTCTCCACGGAGTTTGCACTGGAGATGATGGGCGACATCCAGCAGTACTTCGTCGACAACGACGTGGACAGCTTCTACTCGGTGTCGATCAGCGGTTATCACATGGCGGAGGCAGGAGCCAACCCGATCACCCAGCTCGCCTTCACCCTCGCCAACGGTTTCACCTACATCGAGAACTACCTAGCCCGGGGAATGGACATCGACGACTTCGCCCCCAATCTCTCCTTCTTCTTCTCCAACGGGATCGACGCCGAGTATGCGGTCATCGGCCGGGTGGCCCGGCGCATCTGGGCCAAGGCGATCAAGCACCGGTACGGGGGAAGTGAACGCTCCCAGAAGCTGAAATACCACGTGCAGACCTCGGGGAGGTCGCTCCATGCCCAGGAGATCAGCTTCAACGACATCCGGACCACGCTTCAGGCGCTATACGCCATCTACGACAACACCAACAGCCTCCACACCAACGCATATGACGAGGCGATAACCACCCCCACCGAAGAGTCGGTCCGCCGGGCTGTCGCCATCCAGCTGATCATCAACCGCGAGTTGGGGCTGGCCAAGAACGAGAACCCGCTTCAGGGCAGTTTCATCATCGAGGAGTTGACCGACCTCGTCGAAGAAGCGGTGCTCGTCGAGTTCGAGCGACTGAACAGCCGCGGGGGCGTGCTGGGGGCCATGGAGCGGCAGTACCAAAGGACCAAGATCCAGGAGGAGTCGCTGTACTACGAGCAGCAGAAGGAGTCGGGGCTGTATCCGATAGTGGGGGTCAACACTTTTATCTCCAAGGCGGGGTCACCGTTTGTCGTACCCGGAGAGCTGATTCGCTCCACCGACGAGGACAAAAACCGACAGATCGCCAATCTGCGCGCCTTTCAGGACCGCAATGCGGAGGTGGGCCCGGCCGCCCTCGACGCCCTACAGAAGGTGGCAGTCTCGGGGGGCAATATCTTCGCCCAGCTGATGGATACGGCCAAGGTGGCCTCATTGGGCCAGATGAGCAGGGCTCTCTACGACGTCGGTGGCCAGTACCGCCGCAACATGTAGGGCGGAGAAATCTGCCTCACTCTGTCGAAATGGCGTGTGCGCATTCGTAGTGGGTATGAAGGAGAGGCAAAGTGCCTCCCGGAGAAAAGGAGGTTGTGATGACTCAGTATCTGCTGTCGGTGTTCAACACCGAAGGTCAAGAGGAGCCCTCACCCGAGGTGATCCAGGAGATGTACGCCGACGTCGATGCCGTGAATGCCGAGCTCATGGCTGCCGGCGCCTGGGTGTTTGGCGGAGGCCTGCACCCGGCCGACACCGCAACCGTCGTCAGCGCCCGGAGTGGTGAGACCATGATCACCGATGGGCCCTATGCGGAGACCAAGGAGCAGATCGGTGGTTTCTGGATCATCGAGGCCGCAGATCTCGATGCAGCTCTGGACTGGGCCCGCAAAGCGACCGTTGCCTGCCGGGGCCCGGTGGAAGTCCGGCCGTTCCAGGATGAGCCCGAAGTCTGAGCTGACATCGGCGGGCTCCGAAGTCACCGCCGTCGACCGAATCTTCCGGGAGGAGTCCGGCAAGGCCGTCGCCTGTCTGATCCGCCTCTTCCGTGACATCGACGTCGCTGAGGAGGCGGTTCAGGAAGCGTTCATGGTGGCTTCCGAGGGATGGCCGGAGACGGGTCTCCCTCCCAATCCCGGGGGGTGGATCGTCACCACGGCCCGTAATCGTGCGATCGATCGTCTGCGACGCGAGTCGACCAGAGAGAACCGTCATGCTCAAGCCGCTGTGCTCTACACCCAGTCGGAGCCGGATCCCATCGAGGGACCGGTGAGCGACGATCGTCTCCGGCTGGTGTTCACCTGTTGTCACCCGGCTTTGGAAGCTCCGGCTCAGGTCGCCCTTACCCTGCGTCTGCTGGGAGGTCTCCAGACTGCCGAGATCGCCCGCGCCTTCCTGGTGCCGGAGACGACCATGGCCCAACGGTTGGTGAGGGCGAAACGGAAGATCAAAGCGGCCAACATTCCCTATCGCATCCCCCGCGACGCCGACCTCCCCGACCGTCTCGAAGCAGTCCTGACGGTCATCTATCTGATCTACAACGAGGGCTACGCGGCCTCCAGCGGCGACGAACTGGTCCGCTCCGATCTGTGTGATGAGGCGATCAGACTTGCTCGTTTCCTCACCGACCTGATGCCTGACGAGCCGGAAGCGATCGGCTTGCTCGCCCTGCTCCTGCTCACCGAGTCGCGCCGGTCGGCCCGCACCACCAGTGACGGCTCACTCATCCTGCTGGGGGACCAGGATCGGTCGCTGTGGGATCGCGAGCTGATCGACGAGGGGCAAACCCTGGTTCGAGCGTGTTTGCGCAGGAACCGTCCCGGCCCATTCCAGATCCAGGCGGCCATTGCCGCGCTTCACAGCGATGCACCGACTGCGGAAGGGACCGACTGGACCCAGATACTCCGGCTCTACGACCAGCTGATGGCTATGGCCCCGTCGCCGGTCGTCGCCCTCAACCGGGCGGTGGCGCTGGCCGAGGTCGAAGGCGCAGCTGAGGCCCTGGCACAGCTCGACGGTCTTCATCTGAATGGATATCACCTGTTTCACGCCACCCGTGCGGAGATGCTGCATCGGCTCGGCCGGGTCAGAGCGGCAGACGCGGCCTACGGCGAGGCGCTGGCTCGAGCAACCAACCTGGCGGAACGGCGGTTCCTGGAAGAACGGCGCCACCTCAACGGTTTGACCGAGGAGAGGCACAGCTAAGAAGGACGGTTTCCGATGCGATACCGTCCCGTTTCGTAATTCGAAGGAGAAAAGTGGACGCAGAGACCATCTATCGAAGGCGTTGGGCGACATTGGTGGTTCTGTCACTCAGCCTGGTCATCATCGGGCTGGACAACACCATCCTCAACGTGGCGCTGCCCACGCTGGTACGGGAGTTGGGGGCGACGGCGAGCCAGCTGCAGTGGATGGTCGATGCCTACGTCCTGGTGTTTGCCGGCCTGCTGCTGACCATGGGAGCGCTGGGTGACCGGTTCGGGCGCAAGCTCGCCTTGAACATCGGCCTGGTGCTCTTCGGGCTCAGCTCCATCGCCGCCGCCTTCGCAGATTCGGCCAACACTTTGATTGCCGCCCGGGCGGTGATGGGGATTGGGGGAGCGCTGATCATGCCCTCCACCCTTTCGATCATCACCAATACCTTCGAAGGCCAGGAGCGGGGAAGGGCGATCGCTGCCTGGGCCGCCGTGGCCGGTCTCGGAATCATCTTGGGTCCGGTCCTTGGCGGATGGCTGCTCGAGAACTTCTGGTGGGGGTCGATCTTCCTGATCAACGTGATAGTGGTCATCGTGGCCATAGGGGCGGGGGCGGTCCTGGTACCCGAGTCGAAGGATCCGGATGCAACGCCGCTGGACCCGCAGGGCGCGGTGTTGTCAATCGCCGGCCTGGTCACCCTGGTCTACGCCATCATCGAGGCCCCATCGCGAGGGTGGACCGATCCGTTGATCCTGGCCGCGTTTGGTCTGGCCGCGGTCTTCATCACCGTATTTCTGTGGTGGGAGACGAAGTCACCGCATCCGATGCTCCGGCTCAGCTTCTTTGAGAACCCGAGATTCAGCGCAGCGAGTGTCGCCATCACCCTCGTCTTCTTTGCCATGTTCGGAACAATCTTCATGCTGACTCAATACCTCCAGTTCGTGCTGGGATTCAGCCCCCTGGAGGCGGGATTCAGGGTGATGCCCATTGCGACCATGATCGTGGCCGCCCCGTTGTCGGCTCGTTTCACTGAGCGGTTCGGGACCAAGCGCGTGGTGACTACCGGTTTGGTGATCGTCGCCGTGGCGATGTCCATCCTGGCGTCGATCACTGTGGACTCGGGGTATGGCCAGGTGGCGTTGGCGCTGGCCGTCCTAGGGGCAGGCATGGGGACCGCGATGGCTCCGGCCACCGATTCGATCATGGGCTCGCTTCCACTGGCCAAGGCCGGGGTGGGATCGGCGATGAACGACACCACGCGCATGATCGGGGGCGCCCTGGGTGTTGCGATTCTGGGGAGCATTCTCGCCTCGTCGTACGCCTCGGCGATGGCCCCGGTGGTGAGTCTCCTCCCGCCTGCGGCCGCCGAGGTGGCAGGCGACTCAGTTGGAGGGGCGGCGGCCGTTGCCGCCCAGCTGGGAGCGGCCGCGGCACCACTCATGGACGCCGCCGGTGCGGCTTACATCGGCGGGATGCAGATCGCAGTGTGGGTGGCGGCAGGGGTCGCCTTGCTGGGGGCGGTGGTCACCGGGTTGTTCCTGCCCGCTCGTCCCCTGGAGATGACTGCGTCGGGCTCGGTGGCCGATGGTGACCAGCAAGACTTCGTGATGGAATGAGTTTCCCCGCTCTGAGCAGGGAAGGTCAGGACGGTCGCCGAATCTGGGCCGCCCGGGCGTGGGCCTCGAGTCCCTCGAGACGGGCCAACAGGATCGTGTCATCGACCAGTTGACCGGGGTCCCCGATCGCCGACCAGGTCGGCGCCCTGAGAAAAGTCAGTACGGACAAGCCTGACTGGTAACGGGCACCTCCTCCGGTGGGCAGGACATGATTCGGTCCGACCCCATAATCGGCAAAGGCCTCGGCCGTGAGCCCTCCGATGAACAACGAACCGTAGGAGCGAAGTCCCTCGACCACGAGCGAAGGGTCGTCGACGTGGAGGGCAAGGTGTTCCGGAGCTATCCGGTTCGACATCGAAATCGCCTCGTGCAGCGAGCCCACCACCAGACAGAAGCCGTTTTCGAGTGCTCGCGATGCGGTCACGGAGGTGGGGAGATCGGACAACTGGAACCCGAGGGCCTCCTCCACGTCGTCGGCCAGGGTTTGGCTGGTGGTGATCAACATCGGCACTGCGTCGTCGTCGTGCTCGGCCTGGGCCAGCAGGTCTGCGCTGACCATGACCGGATCGGCCGCATCGTCGGCGATCACCAGGATCTCACTCGGTCCGGCCAGACCGTCGATCCCGATCTCTCCGTACAGATGCTTCTTGGCTGCAGTAACCCATCTATTGCCCGGTCCGACCACCAGGTCGCATGCAGGGGACACCGTCCCGAAGGCAAGAGCAGCTATGGCCTGCGCCCCACCCAGGGCCAACAACCCGTCGGCTCCTGCAACCGCCGCCGCCGCCGCCGTGACCGGTGTGGGCCTGGGTGAGGCCACCCACACCGATTCCACACCCGCCACCCGCGCCGGGATCACCGTCATCAACACGGACGAGGGGAGCGGATACCGGCCTCCGGGGGCATAGGCCCCAGCCGACGAAACCGGGATCCACCGGTTCCCGGCCCGTCCACCGCTGACCTCGATGTCGACATCTTTCAGAGAATCACGTTGGGCCTGGGCGAATGACCGGATCCGGCCGGTCACCCGCTCCAGGACACCCCTTGTGTCATCAGGAAGGGAGGTGAGGGTCTGCTTGAGACGACTGCGGTCGAGGACCATCTCCTCTCCGGGTTTCAGGTCACCCAGTCTTTCGGCGTGCTCGCGCAGGCTCAACTCGCCGCGAAGCCGAACGTCTTCGACGATGGCAGCGGCGAGACGAAGCGTCTCCAACTCGACCGGTCGACGGACACCTGGGACGGTTCCCTGCTCAACGCGTCGAAGGTGGGTCATCGGGCCTCTTTGGAGGTCATCGGGCGCCGAGTCACGCGTCGTTCCCTGCGGTCGAGCTCGGTTTCGACTTCGTCCAAGGAGACACCGGAGGACGCTGTCTTCACCAAGAGGAAATAGAGGAGGTCGGCCGCCTCGGCCATCACCTGCTCCCCGTCCGCGGCCTCGGCCAGCTCATCGGCCTCCTCCCGGATCTTGGCCGCAAGGAGCGTCGGGTCGTGGAGCAGCTTCCTGGTGTTCGAGTCGGGGCCTTTCTCGGGGTCGAGGATGCGACGTTGGAGCCGTCCTAACCCGTGGTCAGAGCCCCAGCAGGTCCGATCCCCGGTGTGACAGAACCCAGGGCCGTGCTGGCGAACGGTGAAACGAAGGGTGTCCCGATCACAGTCGAGATCCACCCTGAGCAGTTCCTGGACCGCACCCGAGGTCTCCCCCTTGACCCAGACACCCCGCGATCGACTCTGATAGATCCCGCGTCGGGCTTCGACCGCCTGGCGAAGGCTCTCGCTGCTCGACCAGGTCAAACCGAGAGCAAACCCTGCTTCATCGACAACCACCGTGGGCCAAAGCCCGTCCCCACGGTCAGAGACCAGGGGAGCGGTCACGGCATCAGCAAGCGAGATGGCGCCGGTGTACAACGCCATCCCGACCTGGGCATCGGCACCAAGACGATCGAGGGCAGCGATCTCGTCGACGCTTGTGATTCCGCCTGCAATCGTCACCCGAGCCTCACCAGCCGCCGCCATCACCTGATTGGCGCGATCCAGGTCGGTTCCGCCGAGCTGGCCTTCCCGTTCGACGAAGGTGACCAGGAAGCCCTCGCAGAGATGGCTCAACTCACTGATTCGATCAAGGAGGCGATGACCTGTGGGCGTGCGCCAACCGTGGCTGAGCACGTCACCGTCCCTGGAGTCGAGGGCGACGATGACTCGGTCCCGGGGAAGTGACGAGAGAAGCTCGGGAGTGGCGGCGGTCCCGATAATGACCTTCTCGGCCCCCAGGTCCAGCCAGCGCCTAGCGGTCTCGAGATCCCTGATCCCGCCCCCGACCCGGCCCCGGCCCCGTCGGCAGAGCTCGGTGATCAGCTCTTGGTTGTGACCGTCGCCCCGGGCGGCATCGATGTCGATCACGGCCACCTCACCCACCATCGAGAAGCGTTCCATGAGGGGCAACGGGTCGCCGGCTTGGATGGCCAGTGTCTCTCCCCCCACCAACTGAACTGCCTGGCCGCCGGAGATGTCGATCGAGGGGATGATCATGGTCTCACCAGGATCCCGGCCCGACTCAGCCCGAGTTTGAGGTCGGCGACAGTGGTGTCGCCGTCGTGAAGGATCGAAGCGACCAGGGCCGCCGAGGCCCCGGCACGGAGCGCCGCGATCAGATGCTCGGTGCGGGCCGCTCCGCCGGAAGCGATCACCGGGACTGTGACGGCTCCGAAAACGGCTGCGATCAGGTCCACGTCATAACCGTCACGAGTCCCGTCACGGTCCCAACTGGTGAGTAGGACCTCGCCGGCCCCCAGTGCGACTGCCTTCCGGCACCACTCCACGACGTCGAGGCCGGTGCGATTCGCCCCGCTTTGCACCATCACCTCCCAACGACCGGAGGCGGAGGCCGACGCATCCACGGCGAGGACCGCGCATTGCGAGCCAAAGCGCGAGGCGATCTCAGCAATCAGATCTGGCCGGCTTACTGCCGCGGTGTTCACCCCGACCTTGTCGGCACCGGCGTCGAGCAGTCGTCCGGCGTCCGACTCCCGTCTGACACCGCCTCCCACAGTCAGCGGGATGGAGAGCACCGAGCGGACGGCGCGGACGGTCTCGACGGCGTTGTCCCTGCCCTCCGGTGTCGCCGAGACATCGAGGAGGACGATCTCGTCCGCTCCCTGCTCCTCGTAGGCGGCGGCGTTCTCCACTGGATCGCCGGCGTCTCGAAGCCCCTGGAAGCGGACACCCTTGACCACCCGCCCGTCCTTGATGTCGAGACAGGGGATGACTCTTGCTCCCAGCATCAGGCCACCTTCCAGAGCCAGCGCCGGAGCAGGTTGGATCCCCAGGTGCCGGATAATTCAGGGTGGAACTGACAGGCGAGTACCGCTCCTCGCTCCATCGCGGAGACAAACGTCCCTCCGTAGTCGGTGGTGGCTCCCGACCAACTGTCGGGGAGCCGGGGGACCTTGTAGGAGTTGGCGAAGTAGGCCCATCCCGGTGCGAGAGATGTCGATCCGTTTGGCTCGACCATGTTCCAACCGAGCTGGGGAACTGGGAGATCGCCGCTGAACCGGGTCACTGTCTCAGGCACTATCCCGAGCCCGGCGGTGTCGGGGCTTTCCTCACTTGCGGCGCAGAGGAGTTGCATCCCCAGACAAATCGCCAGGGTGGGTCGGTCCTCCTCGATACGGGTGGTCAGGGCTTCACGCATCCCCAGTTGGTCGATGCGGTTGACGGCAGGAGCGAAGGCACCTACTCCGGGGAGGACGACCCGGTCTGCACCCTCCACCTCCTCGGGTTTGGTGGCCAGGACGGGCTCGACGTCGAGCCGTTTGAAGGCGGCGATCACCGATGCGGTGTTGGCAGTTCCGGTGGGGACGATTACGACCTCTCTCATACCAATGACCCTTTGGTGCTTGGGACCTCGGCTCCGGTGATCGTCACCGCGGTGCGAAGGGCGATAGCCACCGCTTTGAAGGCGGATTCGGCCTTGTGATGGTCATTGTCACCCCGGATCACATCGACATGGAGAGCCATCCGGGCCTCCATTGCCAGCGAGCGTAGGAAGTGGGTCAGATTCTCGGCGGCCACGTCCCCGATCGTTTCGCGAGTTAGAGAAAGCTGGATTGCCGGCCAGGGTCGTCCCGACAGATCGACGACCGCACGTGACAGCGACTCGTCGAGCGGAGCGTAGGAGTAGCCGAATCGGGTGATTCCGGCGCGGTCGCCCAGGGCCTTGTTGATCGCCCGCCCGAGGACGATGGCGCAGTCCTCGACCGTGTGATGGTCGTCGATGTGGGTATCGCCTCCGGCCATCAGGTCCAGGTCGAAACGCCCATGAGTGGCCAGCGAGGTGATCATGTGGTCGAGAAACCCGAGCCCGGTCTTGATGTCAGAACGCCCGGACCCGTCGAGGTCGAGCCGGCACTCGATGTTGGTCTCCGAGGTGTCCCTCGTGATCTCTGCTTTACGTGTCATGGCAACAGGCCCTCCAGGTCGTTGGTGTTGTCGAGGATGCGGGCCGCCTTACGCAGGCTCTGCCGAGCCCGGTCCGGATTGTCTCCGGGGGCAACTACGCCAATCGGGATCACACCGGCGGCCCGGGCCGCAACGAGGTCATCGGGGGTGTCTCCGAGCATCCAGGCCCGGCTCACCCCAAGTAGCTCCAGCGCCATCCGAACCGGCGCCGGATCGGGTTTGAGTGGGGCGTCCTCCCGGGTCACCAGCGCAGAAACCTCACCTCTGAGGCCGAACCGCACAAGAAACTCCTCGGCATCGGCTCGGGGCCGGCCGGTGACGATCGCCAGCGGTCTCGAGTCGGCCCATCTGGCCCAGGTCGCTCGGTCGACGATCGGGGTCTCGTGGATCTTGAGCCCGGTGGAGGCGGCGGTTCCCTGATAGAGAGCCTCGAATCGTTCTCTGACCTCATCGAGTGACGCCTCGACCCCACGTTCCAGGCACAGTCCCCTGGTCAATTCCCAATCGTCGTTGACGTTGCCTGCCGCCTTGGCCCGCTCGATGTCGGCGATGGTGAGCGCGACGCCAAGACCGCCCGCCGTCTCGATGATCGCCATGGTCTGCGACCTGCTGACGTCGGCGACGACCCCGTCCATATCGAAGATGATGGCCTCAGGGGCGAGGGCTGCCCCCAGGGTGCGTTCAAGCCGTTCGAAATCTGACCGATTGCCGGGAAGGGTGATCCGAACCATCGGCTCCAGGCCCCGTCGCTGCGGAAACCAGCGAAGCCCGACCCCGAGGGCTGCCGAAGCGGACATGAGCCATGAGGCGTCGTTGCATTCTGTCAGGACGAAGTTGGCCTCCGAGGGAAACGGCCGGGTTCCGAGATCGGTGAGGATGGCGGTGAGATCAATCCGTTCCCGCTTCACCTCGTCGACGAATCCGGTGAGCTCAGAATCCGGCCAGTGCAGGCGTTCTAAAGCCAAGGCGGCCGACAAGGCCGCAACCGGGTAGGGGTTGCCGTATGAGGCGACCTCGGAGACCAATTCGGGCGGCCCGAGCATATAGCCGACCCGGAGCCCGGCCAGCCCATAGGCCTTGGACATGGTCCGGATCACAAGGACATTGTCCAGTTCGAGGGCTGCTCGGGTCAGATCGTCGCTCGCGAACTCGGTGTAGGCGGCATCCACAACCAGCAGTGGGGTCTCGGCGGCAACCTTCCGGAGGTCGGCCTCGCCGGCCACCGCCCCGGTCGGGTTGTTGGGAGAGACGATGAAGACGGCATCCGTCTTGCCGCCGATCGCCGACACGAGCTCGTCGGTGGGGAAGGCCCCGGTCCACCACGGGGTCTCGATCAGCTCGGCACCCCTTTGCTCGGTGTACCTAGGGATCATCTCGAAGGTGGGGTAGGTGGTGACCACCTGGCCACCCGGACGGACCCGTGCCAGAAAGCAACGGAACAGGGCATCATCCCCTCCTGCGCTGACCAGGACCGAGTCCCCGGACAAGCCATGGAGGCTGGCCAAAGCCAGTCTGAGAGCTGACGTGTCGGGGTAGCGGCTCACCGACCGCTGTGGGTCGGGGATGGAGGTGAGGAGGTCCTCGGCGCGGGTGCTGCCCTCGTTCTTGGATAGATCGAGGTCGATGGGAACGTTGAACCCTTGGGGGAGGTAACTGGCGGGTCTGCTCATGGGACGATCTGCTCCAAGCGGGAGACGGCGATGTCGGTGGCTCCCCTCTCTTTCAACAACGGGATGAGGGACGGGAGGTCGGATCGGGGAACCGCCGCCTTCACCGCGAGACCATCACCGCCGTGCAGCGTGGCGATGGTCGGCTCCCTCATCGAGGGCAGGATCTCGATCACCGAGTCCAGGTCGTCCCTGGAGACATTGAGCTCGACCATGACCCGGTTGCGGGCCTCGATGACCGAGCGAAGACTGACGACTAGGGCGTCGATCGGGACCTTCTTGGCGGGAGAGCCGAATGCGTGTGGGCTGGCGTAGAGACGGGTCGAGGAGCGAAGGAGCTCGTCGACGACAACGAGCCCATTGGCAGCCATGGTCTCTCCGGTGGCGCTGATGTCGACGATGACATCGGCGTCTTCGGGGGGGAAGACCTCGGTGGCACCGTAGGAGTGGACGAAGGTCGCATCCAATCCCTGTTCGGCGATCCATTTGCGGGTCAGCCGCTCGTACTCGCTGGCGACCACCAGATGCTTCGGCGGAAGCGAGCCCTTCACCAGAAGGGACTCGGGGGCGGCCGCAACCATCCGAACCGGGTCGAGCCCGGTGTCGAGCAACTCGATCAAGTCGGCGGACTTCTCGGCGACCCAGTCGGCACCGGCGAACCCGACATCCCGGGAACCCGCCGCCAACATCTCCACGATGTTCTGCGGCTTGAGCATCTTGACTTCGTAGCCGGGCACCGAGAGCACCGGGCGATAGCCACGGGGCCCGGCGCGCAATTCCATGCCGGCCGCGGCCAGCAGGGTGGTGACCCCGGGCTCGATCCGCCCTTTGGGGACCGCGAGGTGGGTTACCTGTCCGTTTTCGAGGGAAGCCATCTGGGCTCTTTCCCGCCGACTGCTGCGGTGGGTTGCCCGGAAACGAGAAACGCCGACCGCTGGGGTCGGCGTGGTGGTTGCTTCTTGCTGTTCGCTATGCGCCCACTATGAGCCGACCCGTGACGGGTGGTGGTGATGGTGGGTGTGGGCGAAAAGCAGGTTCATGTAGATCGAGAGCATAACCGGGGAGGTCAACGGGCCGCAAGAGCGGGCCAGAGGCAATAGCTGGGCTGCCCTTTCGCCACCGTTACCCTTGACGCTCCATGATGCGAACCGTCCCTGACAAGCCTGCCCTCGAGGGAATCGAGGCGAAATGGATGGAACGCTGGGAATCCGAGGGCACCTACCGGTTCGACCGCTCGCGGTCCCGTGAGGAGATCTTCGCCATCGACACCCCTCCGCCCACGGTGTCGGGCTCGCTGCACATGGGCTCGGTGTTCGGTTATGTGCAGACCGATGCCATCGCCCGCTACCAGCGGATGAAGGGGATGGAGGTGTTCTACCCGATGGGGTGGGACGACAACGGGCTCCCCACCGAGCGCCGGGTGCAGAACTACTACGGGGTCCGCTGCGACCCCACCCTCCACTATGACCCCGGCTTCACCCCGCCCGAGGAGGCACCGGAGCCGCCGATGTCGGTGAGCCGTCGCAACTTCATCGAGCTCTGCCATGGCCTCACCGCCGAGGATGAGAAGGTGTTCGAGAACCTGTGGCGGACCCTGGGTCTGTCGGTGGACTGGGCCCAGAGCTACGCCACCATCGATGAGCATTGTCAGCGGACCAGTCAAAAGGCCTTCCTCGGCAACCTGGAACGTGGCGAGGCCTACTCCCAGGAGGCTCCCGTTCTCTGGGATGTCGATTTCAAGTCGGCGGTCGCCCAGGCCGAGCTCGAGGACCGGGAGCGCCCCGGTTCCTATCATCGGATCGCCTTTCACCGGTCGGACGGGGAACCGGTCTACATCGAGACCACCCGCCCCGAGTTGATCTGCGCCTGTGTCGCCCTGGTGGCGCACCCCGATGACGTCCGCTACCAGCCGCTCTTGGGCAGCACGGTGACCTCTCCGTTGTTCGGTGTCGATCTCCCGGTGATGGCCCACGAGCTGGCCGATCCGGAGAAGGGGAGCGGGATCGCCATGATCTGCACCTGGGGGGACACCACCGACGTGACCTGGTGGCGCGAGTTCGACCTCCCCACGAGAGCAGTCCTCCAGCAAAGCGGCCGGCTCCAAGAGGACACCCCGGAGTGGATCGACTCCGAGACCGGAAGAGTGGCTTATGAGCAGATCGCTGGGCTCTACCCCGGTCAGGCACAGCGGAAGATGGCAGAGATGCTCGCCGAGTCCGGGGATCTCGACGGCGAGCCCCGACCGATCACCCACCCGGTCAAGTTCTTCGAAAAGGGGGACCGCCCCCTCGAGATCATCTCCAGCCGCCAGTGGTACATCCGCAACGGAGGCCGCGATGAGGACCTTCGCCAGGCGTTGCTGGCTCGAGGGGTGGAACTGGATTGGATCCCCGACTTCATGGGGGTTCGCTACAAGCATTGGGTGGAAGGGCTGAACGGGGACTGGTTGATCTCGAGACAGAGATTCTTCGGGGTGTCGGTCCCGGTTTGGTATCCGATCGATGCCGGGGGTGAGCTCGACTTCGAGCACCCGATACTTCCCGATCAGGCTGAGTTGCCGGTCGACCCCACCACCGACGCCCCACCTGGGTACGAGGAGTCGCGGCGAGGCATACCAGGGGGCTTCGCCGGTGATCCCGACGTCATGGACACCTGGGCCACCTCCTCATTGACTCCCCAAATCGCCGGTCACTGGGATGACGACACCGATCTGTTTGCCAGGGTCTTCCCGATGGACCTCCGGCCCCAGGGCCCGGAGATTATCCGCACCTGGTTGTTCTCCACATTGCTTCGCTCCCACTACGAGCACGGGGTCTTGCCGTGGGCCCACGCCTCGATCAACGGCTGGATCCTTGACGCCGACCGCAAGAAGATGTCCAAGTCGCGCGGGAATGTGGTCACGCCGATTCCCCTGATCGAAGAGCATGGCGCGGAGGCGATCCGGTATTGGGCCTGCAATGGTCGCCCTGGCACCGACACCGCGGTCGACTTCGGGGTGATGAAGATCGGGCGTCGCTTGGCGTTGAAGATTCTCAACGCGGCCCGTTTCGTCCTCAGGTTTGCAGACGACGTCGACCCCGCCGCCATCACCGAGCCGCTCGATCGCTCGATGCTGGCCTCGCTTTCCGAGGTCGTGGCCGAGTCGACTGCCGCATTCGAAAAGTACGACTACACCCGGGCCATCGAGACGGTCGAAAAGTCGTTCTGGACCTGGACGGATGACTATCTGGAGCTGGTCAAGGCGCGTGCCTACGACGGTGGAGCGGCTGGAGCCTCTGCCCACGCCGCATTGCAGCTTGCGCTTGGCACCTATCTCCGGCTGTTTGCCCCGTTTCTGCCCTTTGTCACCGAGGAGGTCTGGTCCTGGTGGCAGGAAGGGTCCGTCCATCGGGCGCCGTGGCCTTCGGTGGCCGAGCTCGAAACCCATGCCGGCGACCCGGCTGTCTTTGCGGTCACCAGCGAGGTCCTGACCGCAGTCCGCCGCGCCAAGTCCGACGCCAGGGCGTCGATGGCGGCGGAGGTTGCCTCGGTGGCGGTGGTGGCCGGATCCGAGTCCCTGGCCCTCATTCGTCAGGCCGAAGCCGACCTCAAGGCGGCGGCAAGGGCGGCGGAGATGTCCTATTCAGAGGGCGAGTTCTCGATCGAGTCGGTGCTGGCCGAGGCCTAGTCTTCGATCATGGCCAATGATCCCGAAGTCGATGCGTGGTTCGTTGGCTACGAGCACCCGATGAAGGACGCGATGGAGGCGGTGCGGGCCACGATTCTCTCTGATGAGAGGATGACGGAGGCGATCAAATGGCAGAGCCCGACGTTCATGTACAAGGGGAACATGGCGAGTTTCAATCCCCGCACGAAGGCACATGTCAGCTTGATGTTTCATACGGGTGCCTCGATACCCGGTGAGCACAAGCGTCTAGAAGGTGGGGGAGACACCGCGCGTTACATGCGGTTCGAAAGTATGGAGGATGTGGAGGCGGCCGGTGACGAGTTGTTGGCAGTCGTCGAGGCCTGGTGCCAGTCACGGCACGGGTGATGACCGTCACATATCCTGGTGGTCGTGCTCATCTGAGCCCTCAACCCCGACGGCTCGCCCACGGCGCCCCCGCCAGATCTCGATCACCATGGGGGTGATCGAGATGAGCACGATCACGATGATCGTCACTTCGAGGTTGCGGGCCACGAAGTCGACCTGACCCAGGTAGTAGCCGAGAGTAGTGACGCCGAGGGCCCAGAGCACGCCGCCAATCACGTTGAACCGGAAGAAGGTCCCGTAGTCCATGCGACCGACCCCGGCCACCACCGGGGCGAAGGTACGGACAATGGGGATGAATCGGGCAAGGACGATGGTCTTCGGCCCGTAGCGCTCGAAGTAGCTGTGGGCCCGATCGACGTACTCCTGTTTGAAAAAGCGGGAGTCGGGGCGTCTGAAGAGGGGAGGGCCCGCTTTGAGCCCGATCAGGTAGCCGACCTGGTCACCGATCACAGCGGCCAGGAGACACCCGATCAGAAGTGGGAGGAACGGGAGATGCAGGGACTCGGGGATCGATTCGGGGCCGGATGCGAAGAAGCCGGCCGTGAAGAGCAGCGAGTCGCCGGGGAGGAAGAACCCGAAGAGCAGCCCGGACTCGGCGAAGATCACGGCGAAAATGCCAAGCAGACCCACGGTCTGAATCAGCTTCTCGGGATCCAGCCAGTCGAGGAAGTCGATGGCGATGATCGGCACGAGCTGTCAGCCTAGGTGTCCTTCCCACAGAGGTGGTTGATGAGCACGGTCATGGGTGATTGTCCGGCGAGGCCGCTGTGGGGTCGGGTCTGATTGTATGTGTTGAGGAATCCGGCGAGGGCGTCTCGTCGTTCCTGGTTGGTCTGGTAGGGCCGCTTGTAGGCCCAGCCGGCGGCGAGGGTCTGGTGGAATCGTTCCACTTTGCCGTTGGTTTGGGCCGGTAGGGCCGGGTCCGCTTGTGGGCGGCGCCGATCGTGTCCAACACGGTTTGGAAGCTTCGAGCCTGGTAGGCGAAGGCGTTGTCGGTCATCACCGCGTCGATCCTGAACCCGTAGCTGGCGAACCAGGCAGCGGCTCGGAGCATGAACCCGGCGCAGGTTTCGGCGTCTTCTCCGTCGAGGATCTCGGTGTAGGCGACCCGGGAGTGGTCATCGACCATGGAATGACAGAACTCGTAGCCGACACGTTGAGTCTGATCCCGACCGGCTCGACCGTTGATCCGCCAGCCGCCACCATCAGGGACCCGTCCCAGTTTCTTAATGTCGACATGGACCAGCTCCCCAGGATGATCCCGCACATAACGGATCGGGATCCCTGTGCTCCGATCCAAATCCCCGAGTCGAGACAGACCACGACGGGCCAACACCGCATAGATCGTGGACCGGGGCATACCCAGCCGGCCCGCCATCAGATGTGGACCCTCACGTTCGGTTATCCGATCCGCGACCACCACTTGTTCCATCCCAGAGCTCAACTGGGTCGGACATCGATGCGGGCGAGACGACCGGTCGCAAAGGCCGGGTTCGCCTTCCTCCCGCCAACGTCCCAGCCACCGGTGAGCCGTCTGCCGAGAAACCCCAGCCGCCGCCGCAGCCGACGCCACCGGCCATCCCAACACCAAGATCCGATCCACCAGCAGCCGCCTGCCAAACGGAGTCAAACGAGCCGTAACCTGAACCACGAGGGCCTCCTCAAGATCCGCGGATATCACAACCACGAATCGAACAGGCAGGCCCTCAACCAATCAAGTGTCAACAACGTCCCTGGGAAGGACACCTAGGTGTCGGGATCCGGTTCGGAATGGCCAAGTAAGTGCCACCCGGCTCCGACGCCATGTTGGCGATGATCGTTGCCGGATCGATCCAGTTCACTGTCTAGGGATACGCACGGGAGGCGTCTGCTGAGTTCAACAAGAAGTGGGCGTATCTGGTCAATGGGTGGCGACCCTATTGATCGTCGCTCCGCTGACCGTCACCACCATCCAAACGGTGCGCCGCCAGAACATTCTCGATCGTGCAGAGGCCATCGCCCTCGAGTGGGCAGCGGACAGCAACACTCATGTGGTGCGGACCGATTTCGAGGGCGAGGATCTCATCCTTTACGTCGAGGACCTCGACGACCTGCCTCCGGGTGATCTCGCCGCTGCGCTGGCCGATGCCGCGGGGTGTTTCACACCACAAACGATTTCCGGAAGCGGCTGGTTTCCCGACGATCCTGGTTAGGGTCGATTCGTGCGACGGGTCTTGTTGGTGGCCATGGTGGCGCTGGTCACGGCATGTTCCAGCCTCGGTGGTGACTCTGCCTCGACCTCGACCACCTCCACGCTGGCACCGACGACCAACTCCACGCTGGCACCGACGACCACCACCACGGTTCCGGCCACCACCACGACGATCAATCCTTTTGCTCGTCCCGAATGGATGGGCACCCGGGTGTTGCCGCTCCGCGCCGACGGTTACGGCGAGGCCCAGCCGACGCCACCTGAATTCGACCCCCGTGCCATGGAGACTCCTGACGTCTTCCTGCCGCCGAGCGATGAGCATTTTCGCTCGAGCATCGGTCCGATCCCGCCCGATGTGCTGGCTCGCTCCAGTTGGGTGCCGGAATGCCCGGTCACCGTCGATGAGCTCGCCTACTTGACCGTCAGTCACTACGGATTCGACGGTCGCTTTCACACCGGGGAGATCATCGTCAATCTGGACTTTGCCGAAGAGGTGGTCGAGGTGTTTCGCCTGATGCACGAGGCCCGGTTCCCGATCGAGCAGATACGGGTCATCACCAAGGAAGAGATCGACGCCCCGCCCACCGGGGATTGGAACGACACCACCTCCTTCGTCTGCCGTCCGGCGGTGGGATCGATCTCGTGGTCCCAACATGCATATGGCCTGGCGATCGATGTCAACCCGTTCCACAACCCCTATCTGAATGGCGATCTGGTGCTGCCGGAGCTGGCCTCGACCTACACCGATCGGGAAGACGTCCGCCCGGGGATGATCACCGACGGTGACGTGGTCGTCGAAGCCTTTGCCGACATGGGCTGGGGCTGGGGCGGCAACTGGGACACGCTCAAGGATTGGATGCATTTCTCGTTCACCGGGAGGTGAAGAACCGGGCGGTTTGACGTTTTGACGATTCTTCTGATCTCGGACCTCTGTGCTTGACGATTTGACGATTGCGCCACGACAGCCTAGAGTATCGTCAAATCGTCAAAGGAGCCCCCCCTGAAGGACACACGGGCAGAAGACATTCTTTCGGTGCTTGCTCACGGGCCACAGACTTCCAGGGCATTAGCTGAAAGGTTCAACCTATCGAGACAGGCCGTTCACTATCACTTGAAAGAGTTGAGAGAGCAGGGTCTCGTCAGACAGGTCAGAAAGGCCCGCGCCGCATTCTGGGAACCGGTCTACGACCTGGTCCTGACTTGGGGCCTGGGTGACGAGCCACTCGAGGAAGACGCCATGTGGCGTCAGTTTCTGGCCGTCCATGGTCCCCTTGACGTCAGTGACGATACCCGGGCTTGCCTCGACTACGGCGTTACGGAGATGTTGAACAACGCAATAGACCACTCAGGAGGCACGGAGATAGCGCTCCGTGGCCGGGTCGGCGATGCAACTGTCGAATTTGTCGTCAATGACGACGGAATCGGAGCGTTCCGTCACGTGGTGGAACATTTCGACCTTCCGAGTGAGCTCGACGCCATCGCGCATATTGCAAAGGGTCAACAGACCACTGATCCCAGCCGACACTCGGGTCAGGGCCTCTTCTTCACCTCCAAGCTGTTCGATCAGTTCGAGCTCGACTCAGGAACCTACATCTGGGCGGTGGACAACCTTCGGGATGACACGACGGTGGCTCCCGGCACGGGGCGGCAGGGGACATCAGTTCTGTTGGTCACGAGGCTACAAGGAACGCGAAGCCCCAAAGATGTGTTTGACCGGTTCACCAATACCGAGAGCTACGAGTTGGATCGAACCATCGTCAAGGTTGCTCTCACCGCCCACGGGAAAGACTTCATCAGTCGGTCCGAGGCCAAGCGGCTGGCGGTGGGACTCGAGTTGTACGGCGTCGTTGAACTTGACTTTCAGGGGGTGGATCGGATTGGTCAAGGGTTTGTCGATGAGTTGTTTCGAGTGTGGGCTTCGCAGCATCCGAACACCGAGTTTCGAGTTGTCAACGCATCACCAGAGGTCGAATTCATGATTCGGCGCGGACTGCCTCGTACCTAGACACCTCGAACATATGTTCGATATAGTGCGGTGGGTGAGCGGGTACGCAGAACTGCACTGTCATACCAATTTCTCGTTCCTCGACGGGGCCTCCCATCCCGAGGATCTGGTGGAGCGGGCCATCGAACTGGGTTACGAGGCGCTGGCGGTCACCGACCACGACGGGTTCTACGGGGTCTCCCGGTTCTGGCAGACGGCCAAGGAGACAGGTTTGCCCGCCATCTACGGGGTGGAGATCGGTTTGGAGGCCGAACCACGGGGTGTCGATGACCCGCTGACCCGGGCCCAGGATTGGGACCGGCAACGGCACGCCCGGACCAAGGGCGCCCAAGGCCGGTTGCGGAGGGGCCGCAGTGTCCGGGCCCATGGGGTGAAACCCACCGATCTCCCTGAGACCGACCATCTGGTGTTGCTCGCCGGCTCGCCCGGGGGGTATCGGGAACTCTCCAATCTGGTGACCAGGGCCCAGCTCCGGGGAGAGAAGGATCACCCGGTCTACGTCTGGGAGGATCTGGCGGAGACGGCCCGGAGCCCCGATGTCCACGCCCTGACCGGATGTCACTTCGGGGCGGTGCCCAAGGCCGCCTTTCGGGGAGACCTGGGGGCAACCATCAGGGAAAGCTCGAGACTGAGGGAGCTGTTCGGGGCCCGCCTCCATCTCGAGTTATGGCATCACAGCATGCCCGAAGACGATCCCCGCAACGACCTGATGTGGGAGGTGTCACAAAAGCTGTCCCTACCCGTGGTCGCCACCAACCAGGTCCACTACCACCAGCGCAAAGACGCTTATCTCTCCGAAGTCCTGGCCGCCATCGGGGGGAGACGCACCCTGATGCTCGCCGACGGGTTCCGCCCCGCCAGTGATGAGCGCTATCTGAAGCACCCGGGCGAGATGGCCACGAGATTTGCCCGTTATCCGGGGGCGGTGGCCCGAGCCGGAGAGTTGGGCCGGCGTCTCGCCTTCGACTTGGGCCTGGTCGCCCCCAATCTGCCCGACTTCCCGATGCCCGGCCATTTCCAGGACGAGATGGGCTATCTGCGCCATCTGACCTGGGAGGGAGCGCGGGAGGTCTATGCGGGAGGTGATGACGGCATCGACTCCGGGGCGAGACGCCGGTTGGAGCACGAGTTGGACATCATCGAGAAACTCGGGTTCCCCGGTTATTTCCTGGTGGTCAAGGACATCATCGACTTCGCCCGTTCCCAGGACATCTACTGCCAGATCCGGGGCTCGGGGGCCGACTCGGCGGTTTGTCGGTGTCTTGGCATGACCCGGGTCGACCCGATCCGGCTTCATCTCCCCTTCGAGCGGTTTCTGTCCGAGGAGCGGGGGAGGCCGCCGGACATTGACATCGACTTCGAGGCCGACCGGCGCGAGGAGGTCATCCAGTACTGCTATCGCAAGTACGGGCGGGAACGGGCGGCGATGGTGGCCAACGTCATCACCTACCGGGCCAAATCGGTGTTGCGAGACGTGGCCAAGACCTTCGGGTTCACCCAGGCCCAGGTGGACGGGCTCTCCAAGTATGTTGACACCCGGGACCCCGCCCAGCTCCGTCTGGACACTCCGCTCCCCGAGGGCATGACAAGCGAGATGATCTACGACATCTGCTGGCGTCTCGACGGCTATCCCCGTCACCTGGGGATCCACTCCGGTGGGATGGTGATCGCCGACCGCCCTCTGTGGCAGGTGGTTCCCATGGAGTGGGGTCGGATGGAGGGGAGGACCGTCCTGCAATGGGACAAGGACGACTCGGCGGCGGTGGGGATCGTCAAGTTCGACCTGCTCGGCCTGGGGATGCTCAACGCCCTTCATCTCGCCCACGACCTGATCGAGGACACCCACGGCATCGATATCGACCTCGCCGCCATCCCCCAGGAGCCGGCGATCTACCGCTCGATCACCCGGGCCGACACCGTCGGCCTGTTCCAGATCGAGTCCCGGGCCCAGATGGCGACCCTGCCCAAGATGAAGCCCAAGACCTTCTATGACCTGGCGGTGGAGGTGGCCCTGATCCGTCCCGGCCCGATCCAGGGCCAGTCGGTCCACCCCTATCTGCGCCGGCGCAGTGGTGAGGAGCCCGTGCGTTACCCGCACCCCTCAACCGAGCCGATCCTGGCCAAGACCCTGGGGGTTCCCATCTTCCAGGAGCAATTGATGGAACTGGCCCGGGTCTGTGCCGGGTTCGACGGGGGCCAGGCCGACCGTCTCCGTCAGGCGATGACCCATAAACGCTCGGAGAAGGCGATGGGAAAGCTCCGCGACGACCTCTATGCCGGGATGGCGGGCAACGGAATCGTCGATGCCGCCGCCGACGAGATCTGGGAGAAGCTGCAGGGTTTCGCCGCCTTCGGTTTCCCCGAGAGCCACTCGGTGAGCTTTGCCTACATCGTCTACATGTCGGCCTGGCTCCGCTTCCATTACCCGGCCGAGTACCTGGCCGGGTTGCTCAACGCCCAGCCGATGGGGTTCTACAGCCCGAACTCCCTGGTCCAGGACTCACAACGACACGGGGTGGTGGTCCTGGGGCCGGACGTGAACGTGTCGTGGCACGACTGCACCATCGAGCCGGTCGAGGCCGACCGCGACGATGTGGTGTCGTATTTGGGCGAGCAGTGGCGGAGGGGCCGGGGGAGGGCCGACGACCCGATCCGGCCCCCGGTCGGGGTGCGGATGGGGCTGCGTTATGTACGCAACCTGGGGGAGAGGGAGGTGACCCGGATCGAGGCGGCCCGGATCCTGGGCGGGTTGTTCGAGTCTCCCGAGGATCTGGCGTTTCGCACCGGTTTGGGGGTGAGCGCCCTCGAAGGCCTGGCGGGGGCGGGGGCGCTGGAGTCGATCGGGCTCGGTCGTCGGGAGGGGATGTGGGCCGCCGGGGCCCTGGCCGAGATCGACCCCGAGCGGTTGGCGTTGTCCCCGGGGGTGGAGGCTCCCGAGTTGCCGGGGATGAGCGAGGAGGAGACCCATCGAGCCGATCTCTGGGCGACCGGGGTGTCGGGTCGGCATCCGATGAGTTTCGTCCGGGACCAGTTGGAGGGTTGCTTGACCGCGGCTCAGGCCCTGGAGGTGGAGCGACATCGGGCCCGGGTCAGGGTGGCCGGGGTGGTCACCCACCGTCAGCGGCCGGGCACCGCCAAGGGTGTCTACTTCCTCAACCTGGAGGACGAGACCGGGTTGTTGAACATCGTGGTGTTGCCGGATGTGTGGGCGAGGCATCGGGAGGTGGTCCGGAAGAGCCCGGCGCTGGTGATCGAAGGCCGTCTCGAGTTCCACGACGGGGTGACCAATATCGTGGCCCGGGATTTCCAACCGATCGGGGTGCAGACTGTCCAATCACGGGACTTCCGCTAACGCTAGGTGTCAACGCTCTCGGTGCAGATGCGCTTCGAGTTCCTCCATGAACCGGTCGATGCTTTGGATGTGGCAGGCGTGGTCACCGGGTAGCTCGACGACTCTTGCGTCGGGGATTCGCCCGCCGAGAACGTCCACCACCCGTTTCAGCCACGGTTGGGTCACGGTTCCCTTGACCAGCAGCACCGGACAGGTCATCGACGAGAGCTCCTCCACCGACCTTCCCGAGCGATCTACCTTCTCCGACTGCCAGGAGAGAGCCATTCTGTGGGAGACCCAGCGCTCCCAGTTGGGATCCCGGCGCGCCGCTGCCGGATCCCCCACGAATCCGGCGTATCCGAGGAACCTTGCCAGATCGTCCTCGGTCACCTCGTGTCCGGCCAGACCATGAATGAATTCGTTCAACTCAGCGATCACAGCATCTTCCTCTCCCAGCTGTTCGAGAATCCAGTAGGCGGCCGGCTCCACCAGGGTCAGGGATCGCACCCGGTCGGGATAAGCCAGGGCGAACTCGATCAGGGCCCGTCCCCCGCCCGACCAACCGGCGAAGTCGGCCGTCTCGATGACCAGTTCGTCGACGGTGAGGCGGAGGCTCTCTCGCTCGATTTTGGCCGTGTAGCCGGGATCACCGGGTTCCCCCGCCGAACCGAGCTCATTGTGAATCGGCTGGACCCGGACCACCCGGTGATGGGCCTCGAGGCGTTCTTGGTGAGGGATCCACGACAACCATCCCGTAAGTCCCCCTGGGACCAAGACGAGAGGATCGCCCTTCCCCGAGATCTGGTAAGTGAGGACCCTCGGCTTCATCTCCGACCTCCTTGGCTGCTATCAGGTGAGGTTCTCCCGAATGCGGAGATCGTCGAGAAGATCACGTGTTCGAGACAGACTGACAGAAGTTGCGCACCTCCGCATCGAACCGGGCTGGCTTCTCGAGGTTGCTGACGTGCCCGGCTCCCGAGATGATGGCGAGCCGGGCACCGGGGATCGCATCGTGAAACTGGTGGGCGACGGTGATTGGTGACCGGACGTCGGCGTCGCCCCAGACCAACAGAGTGGGTACCGCGATGCTCGGGAGCAGATCACGGGTGTCGGCCTGTGCCAAAGCCGCAGCCATCAACCGGAAGCCAGCCGGGTGAAACTCGGACATGATCCCAGCCAATTCTTCTCGAGTTTCCTCGGTGGCCGAGCCGCTGAACATCCCGGGCAGGTACACCGCGACGAACTCGTCGGGCGGCAGGGAGGCATCTCGCACACAGGCCGCCAGACGCTCGTCGGGGATCGGATCGGGGAGCGAGCCTTTCCAGCCGGCGTAGGTGTCGGCCAGGACCAGCGACCACACACGCGCCGCGTGGCGTCGATAGAGCTCCTGGGCGAGGAGCCCTCCCCAAGAGAGGCCAACCACATGCGCCCGCTGAACCCCGATTTCGTCCAGGAACAGCGCAAGGCAATCCGCCCAGTCCTCGATCTCGTAGGTTCCCGGGGGGTCGAATGATCTGCCAGCACCGGGTGCATCCCAGGCAATGACTGTGAACTGGTCCGAGAGGCTCTCGAGTTGGGGCCTCCACACCCGGGAATCGTGGCTGAACCCGTGCAATAGAAGCAAGGGTGAACCGTCACCAGTTCGCTGGGAGCCCACCGAAAGACCGCTCACCTCAACCGCCAGCCTCATGTTTCGATCATCAGCCCTCGAGGACCCCGGGATCGGCGGGGACGTCCACAGCATGCTGTTGCAAGACATCCAAAGGGATCAGGTCGAGGGCCCCCTCATGGGTCGAGGCCAGGACCACTGGTGCCGCCGCCCCATCGTGATGGGCCCGCAACCAATTCGTGGCGGTGACACACCAGCGGTCGCCGGGAACCAACCCGGGGAACAGATACTCGGGCATGGGGGTGCTCAGGTCATTCCCGATGATGCGTTGATGGGAGAGGAATTCTGAAGTGACAACGGCGCAAACGGTGTGACTGCCTATGTCCTCAGGCCCGGTGAGACACGAGCCGTCGCGGTAGAAGCCGGTGAGCGGATCGATGCCGCAGGGCTCCAGATCGCCACCAAGCACGTTGCGGTCGGCCATGACGACCTGATTTCAGCCTCTACAGGCGAATGTGTCCCAACCGCCGCCGTCGTAGACAGCCCAGGCCGCGGCCGCGGTGGACGCTGCGGGGTCGGTGGGGTCCGCCCCGGGGAAGCCGGCGGACGAGGCTCGTTCGGTCCAGTATTGAGGCAGGTGTTGGAACAGACCCACCGCCCCGGTTCGCAGATTGGTGGAGTTGGGGTCGAACCTCGACTCACACCATGCCACCCGAACCGCCTTGTTGACGTCCTCGGGGGCGAAGTAGCGGGAGACGACGGCTCTGACCTGGACCTGGGAGAGCCATCCTGAGGTTTCCGAGACCATGGAACCGGTCGACGGCTGCTCCTGCTTTGAGGGGTCGCTCGAATCCTGGAGTTGTTGTAGATCAGCCGCCCCGTCTACGCCCGCCGACACCTCGGCCGGCTCCCCAACGAGAAGGGCGAACGTGAGCCCGGCATAGGCGCCGGTGGTGTGCCCCAGACTGGCCGCAGCCGCTTCGGTGTCCAACTCGTCGACCGTGGGGTCGGGAGTATCGAACACGGCGAAGCCAGCCATTGCTAAAAGGGCCACCGCCGACCAGCCAGCCACGAAAGACAGGCGTCTCAAACGCATATGAAGCGACTCCACCAGCGGTAAGTACCGCTGCCCAAGGGAGGGCAACCCTACCCACTTGTGGATAACTGCGAAAGTCGGATTTGGGTCAATTCTGGGCGGTCTCCAAGACCGCGAAAACCGTCAACCAATGCTCACGGGTGGGATCCAACAAATCGAAATGACCGAGCCCGGGAAAGATCTCGACCCGTGCCCGATCGCTGAGCCGGCTGCTCTGGGAGACGGGCACCACATCGTCGTCCTCACCGTGCACCAACAGGGTCGACGACGGCGCGTCGAGAGCCGGGGGTGCCCCCGCTGCGAGCAGCCGTTTGGCCTCGCCGCTGCCCGGCCCGCCCGACGATGCGAGAGATGAAAGATCGGTGACTGCCGCCAGCCCCACCACCAGAGCCGCCGGGAGAGCCGTAGGCCGGCTGGCAGCCCAGAGGGCGAGATGGCCGCCTGCCGAGTGCCCGATTGTCGCCACCGGGGTGGAATCGACCGCCGGTAACTGGCTGACGTAGTCGAGAGCCAGCCTCACGTCCTGGCCGGAGCCGGGCCAGCCCCCGCCCCTCCCCAGACGCCGATACTCGACGTTCCAGGTGGCCCATCCTCGATTCACCAGGTCGACGGCCAGCGTCTCCGTGGAATCCCGCTCGTGTTCGTGACGCCAGAACCCGCCGTGGACCAGGACCACCAGCCCGGCTGGAGCCGCAGACGGGAGACGGAGGTCGCCCACATTGTCGGGGTGGGGGCCGTATCGCATCGTCTCGTAAGGCATCGCCGCCCGGTTGACCAGGTGCCGGATCGCATCCCGGTAGCCGCCGATCCCGCGGCCGTAGATGGTCCGCACGCATGCCGGCGACACCAGGGAGACAGCTCTCCAGGATTCCCTTTCTTTCACATTGGAAATGTGCACCTCGACCGCAGGGACCGCAACGGATTGCAGGGCGTCGCCGAGGGCGCGCGAGGTGTGGGTGAAAGCCCCGGGGTTGATGACGATCCCATCACTCCCTGAGGCATCATGGATCGCTTCCACCAGCTCACCCTCGTGATTCGACTGAAGGAAGAGGGCCTCCACTCCTAGGGAACCGGCCCAGGATGCAACCTGGCGCTCCAGCTCATCGAGCGTGACCGACCCGTAGACCTTTGGTTCACGGCTCCCGAGCAGATTCAGATTGGGCCCGTTGAGGACGACTACCCGCATCAGGTGACCAATGGCAGGTGCTCAGGGATGAGACTCCGGGCTTCATCCACCAAAGTCACCGGCAGTCGACCAGGCTCGAGGTCGTAAACCCCGGCGAGGGTCTCCACGATCGCCTTGACCACTTTGGAAGTGTCGAGCCCCGGGGAGCGGTCGGCCAGCGCCCCCGATGTCCTCGGGTCCCAATCGAGACGAAGTGCCCGATAGACCGGGATCAGGACGTCGCGGATGCTCTCGCCATCGTCGACGACGACGACACCGCCGACATGGGCGGCGCCTCGCACCAGACGCTGACCCACACCCATGACTTTGACCCGGCCGCCCACGTTCACCGACCAGGAGCCGGGGCAGTACTCGCCGGGTACCTCCCCGATCCGGGCGTCGATCCCAAGGGTCTGGAATGCCTTCGCCATCACCCCTGCGATCGACTCGAAACGGCGGCGAATGCCGACTCTGGGGTCCTGGTCGGGTACCGCCATCGAGAACGAGAGCGTGGAACCATGAAAGACCGCAGCCCGACCGCCGGCGAGACGCTCGACCGCGGCAAACCCGTGGGCCCGGGCCGCACTGACTGCCTGGGGATAACCCGGCTGTACCCGATCCGACCGGCCGAAGGCGACGACCGGTCCCGGCACATGGAGACGGAAGACACCGCCGATGTCGCCACGGGCCACCCCGGACAGCATGGCATGGCTGACGGCCACGTCCATTGCCGGGTGTTCCGGGTATGAGTCCTCGGTCAGCGTGAGTCTTTGCACAACCAGAGGATAAGGAGTCGACTGTTACCGTTTGGGGAAACCGCGCCGAATCGGGAACGTCGAGGGCCGGTTCATCCGTTGTGTTCGCGGTTGAAGGGCAATCGAGAAGGAGGGTGCGTGCGGAAGGCGTCTCGTGCGACTGCGCTGCTGGTCGCGGCCGCCGTGCTGGTGGCGTGCGGGGAAGCGCCCTTCGCCTCGATGGGGCGTCGCAGTTCCGAGTGGATTTCCGAGCCAACGATCGTGACCACCACCACAGTGCCGGTCACGTTGCCATCGGTGATCGGGTCAGACGTCCTCAAGTGGTTCAACGACACCATCGTCACCCCCGCCCCTCTTGACGATCCCGCAGCGGTTGAAGACGCCATCTTCGAGCGCAGGGCGGGCGACCTCTACATCCAGGCGAGCCGCGCCGAGGTCATTTCCCTGGTCCCGGATATCAGATTCCCGGCGACGGTCCCCTATCTCGCGGAGTACGTCACCTCACAAGTGGTCTTCGACGTCAACGGGGAGTTGTCGCACGACCCGGTGGTCACATTCGGCATCTGGTCGTCGGAGCCCTACACCAGGTCCCGCTCGGTGGCACAGATGGCGGTTCTCCTGGTGGCTTCCGATGCCGAGGCATCCGCTGCCCTCGAGCAGCCCGACGCCGATGTCTCATGCACTCGTTTCGCCGATCGCAGCACCGAGGTCTGTGAGAGCTTCTCCATCGAGGGGAGGCCGGCCTGGTCACTCACCGCGGACAACGGCACGACATTGGTCTGGTTCGAAGGGATCTTTCGGTATGAGTTGTTCGGCAGGACCTTCGTCGCGAGGTCTGCCCTGCAGCAAATGGCGGCCGAATCGCTGCCGCTGGCAGAGCTAGAGCCACTCTCGGGATAACCTCCCGAGTTCAGACCCAGGAGGCGGAGCATCTTCTACTCGGGTGGCTGGTGGAGCTTCCTCCAGTACGACGCAGACCAGGACCGTCCCGACATCGATCGCGAGCTACTGGGTCGTGTCTGGACCTACGGGCGGCCCTATATCCGGGGGCTCATCGGCATCCTGTTCACCATCATTGTCATCTCGGGCCTTGGAGTCGTCCCCCCCATCCTGATGCGGCTCCTGCTGGACGACGCCATACCCAGCAGTGACGTGCAACAGCTCACCATTCTGGGTTTGGGGATGATCCTGGTTCCTCTCGTCAGCGCCCTTGTGGGTGTGGCCCAGCGTTGGTGGTCGTCACGTGTGGGTGAGGGGATCATCTTCGACCTGAGGCGAGAGCTTTTCGCTCACCTGCAGCGAATGTCGCTTCGCTTCTTCACTGCCACTCGCACCGGTGAGCTGATGAATCGACTCAACAGCGACGTGGTCGGGTCGCAGCAGGCGATCACCGGGACTCTGGTGACGATTCTCTCCAACGTGGTGTCGGTGACCTTCATACTCGTGGTGATGCTCCGGGCAGACTGGCGGCTCACGCTGCTCGCGGTGGCCGCTCTTCCCCTCTTCGTGCTTCCCGCGAAACGCGTCGCCAAGATCTTGCGACGGACCACCCAACAACAGATGGAGCATGAGGCCAAGATGTCGGGAATCCTCCAGGAGAGCTTCAACGTGAGTGGCGCCCTTCTGGTGCGTCTCTTCGGCCGTTGGGACGAGGAGGCGAAGCGATTCAGCGATCAGGCGAGCCAGGTCCGGGATCTGGGGGTGAAGCGGGCCATGGTGGGCAGGGGGTTCTTCGCAGCACTCGGTCTGGTCGCAGCCGTGGGGACGGCCACCGTGTTCTGGGTGGGGGGCCTGATGGTCATCCAGGGAGACCTCTCGATTGGGACGATCGTCATGTTCTCGGCTCTCCTGATCCAGCTCTACGGGCCGCTGGCGGCCATCTCCAACTCGAGGGTCGAATTCGCAACATCCCTGGTGTCATTCGAGAGGGTGTTCGAGGTGCTGGACCTCGAGACCGATATCCCCGACCCCGCGGATGCCGAGCCCTTGTTGCCGGTGATCGGTCGGGTTGAGTTGAGAGACGTCTCGTTCCGCTACCAGAGCGACGGTCCGGAGGGGCTGGATGCCGTCAAGAGATTCGGCTGGCACGCGACCAGTGAGGAGAGCGCACCCGTGCCCCATGCCGCCTCGACCCGGGAGTGGGCATTGAGAAACGTGAGCTTCGTCGCGGAGCCGGGCACCTTGACCGCGCTGGTCGGGCCGTCGGGTGCTGGCAAGACCACGATTTCATACCTGGTGCCACGGCTGTACGACGTCACCGAGGGGGCAATACTCATCGACGACCACGATGTCCGGAGGGTGTCGTTGCGCGAGATGGCAGCTTCTGTCGGGGTGGTCACCCAGGAGACATACCTCTTCCACGACACCATCGCCTCCAACCTTCGGTATGCCAAGCCCGATGCCAGTCTCGATGAGCTGATCAAGGCCTGTCGAGCAGCCAACATCCACGACATGATCTCCAAGCTCCCTGACGGGTATGAGACGGTCGTGGGGGAGCGGGGCTACCGGCTGTCGGGTGGCGAGAAGCAACGCATCGCCATTGCCCGGGTCCTGCTCGAAGATCCCCGGGTCCTGATCCTCGACGAAGCCACTTCTCATCTCGATTCACGCTCCGAGGCCTTGATTCAAGAGGCGCTCGAGGTGGCGATGGCGGGTCGGACTTCGCTCGTCATCGCCCACCGTCTGTCCACGGTGCGCGCCGCTCATCAGATCCTGGTTCTCGACGAAGGCCAGATCGTGGAGCGGGGCGATCATGCCACCCTCGTGGCCCACGGCGGGCTCTATGCCTCCCTCTACCGGACCCAGTTCGCCGAGCCGGCTTCGGCCTAGGCGCCGCGCGTCAGATTGTCGATCAGAAGCTGCTGATTGGTGGCCAGCAACAAGCGTTGGCCATCGTGGGAAAGCCAGAGATTGACGCCGACCTTGAGCCAAACGTGCTTCGGCATCACATCGAGGTTGCGACGTTTGCGAGCGGACGGCGGTGCATATACCAGGACCGAGGGAGCCGGTGCCGCCAGGGCGTCGAGATGATCCACCAGGTCGTAGGTCCCGAAGAGATACGCCATTCCCTCGGCCGGGTCGAGTGGCCCGGCGTCGGAGAACCAGTCCACCTGGCCACAGTCGGCACAGGCGGCCACCGCCACCCGGCCGACCCAGGTCGGTTGGTGCTCACACCGAGCGGAACGTCTCGTCTCCATGGGAGAGAAACTAAGGGGAAGGTGTGACAAGAAACCATGGAGCGGCGCTCCATGAGCAGGTTCCGTATTCCGTTGTCCGTCTTCCGTTCCGAGTTCATTCATCACGGATCACGGATCACGGATCACGGAACACGCAGTACGGATTACGGATGACGGAGTACGGGTCTAAAGCTCGATTATCGGGACCTCCTGGGTGTCCTCGATGCGGGATCCCGGGACCAGGAGGACCGGCAGATGGGAGTTCTCGATCACCCGGGCCGACACGCTGCGCCAGGCCTCCTCGGTGAAGAGCCTGCGGGTCGCCCCCATCAACACCAACTCGGCGCCGACCTCACCGGCGGTGTTGATGATCGCCTCGGCTGGATCGTCGCCTTCCACAAATCGCACCTCGGCCGACATGCCTCCCGCCTGTAAGGCAGCCACGATTGGCTCCACCGCCCGCAAGCCACGCTCCTCCAGATAGCGGGCAGCCTTGGCCTCGGCGTCTGATGACTCGATGGGGGAGTCGTCGAGGAAGGACCGGCGCACGTCGTCATCCAAGGCTTCGAGAAACGACCTGGGGACTCTGACGACGGTCATCACCGTGACCTGTCCGTCCTCTGATCGAAGACGGCTGCACAGATCTGCCACGGGTGCTGACGGAAGGACCCCGGTCGTGGCAATCAGGATGCGCACCGTGCGGAGATTAGGGTTTCGAATCCGTTTGTGTCGTTGCGCGGGAGGAACATGCAGATCTCCGTTGAAGGAAAGGTTGCCCTCGTCACCGGGGCCAGCCGGGGCATCGGCCTGGCAACCGCCCTCGAGCTCGCCAGGAGCGGCGCCCAGGGGGTGACCATCACCTCGCGCAAGGCGGAGAACATCGAGGTCGCGGAGTTGGAATTGGTGACCGCCGGGGTGGATCCCGATCGCATCCTGGCTTTGCCCTCGCGCGCGGATTCCGAAGAATCGGCCGATGATGCCGTGTCTCGAACCGTCGAGCGCTTCGGCTCGTGCGACATCCTGGTCAACAACGCGGGGACCAACCCATCGGCGGGCCCACTGATGGAGGTCGACCTCGGCGCACTGGACAAGACATGGGCGGTGAACCTGCGCGCCCCCCTGCTCTGGGTGCGTGCCGCTTACCGCGCTTCGATGGCGAAGGGCGGCGGCTCCGTGGTGAACGTGGCATCGATCGGCGGCCTCCGCCCGAGCTCGATCACCGGTGCCTACAACATCTCCAAGGCGGGCCTGATCCACATGACCCGTCAACTTGCCCTTGAGCTGGCCCCCGGGATCCGGGTCAACGCGGTCGCCCCGGCGGTGGTGAAGACCAGGCTCTCCGGGATGTTGTGGGCCGACGAGGCCGCCGCGGCCCGCATGCACCCGCTGGGGCGGTTGGGGACACCTGAGGATGTGGCTCGGGCCATCGTGTTCCTCGCTTCCGATGCAGCCGATTGGATCACCGGGGTCATACTCCCGGTCGACGGGGGTATGACCGAGGCTTCGTCTTCCGGGATAGCCTGAATCAAAGCACCGTGACGCACCCCAATCCCGATCCCGACCTTGCCCTTAGATATCTCACAGGCCTGACCGCCGATGAGCCACTGTTTGCCGAGGCGCGACAACTCCGCGACCAGGGACATGGCCGGACGATCACCTACAGCCGCAAGGTCTTCATCCCGCTCACCACTCTGTGCCGGGACCGGTGCACCTACTGCACTTTTGCCAAGCCGCCCGGCGCCGGGGGCGTCTATCTGGAGCCGGAAGAGGTGCTGGCCGTGGCTCGGGCCGGCGAGGAGGCCGGTTGCACCGAGGCCTTGTTCACACTCGGCGACCGACCCGAGGATCGGTGGCCGCAGGCGGTCGAGTTCCTCGCCGAAAAAGGCCTCGGGTCGACGATCGAGTATGTGGCCGAGATGTCGGGGCTGGTCAGGTCCGGAACCTCCTTGTATCCCCACGCCAACCCGGGTCTGATGGGAGATGCCGAGATGTTGCTGCTCCGACCCACAAACGCCTCGATGGGGCTCATGCTGGAGAACATCTCCCCGCGCCTCATGGAGCCAGGGATGCCGCATCACAAATGCCCCGACAAGGATCCCACGCTCCGGGTGGCGACCATCGAGGCCGCGGGGAGGAACCGGGTCCCGTTCACCACGGGAATCCTCATTGGCATCGGTGAGACGCCACAGGAGATCGTGGACTCGTTGTTCGCGCTGAAAGAGCTATCCGATCGGACCGGGGCGATCCAGGAGGTCATCATCCAGAATTTCAGGGCCAAGGCCGACACTCCGATGCGGTGGTCGGCGGAGCCGGTGCCCAGGTGGTTTGCCAGGGTCGTCGCCCTGGCGAGATGGATCATGGGGCCGGAGGCCAATGTGCAGGTCCCGCCGAATCTCACGGAGGGCTTCGAGATTTATCTCGAAGCAGGGATCAACGATTGGGGTGGGGTGTCCCCGCTCACCATCGACTGGGTCAACCCCGAAGCCCCCTGGCCCCATCTCGACCATCTGCGCGATCGGAGCGAGAACCGGGGATTCTCGCTGCGCCCGAGACTGCCGGTCTATCCCGAGTTCATCACCCCGGAATGGCTGGATCGCCTCTTGTATGACCACGTTGTTGCCTCGTCCGATGACGACGGCCTGGCCCAGATCCCGCAACACGTCGGAGCGACATGACCATCACGTTCTTGAGAGTCAGGCCTTCTGAGACCCTGGTCGAGCCGGCGGCCGAGAGTCGCCGTCGTGAGGGGACGACGACTGTCGAGCTCGTGGATCCCGGTGCCGGGGATCTGGCCAATGCCAGCGCGGGAGGCATCCTGATAACCGCCGCCACGATTGGTGACATCGAGCCGGCCGCCTGGGTGGTGACGCCCGACGACGCTTTGACCTTGGCGGAAAGAGGCATCCCCGGCTGGCGGATAACGGTCACCGGCGCAGGCGATCGGGAGTCGGTCCTCAACGGGCTGGCCCGGTCGCGGGCCGTGTTTCTGAGGGCGACCCGGTCCGCTGTCGAGGAGATGGCCCAATTGGTGGCCCTTCCCGGCATCGAGGCCGCGGTCTCGGTGTTCGTCGACGACGTGGTCCAGGCCGTGAGGATGGTCGATCTGGGGGCCCGTGACCTTCTGTTGCGCGACTGGGACGTGGAGAGGATCGGGCAGCTGCGAGAGGCGCTCGGCAGCTCCACGCTCATCGAACGGACCGCGCTCCCGCCCGGGATCGAAGTCGATGAGGCCAGGGACCGGCTCCCTGCCGAGATCTTCGCCACCTGGTTGAGCCAGGCCGATGGATCCGGGGCGGCCCGTCCCCGCTATGCCTGGGCGCCGGGCAAGGATGTCGAGCTGCCGGTGCCCGAGCGCCGTCTCTCGTCGGAGTGGATGGATCGCTCCTGGGTCACCGGTGCTGCTCCGGAAGGCATTTCCGGTGCCGGCAACCTGGGTCCCGTCTTGGAAAGGTCACTCGAAGGTCATCGGCCGACCCTGGCCGAAGTGGAGGACCTGTTCCGGGCCCGCGGCGATCAAGTGGATGCAGTCGCCTACGTGGCCGATCGACTGCGGGAGAAGGCGGTTGGGGACACCGTCACCTATGTCGTCAACCGCAACATCAATTACACCAACCTCTGCTATTTCAAATGCGGGTTCTGTGCGTTCTCCAAAGGGCCGAAAAGCCTCAACCTCCGGGGAGAGCCATATCTGATGGGGGTGGAGGAGATCGTGGGCAACGCCCGTGAAGCCTGGGCCCGCGGGGCCACCGAGGTGACGCTTCAAGGCGGGATCCATCCAGATTTCACAGGCAATTTCTATGTCGACGTGGTGCGATCGATCAAGGCGGAGTTGCCCGACATGCACATCCATGGGTTCACCCCGCTCGAGGTTTGGCAGGGCGCCCAAACGCTTGGCATCCCGGTTCGCCGATTCCTGGAGGAGCTGAAGGAGGTGGGGCTGGGGACGCTTCCCGGCACCGCGGCGGAGATCCTGGATGATGAGGTGCGGGCCCATCTGTGCCCCGACAAGATCCGGACCTCGCAGTGGGCCGAGGTGATGATCACGGCTCATGAGCTCGGGCTGAGGGCTACCTCGACCATCATGTTCGGCCATATCGACCACCCCCGATCCTGGGCGAACCATCTCGATGTCATCGCTCGCATCCAGCAGCGAACGGGTGGCTTCACCGAGATGGTCCCCCTGCCTTTCGTTCATATGGGGGCTCCGATCTTCCTTCGGGGGCGGTCCCGGCCCGGGCCAACCTGGGACGAAGTGGTTCTGATCCATGCCGTCTCCAGGATCGCCCTCGATGGTCTGGTCTCCAACATCCAGGCGTCGTGGGTGAAACTGGGCCTCGATGGGGGGCGGCGCCTCCTGGACGCCGGGTGCAACGATCTGGGTGGGACGCTGATGGGTGAGATCATCACCAGGTCGGCCGGGGCAGCGCATGGCCAGGAGGTGACACCGCAGCAGTTCCGTGAGGTGATCGAGGCCGCGGGCCGCACCCCGGCTCTCCGCTCCACCCTCTACGAGCTCTTGGACCCGGTCTAGCCGCGGTAAGTGAGGCCTTTCACGGCGGTGGCGAACCCCCATTCGGCGAGGGCTGGGGCGAGGGGAGAGGCTTGCGCCGGGCCGCCGTTGACCGTATTGAGGGTGGTGCGCCGGTGCCGTGCCGCGACCACGGCGAGTGCCTGACCCACACCGACGAAGTGCGAAGGCTCGGAAGTGAGCAGGGTGAGGCTCTTTCGACCCCGCTCCAGGAAGCCGATCAACTCCCCGCCGTAGAGCAGGACATACGCCCCCGCATCGCGGGCGAGTCGGATCCCTTCGGCCTCGGGCCATCCCAGAATGGCCCCGTAGGGGTTCGCCGGATCGGTGGCGGCCAGGACGACCAATTCCGGCTTGAGGTCCTGGCGCAAACGATCAACCGCTCCCGGGAGGGCGAACTGTGATCCGCCCAGGCCTTCGACGAAATAGCCTCGTCGGATGCGACCCGTCTCCTCGAGATGGTTGTAGATCGGGTACAGGGCCGTGAAGCCCCCTGGAAAAGCCTCGGAGAGCACCGTGGTCCGGGCGACCACCCCGTGCCGGTCGAGGATCAACTGGGCCCAGGCCGTTCTTCGCTCGGTGTCGGCGGGGGCCGAGCCCAGGAGATGCCCGGTCGAAGACCAACGCCCGGCGGCGTGGGACGGGAAGTGCGACGAGATCGAGGGTCTGCCCGAGGACCGGCCCCTCCGCCGGTTTGCGAAAGCTCTGACCGGTTCCAGCGTGTCGTTGGTCACGTGTCCCGCCCACACCAGGTCCCACAGACAATCGAGAGCGGTCCCGGGATCACCGCCACCGACTCCCTCATAGATGTCACGAAAGAAACTGGCACCTCTTGCGTCGAGATGCCCCATGATGAGGGTGTGCTCTGGGGTGTCGGGGAGTTCCTCCGGCCCGCCCCAGAGTAGGTGGAGGGTGTCACGGGGGAAGAGCGCCAGCTTGCCGTCCCCAGGCCCGGAGCTGCCCATCCCGATCCAGACCAGGCTGCCATCCAGCAGGAGGCGGTCTAGACCGGCGGGGGCGCCTTCCACTCGAGCCGCGAGAACGTCTCGCTCCAGGACCGAAGCCGGGATCGGAGTTGCCGCCAGCAGACCGACGGAATGGTTCAAGGCGTGCTGCCCCCGCGGCGGATCGGGTGAAACTCCCTGCCAGGCAACGGCGAATCTGGCCAGGGCGGCCGGCTCTACCGGCTCGATCTCGCTGCGAAGAACGGCCAGTGAGCGGCGTTTCAGACGTCGGAGCACTTCGCGGTCCACCCATTCCCGGCCCGCTCCGCCGGGCCGGAAGGCACCGGCATCGACTCTGCCCGCCTCCTGGAGTTGACGGAGGACGGTCTCGGTGACCGCGTTTGGCAACCCGAGGCTGGAGGCGGCATCGCCGGTCGTGAACGGGCCATGGGTGCGCCCATAACGACCGATAAGGTCACCGAGGGGGTCGGCAACCGGCTCCAGGAACACATGGGCGACACCGGGTGGTGGAGGCACACCGAGACCGTCGCGGAGCCGGGAAATATCCTCGGCCGCCGACCACCGCGGCTCGCCGTTGATGACCAGGTTCACCACTCGCCTGTCAGTTTCGAGGGCATCGAGCGCAGAGGCGACGTCGAGGCCGCTGCTTCGGATTTCGATGTCCATCGTGCTCAGCGGGCCGAGGTCGCGCAGCAGGTCATGGATGGCATCGACATGGTTTGCCCGCCGTCCATCGGTGAGATGCTGAAGCTCGAGCTCGACCGCGGCTACGACCTCGGCATCGATCAGGTCTCTCAGCTCGCCCTCGCCCAGCAGGTCTCGCAGCAAGTCGCGATCAAGAGTGAGGGCGGCCGCCCTCCTCTCCGCGAGCGGTGCATCTGCTTCGTACAGGTAGGCCGCGACGAAGGCGAAGAGAAGCGAAGAGGCAAACGGGCTGGGCCCGTCGGTCTCGACTTCGGCTACCCGTATTCGCCGGGAACGGATGTCGCTCAACACCGACTGCAGCGCAGGGAGGTCGAAGTCGTCCTGGAGGATCTCCCGGTATACCTCGAGGATCATCGGGAACGTGCCGAACTGGCGAGCGACACCGAGAAGATCCGCCGAGCGCCTTCGTTGCAGCCACAGAGGGGTGCGCTGGTTGGGCCGGCGGCGGGGGAGGAGCAGGGAGCGCCCGGCGGCCTCACGGAATCGGGCGGCAAACAACGCCGTGTCGCCGAGGTGCTCGATCAGCAACGACTCCACGTCATCGGGGTCCAGGATGAGATCGGACGCGTCGGGGATCTCGTCCGAGTCGGGGAACCGGAAGGCGATCCCGTCGTCGGACCAGATGACATCGACGTCGGTCCCGTAGCGGGCCCGAAAGCGGTGACGCAAAGCCATGGCCCATGGGGCATGGACCCGGGCCCCCAGTGGCGACAGCATCACCAGCCGCCAATCCCCGATCTCGTCGCGGAATCGCTCGAGGACGATGGTTTGGTCAGTGGGGAGCAGACCGGTGGCCTCCTTCTCTTCGGTGAGATAGGCGACGAGATTGGATGCCGCGTGGCTGTCGAGATGGTGGGTGGCCGCCAGCAGGGCCTCTCCCTGATCGGGGTCGAGCTGGGCCGTTTCGCGGACGAACCGGCCCACCGCCTTCCCGGTTTCCAGCGACCTCCCCTGCATGTCCCCGTGCCAGAAAGGCATGCGCGCCGCCATGTCGGCGGGTGCGGGCACAACCTGCACCCGGTCGTGGGTTATCTCGGTGATGCGCCACGAGCTGGAACCGAGGAGGAAGGTGTCCCCCTCCCTCGACTCATACACCATCTCCTCGTCGAGCTCTCCAACCCGGCTCCCATCGGGGAGGACAACCCGGTACAGGCCGCGATCGGGAATCGTCCCGGGATTGGTCACTGCTATTTGCCTCGAACCGGGCCGGGGCGTGAGCTCACCGCTGACGCGGTCCCAATTGATCCGAGGCCGGAGCTCGGCAAACAGGTCGGAGGGATAGCGGCCCGCCAGCATGTCCAGCGTGGCGTCGAACACCGACCGGCTCAACTCGGAGTAAGGGGCGGCCCGTGTCGCCAGTTCGAACAGGTGGTCGGCAGTGGTGTCGCCGCTGACCACCTCGGCCACGATCTGCTGGGCGAGGACATCGATGGGATTGGCCGGGATTCTCGTGGTCTCGACGTTGCCTTTGGTCATCTCCTCGGTCAGCACCGTGGCCACGAGGAGGTCGCCCCGGTACTTGGGGAAAACCCGCGCCTTGGAGACCCCGCCCACCTGGTGACCTGACCTCCCCACACGTTGCAGGCCCGAGGCCACCGAGGTCGGGGCTTCCACCTGGATCACCAGATCCACCGCCCCCATGTCGATGCCCAACTCGAGTGAGGATGTGGCAACCACTGCCTTCAACTCTCCCCTTTTGAGGGCATCTTCGATCTGAAGGCGGTGCTCTCTCGCCACCGACCCGTGATGCGCCCTGGCGATCTCCTCGCCGGCCAGGTTGTTGACCTCGGCACAAATCCGCTCCGCCAGCCGCCGTGAGTTGGCGAACACGATGGTGCTGTTGTGGGCCTGTATCGCTTCGAGCAACTTCGGGTAGACGGCTGGCCAGATCGATCGGGTGGGGGCCCGGGCGGGGTCGAGTGGATCGGGAATCCCCGGCTCCGTCATGTCCTCCACCGGCACCACGATCTCGATGTCGAGCTCCCGGTCGTGGGGGACGTCGATGACCGTCACCGGGCGGGGTGTCCAGACCGCACCCTCATTGGTTCCTCCACCAAGGAAACGGGAGATGGTCTCCAACGGCCTCTGGGTGGCTGAGAGGCCGATCCGCTGCGGGGAGTGGGCAGCGATCTGTTCGAGACGCTCCAGGGAGAGGGCGAGGTGGGCGCCTCGCTTGGTGCCTGCCATGGCATGGACTTCGTCGACGATCACCCAGCGAACCGGCCCGAGGATGGCACGGGCGGCGGAGGTGAGGATGAGGTAGAGCGATTCGGGGGTGGTGATCAGGATGTCAGGCGGCTGGCGCTGCATTCTCCTCCGGTCCTCCATAGGAGTGTCACCGGTGCGGAGAAAGGTCTCCAGGTCGGGCAGCGGCCCCGACCCGAGCCGCTGCCAGGCATGTCGGATGCCGGCCAGGGGGGCACGCAGGTTGCGCTCGACATCGTGGGCCAGAGCCTTGAGTGGGGAGATGTAGAGGACCCTGCAGCGCTCGTTGCGTTCAGGCCGTGGCTCGGAGAGCAGGCGGTCGAGGGTCCACAGGAAAGCCGCCAAGGTCTTCCCCGACCCGGTGGGAGCGTGGATCAGGGTGTGGGCGCCATCGGCGATTGCCGGCCACCCCAGATGTTGGGCCGGCGTTGGCTCGGGGAAGGAAGCCTCAAACCAGGCGCGGGTCGCCGGGTTGAAGCGGGCGAGTGGGTCCACACCGGGAAGGTATCAGGGCTCAAGGACAATTCCGCCCCGTAATTGGGAGCCACAGGTCCGTATTTGACCCCTCACGGTCCCAATTACGAGTGGCTGACGGCGCGATTAGGCGCTCAACACGAGGGGCAGCCGTTCCACTGCTGCCAGATCGAGGAAGATCTCGACCACGGCCGGGTCGAACTGGGTGCCGGTGTGCCTGCTGATCTCGTGGACCGCGAAAGAGACGGGGAGGGCGGGCTGATAGGACCGGGTCGAGGTCATCGCGTCGAAGGCATCGGCTACCAGGACGATCCTGGAAAGGATCGGTATCTCCATCCCGACCATGCCAAACGGATAGCCGTGTCCATCGAAGCGCTCGTGGTGATAGAGGATCGCCTCAGAAACCTTGGGATCGAGCCGGTGGCGGGTCATGGCAAACCCCAGCTCCGGGTGACGCTGCATCAATTCTCGCTCGTTCTCGTCGAGGGGCCCGGGCTTGCCCAGAATCCCCGGGTCGAGATGGATCTTGCCCACATCGTGGAGGATGCCGGCCAGGGCCAGGCGGTCGAGGTCGTCATCTCCCAGCCCGAGCCCGGCTCCAAGATCCACCGCCAGGTCGGACACTCGGTGCACGTGGCCATGGAGGTCTTCAATGACGTCCTCCATCACCTTGAACAAGATGTCGTTGGGCAGATCCCTGACCATCATTCACCAATCCCGCATCGTTCGTTCACCACAAGCGAAGTCTGCCGTTATCCGGGCACAGGGCTATGGGTCGACGGGACTAATCCTTTTGTGTAGGGCGCTGGACCCATACGGTCAGAGGAGGCCGTGATCGGCGGCGGCCTCGGCGAATGCGGCCGCTTTCAGCTGGTCGACCCGATTGCGGGCTACGTTGTCGACCTTGACGCCCGACCCGACGATGACCGAGTCGGCGTGCTCGATGAGCCGGGAGAGGTTGTCGACACTTGCCCCGGACCCAATGACCACCCGGGTGCCGGTTGGAACCGCCGAGCGGACTGCCCGGACAACATCGATCTCCGGGCTCTCGCCGGTTCCGGAGCCGGAAACGATCACCGCATCTGCGAGACCGCGTTCCACTGTGTCAAGAGCTGCCTGACGGGGGTCGAGCCCCGGGGGAGGTGTGGCATGTTTGACCATGACGTCAGCCCAAATCTCCACTTCGGGGGCCAGGAAGCCCCGACGACGGAGAAGGTCAGCCGCCCTGCCTGTGATCGGTCCCTGGTCGGTGTACATGACGCCGGTCAGGACGTTGACCCTGATGAACCTGGCCCCGGTGGCCGCCGCGATCCCCAGGGCAGACATGGCGTCGTTACGGAGGACATTGACCCCGACCGGAAGGCCGCTCGCCTCGCTGACCACCTCGACCGCTCTCGTCATGGCCGCCACGGTCTCCGCCGGGACCCGATCTCGATGGAACGGGGCGTCACCGAAGTTCTCCACCAGCAACGCGGGGAAGCCGGCACTCTGCAGAGCAATGGCATCGGAGCCCGCCGTATCCAAGACCTGGTCTATCGACCCTTGGAAGCGGGGGGACCCGGGAAGCGGGAGCAGATGGATCATCCCCACCAAGTGGGGAAGCCCACTCACAGATAGGCCTTGGCTACCTGGAGGGCTTTTCTGGCGTATTCGCCTTCGTGCTTGAGCTGGGTGGTAGCCGGCTTGGCTCTTCTCACCGCGACCCGGGCCCATTCCGAGGCGGAGCCCTTGATCACCTGGTTCGTATCGGCGGGGCCGTAGACCCACTTGGCGTAGCCGGGCCCGATCACCTCCACCCGAACCGGCTCGTAATCCTCACCGGCTTCCTTGAAAGCGTGGGGAAGGGTCTTCCATCCCAGCCAACAGACATGGCGGATGCGGGAGGTGTCCTCGACTTCGAGACCGAGAGTGGCATAGATATCGAGACCGTGAGCCCAGGTCTCCATGAGACGGTACGTCGCAAACGTGCGTGCGCTCATGTCCCCGTCGATCCATTCGATCCTCGACTCGGCACCCATGTGGGAGAGGGGCTCGACCACCTTGGCCCGGCCCCCCCGCCACCATTCGATGACGTCCTGAGGCCTCATTCCCCGCCCCTTCTTGATCGCCTCCTTGCGCAGGGCGTCGAGGTCTGTGGCGTTGCGCCACCTCTTGATCATGGTGCCCCCGGCGATGGTGTCGGCTGCCAGCTCCTCGAAGTCAGCGAGGTGGGCAATCGTGTCGCGCACGGTCCATGGCTTCGAGGGGGTGACCATGTCCCAGATCTTGATCGGGATCCTCTGCAGGGACTGATCCAGGAACTGCTGCTCGGCTACCAGGTCGGAAAGGATGTCGCGCACATTCCAATGGTAGTAGCCCCCCGCAAGCTATTCCCAGGTGAAACAACCTCTCACCAGGGTCTTTCTGCCTGCTCCTCAGTCATCGGTTCCGGCAGCTCAAAGGTCTCCGGGATGGCAACCAGGTCGTTGACATGATCGATCAGCTGGCGGAGACGGCCGAATTGGCGGCGATCGAACACGAAAGAGATTCGATCGGTTTCCAGGGCATCGAAATCGCTGATCTCCGGCGCCGTGGGCTCGGATCGCTCGATCCTTCCTTCGACGACAATGTCGGCGAACTCACGGTTGAGCTCCTCGAGCTCGTCGTCATCCGGGCCGCGGACGAGTCGGAGGACCAGCCTTCCTCCGGCATAGCGCTGTGAGTGGTAGTTGGCGTAGAAATGCCATATGTGGTCGCAGGCCTCGACCGGGTCGGTGGTGTGGTGGAACAGGGCGAGGTCGGGTTCCGAGATCAGCCCTCGTCTCAATTGATGCTCCTTGATGAAATCGATCATCGGATCCCAATAGTTGGCGCCAGGCACCTCGAGCAGAACGATGGGATGCATGTCGCTCTTACCGGTTTGAATGAGGGTGAGGAGCTCGAATCCCTCGTCCAGGGTTCCCCAGCCACCAGGCAGGATGGCGAAGGCATGCGATTCCTTGACGAAGGCCAGCTTCCGCGTGAAGAAGTACTTGAAGTTGACGGTCCGGTCCGGATCCAGAAACCGGTTGGCTATCGCCTCGAACGGCAAGCGGATGTTGACCCCGTATGAGCGCTCGATGCCGGCACCCCGAGCGCCTGCCTCCATTATCCCGGGGCCGGCGCCGGTGATGACACCCCATCCCTTGGTCACGATCAGGGCGGCGAACTCCTCGGCCAGGAGGTAGTTGGGATCGGTTTCGGTGAGTCGGGCGGAACCGTAGATCGTGACCTTTGGCTCGCGATGCCGGGAAAAGACGAGATTGGAGTAGCGCATCTCCTTCAGGGCGGTGTTCATCAGCCGGAGGTCGGCCCGGCTGGCTCCGTCGCGGTGCAGCTTGAGAGCCGTCGTGACCAGCTCTGCGATCAGTTCCTGGTTCTCGTGGTTCGAGGTCGCTGCAATCAGCGCTCGCACCTTTGCGTCGAGTTCTGCGTTTCCCAGGTCGTAGGCCATGGAGCGACGATATACCGCCTCGCGACAGAGTGGCCCCCCTCCCCGCCTTCGGCGGCACTCCCCCCACTCACTTCGTTCGCTGGGGGGAGAGAGGTCAGAAGGGACTGACCGTGGGGCCCTTTCTGACCACAGCATTCCACACCGTCTCGTAGTGATCCCGGTCGAAAAGGTCGACGTGGGGCAGGACGTACTCTTCCCACGTCCTGCGCAACGGGTCGGGTCCGTTCTGATACACGATGAGACCGGTGGGGATCCGGTCGAGGATCGAGCGGAGGGACAGAGGCGTCTCGACCCGAATCCCGGTGTCTTGGGCCTCGAAAGAGGTATTCACCTCCACCGCCAGCCTGGCGATCGCCTCCACATACTCCGGCTTCAGGTCGGGGTAACGCCGGGTCAACATTGCCTCGACCTGCTCATTACCGGGGAAGCTCTTCTCCCAGATCACCCAGCGGTCGGCGAAGGCCTTGTTCAGAGTCTGGGTGCCGGCATAGTCACGGAGGTCGGTGGGGTTCATGGTGCCGAAGATGCGAACATCTTCACGAAGGGCGACCGTCTCGCCGTGGGGTAGATCGAGGGCGGCGTAACGATCCAGGAGGCCGTGGAGGGCGAACAGGGTCTCGGCGCCCGCAGCGTTCAATTCGGACAGGTTGAGCAGAGACGGCCCTCGCAGGGCGCGGGTGATGTCCCCGTCCTCCCAACGGCTCTCGGTGCCACCCTTACCGTCGCCGTGAAGCCGGGTGGATCCGATCAGGGTCACGTCGCGGACCTCTCCAGTGAGAGGAATCCGGAAATAGGGGAGTCCCATGGCCGCAGCGAATTGCTCGATGTCGTGATCCTTGCCGGTCCCCATGTGGCCGCGAACCGCAACATGCAGAGGGACCAGGCCAGGGACGCCGGATCGTCTCGCTTGTTCGATCTGAGCGAACCGGTAGAGCATCCCCAGATCGACGTAGTAGGGATCGGGCTCGGGGATCTTCCGCACCCGGAGCTCCCGGTCTTCGAGACCCTTCGGTATATCGAGTCTGGCAAGCTCGATGGTCGGGCTCTCTCCGCTTGGATCATGGAAGGTGGCGATCTCAGGCAATGGATCTCTCCACTTTGGTTCGGTAATCGGTGGGGCGAAGCCACCACGTGTCCATGCCCCACAAGGCGAGACTGCGACGCAGAGCACTCCGGGTGCCATCGATCATGGCTTGGGCCAGACCCTCGGGTTGCTCCACCACCTCATGGCGGCGGTAGGCAAGGTCGACGGTGTGGTCTCCGATTCCCAGGCCGATGACGGTGGTGCCCCCGCTTTCCACGGCTGCCACCGATCTGGCGAGGGCCTCAACGGATCCCCGCGTCATCCCGTCGGCCAGGACCATGAGCACCCTGACTTCGGCCCCGAGACGGGCCATTCGCTCCGCGGCATGGATGACGTTGAACTCGTCGACGTTGGCCGCCTTCTCGAAGAGGGATACAGGCGGAGAAGTCCTTGGATCGCGACGGGCGAGGGTGGCCGCGGCCCTCGGCTCGGCGGCCGTGTAGAAGAGCCCGGCCAGGGACGGCTCAGCCTCACGCCACCTGCGCTCGAACGGCTTGACCAGGTAGTGATTGACCGTTGACGTGAGCCGGTCGGCGGCAGTGCCGTGGGTCTGTTTGAGCCCGGCGGCCGACGATGACCGTTTGTGCCGGTAGCTGTGCTCGGTGTCCTCCGGCCCGGCGGCGAAGCCGCGATTGAACAATGCCACCTCGAAGTCGATCTGCAGTTCCTCGCACAAATGGGCCATGGTCCACGCCCCGAGCAGGGCGGCCGGCATTGCCCAGGAAGAGGCGCTGCCCGGGTTCCTTCTCGGGCTCAACATCGAGGCTGAGGCGTCGACCAAAAGAGAGACTGCGTACTCACGTCTGGTTCTCACCGCCCGTCGCTCGTAGAGCCGCTGGTAGAGGCCGGCGCCGATGAAGAGCGCAGCGTGCGGGGAGACATCACCCTGGTCATATCCGGACCTGAGGCCACGGCGTTGGTTGGCCGTGAACAAGGGAAACAGCTCGCCCGAGACCCGGCGCTGGGCGACATCCCATCGCCGCGAGGCCGCCCGCAACGAGGTCAAACCCTCCTCGGAGAAACGGGCGAAACTCGCCGGTATCGCCGTCACCACCACCTTGCCCCCTTGCCCCGTGGGGAGGAAGACGTCGGGTGCCTGGCTGACCCGGAGCAGCTGATCGGTCGAATCCTCACCGGCGATGTCCGAGGCACCCCGGCGATCGGAAAGCCCGGAGCGAGCCTCTGCCGAGCGTCTGGTGTCCTGATAGGAGTCGGCATCGGTCAGGATCGGCGAGGTCATCCGGACGGCATCCACGCCATCGCGGGCTTTCTCGGCTTCGGCCTCGGCCGCGATCTGGCGCTTGGCGTGGGTGTCATTTGCCTGGGCCTCGGTGATCAGCCCATTGGCCCGGGCGATGGCTTCCAACTCGAGTGCGAGTTGGGCGACCTCCCATGGGCCGCCGGCATCTGCGGCCATCTCGCATTGTTGAGACCCGTCGTCGAGTGCCATGGCGGCGTTGGCCTCGAACCTCTTCTCGAGCAGGTCACGCTCTACATAACCGCCGGTGAGGAGGAAGCAACCGAGGACGAATTGGCTGAGCGCGCCGGACCGAGCAATTGCTTGCGCCAGCGATGACATATAGAGATCGGCGAGGACCGAGCGGGCGCCGGGGTACACGGAAAGACCCTGTCGCTCTTGGCGGGCGTCCTCGAGGGAGAAGAACAGGACCTCGGCGACGGGGCGGTTGGTCCGTTCCAAGGCGGTCAGCAAGTCCACGGGGCCGTCCGGTGGGTTCTCGATGTCGACCGGCCAGCTCTCCGGCACCTCTCTGGACTCATCCAGATTGGTGGTGACCAGGTGCATGACTTCGTGAAGTGCGGAAGCCAGTGCCACTTCGTCGGGGGTGACCGGGGCGTTGCGGGTGTAGGCGGCTTGGAAGATCCGGGGGTCACAAACCACCTCGTCGTCCGACGCCGCAGCTTCGGCTCCGAGCCGCACCCGAAGGTTGGGGTTCTTGGCAAGGCTTCGGGCGAACCTGGTCACGGCCGGAGCCACCCTCTGATAACGGCTCACCACAGCCTCGATCGCCCGTTCTTCGGGGCCGATCAGGTCGGTGAGAAAGGTCTGTTGGCGTCCACGCATAGCGGGTCATTGTCTCACGAGTGTCAAACCAGCCGTTCCGGCTGGTTTGACACGCCTTAGGCCATAAGCCTCAGGCCCAGGGCCAGAGCCACGACCACTTCTGGCTTGTGGCTTGTGGCCTACGGCCTGTTGCCCAATACACTCCCGGCGTGCACTACGACCTGACAACACTCCCCAATGGGATCCGCGTCATCACCGAGCCCATGCCCTCTCTGCGGTCCATCGCCCTCGGATGCTGGGTCGACACCGGGACCCGCGACGAATTGCCAAACGAGCACGGGGCGTCGCATTTTCTTGAGCATCTCCTATTCAAGGGCTCGGAGACCCTGTCGGCCCGTGAGGTCTCGGAGATCTTCGACTCGATAGGAGCCGAGTCCAATGCCTTCACCTCCAAGGAGAACACTTGTTTTTGGACCCGTCTCCTCGACCAGGATCTGGGCACCGGGTTCGACGTCCTCTGCGAGATGATCCAGAGGCCGGCGTTCCGTCAGAACGAGATCGATGCCGAGCGTCAGGTCGTGATCGAGGAGATCAACATGAACGAGGACGACCCCGACGACGTCGCCTTCGAGAACTTCTCGACCGCCATCTTCTCCGGTCATCCGTTGCAGGCTCCGGTGTTGGGCACCCGGGAGTCGATCAGGGGCATGTCTCGCGACGACATCCTCGGTTATTGGAAGCGTCGCTATGGCGCCGGCTCGATGGTGGTGGCCGGGGCGGGATCCCTCGAGCACGAAGCCGTGGTCGAGATGGTGTCCTCACGCTTCGGCGACTGGTCGGGAGAATCCGTCGACCACGAGTTTGGGCCGAATACCCCGGTTTCGAACGTGTCAATCACCCGTCGGGACACGGAGCAGGCCCATATCGTCCTGGGGGGCATGGGTCTCAACCGCTCCGACGAGAGACGGTGGGCCTTTGAGGTGATGAACCACGTGTTGGGCTCGGGCATGTCGTCCCGCCTCTTTCGAGAGGTGCGTGAGGAGCGTGGCCTCGCCTATGCCATTTACAGTTTCCGCCTCTCTTACGCCGACGCCGGCGCCTGGGGGGTCTACGTGGGGACCACGCCGAGCCAAACCGACACCGCCCTCAACCTGATCCGTGAGGAATTGTCGAAGGTGGTGGCCGAGGGGATCACTGCGGCTGAATTGGAGCGGGCGAAGGGGTCGATGCGTGGCGGGCTGGCGCTGTCACTCGAGGACCCGAACAGCAGAATGGTGCGTTTGGGACGTGACGAACTCTCCGGGATGCCCCACCTGTCCGTGGATGAGAGGCTCGCCAAGCTCGAAGCGGTGACACTCGAAGACGCCCAGGCGATCGCCAACGATCTGTTCATCGGCGAGCGAATCCTCGGCGCCGTCGGTCCTTTCGATGAAGGCGACCTCGAGCCCTACCTGGTCTCCTAGCCCGCCACTTCGAAACGGAGCGTCATCGGCTTCTCACCGAAACCGATGACGCCTGCCTCACCGTTGGCCGGGCGTTCCATCATGAGCGCGCCGCCCAGTTCGTCTCCGCCGGACGTCGAGGGCCAGCCCTGGACCACATAGCCGGTGACGCGGCCCGACAAGGAGAACCAAAGGACGCTTTGGTTGCCCTGGAGGATCTGGACCAGGTTCTCCGAGCCGCCGAGGGGGGCGAGGTCGGCTCCCGGACGCGGCGCCTGGAACAAGACCGCGGCGCTCATGGCGAAGGCGGCGATGGCCACGGCCAGGGCAAGGGAGATAGTCCGCGCTAGGGGCAGTGCTGGCATCGGACCCTTTACGGTACGCGCTTCGGGGCCTTTCTAAACGGTCAATTCGACGAACTGCGAAAGAACTAGTCCGTAGGCCACGAAGAAGAGCAAGACAGCGAGGGCCGGTCCGAGGGGGCGTCGATCACGATTTCCTGCCCACCGGGCGACCGCGAAGCCGAGCACCACCCACAGAGTGGCATCGAGGGGCCAGGCCACGACCACCGATTCGGTGAAGAACCCGATGAGCGCCGAGAACGGCCCGCCCGCATAGAGAAGGGTCAGACCGAGCATCTCACAGGCCCCGGTGCAGGCGTCACGGTTGATCAGGGTCAGCCCCACGGCAAACAGGACGATCCCGAAACCCAGCAGGAAGCTGGTGGCTATGGCGACGTCACGACACCCTGGGGGTTGAGAGGGATTGGGCACCAGGGTGGCGATGGTATGCCACAGCACCGCGTTGCCAACCCGATATCTTGGCTCTCGGCGACAACGGAGGACTAATGGGAATGAGTGACTTCCTCTTGGTGCTGCATATCGCGGGCGCCGGCACCTGGCTGGGAGCCAACATCGTCCAGGCCGTGGCGCCATCGATGGCGTTCAACCAGGGCGGTGCAGTGGCGTCAGGCTGGTATCGGATCGCCGCCCGTCTTTCCAAGGTCCTGTATATCCCGGCGGCGATCTTGATCGTGGTCACCGGGATCTTCCTCGTGCTGGCCAGTGAAGGCGCCTACTCGTTTGGAAGCACCTTCGTCGCTTTCGGCTTCACCATGATCGTGATCGGCGCCGTTCTCGGCTCGTTCGTTTTCGGCCCGGTCTCCGAGCGCGCCGCTGATGCCATCGAGGCCAGCGACGGTGCCGCGATCAAGGCGACCACCGGGCGGCTTGCCACATTCGGCGTGATCGACACCCTGTTGCTGCTGACGACCATCACGGTGATGGTGCTCAAGCTCGGAGCCTGAAGCTCGTCACTCTGCCCTACCGGTCCGGACATCGGGGGCCCCCATACGGGCGGCGTCGGCGGTGCGGTCATCGGGTTGTCGCTGTGAGTCGCGCTCGGCTTCGACTCGCGCCAGATAATGCCCGATCTCCCGCGCCACGGTGGCTTGATCCCACCCCAGCAGACCGGACATGATCTCGGCCGCGAGCGGTGCGGCGCTCGTGCCACGGTCCCGAGTCTCGATCGAGATCCTGGTGCGACGGGTCAGCACGTCATCGAGGTGCAGTGCCCCCTCATGGGTTACCGCATGCACCACCTCCGCTCGAAGGTAGGGCGCGCCGTCGATGAGAGGTTGGCCCAGGCCCGGTTCGGCTTCGATCGTCGCCAGCAGATCGATCACCGATGAGCCGTGACGACCCAAGAGGTGCTCGGCGACTTCGAGGTCGAGGCCCAGCCCGTCCCGCCGGTCCCAGAGCTCCTGGTACCCGGTCGCACCGACCAGAGGGACTGTCTCGGTCCGGGAGGCAACCTGGCGGCCACCCTTGGTGGCGGTATCGACGGCGTCCTTCGCCATGACCCGATAGGTGGTGTATTTGCCACCGGCCACGGTGACCAGGCCGGTACCCGACTCGATCACCGCATGCTCCCGGCTCAGCTTGCTGGTCTCGTCCGACTCGCCCGCCAGAAGGGGCCGGAGCCCGGCGTAGACCCCCACGACATCTTCGGCGGAAATCGGTGTCGTCAGCACCGAATTCACCCACCGGATGAGGTAGTCGATGTCGCTGCGGCACGCCGCGGGATGGGCCCGTCGCAACGACCACGGGGTGTCGGTCGTCCCGATCAGCCAGTGCCGGTTCCAGGGAATGACGAAGAGAACGCTGCGATCGGTTCGCAGGATCATCCCGGTCTGGGAGTCGATGCGATCGCGGGGGACGACGAGATGGATCCCCTTGGAGGCGCGGACGTCATGGCCGGGGTCCCCGGCCATGACTTGGATGTCGTCGCTCCACACCCCTCCCGCCGCTATCACCCGTCGGGACCGGATATCGAAGTCGGCCCCGGTCTCCAGATCGCTGGCCTGGATCCCGACCACCATCCCGTCATCGAGCAGGAGACCGGTGGCACGGGTGCTCGGCGCAAGCGCCGCCCCGTGCACCTTGGCGGTGCGGGCCAGGGTCAGCGTGTGCCTGGCGTCGTCGACAACGACGTCCCAGTAGAGCAAGCCGCCCGTCATGGAGCCCCCCGCCAGGGCGGGAGCCAGGTCGAAGGCGCCGCGCCGGCTGAGATGCCTGTGACGAGGGAGCGGGTTGTCGGCGCTCGAGGCGAGAGTGTCGTAGAGGAGGACGCCGGCCCCGACATAGAGTCTCTCCCAAACCCGGTGCTTCAACGGATAGAGGAAAGAGACCGGTGTGCACAGATGTGGGCAGAGGCGATTGACCATCAGGTTGCGCTCGGCCAACGCCTCCCTGACCAGGGTGAAGTTGCGATGCTCCAAATAGCGGAGGCCACCGTGGAACAACTTGCTGGAGCGGCTGGATGTGCCTGAGGCGTAGTCCCGCTGCTCGATCAACGCCACGGACAGGCCGCGGGTCGCGGCATCCACCGCAATCCCACAACCGGTCACCCCGCCGCCGATCACGGCGATATCGAACATCTCGGTGCTCATTCGCCTCAGGTCGTTTGACCGCTGCTGGGCGTTGAGCCCGGATGTTGGGTTCGGCGTGCTCACAACCTCCCCAGGTTTAGCCATCTCGACCGGGCTAGCGGAGGACCGGACGGCGTTGGCCCCCGTACGATGCCGCCATGCCGGACACACTCAAAGTGGGGGTGCAACTCCCCGAGGTGGAAAGAGAGATCCGTTGGACCGAGTTACGACAAGTGGCCTTGACCGCGGAGGCGGTCGGGTTCGATTCGATCTGGCTCGGTGACCACCTCCTGTACCGCGACGAGGAACATGGAATTCGAGGGCCTTGGGAGGCGTGGTCCTTGCTCGCGGCGCTGGGGGAGGCGACCGAACGGATCAGCCTCGGGCCACTGGTGGCTTCGACCTCGTTCCATGCGCCGGCGATGCTGGCGAAGAAGGCAGCCACGGTCGATGAGATCTCGGGAGGGCGGCTGATCCTCGGTTTGGGCGCCGGGTGGAACCGTGTCGAGTACGAAGCCTTTGGCTTTCCTTTCGATCATCGGGTGGATCGATTCGAGGAGGCGTTCACCATCATTCGCACCCTCCTCAACGATGGGCACATCGACTTCGAAGGCGACTACTACACGGTCAGAGACTGCGAGTTGGCGCCACGGGCGCGACCGGGCATCCCGTTGATGGTCGGGTCCAACGGTGCCCGCATGCTGGAAATCACTCTCCCACATGTCGCCTACTGGAACACCTGGCATTCGTCGTTCGGCAACGACGTGGCGGGCTTGCTTCCGCTTCTGGCCCAGATCCAGACGGCCTGTGTCGCCGCGGGGCGAGCCCCCGGCGAGGTCGAGAGGACGGCTGCGGTGTACATCCAACTTCCAGGGGGATCGGGGCGGATCACCGGCCGCGGTGTCATTGAATCCGACACGGCTCGAACCGGGACCCGTGAGGAACTTGCCCAGTTGTTGCGGGACTACGCCGCAGCCGGTGTTGGGCATGTCCAGTTGTGTCTCGACCCGATCGACTCGAGCACGGTCGAGGAGATGGGTGAGGTGCTCCGGCTCATCGATTGACTCCACTCACAGGCGCCTGCCCCCGGCGTAAGGTCGCTCCTGGAGGTGATAATGAAGCTGAGGACGAGCAGTTTTCGCAACGGTGGCCCGATCCCCGACCGGTACGCCCTGGCAACCCCCAATCCCGACACCCATGTCACGTTTTCGGAGAACGTCAACCCGGAGTTGAGTTGGGACGAGGTGCCGGAGGGCACGAGATCGTTTGCCATCATCTGTCACGATCCCGATGTCCCCTCACTTGCTGACGATGTGAATCAAGAAGGCCGGGAGGTACCCGCCGACCTTCCCCGGGTCGATTTCTTCCATTGGGTCACTGTGGAGCTGCCACCGGGACTTCGGTCGGTCGCGGAGGCGGAGTTCTGTGCAGGAGTGATGCCACACGGCAAGAACGTCGCCCTCGGCCCCCATGGCTGTCGTCAAGGGATCAACGACTTCACCGGCTGGTTCTCCGGTGACCCGGACATGGCAGGCAATTTCTTCGGTTACGACGGCCCGGCCCCACCCTGGAACGATTCGATCCTTCACCACTACGTGTTCACCCTGTATGCGCTCGACATCGAGGAGGTCCCGGTGTCGGGAGAGTTCACCGGGTCCGAGGTAAGAGACGCGATCGAGGGCCATGTCCTGGGCGAGGCCTCGGTCAGCGGTACCTACACCCAGAATCCTCGTCTCCGCAGCTAGCCGGGCAGCTACCGAGCGAGGACGAGGGCACCTCGCCCCAGCGATCTGACCGTCAGCACCACGAAGAACAGCCCGATCGGGACCACCGCGATCGTCGCCGAGCCGGAAGTCTCCGCGTGATAACTGATGATCAGGCCCACCGCCACCGAGAGGACCCCGATCACTGCCGCAGTCGCCATCATGGCGGGCACCCGCTTGACCAGAAGCGCCGCGGTGGCAGCGGGGCCCACGAGGAGGCCGAATACCAGAAGAGTCCCCACCGTCTGAAACGAACCGACGATCGAGACCGTGATCAGGCCGAGCAGGGCGAGGTGGGCGAACCGGGGGTGGAGGCCGAGCAGTTGTGCCTTGTGCTCGTTGAAGGAGAGGACCAGGAAGTTTCGGTAGAGGAGCGCAGATACGACCAGGACGGCCCCGGCCACCACGCCGAGCACGACCAGGTCCTGGGCGGTGACACCCAGGGCGTCCCCAAAGAGAATCCCGGTGAGACTTCCGGTGTAGGAGTCGGCGCGGGAGATCAGGATCACACCCAGTCCGAGCATTCCGACAAACAGCAATCCGATGCCCGTGTCCTCGGAAAGCCTTGTCTGACGGTGGACGAAGTTGACTCCTGCGATCATGACCACGGCAGCGAGCGCAGCTCCCAGGAGCACGTTGAAGTCGAGCAGGATGGCCAGGGCAATCCCAGGGATCACACCGTGGACCAGAGCGTCTCCGAGGAAGGTCATGCCCCTGATGACCACCCAGGTTCCCACCACCGCGAGGGCGAGGGCGGCCAGCGCGCCGCCAACGAGGGCCCTTTGCTGGAAGGCGAGAGCGAAGGGCTCGGTCAGCCAGTCCATGAGTCACCGACGGTAGACAACTCAGCCAAGTGCCGCCGCTATCCGCCGAGCGTTGGTGAGCAACATCTCCCGGAGGGTCTCCGCTCCCGATCCGGGCGGTCCCAGCGATTCCGTGAACAACTCGACGATCTGGACTTCGTCTCCCACCTCGGCCGCCACCGACCGGGCGAGGGTGGACGATTGGCCCACTTCGGTGAATATCGCTTTGGCGCCCTCCCGCTTCATGGTCTCGACCAGGCCAGCCAGCTCGGCCGACGAGGGCTCGGCAAGAGTGGAACCGCCGGGGATCACCACTCCTATGACCTCGAACCCGTAGCGGGCGGCGAAGTAGCCGAATGCCTCGTGGTTGGTGACCATCTGGAGGTCGGCTTCGGGTATCTGTTCGACAAGGTCGCGAATGGTCCGATCGGTCGACTCCATCTCGGCGACGTATTCCCGAGCTTGCTCTTCCCAGGCGCCGTCCGGGTAGATCTCGGTCAAATCGGCCGCCAGGGCGAGGGCGGCATCACCGACCCGGACCGGATCCATCCAGAAGTGAGGGTCTTCGCTTCGGCCCGCCTGTTCCGAGAAGGGGAGTGGGTCGACCAGGGGGGCCAGCTCGATCACATGAGCGCCGTCTTCGTCGGCAGCCTCGAGGACGTCTTGGAGACCTTGCTCCAAACCGAGCCCGCTGGCCACCACCAGGTCGGCCCCTGCGATCCGGCTCGCCTGCCGGGCCGACGGCTGGAACTCGTGGCTGTTGGCACCCATCGGGATCAGGACCTCGACATCTCCCTGGTCGCCGATCACGCCCCTGGCGATGTCGCCGAGGATCGAGGTGGTGGCGATCGCCACGACACGGCGCGGTACCGGCTCTCCTTCGTTGGCGCAGCTTGCGAAGACCAGGGCCAGAGGGAGCAACCATGCGACGATCCGGAATCGGTGCTCTGCGGGAAGTGGCGACATGTGAGGGGCGCTTGCCTATCCCATTTCTCGACATATAATGAGAATCATTATCACTAAGATTAGGAGGGGAGGCTGAGAAGTTCAATCCAGGACAGACAGGTGGAGGAGCGGCTCCGGGATTCGGGGGTCCGATACACCGGAGGCCGGCGTGAGGTCGTGGCCGCCCTGGATCGTGCCGACGGGCCGAGGTCTGCCGCCGAGCTCCATGCGGAACTGGGGGGCAAGGTCCCGGTTTCCTCCGTCTACAGGTCGCTGTCCGTTCTGGAAGGGGCCGGAGTGGTCGCTCCCCACCACAGCGTCAAAGGCATCACCCGGTACGAGATCGCCGAATGGCTGGCGGGCCACCATCACCACCTGGTTTGCGTCGATTGTGGGGCGGTCGAGGACATAGAGCTTCCCAAGGGCCTCGAGAGCGAATTGGAGCGGTTGGTAGGCCAGGTGTCGAAGATGTCGGCGTTCACCTCGATGGGGCATTCGCTCGAAGTCGATGGATACTGCACGAGGTGCGCGTGAGCCCCTCGGCAATCAAGGCTGAAGGTTTGGTCCTGGCTTACGGGCCCAAGATCGCCCTGGATAGCTCCCGATTCGAGGTGCCCCTGGGAGGCATCACAGCCTTGATCGGCCCCAACGGGTCGGGGAAGTCGACCCTCCTCAACGCAATTGCCGGCCTGATCGAGCCCGCGGCCGGGACTATCGAGGTCCTGCACGGCCGTGAAGGCGCCCGATTCATCTCATACGTGCTCCAGACGACCAAGGTGAACGCCGTGCTCCCGATCACCGTCCGCGAGGTGGTGACCATGGGCCGCTATGCGACCACCGGCCCCGGGCGCCGCCTCCAGGCCGAGGATCGGGCCGCAGTCGATGAGGCAATGGAGCGAATGGGGATAGCCGACCTTCGGGACCGGCACCTCGGTGAGTTGTCGGGGGGCCAGCGGCAGCGCGTGTTCGTGGCACAGGGACTCGCCCAGGAACATGACATTCTCTTGCTCGACGAGCCTCTCACCGGCCTCGACCTCACCTCGGCTCAGGCGATCGATGACGTGATCCACGCCGAGACCAACCGGGGATGCACGATCTTGATAACGACCCACGATCTGGCTGAGGCCCATGTGGCCAGCCATGTGCTCTTGCTCTCGGGGCGGGTTGTCGCTTCCGGTCCCCCTCGAGAGGTGCTCACCGTCGGGAACCTGACCACCGCCTACGGGCCGAACCTGCTACATGTCGAGGGTCAGCAGTTGTTCATCGACGACCCGGCACACCGGCCGGTGCCCGGCCGGCATGTGCATCGAGATCGATCGGCTTAGGGTCAGCGGCGGGGGCGCTCCTCGCGGGGCCGCGCCTCGTTGACCTTTAGGGCACGGCCGTTGTAGTCATGCCCGTCGAGCTCCGAGATCGCTTTGGCGCCTTCCTCGTTCGGCATCTCGACGAAACCGAACCCGCGAGACCGCCCGGTCTCCCGGTCGTTGATGATCGCGGCGGATTCGACGGTTCCATACTCGCCGAAGAGAGTCTCCAGGTCCTGCGCCGTTGCGTTGAACGGCAGGTTTCCCACGTAGATGTTCATCGTGACTGGTCCTTGTCTAGTTGGCCCTTGTGGGCTTTACGTCGCAATGTCCGGTACGACCCTTGTCCTCAGCCCAGTCATTCAGAACAGGGAAATCAGATCGAGTCGCCGCCGAGGCAGCAACAGGGCCGGGAGGATAACAGAGCTGTCAGATTTCTGTGACGGTAACCCTGTTGATGATCGCCTCCGCCGTCGGCCGGTCGTGACGATCCGTTTCGGTGCCTGCGATGGAATCGACTACATCGAGACCTGAGGTCACCTTTCCAAAAATGGTGTAGGAATGAGGCAGGCCGACATCCTGGTGACAGATGAAGAACTGGGAGCCGTTGGTGTTGGGGCCGGCGTTGGCCATCGCCACCGTTCCCCGGGGATAGCTGCGCGCACCTTCCAATTCGTCGCGGAACTTGTAACCGGGCCCACCGGACCCGGTTCCGGTGGGGTCGCCGCCCTGGATCATGAAGTCTTTGATCACCCGGTGGAAGACGATCCCGTCGTAGTAACCCTCACGGCTGAGGAACACGAAGTTGTTGACGGCCAGTGGTGACCGGACTGCGTCGAACTCGATGTCGATCACACCATGATTGGTCTCCAGTGTCGCCCTGTAGGTCTTATCGAGGTCGATGAGAAGGTCGGGGGGGCTCGAGTATTGGTTGCCCATGGTGTTCTGCTTTCTGATCGTGGATCGGGATCGGGTGTCTCAGCTGGCGAAGTAGGCCGGCACGTTGCCACGTCGCCACTTGATCGAGCAACCCATCGAAGGGCGCTGAATCTCACTCACGGGCTCCCCGGCTAGGACCGCTCGAACCGCGGCTCGGAGATCGTCGCCGGTGACGGGGATGTCGTTGCCGGGCCGTGCCCCGTCGAATTGTCCCCGGTAGACCAGTCGCCGGTCACGATCGAAGAGAAAGAAGTCGGGTGTGCACATCGCGGTGTAGGCCGCGGCGGCCGTCTGCTCGCGGTCGAAGAGGTAGGGGAAGGTATAGCCGTGTGTCTCCGCCTCGGCCTTCATGGCTGCGGGGGAGTCATCGGGGTAGTGCTCGGGGTCATTGGACGAAATGGCCAGTATCCCCAAACCGCTATCGAGGTGATCGCGCCCGAATCGCGCCAGTTCGTCACGGACATGCTTGACATAGGGGCAGTGGTTGCAGATGAACATCACGAGCAGGGCCGGAGCGTCTGCCAGGTCGGCCAGGGAGATCATCCGTCCCGACACCGTGTCCTCGAGGGAGAAGTCCGGTGCCTCGGTACCCAGGGCGAGCATGGTTGAAGCGACAGCCATCGGTTGGGGGTCCTTCCGCAGTTCGGGCTCCCCAGTCTACGGTGAGGCGGACCCTTCAATCACATCGGCGGACATCTTCACAGCGCCCGGGGAGGGAAGACCCACCGCGTTGGAGTGGTTTTGGTGGCCCGTCTGTAACCTGGCGAGGTGACTCTTTCCCATACGGCCCCATTTGGGCACGTCGCCACCGCCATGATCACTCCGTTCACAGATGCGGGCGCCGTCGATCACGAAAAGGCATGGCGTTTGGCCCGACATCTCACCGACCATGGTTCCCAGGCCCTGGTCGTCACGGGCACCACGGGGGAGTCCCCGACCCTCAGTGGCACCGAGAAGCTCGCCCTCTACGCGACCGTGGTCGATGCAGTCAAAGACAAGGACACCTTCGTCATCGCCGGGACCGGCAACTACAACACCGCGGAGTCGGTCGAGCTGTCGGAAAAGGCAGGCGATCTGGGATGCGACGGGTTGCTGGCGGTGACCCCTTACTACAACAAGCCGGGTCAGACAGGGTTGATCGCCCATTTCACAGCGATCGCCGACGTGGGAGTCCCGGTGATGCTCTACAACATCCCGAGTCGAACCGGCAGGTTGATCGAGATCGACACCCTGGCTCGCCTCAGCGAGCACGAGAACATCGTGGCGGTAAAGGACGCAGTCGAGAATGTCGAGTTCACCAGTCAGACGGTCAACCGGGTCCCGGGCCTCCCCGTCTACTCGGGTCAGGACTCTCACACCTGGCCGATGATCGCGGTCGGTGCCATCGGTGTGGTCTCCGTGATCTCGCATCTGGCGGGTCGCACCGTCGCCGCCATGGTGAAGGCTGCGCTTGCCGGCGATCTCTCGGAGGCGCGCCGGCTGCACCATGAGCTCCTGCCGCTGTGTGAGGCTTGCTTTCTCGAGACCAACCCGACGCCGGTCAAGGGAGCCATGAACCGGCTTTGGGAGCCCGTCGGCGATGTCCGTCTCCCTCTCGTTGCCGCTTCAGAGGAGACGTTGCTCGCGGTCGAGAAGGCGGTAGGGGCAATCCAGGGTCTATGAGTGTCTCGGTCACTTTTTTGGGGGGTCTCGGGGAGATCGGGCGCAACTGCGCCGCCGTTGAGATAGGCGGCAAGATCGCACTGATCGACTGTGGGTTGATGTTCCCCGAGGAGGACATGCTCGGTGTCGATCTCGTCTTCCCCGATTGGTCCTGGTTGGTGGAGCGGATCGCTGACGTGGAGTGCGTCATCGTCACCCACGGGCACGAGGACCACGTTGGGGCGCTTGCCTATTTCCTGAGGGTGATCAATGTCCCCGTCTACGGCACCCGTCTCAGTATGGAGCTGGCGAGGGGACGGATCGATGAGCTCGGGGTCGAGGCCGACCTCAGAGTGGTGGCGGTGAAGACCTGGATCGATCACGGGCCGTTTCGCTTCCAGCTGATCCCGGTGAGCCACTCGGTCCCTGAGGCCGCCGCCGTCGCCCTCGACACGCCCGAGGGCATGATCGTCCATTCCGGGGACTTCAAGCTCGACCCGACACCGATCGACCAGGTGCCGACGGATCTACCGGCGTTTGCGTCGTTGGGTCGCCGTGGGGTGAGACTCCTCCTGGGCGACTCCACCAATGCGGAAAAACCGGGTTTTGAGCCCTCGGAGAGCTCGGTGGGACGGCCGATCGCAGACATCGTCCGTGATGCCCCGGGGAGGGTGATCGCCGCGTGCTTCTCCTCGCATATCCACCGGGTGCAACAAATCGCCAACGCGGGGGTGGCCGCCGGGCGCAAGGTCGCTTTCTTCGGGCGGTCGATGCAACGCAACACGACCGTGGCGACCGAGCTTGGGATTCTGGGTGTTCCCCAGAAATCACTGGTGGACATCAGCGAGCTGGGACAGCTTCCCCCTGATCGACAGCTTCTGATCACCACCGGCAGCCAAGGCGAGCCTTTTGCCGCCCTCTCGTTGATGTCGCAGGGTCGGCACCGGTTCGTCGAACTCGGCGACACTGACACCGTCTTGATCTCGGCCAAGCCGATCCCGGGAAACGAGACCGCGGTCTCGAAGGTCATCTCCAACCTGATCAGGCGGGGCGCAACTGTGGTTCATGGCCAGAACGCTCACGTCCACGTGTCCGGTCATGCCAACCGCGAAGAGTTGCTCACCTTTCTCAACTTGATCCGGCCCCGTGCCTTCGTGCCGGTTCACGGGGAGTACCGCCATCTCCATGCCCATGCCGAGTTGGCGCGACGCATGGGGGTCCACGCCGTGGACGTGCTCGAAGACGGCGACCGGGTCATCCTGAATGGGAAGAAGACGCTGGTGGAGCGCCGGGCGGTGCCTGCGGGTTATGTCTATCTCGACGGTTTGTCGGTGGGTGATGTCCAGTCGGCGGTGCTCAGAGACCGCTCCCACCTCGCCGACGAAGGCGTGGTGGTGGTCACCGTCGGCATCGACCATGACACCGGGGAGATCCTGTACGGGCCGGACCTGGACAGCCACGGCGTGATGGACGATCCGTCGGCCGTGCTGGAAAAGGCCGCCGAGGCGGTAAGAGAGGCGATCAAGGAGCATGCCTCCGGTCGCAGCGATATCGGAGAGCTGCAGAAGACGGTGCGGTCGGCCGCGGGCCGGGTGATCAAAGCCGAGACCGCTCGCAAGCCAGTCATCGTGCCGGTCGTCTTTGAGCTCTGACCGAGCATTCCACGACCAAATCCAATCCCCATGTAGTGTTTCGGTACACATGCCAGGAAGGTCACCCACCCGGAAGGGTTCCACCGGGCGGAGACGGGTGTCCTCACCGAAAAAGAAGAGCCCGCCAAAGGGCACGTTTCGTCAGAAGCTGACGACGTCACGTGACTACGTGCGGAACACACTGGGCCGCCAGACCGACGACGTCTGGGGTCTGGCCCTCATCGTCTTGGCCATCCTCGTGACCCTGGCGTTCTTGGACCGCGCCGGCCCGGTAGGAGAGGGAATCGAGACCGGGAGCCTCCTCCTCTTCGGGGTTTGGCGTTATGCCGTGCCGTTCGCCCTGATCGGGGTGGGAGTGGCCCTCATCATCGGCAAACCGCGTGAGGGTGCGCGCCGTCTCGTGGCCGGGAGCATTGCCACCTTCGTCGGCTCGCTCGCCCTCTTCCATCTCCTCACAGGCGCCGTTGCCCTGATGCCGAACATCGAGTTGGTGAAACAGCGGGGCGGCGCCATCGGAGCCTTGCTCGCTTTCCCCCTGCGTCGGGTTGTGGGTCATTGGGGCGCCTTCGTGGTGCTGGCATCGGTGATGGCGATGGGCGTCCTGGTCGCCACCCACACCAGTGTCCGCGAGTTGTTCGTGGGCGTCGCCGGCACGATTCGATCCGCGCGCCGCCTCGCCGCCACAACCTCGGTCGGACATGAGGCCACGCGGGTGGCTCACGTCTCCAACGCTCCGGCGGTGGTGGGGGCGCCACCGAGGGGCAAACACGAGCGACCCAAGCGGTCTCGTGAGAAACCTGAAAAACATGCTGACGGTCCGGATCCGAAGCCGTCGGCAAGGAAGACGGTTCCAAGCGTCGTCGACCTGACCGCCGGTGGTTACAAACTGCCGCCATTGCGCCTCCTCGATGAGGGAACGGGTGGCGAAGTGAACCGGCGCTCGCTGGAGGAAACCGCCCACCAACTGGAGGAGACGTTGATCCAGCACGGGGTGGACGCCACATTGACCAAGATCGTTCCCGGCCCGACGGTTACCCGTTTCGAGATCGAGTTGGCGCCCGGGGTCAAGGTGAATCGGGTTTCCAATCTCTCTCACGACATCGCCTACGCCCTGGCCACACCCGACGTCCGCATCCTGGTGCCGATTCCTGGCAAGTCGGCGATTGGCGTCGAGGTGCCCAACAACAAGCGAAGACTGGTGTCGCTTGGTGACATCCTCTCCAGCCCCGAGGCAGCCATACCCGCTCATCCGCTGACCGTGGCCCTCGGGATGGACATTTCCGGCGATCCCAAGCTCCTCAATCTGTCCGAGCTGCCCCACGTGTTGATTGCCGGCGCAACCGGGGCCGGAAAGTCGTCGTGTATCAACTCGATCGTCACCTCGTTGTTGATGCGCACCCACCCCGACGACGTGCGTATGATCATGGTTGACCCGAAACGGGTGGAGCTTGGCCAATACAACGGTGTGCCTCATCTCCTGACCAGGGTCATCACCAACCCCAAGAAGGCCAACGACGCCCTGAAATGGGCGGTGGCGGAGATGGATCGTCGCTACGACCTGCTGGCCGATGCCAAAGTGCGGGACATCGAGGGCTACCGGGAGAAGTGGGAGGCGGGCGGCCTCGACCCCGAAGGTTTCGACCGGTTCCCCTACATAGTGGTCCTCATCGACGAGCTCAACGATCTGATGATGGTTGCCGGCCGGGAGGTCGAGGAATCGATCGTGCGCATCGCCCAGATGGCGCGTGCCGTCGGGATCCACCTGGTGATCGCCACCCAGCGGCCCTCGGTCGACGTGATAACCGGTGTGATCAAGGCCAACGTGCCGAGCCGTCTCGCCTTCAGCGTCGCCTCGCAAACCGACAGCCGGGTGATCCTCGACGGCTCCGGGGCCGAGAAGCTGGTGGGGATGGGAGACATGCTGGTGGTCACCGCCAAGGAGCCGCGGGCGCAGCGGATCCAGGGCGCTTGGGTTCGGGAGAGCGAGATCCATGCCGTTGTCGAATGGGTGAGACACCAGAAAGAAGCGGTCTATCAGGATCAAGAGGTCCTGGAGGTGGCGGCCGCGGCGGCCGCTGCCCAGGCCGAGGAAGAGGACGATGAGGATGCGGTCCTGGCCCGTGAGGCGATGGAGTTGATCGTCCGCAGCCAGCTTGGCTCGACGTCGATGCTGCAGCGCAAGCTCCGAATCGGATTCGCCCGGGCGGGGCGGGTGATGGACATCCTCGAACGAAGGGGGGTCGTCGGCCCATCGCAAGGGAGCAAGGCCCGAGAGGTCTTGATGACCGTCGAGGAGCTCGAAGATCTCCGGACCCGAGAGGCTGTCGAGGTCTGACCGCCCAAACTCCAGGGAAGGCGGAATCAACCGCCTGTGGTAATTTTGGTCCCGGCTCAGTGACGATCGACAGTTGGAAGGGCCCATGAACCTGATATTCGGACTCGGTTTGTTCGTCGCCATGGGCGCGGCCGCCCGCTCGACCTGGTCCCCATGCGGCCTGTCGATGCTCTCCACCATCACCCCGGTCACCGAGCAGGCTCGGGGTCGGCGCTATGCGGCCACGGTTCCCTGGTATCTGGTGGGCGCTCTGGCCGGGGGTGCGACCCTCGGCGCGGTCGCTGCCATGGCCGCGATCCCGATACAAGCTGCCAATCTCCCCACCACCACGGTGCTTGCGATCATCGGTCTGTTTGCGGTGGTGAGCATCTTCTCCGACTTCGGTGTGAAGGGATTCCGGCTTCCCCGCCATCGTCGCCAGGTGGATCGTCTCTGGCTCGATCATTACCGCTCCTGGGTGTACGGCACCGGGTTCGGATGGCAAATCGGAGTCGGGCTGGCCACCTACATCGTGACCACCGCGGTCTATCTGACGGTGCTGATCGCAATCGTCACCGGTTCTCCCGTCCAAGCACTCACGATCGGCCTGGTGTTCGGGGGGGTGCGCGGTTTGGCCATCTTCCTCGGCGCCGGCGCCACCACACTCGACAAGCTGCACGCGCTGCACCGGGGTCTCACCAAGTTCGAGCCGGCCTCTCGGGCCGCGATGTTCACGATTCAAGCGGTGGTGGCTGTGATGGCCATAGGCGAAGCCTGGGGGAATACAGCTGGCATTGTGGCTCTGGTCCTGGTGATCGCGGTGTGTCTCTACATGGTTCGGAGTGGGAAGGTCCGGCCCATGGTGCCGGAGCAGACCACCAGCCCGGTCTGACCGAAGCGACCTCGCTCTTCAGGTTCCCTGAACCCCCGAATAGGCTCGCCCTCGAATGTTCAGCCTGATCAACCCGGACGGGACGGTCGTGGATCGTCTTCCGGTGACGCTGGAGGAGATGCGGGCCCTCTACGCGGACATGGTGGAGGCACGCACCTATGACCAGAAATGCATGGCGATGCAGCGTCAGGGGCGGTTGGCGACTTATGCCCCCTTCGAAGGCCAGGAGGCAGCACAAATCGGAGCGGCGGCAGCCCTCCGCTCCGACGATTGGGTAGCCGGGACCTACCGGGACGCGGCTCTGATGTGGCGCGCCGGGTATCCCTGGGATCTGCTGATCGCCGGTCGAACCGGGGATGAGCGGGGGGGCAAGGCTCCGGAGGGTGTCAACGTGCTCCCGCCATCGATCACGGTTGGTGGTCACATGATCCACGCCGTGGGTCTCGCCTGGGCCGAGCGTCTCCAGGGGTCCGACCGGGTGGCTCTCACCTCCTTCGGTGACGGGGCCACATCGGAAGGTGACTTCCACGAGGCCATGAATTTCGCCGCCGTGTTCACGACTCCGACCGTCTTTCTCTGCCAGAACAACCAGTTTGCGATCTCCTACCCGAGATCGGAGCAGACCCGGGCAACCTCGATTGCGGCCAAGGCCGACGGCTACGGCATGCCCGGTGTGGAGGTCGATGGCAATGACGTAGCAGCCGTGCTGGTTGCAGTTCGCGAGGCGGCGGAATCCGCCCGCCACGGCGGCGGGCCGTCCCTGATCGAGGCCGTTACCTACCGTCTGGGGCCACACACCACATCCGATGACCCCACTCGTTATCGAGATGAAGCCGAAGCCGAGGAATGGCGAGAGCGGGACCCGCTGATCAGGATCCGGATGCTTCTCGAGAAGGCCGGTGGTTGGAACCCGAAATGGCAGGAGGATTTGGAAACCCGTGCGTCCAATGCCATCGAGGCGGCGGTGGCCACGGCGGAGGCTTTGCCTCTCCCCACAGTGGACGAGATGTTCGAGCGGATGTTCGCCGAGCCCACGTCCTCGCTGCGCCAACAACTCGACGAGGCCGACACATGAGTGTGATGACCCTCGCCCAGGCTCTCAACGGGGCCCTCGACACTGCTCTCGATGCCGATGATCGGGTCGTCCTGCTGGGAGAGGACATCGGGCGCACCGGAGGGGTGTTTCGGATCACCGACGGCCTGCTCGAGAAGTACGGGGAAAACCGGGTGTTCGACACCCCGGTGGCCGAGTCGGGGCTGGTAGGGGCAGCGTTCGGGATGGCGATCGCCGGGCTGCGCCCGGTGGTCGAGATCCAGTTCCTCGGGTTCTCCTATCCCGCATACGACCAAGTGATCAATCACGTGGCGCGGATCCGGAACCGTTCCGCCCATCGGTTCACGGCGCCGATGGTCATTCGCATTCCCTACGGAGGGGGAATCGGGGCTGCCGAGCATCACTCGGAGTCGACCGAGGCCATCTACACCCATATTCCCGGAATCAAGGTCGTGGTCCCGTCCACGCCGCATGACGCCAAAGGCCTGCTGCTGGAGGCGATCGAGGATCCCGACCCGGTGATCTTCCTGGAGCCGATTCGCCTCTACCGAGCGGTGAAGGAGGAGATCCCTGACATCTACTTCACCGAGGAGATCGGCCCGGCCCGGGTCGAGCGCATGGGCAAGGACATAACACTCATCTCTTGGGGAGCGATGATGAAGGAAACCAGGGCTGCGGCCTCGGTACTCGACGAGCACGGAGTGTCGGCGGAGGTGCTCGACCTGCGGACACTTTCCCCACTCGACGCTGCCGGCATCGTCGCGTCGGCGGAGAAGACCGGTCGGGTGGTGGTGATCCACGAGGCCCCCCGAATGGGGGGTCTCGGCGGTGAGATCGCGGCCGTGATACAGGAGCAGGCGCTCTACTCGCTACTCGGGCCGGTGCGCCGGGTCACCGGATGGGACACTGTGTTTCCCCTGAAGCGCTCGGAGGGCCACTACCTTCCAAGTGTCGAGCGAATCTTGCAGGCGGCGGAAGAGACGTTGGAGAATTAGTGGCGAAGGAATTCAGGCTGCCCGACATAGGAGAGGGGCTCACCGAGGCGGAGATCGTCCGCTGGCTCGTGGCCGAGGGGGAGAGGGTTGAAGCCGACCAGCCTCTAGTCGAGGTGGAAACCGACAAGGCGGTGGTCGAGATTCCTTCGCCCTATGCAGGGACCGTCCTCCGACACGGCGGCGCCGAAGGCCAAACCCTCGAGGTGGGAGCGGTGCTGGTGGTGATCGGAGAGTTGGAGGAGGGTGCCGCCCCGGCGCAGTCGGCGGTTGCATCCGCCGCCCCAATCGTGGGAACCCTCAGCGAGGAGGCCGAGGATCTCAATGCCGAGCCGCCGGGACCCTCGGCTGCCGATCAGATCAAGGCGCTTCCCGTCGTGCGCAAGATGGCACGCGAGATGGGTGTGGATCTCGCCCAGATAACCGGTTCCGGGCCCGAGGGCAGGATCCTGAGGGAAGACGTCCTGGCAGCGGCGCAACCCGAGCCCGAGCCGGAGCCGGAAGTTGAGCCTGAGCCTGGAGTTGGGCCCGAGCTTGCGGAGGAGCCGCCGGCCGAATTGGTGGGGGCTGCTTACCAGCCGTTGTCAAACGAGGATGTCCGACGCCCGATGAGCCGTCTCCGGCGGACGATCGCGGCCAATATGGCCCGGAGCTGGGCGGAGATCCCCCACGTCACCACCTTCGACGACATCGACGCCACCCGGCTGTTCGAGATTCGATCGGCGCTTGGCGCCCGGCACGGCGTCAAGATCCCGCTCGAGGCACTGGTGGTCAAAGCGGTGCTTCCTGCCCTGGAGGCCTTCCCGGAATTCAACGCCAGTCTCGACGGCGACGACCTGATCTTGCACGGCTCGTACCACATCGGGATCGCGGTGGACACTCCCGACGGTCTGTTGGTTGCCGTTATCCGCGACGCCAGGTCCAAAGGTGTCCTCGAACTGGCGTGGGAGGTGCAGCGTCTGGGCGAAGAGGCCAAGGCTCGAGAGCTCTCGCCTGATGAATTGATCGGTCAAACCTTCACCGTTTCCAATATCGGGGCTCTCGGTGGCGGGCATGGGACACCGATTGTCCCTCCGGGTACCACGGCGATCCTCTCGGTGGGGCGGGCCCAGGAGAGGGCAATCGTCATCGACGGGGAGCTGGCCATCGCCCCGGTGGTGCCCCTTTCCCTGTCCTACGACCATCGGGTTATCGATGGCGGTCTGGGGAGGAGATTTATGTCGATGCTGCGAGAGAACCTGGAGGAACCGGCTCTCTTCCTGGCCGGCTGAGCATGCCCCACGTCCACGTCACCCCGTTCGAAGACGCCACCGGGCTCACCAAACGGGAGTACGACGCAGCCATCCGTCGTGCCGGGCGGGTGTGGAACATCGTCTCGATCCAGAGCCAGCTCCCGGAGGTGATGCGGGATTCGATACGGCTCTACCAAACCATCATGTTCGGCACATCGCCTCTGACCCGAGCCCAACGCGAGATGATCGCGGTGGTCACCTCCAACAAGAACGACTGCTTCTACTGAATTACTTCGCATTTGCACGACCTCCGGGATGAGGTCGACGACCAACAGATGGTGGACCGGTTCGCAGTCGACTGGACGACGGCCGGTCTCGACGCCGCTACTACCGGATTACTGGAGTTCGCGGAGAAGCTGACCGACGAGTGTGCCGCGGTGGGCAAGGACGACATCGAGGTGTTGCGATCACACGGATTCGACGATCAGGGCATTTCTAGCTGTGTCCAGGTGGTGGCCTACTTCAACTACATCAACCGGATAGCCGAGGGCCTCGGGGTCGCCATGGAGGACTGGATCGAAGACAACGGACGTCCGAAGAGGGTCTAGCGTGCGGGGCCGGTAGTCTGACTTCCTGACCACAGCACTTCCTGTCTGGAGGGAGCCAGCATGAAGATCGTCCACGTCGTAGGCACCGGAACCATCGGCGAACCCCTGATCGGACTGCTCGCCGACAACAAGGAGCATTTCGGCATCGACGAGGTCACCTTTCACAAGCGGACCCCGTTGCTCACCGAGCGGGCCAAGGTGAACGACCTCGAGGGGCGGGGAGCTGTTCTCTCGGTCGACGACGACCGAAGGTCTGCTTTCGAGGAACTGGGCCACGCTCCCAAATACGAGGCCCGTGAAGCCATCGAGCAGGCCACCGTGGTCATCGACTGCACCCCGGTCGGGAATCGGATGAAAGATGAGTTCTACAACCACGCCCAGGGCCCGATCGGCTTCATGGCTCAAGGCTCGGAGTTCGGGTTCGGCAAGCCCTATGCCCGCGGCATCAACGACGACGCCCTGGTGCATGGCGAGGACAAGTTTCTCCAGATCGTGTCGTGCAACACCCACAACATCGCGGTACTCATCCGATCGTTGGCGATCGACCCGGACGGGACCAATCACCTCGAGGACGGCCGCTTCCTTTGCATGAGGAGGGCCAACGACATCAGCCAGGACGACGGTTTCGTGGCCAGTCCCACCGTTGAGGCCCACAAGGACGAGCGATTCGGCACCCATCACGCCCGCGATGCCCACATGCTCTTCGAAACCCTGGGCTACGACCTCAATCTCTATTCGTCGGCGGTGAAGCTGAACACCCAGTACATGCACTCGATCCAGTTCTCTCTGCAGCTCGACGAGGAGGTCACCGTCGACCAGGCGAAGGAGCGGCTGATGGCCAACACCCGGGTGGCCGTCACCAACAAGACTTCGGCCAACCAGGTGTTCTCCTTCGGGCGCGACCACGGCTACTACGGCCGGATCATGAGCCAAGCGGTGGTCGCCCTCGACACCCTGGCCGTTCGCAACGGCAACGAGGTGGTCGGCTTTTCCTTCACACCTCAAGACGGCAACCCTTTGTTGTCCACCGTGGCCGCCATGCTCTGGTACCTCGAACCGGAGACTCTCGACCGCCGCATCAACATCCTCCGTCGCTACCTGTTCCGCGAGATCTGATGGATGCGAAGGCCCAGGCCTTCGTCGAAGAGGCGATCCGGGCGGTGGCCCGCCAGGACGTGGCCGGTGCCAGAACCGCCGTTGCCGAGGCGTATGACGCCGATCACTCACTGGGAGCGGTGGCCGATGCGATCTACTTCGCCTGCTCGCAGATTGAAGAGGACGGCCGGGTGACCACCTCGACCTGGAACACGCTCGCCGACGCCGTCGGGCCCGGCCATCTCCTGGCAGTGATCGAGGAGTCGCGGTCCTGACTTGATTGCCGGCCGACTTCTCGCTTATAAGGTGGCCGGATGCCCGGTCCCAATGTCTGGCTGAGCACGCTCGGATGTGCCAAGAACCAGGTCGATTCGGAGAAGCTGATCGCCATGCTCTCCGACGCCGGTTATGGCTGGGCCGAACGCCCCGAAGACGCCGACGTGGTGATGGTCAACACCTGTGCCTTCATCGAGGAGGCCCGGGCCGAGTCGGTGGGAGTCATCCTCGAGATGGAAGCCAGGAAGCGGCCCGACGCCCACTCGGTGGTGATCGGGTGCATGGCGCAGCGGTTCGGGTCCGAAGTCGAGTCGGCTCTTCCCGAGGTAGATGCGGTGCTCGGCATCGACCGTTACGGCGAACTGGTAGGAGTCCTCGACGGGCTGACCGGTTGGCACCCGGTCGAGATGCGACGCCGTCCGATCATGGACATCCTCCACGCCACCGGTCGGCCGGTGTCCGATCTCCCTTACGCCTATCTGAAGGTGGCCGAGGGCTGTGACAAGCCCTGCACCTTCTGCGCCATCCCCTCGATCCGGGGAAAGCAGAGATCGCGACGGCCGGTTGAGATCCGGGAGGAGCTGGCGGTCCTGGTGCAGGGCGGCGTGAGCGAGGTGGTCCTGGTCGCCCAGGACCTGGCCGCCTACGGCCGCGACATCGAAGCTCCGGGCGGTTTGCCCGATCTGCTCGCATTTGTCTCCGACGTCGAGGGGCTGCGCCGGATCCGGCTTCTCTATCTCCATCCCCGTGAGATCAACGAGCGGCTGCTACTCGAGGTAACGGGCAACGAGAAGGTGGCCCCCTATTTCGATCTGTCGCTCCAGCACGTATCAGGCCCTCTCTTGAGGCGGATGAAAAGGCCGGGCAACACCGAGAAGCACCTGGCACTGATCGAACGCATCCGTGAGCTCGACCCGGAGTCGGCCTTGCGCTCCTCGTTCATCGTCGGCTTTCCCGGTGAGACTGATGACGATGTCGAGATGCTCGCCGACTTCCTCGACGAGTCCGTCCTCGATTGGGCCGGGTTCTTTCCCTACTCCGCCGAGCCGGGCACACCTGCCGCGGCGATGGAAGCCCAGGTGCCCCGGGAGACGACCATGGATCGGCTGCGGTACCTGTCACGAATCCAGGACGACCTGACCGAGACTCGCAATTCCGATTGGCTGGGCCGGGTCGATGTGGTGCTGGTCGACCAGGTGGAGGACGGGGTGCCGCTGGGGCGGTCACATCGGCAGGCGCCCGAGATCGACGGGGTGGTGCGTCTCGATCGGGGTGAGGTCGGGGAATGGGTGAAGGTCGAGTATGTCGGTGTCGTCGGCCCCGACATGGAAGCCAACGTTGTGGTTGTCCCCCCTCTTGAGGGGGGACCGCCCGACCTTCGGTCGGGCGAGGGGGGCACCCCCGTGGCGGGCCAAAGTCGGGCGGAATCAAGTTGATCGTCGAGGTGATCGCGGTCGGCACCGAGCTCCTGCTGGGTCAGATCGTCAACTCCAACACCTCCTTCATGGGGGCGGCGCTCGCCGAGCGGGGCTTCGACGCCCATTACCAGCAAGCTGTTGGCGACAACATCGATCGGATTGCGTCAGCGATCCGTATCGCCCTGGATCGAGCCGACGCGGTGATCATCACCGGGGGGATCGGGCCTACCCAGGACGATCTGACCAGGGAAGGGGTGTGTGCCGCCACCGGGCTCGAAATGGTCTACAGCGAGGAGTACGCCAAGGAGTTGGAGCAGTGGTGGGCGCGGCGGGGCAGGGAGATGCCGGCCAGCAATCTCCGGCAGGCCTTTCACCCGGCGGGGGCCGAATTGTTGTCCAACCCGCGGGGGACCGCACCAGGTCTGGCCCTGGCCCATGCCGGGAAGCTGATCTTCTGCGTCCCGGGGGTGCCCGCCGAGATGGAGCACCTCATGATGGCGGAGGTGCTTCCCAGGCTGGCCTCCCGGTCGGGCGAGGCGCAGGTGATCGCTAGCCGGGTGATCAGGACCTGGGGGAGACCCGAGTCCGAGGTGGCCGAGATCCTCGACGACCTCTACATCGGTTCCACCAACCCGTCGATCGCATTCCTCGCCTCAGCCTCCGAGATCAAGGTGCGAATAACGGCCAAGGCCGCAGACACCGGTGAGGCACAACGATTGATCGAGCCCGTCGAGCACGAGGTCCGGGCCCGGCTTGGCGAAAGCGTGTTCGGAGCCGACGACGAGACCATCGAGCGGGTGTTGTTCCGCTTGCTCTCTGACCTCGGCTACACCATTGGGACTGCCGAATCCATGACCGGGGGCCTGGTGGCCGCCCGGCTCACCGACCTCCCCGGCTCCTCCGCGGTGATGAAGGGGGGTCTGGTTGCCTATCACTCAGAGCTCAAGAGCCGGCTGCTGGGCGTGAGCGACGTCGACGAGGTGGTCAACGCGGAGACGGCCATGGCGATGGCCACCGGCGCCCGCACGCTGCTCGGTGTCGACGTGGCGGTGGCCGTGACCGGCTCTGCCGGTCCCGAGC
>DATDPP010000081.1:0-12904 GCA_035292685.1 Acidimicrobiia bacterium
CTCGGCCTGCTGGGTGGCCACTTTCGGGTCGGCGGCCCGCCGGGGATGGGGTAGGTCGATGGCGATGTCGTCGAAGATCCGGCCGCCCGGGGCGAGAACGATGATTCGATCCGAAAGCTGGACCGCCTCGACCACGTCGTGGGTGACGAAGAGCACCGTCTTGCGGGTCGCGGTCCACAGCTCCTGGAGATGGTCACGAAGCGAGCGGGCGGTGATGGCATCGAGATGGCTGAACGGCTCGTCCATGAGCAAGAGATCGGGCTCCACCGAGAAGGCGCGTGCGATCCCGACCCGTTGTTGCATCCCACCCGAGAGCTGGCCGGGGAACATGTCATGAGTGTGACTCAGCCCGACCATCTCCAAATAGCGGGCAGCCTTCTCGTCGCCATCGTCGTCCCGAACGTAGAGCATGTTTTGCATCACAGTCCGCCACGGGAGTAGTCGGGCATCCTGAAAGACATATCCCAGATGGGCCGGGCGAGCGCCCTCGGTAACTGAGACCGTCCCGCCGGTCGGGTTCTCCACGCCGGACAGGATATTGAGCAGAGTGCTCTTGCCGCATCCCGAGGGCCCGACGATGGATACGAAAACGTTGCCGTCCACCTCGAGCGAGATGTCGCCGATCGCGGTGACAGGATCTCCGCCCTTCTGAGGCGGCGGGAAGATCTTGCTGAGGCGTTGGATGTCTACTCGGGCCATGTCACACACCTACCTGCTCTTGTTGGGCGAGCTCGACCTCGACCTCGATCGGGTCCCTCCATCGGAACGCACGTGTCTGAAGCCGGTTCAGGACGACACGGTCGAGCACCACGATGAAGAAGATGAAGACGATCACCCATCCAACGAAGCCCCGGTAGCGGTTGGCGTCGAACCAGTAGCGAGTGCGGAAGCCGACCCCGGCCTGACCGCTGAACCACTCCGAGAGCAGGATCGCGTTCCAGCCAACGATGATGGCGAAGCGGAGGCCGGCGAAGATATAGCCGGCCACCGCAGGGAGGATGAGGTGGCGAAACTGTTTCCATCGGCTCACCTCGAAAGCTGCGGACATGTTCCTCAAATCCGGGGTGATGGCTCGCACGCCTTGTGCCACGTTGATGGCGACGAAGGGAAACGCGACAAAGGCCACCGTGAGCACCGGCGCCCTCCACGAGATCCCGAACCACATCGTGGTCAGGAATGCCCAAACGAATGCTGGCATGGTGAGCAGGACCAACACCGTGTCGTTGAGCAGGGCCCGGGCCATGCCGTAAGACCCGATCACCACACCGATCAGCAGCCCGGCGGTGAACCCGATGAACAACCCCGCCGAGAAGCGGCGCAATGTGATGGCGAAATGCTCCCAGAACTCACCTGTGACGATCCCGCCGTGGGATCCGCCGGTGATCTCCACATAGAGGAAGTTGGCGACCTCGGCGGGTCCCGGCACCCTCTCTGCTATCAAGGTCAACAGCTGCCAGAGCCCGACGAAGACGACGATCGCAGTGAGTTGCGCCCCGATCGGGCTGATCAGCCACTGCCGGATTGGCCCCGGCGAAGGTGGGCTCTCCTGCAGAGTCACGGGCGCGGAGGTCACTGGTTGCGCTCCCACTGACGCCACCGGAAGAGCCGTCTCTCGATCCTCACCAACACGAACCTCTCCAGGAGCAACATGAAGGCCACGAACAGGAGCACCCAGGCGATCACCGCCGGCATGTTGAACAGTTGGTAATTGCGACGGATCTGAAACCCGATCCCCTTCGACGACCCGAAGACCTCGGTGAGGGTGCCCACCTTCCAGGCGAGGGAGAAGGAGAGACGTACCCCGGCGAAGATGAAGGGAAGGACGGACGGAACGACGACATGTCGGAAGACCTGACTCTCGGTCCTGCCATAGGCAGTGCTCATGTCGATGAGGCGGCGGTCGACACCGCGCACACCTTCGGCCACGTTGATGGCCACGTAGGGCATAGCGATCAGACCAACCGCCAGCACCGGCCCCCAGAAGGAGATGCCGAACACCACGAACGCCATCACCGCATAGGTCAGACCCGGGATCGCCCCAGCCACCACCACCGGCGCCTGGAGGAAGTTGCCCCAATACTTGCTTCTCCCCATCAGGAACCCGACCGGAGTCCCGATCACCACCGCGGCGAAGAAGCCGGCAAGCACCCGGATGACGCTGGCCCAGAACTGAGTCCAGAAGTCGCCCTCGAAGATCGTGCGGATCTCCTGGACAACCCGAGGAGGCGATGGGAGACGTGCCTCGGAGCCGAGAACGGCCGACAGGATCCACCAGACGGCGAGAAAGAAGAGCCATCCCAATAGCACAGCGAGGTACCGCCGCCGGCGGAAGCCGGCGGCGGTACGCAGAGCGTGCGCCTGATTCTGTCCTTCTGAGACGGACTCGGCGACGATGTTTGTCATTCCTACGGGGTCAGGATCTCAAACCGGGGATTCTCGTCGTCCTCCGCCATGAACCCGTTCTCCCGCATGATGTCGAACAGCGGCAGTTCGGCGTCGAGCCACTCCTGATCGAGATACACCGAGGTCACGAACCAGTCGTGCTCCGCTAGCCAGTCCTGCATGAACTGGACCTGCTCGTCACCTTCGACTGCGAAGTGCTGCGGGTAGCTCGCGATTATGTCGGACTTGTTGGCCTGCCACTCGTCGATTCCTCGCTGCCACAGACTCAGGAAGAAAGCGATTTCATCCGGATGGTCGTCGTACCACTCCTCATTGGCCAGGAACACGTTGATCATCGGGCCCTCATGACCGGGGTTCTCGGCGATCTCCTGCGCATAGAGCTCGGCCGAGGTCCGCCCGTCGTAGAGGACCCGGAGCTCATCATTGATCAGCTGGTTGACCGCGAAGTCGGGCAGCACCAGACCGGCTGCTGTCTCCTCCGCCGCCGTCGCCGGACCGGTGTTGGTGATGTCGACCTGGGTCAGCTCGAAGTCTCCGCCACCGGTGCGGAAGTCGAGGCCGTGCAAGTCGGAGGCGATGACGCCCCAGATCAGGGTCGAGGACACCGAGTCCCACACCGCCAGGGTCTGCCCGGTCAGATCCTCCAGCGTCTGACTCGTGGTGTCCGAGACGGGCACAGCCAGGACCGAGCGGTCGATGTTGTACTTGCCGAACACTACCGAGGTGGTCCCTGCCTGCTTGTCCAAAGTCGGCACCTCGAAGTCACCGACCGAGACGATGTCGGCGAAGCCGCCGGCATAGATCCCGAACTCGTCCCAGGTCACCTGGGCCAGGATGCAGATCCCGGACTCCTGCTCCATCTCGTCCTTGATCCCTTGGTCGTTCAAGTAGTCCCAGACCGGGTCCGGGGCAAAAGTGAAGCGAATGACCGACTCGCAGCCACCGCCTCCCTCGCTGGTGTCGTCGGTGGCACCGTCGTTCCCGCAGGCGGCGGCGACGAGCGCCAGCGCCAGCAGTGCAACCAACATGCCTTTCGTTTTCATCTTCTCCTCCTGTTGTTCACCGGGCGGTAGCCCATGTGTCCTTGGCTCCTCGCACCCGCTCTATCGGCGAGATAGCCGAGCGGGTGCTCATATCCACCAGGGCCCGATTCAACACGATGACAGTCGCCTTGTAGCGATCGGTCGAGTGGCGGATCACATTCAATGGTGTGGATCCTATACAATGTCTGATATAGGCGTCTCTTGATTGGCCACCAACCGGGTCAGCCAGCCACCCCGCCAAACCGGGGTGACGATTGCGGTCAAGGCCACCCGCGTTACGAAAGGCTTCTGATGAGAGCACTGGTCAACCGGGGTGGTGGGGAGGTTGCCGTCGATCTCGTGGAGGTGGTCGAGCCCGATCCGAATGCCAACGAGGCAGTGGTCCGCGTCGAGGCCATGGCGGTCAATCGGGGCGAGTTGCGGCTCTTATCTACCCGCCCTCAGGGGTGGCGACCCGGACAGGATGTGGCCGGGGTCGTCGCGTCGCCGGCAGCTGACGGTTCGGGCCCACAGGAGGGGATCCGGGTTGTGGCCTGGCCGGAGCAGGCCGGATGGGCAGAGAGAGTCGCAGTGCCGTCGAGTCATCTCGCCACACTCGGCGCAGGGGTCAGCGCGTCGAAGGCAGCGACTCTTCCCATCGCGGGGATGACAGCGCTCCGGATCCTCCGCATCGGTGACGACCTGAACGGGAAGAGGGTCCTCGTCACCGGAGCTGCAGGAGGGGTAGGCCGCTTCGCAGTCGAGATGGCGGCGCGGTCGGGGGCAGTGGTCACGGGGGTGGCTGCGGGACCTTCACGAGCCGAGGGGTTGGAGGAGCTCGGCGCGTACGCTGTCGTCGAGGACATCGAGCGGGCCGAGGAGAACTTCGACATGATCCTGGAAGCAGTGGGGGGGACCTCCTTGGAAGCCTCGATCCGTCTCATCGCTCCCGGGGGAACAATCGTCGTGTTCGGTAACTCGTCGAACAGCCCTGCCCGGGTTTCCTTCGGCGATTTCAGAGGTCGGGCCGGAGCTCGGATCGAGGCCTTCTTCGTCTACGAAAGCGGAGAGCCACCGACCTTTGGCCACGACCTGCAACTCCTCGCCGACATGGTCGCCGAAGGGTCGCTCCACCCCCAGGTCGGGCTGGAGGCCCCATGGACCGAGGCGAACTCAGTCTTCCAAGCCGTGGCCAACCGTCAGGTCAACGGCAAGGCGGTGTTGTTGGTGGAGTGACCCAGCGCCGGGTCACTCCACGGCCACCGGGGCGAGGGCGTCGATGTCGGTCACCACATCGATGACCACCGGCCGATCAGCGGATAGCGCCCGGTCGAACGCCGACGCCAGATCGGCTGGCTTCTCGACCCTGATCCCGACCGCACCGATGTCCTCTGCGAGGCGGGCGAAGTCGACTTCGGTAAACACCCACATTTCAAGTGCCTTCTCGGACTGCTCGCCGCCATAAACCCGGTCGAAGCCGCGCTTGGACTGGTTGCCTGAATGGTTGTTGTTGACCACGGTGATGCTGTTGATCCCCCAGCGCACCGCGGTCTCGATCTCGGCCACGTGATACCAGAATCCGGAATCACCTGTGAAGCAGACCACCGGACGGTCAGGTTGTGCACATTTGGCGCCAAGGGAAGCGGGAAAGGCCCAGCCCAGGTGGCCCGCACTGCGCAGATAGGACTGGGTTGGAGTCCTCAGGTCAAACATCCCACCCATCCACATCCCGGCATGACCGGTGTCGACCACCACGATCCCGTCGTCGGGGACCAGATCGGTGAGCTCGGCACAGAGCCGTTCGGGGCGCATCGGAACCTGATCCGATTCGAGCAGCGGCGCATACTCGATCCGCCAATCCGTGACGTAGCTGGCCGCCAATCCGGCCCACTCCTCGTGATCCCCGGGGTCGGTGGCCAGCTGGAGCATCCGCTCCAGAGCGGTCCGGGCGTCGGCATTGATTGCCACCTCGGCTGGGTAGTTCCGCCCCAAGGCCTCGGGGTTGATGTCGATCTGAATCGCCCGGATCCCGATCGGCGGCACCTTCCAGAAATGAGTGGTCATCCCCCCGGTCTCGGTGCCCACGAAGACAACCAGGTCGGCCTCGAGCACCACCCGGTTCGCCGAGCCCCGTGAATAGCTGCCGACCACACCGACCGAAAGCGGATGGGTCCCGGGAATGACGTCCTTCCCGTTGAGCGAGGTGGCCACCGGCACGCCGAGATGCTCGGCGAGTGCAACCAGGGCTGGGCCTCCACCGGAAACACGCACTCCCCCGCCGGCCACCAGCACCGGGCGCTGCGCACCCTGGATCAGACCCAGGGCCCGGGTCAGATCGGTGTCGGCTGCCAGAGGGCGAAAGGGTGGCGCCGAGGCGAACTGCTCCTCGCAGTAGACCTCCATGTCGGCCTCTTCGGCGTCGATCTGGCCTTCGTTCCCGGCGAACTGGATATGGACCGGGCCCGGGGCGCCGCTGGTTGCCACCCGGAACGCCTGACGAAGAAGGTCGGGGATCCGCTCCACGGCATCGATGGTCACGTTCATCTTGGTCACCGTCTCGAAGGCTGGAATATCATCCACCTCCTGATACACCTTGCGGAACTTGGTGTGCGGATCCCGGCCCCCGGTGAAGGCGATCACCGGCGAATGGGCGAGATAGGCGTCACGGAGGCCGGCAGCGAGGTTGTGGGCCCCCACCACCTGAGCAGCACAGATCCCGGGTCGCCCCGAGGCCCGGGCGTACCCATCTGCCATATAGGCGGCCGGTTTCTCCCCGTGCGGGCGCAGCCGATTGATCGAGGTGTGCGCCTCCAGCTCGACCATGGTCCTTCGCAGCACGGCCGGGACATGGAAGAGGTGGGTGACCCCGTAACCGTCGAGCATCTCGGCCAAGATCCGGGCGCCGGTGGTCATCATCGCGAGACCAGCCTCGCCTTCCCGGTGGTGGTGAGGGTCCCGTCGGACTTGCGAGCCCAGAGTTCTAATTCGAGACCGCCGACGTCGGACGCGGTCACGGTGCCCCCACACTGCAACTCGTCACCGAGATAGGCAGGGGCCAGGTGGCGATAGGAGATCGAGGCGAGCCGGGCCCGGTCACCAAGCCATGATTCGGCGGTCTGCACCAGATAAACCCCTTGCAGCGGACCGTGGATCAGAAGACCGGGGTGACCTTCGTGCTCGACCGTGTAGGGCGTGTCGTAGTGGATGCGATGCAGCAGCCAGGCGGAGGCACTGAACATGAACAGGTCGAGAGCAGTTGGGTTTCGCACCAGAACCGGTGCCTCCGCCCCGACCTCGGGCAGGGCGCTCATCGATAGATCCTGGTGAAGCTCTCGGTCGCCACCAATTCCCCGCGCTGGTTGGTGAAGGTGAACTCCATCTCGACGAAGACCAGCGGTCCGCTGCGCCCCTCCTTCTCGTACATCTCGGCCAACCGCTTGCTGACAGTGACCGTGTCCCCGGCCAGCACCGGCACACCGAGAACGACGCTGGTCTCGCCAGCCATCGCCCGGCGGGTGGGGAGTGGCGGGACGTCGGCGCTCGGGGATCCGTCGGGCTCCAACTGGTCCACCGGCACCAATGCCGAGGCGTGCATCCGGACCACGTAGGTGAACAGGGTCGGGGCCACGACGTCGGAAAAGCCGGCGGCGACTGCAGCGTCTTTATCGAAGTGGATCGGGTTGGCCTCCCCCGTGGCGTGGGCGAACTTGGCGATATCGGTGGCCGTGACCTCGAAGTCGAAGCTCGGGTACTGCCGATCGGCCCACCGTCTGGCCTCATCGGTGATGACCCCCATTACAGCCCCATGGTCTTGGCGATGATGTTGCGCTGGATGTCGGAGGTCCCCGCCCCGATCACCCCCAGCCTTGACTCCCGAAAATGACGCTGCAGGTCGTACTCCATGGTGTAGCCGTAACCACCAAGGACCTGCAGCCCCATGTCCGCCACCTGTTTGTAGGCCTCACAGGCATAGAGCTTGAGGATGGCGGCGTCCCTGGTGCTGGCCACATCCCGGTCCAATCGCGAGGCGTAGCGATACACCAGCATCTGGGAGATCTCGACCATGGTCTGCATGTCGGCCAATCGGTGGGCCACCGCCTGGAACTGGGAGATGGGCTGGTCGAACTGGCGGCGCTCCTTGGCGTACGCCACGGAGTCGGCAAGGGCGGCAGCTGCGGCTCCGGTACGGGCGGCCGAGAGACAGAGACGCTCGTAACGAAGGTAGACCCCGAGGTCGGCCCACCCTTCGTGGAGAGTCCCGAGCAACCGGGTCCTGGGAACCCTGACATCGGTGAAGTAGAGCATTGCGGTTCCCAACGGCCAGTGGCCAAGGGTCTCGATCGGGCTCCATTCCAGCCCGGGACTGTTGGTGTCGACGATGAAATTTGTGATCCCGTGATGCTTGTTGCCGTCCGATGCGGTGCGAGCCGCGACTACGTCGAGGTCGCTGACCTTGAAACCGGAGGTGAAGACCTTCTGCCCGTTGAGCACGTAGTCGTCACCATCCTCTACCGCAGAGAGAGCGATCGCAGCGGCATCCGAGCCGGCATCGGGCTCGGTCAACGAGAAGCACACGGTGAGATCACCGGATGCGATCTTGGGGAGTAGCTTCCGTTTCTGCTCCTCGGTCCCGTCGCGACCGATGGCCAGACCCCCCCAGGTGACGGTGCGAAACACCCAAAACGAGAGATCGAGGAACGACCGACCCAGCTCCTCGAGGAGGATGGCAACCTCCACCGCCCCCCCGCCGCCCCCGCCTTGTTCCTCGGGGATGTTGATCCCCAACCAGCCCTGGGCGGCCAGTCTGTCGTAGAGCTCCTTGGGGGCCCGGTGCTCCCGGTCGCATTCCCGGACGTACTCCCGACTGATCTCCTTCTCGCAAAACTCACGGACCGTGGTTCGAAACAGTTCCTGCTCTGGGGTGAATTCGTGGTCCGGCGATGGCATCGAGCCGGATCATATATCGTGCATCCTGCACAACCCGCCGGGCGAAAGAGCACAGTGACACCTGACATCGAAACAGTCCGCGAGCTGGGCACCCGTCACAGCAACTGGGGGCGTTGGGGGCCGGACGACGAGAAGGGGACGCTCAACCTGGTGACTCCTGAGATGGTGGTGGCCGCGGCGGCGCTGGTGCGATCGGGCAAGACGATCTCAATGGCCCTCCCCTACGACGAGGACGGCCCGCAAACGGGGAGTCTGGGCCGCTTCAACCCGATCCATCTCATGATCAGGGATGGCGCCGACGCCATCGCCGGGACCTCGATCCGTGACTTCTACGGCGGTGTCGACAAGCACTTCCGGGGCACGGACGACATCATCATCATGCCACTCCAGTCCGGGACCCAGTGGGACGCGTTCGGCCATGTCGTGTTCGAGGGCAAGATCTACAACGGCTACGGGGCGGAGTGGGTCTCGAGCAAGGGGGCGCTCAAAGGTGACGTCGCCAATGCCTCCACCGGGATGGTCGGCCGCGGGGTGCTGCTCGACCTGCCCCGGGCCCTCGGTGTCGATTGGCTGGAACCGGGCCATGTGATCGACTCCAAGGAGTTGGCGCAGGCAGAGGGTCATGCGGGAGTGGTCGTCGGGCCCGGCGACTTCGTCTTCGTGCGCACCGGGGCCATGGCCGCCACCCGAGCCGCGGGTGGTTGGGGCGACTACGCCGGCGGGCCCGCCCCGGGGCTCGGTCTCGGCAGCGTGGACTGGGTGGCGTCACGTGACATTGCCGCCCTTGCCACCGACACCTGGGGTTTGGAGGTGCGGCCCAACGAGACCTCGGACGTTGCCCAGCCGCTTCATATCGTGTTCATCGTGCACATGGGCCTGTGGCTCGGGGAGATCTTCGACCTCGACCCCCTAGCCGACGATTGTGCCGCCGACGGCAAGTACGAATTCATGTTCTGCGGTCCGCCACTGCCCTTCACCAGGGCCGTGGGATCGCCGCTCAACCCGATGGCAATCAAGTGAGGACCTGAGATGCACCCTGTGCGCTCGATGCTCTTCACCCCCGGCAACCGCCTCGACATGCTGGAGAAAGCGGTGCACTCCGGCACCGATGCCGTCATCGTCGACCTCGAGGATTCGGTCGCGGTCGACAACAAGCCGGAGGCAAGGGGGAACCTCGCTCGCCTCCCCGAGTCGCCGGTGCCCTACTTCGTCCGCACCAACGCGGTGGAGACCGGCTTGCTCTGGGATGACGTGGTGGCGGCCGGTCAGGCGAACGTGGCTGGGGTGATCATCCCCAAAGCCGAGAGCCCGGTGACGATCAGCCGAATCGACGGCGCACTCACCGCAATGGAGCTCACCTCGGACAAGCCGGTGGGGTCGCTCACCGTGATCCCACTGATCGAATCCGGGCTCGGGGTCAGGCTCACCTACGAGATGGCAAGAGCGAGCGCCCGTGTCGAATGCGTGATGTTCGGTGGTGGGGAGCAGGGCGATCTCGTGGCCGACCTCGGTGTGGAGTGGACCCCGGAGGGCACCGGGCTCATGCAGGCCCGGTCCCAGGTGCTGCTCAGCTCCCGGGCCGCTGGCGTTCCGTACCCGATGGAGGCGGTATTCATGGATTTCCGCAACCCGGAAGGGCTGCGCATCGAATGCGAGCTAGCCCGCACCCTGGGCTACATCGGGAAGGTGGCGATTCACCCGGCACAAATCTCGGTCATCAACGATGTCTTCACCCCCTCGCCGGAGGTCGTGGACTACCAGAAGAAGGTGCTGGCGGCATTCGAAGAAGCCGAGGCCAACGGGCAGGCCTCGATCGCGGTCGACGGGAAGATGGTGGATTACGCAGTCGCCCGTGTGGCAAGGACGATCATCGCTCGCGCCGAGGCTGCCGCTCGGCCGGAGGAGGAGGCCTGATGGCCAGGAGCCGTTACATCGCAGACGGGGTCGGAGTGGCCGTAGTCGGCGCCGGATCGATCGGAAGTCTCCGCGCCGAAATATCTCATCGTCATCCCTCCGTCGACTTTCTCGCGGTGTGCGACATTGTCGAGGACAAGGCAACCCGTCTCGCCGCCTCATGTGAGGCCGATGTGTGGTCGACGGACGCCACCGAGATAGTCACCAGGGACGACGTCGACGCGGTGATCATTGCCTCCACCGAGAACGCCCATTTCGGGCCGGCGATGGCCGCGATCCAAGCCGGGAAGACAGTGATGGTGGAGAAACCGTTCACCATCCTCGCTGACGAGGGGCACAAGCTGCTCGCGGCCGCCGAGGAGTACGGGGTTTCGATCTACACCGGGTTCACTCAGCGCTTCCGCCGCCGCTACCTGGCGATCAAGGAGCACGTCCTCAAGGGATACGTCGGCGATGTCACCTCGGCCAAGGCAACCATCTACCTGACCCAGGCAGTGGCCCGTGCGGTGATCTCCAGGGCGGGCACCACCACCCCGTCGGTCAACACGATGACCTATCTCTTCGATCTCCTCACCTGGTACCTCGCTGGCACCCTTCCCGCGACCGCCTATGCCGCCGGCTCGAACAAGGGGCGGATCCACGACGAGTTCGGAGCACTCGACTCCACCTGGTGTGTGCTCACCTATGAAGACGGGATGGTGGCCAATCTCGGGGTGAGTTGGGAGTTGCCCGAGTTCTGGCCGGCCTACGTGGCGAGCATGGACTTCGAGATCTTCGGGCGGGACGGGGTGATCTCGGTCAAGGACGACCACCGTGACGTGCTCATGGCCTCACACAAGCCGGTGCCCTCCCCCTACACCCCGAACACTTCGATGAACGTGGCGATGCTCGGCTCCTACATGCCGGGCGATTGGGCCCTCGGTGAGCACTTCGGTGCGATGCAGAAGGAAACCCACGCCTTCATCAACACTGTGGGGACCGGGCGACCCGACCCGATCCTCGCCACCGGGGACGAGGGCATGGACGTGCTCGTGATCTCCCGGGCCGTCGACGAGTCGGCGAGCAGCGGCCAGGTGGTGTCGATGACTTGGGCTACTTGATGGCCGGGCTGCTGAGCGGGGTAACTGTCCTCGAATTGGGCCAGGTGATCGCCGGCAACTTCGGAGGGGTGATCCTGGCCGATCTCGGGGCCGAGGTGATCAAGATCGAGCCACACTCGGGTGACACCGCCCGCAACGCGACCATCGCCCCCCTCCAGGGTGAGAGCGCCATTCATCTCTTCATGAACCGCGGGAAGAAGAGCGTCGTGCTCGATCTCAAGGATGCTCGTGGTCACGAGATGTTCCTTTCCCTGGTCGAACAGGCCGACGTGGTAATCGACAACTTCCGACCCGGCGTTATGGCCCGTCTCGGCATCGACCACGACGCCTTGAAGCAGCGAAACCCGGACATCATCACCTCCTCGGTGACCGGGTTCGGCGAGTACGGGCCGGCCAAGGACAAGTCGGCGTTCGACCTCGTGGTCCAGGCCTACAGCGGCCATGTCGATATCACCGGCCCCGCCGACGGAGACCCGGCACGGGTGGGAATCCCGATCGCCGACATCGCCGGTGGCATCTACTCATGCATCTCGGTGCTCGCTGCTCTGGTGGGGCGGGGCTTGCACGGCAACGGCCAGCACGCCGATGTGGCCATGCTCGACACCCTGGTATCGCTGCTCTCCTACGACGCCCTCGACCACCTCAACTCGGGGAGAAAGCTGACCAGACTCGGCACCGCTCACGCCCATATGGTCCCCTGGCAGGCGTTTCGGACCAATGACGGCTACGTGGTGGTCGCCGCCCGTGACGAGAAGTTCTGGCAGAACCTGTGCGACGCCATCGGCCGCCCCGACCTCAAGGATGATCCGAGGTCGGCCAACAACTCGCAACGGGTGGCCAACCGCGGGTATGTGGTTGGGATCCTCTCCGACGTCTTTCTCACCAGGAGCAACGCCGAGTGGCTGGCGACTCTCGACGAATACGACATCCCCAACGCCCCGGTCAACGACATGGAGCAGGTGTTCACCGACCCCCAGGTCCTGGCGCGAGGGATGGTCGGGATCTACAAGCACCCGACCCTGGGTGAGATCCGGTACCCGCCCTCTCCGATCAAGTGGAGCGACTGGGAGAGCCCCAACGAGCCGGCCCCGATGTTGGGCCAACATACCGTCGAAGTGCTCACCGGACGGCTGGGGCTCGAGGAGTCGGAGGTCAGGAAACTGGCCGATGAGGGTGTGGTCAGAGTCTGGCCGGAGAGCTGAGGAGAGATGCGTTTCGGAACGTTCGTGCCCCAGGGGTGGAAGGGTGACCAGAACAGGATCCCCGTGGAGGATCAATGGAACCGGATCCTGGGATTCGCCGAGTTGTTCGAGGACTCCGGCTACGACTCGATCTGGGTCTACGACCATTTCCACACTCATCCCGTACTCACCCAGGAGAGCACGTTCGATGCCTGGACCCTGATGGCCGCCCTGGCCGCGGTGACCAGTCGAGTGAGGCTCGGCCAGATGTGCACCTGTGCCCTGTACCGACCGCCGTCGTTGTTGGCGAAGATGGCTTCGAACATCGATGTCATCT
>DATDPP010000082.1:0-7407 GCA_035292685.1 Acidimicrobiia bacterium
GTTTCATTTCGCGTTTGGCTCAATCCACAGAGCCGATGAGGTCGATCTCGACGAGGGTGTCCTTGACGAGAAGTCCTGTCGTACCCACAGTGGTTCGAGCGGGTGGAACCTTGAAATACTCTTTCCACACCTCATCGAAGGCGTTGAAGTCGCGCAAATCTGTCATGAACACCTGTGCCTTGAACACGTTGTCGAGCGAGGAGCCCGCCGCCTCGAATGTGCGCCGGCAGTTGTCGAGGATGAACCTGGTCTGACTCTTGATGTTCGACCCGTAGAACGGAAACGCCGCGTTGGCCTGAGCCTCTTCCGGAACCCCCGTCTTGAAGTCGGACGCCAGCTGCCCGGCGGCGAACACCAACCCGTCGACAACCACGGCTTCGGAGTATGCCGCTAGTGGTTTGGGAGCGTCCGATTGCACCACCTGCTTGGTGGTGTCGTTGGTGTGGGCGATGAGATCGATCTCGAGAAGCTGGTCGGGCCCGGATCCCAGCAGCTCAGTAATACCCACCGTGGTGCGGGGGGGTGGCGAACCGGCGAAGTACTCCTTCCACACCTCATCGAAGGCATTGAAGTCGTGGAGGCTGCGAAGGAAGACTTGAGCCTTGACCACATTGGCGAGCGAGGCGTCGGCTGCAGCGAAGGTCTTCTTGAAGTTCTCCAGGATGTAGCGGGTCTGGAGCTTGATGTCCGAGCCGTAATAGGGGAAGTTGGGATGGATCCTCGCCTCAGGCGGCACACCGGTGACGAAATCGTTGGCGACCTGGCCCGCAGCGAACACCAGATTGCCGACACGGATGGCCTCGGTGTAATTGGCCAGGGGCCGGGGTCCCTCGGAAGCGATCACCTCATGTTCGACCTCGTTGGTGTGCCCGATCAGATCGATCTCGATCAGCTGGGCCGGCCCCGCTCCCAGCAGCTCGGTGGTACCGACCGTGGTTCGTGCCGGGATGTTGTCCCCGAAGTACTCCTTCCAAACCTCGTCGAATCCGTTGAAATCCCGCATGTCGGTCATGAAGACCTGTGCCTTGACGATGTTGGCCAGTGACGACCCGGCCGCTTCGAATGTGGCCTTCAGGTTGTCCAGGATGTAGCGGGTCTGCTGCTTGATCTCCGACCCGTAGAACGGGAAGGCCTTGTTGATACTGGCCTCTTGCGGCACACCGGTCTGAAAGTCCGAGGCCAGCTGACCCGCCGCGAATACGAGGTTCCCCACCTTGAACGCCTCTGAGTAGTTGGCGAGCGGTCGGGGGGCGCTGGACTGCACGAGCTGTGGGGGCATTGGGGACGACTCTCCTACACGACGGGCTCTCTGGTTTTGACACTACACAATCCGCGTGAGCGTTGCTCAACACGGTGGCGGATTCCGGTCGCGGCCGATCACCACCGATCCGGGTGCGTCAACCGCTCAGGAGTTGGTGAAGTCGCTCGGGAGATATCGGGAGCCTGAGGACGGCCATGGGCAGGCCCAGGGCGTCGTCCACGGCGGCGGCGATGACCGCTCCGGTCGCGTTGATGCCGCCCTCCCCCGCCCCTTTCACCCCGAGAGGGTTGAGCGGGCTCGGGGCGTCTTCACGAAGGACCAATTCCACGGCCGGGATCTCCGACGCCGTCGGCAGCAGGTAATCCATGAACGACGCAGACAGCGGCTGGCCGGCGTCGTCGTATCGGAACTCCTCGAGCAGGGCGCCACCGATCCCCTGGGCCACCCCACCCACGAGTTGTCCTTCGACCAGCATCGGGTTGACCGCCCGGCCCACGTCATAACCGACCAGGTACCGGATCACCCTGCATCCAGCGGTGGCTGGGTCCACCACCACAACCGCGGCGTGGATGCCGTAGGGATAGGTCATGTGGTCGGCGAGGAACTCCTCCGTGGCGACCAGACCGGCACCATGACGCCCTGCCCCGTCAGACCCCGGTGCTACCGCCAAAGCCAGGTCTGCCAGGGTCAGCGAGGGACCGTTGCGGCTGCCCTCGACGAACACCCGACCGTCCTCGATCCGGAGGTCGGCCGCGTTGGCCTCGAGAAGGTCGGCAGCGACGCGCAGCGCCTTCTCTCGAACCGAGCCTGCTGCCATAGTCGTCGCGGAACCGGTCATGACCGTGACCCTGGTGGCGAAGGCTCCCATCCCGCGCCCTATCCGTTCGGTCTGGCCATGGGTGACCCGGACCGACTCGATGGCCACCCCAAGCTCCTCGGCGCATATTTGGGCGATGGAAGTCTCCACCCCTTGGCCGAGGGATGCCGCACCCGTTATCACCTCGACCCGGCCGTCGGTATCGACCTCCACCCGAACCTCGTCGAACGGCCCCAGCCCGCTCTTCTCGACGAAGTAAGCGAGCCCGAATCCGACCATCTCCCCTGCAGCGCGTCTGCGTTCCAGGTCACGACGGAGAGTCGGGTAGTCGAGGTGTTGCAGCACCCGTTCCAGCAGGTCGTGGTAGCGACCCGAGTCGTAGATCACCTCGGTGCCTAGTGCATCGATCCCGCGCTCGAACGGAATTCGTTCCTCTGGTATCAGATTCACCCGCCTGACCTCAAACGGGTCGAGTCCGAGACGCGAAGCCACTGCGTCGATGGCCCGCTCCCGAACGAAGGTGCCTTCGTAGCGACCGGGCGAGCGATAGGTGCCGGCGGGCGTCTTGTTGGTGAGCACCATGTGGCCCCTGGCCCGATATGCCGGGACCAGGTAAGGACCGGGGAGCATGGCGGCGGTCAGGTCGGTGACGGTGGCGGCGTGGGTGCGGACGTATGCGCCCTGGTCCTGCCAGAACTCGTCGTCGATCGCGACGACGAACCCCCGGTCGTCGAAACCCACTTTGATCCGGTGCACCTGATCGCGTGAATGATTGGCGGCGGTCAGGTGCTCTCGCCGGTCCTCGATCCAACGTACCGGGCGTTCGAGGATCCTCGCCGCGGCACAGACCAGCACGTCTTCCGGATAGAGCTCACCCCTGATTCCGAAGCCGCCGCCCACGTGGTTCTCGTGGAGCTGGACCATCTCGGGCGACAGACCAAGCATCTGGGCGATGGCGTCCCGGTTGTAATGGGGAACCTTCGCCGCCCCATACAGGCGCAGGATGTTCCCGTCCCAGACGCCGATCGCTCCCCGGGTCTCGAGCGGGACCCCGGTGTGACGCCCAACGGTTAGTTCGAGCTCGATCAGGTGCTCGGAGCTCGCCATGGCTGCCTCAACATCGCCGTAGGCCTTCTCGATAATTGCCGCGTCGGCGGACATTCCGGGGAGGAAAGTCCCGGGGAGGGTGGCGTCGAGGGCGGGCTCGAGCTCTTCGATCTCGACCCAGACCAGATCAGCCGCGTCCTCGGCCAGGTAGGCGTTCTCCGCGAACACCACCGCCATCGGCTCGCCCACGTATCTCACGTAGTCGGAGGCGAGCACCGGCTGCCGATAACTCTCCAATCCTCCCACGTCCGTCATGCGGAAGCCGATGGGCGGTAAGTCGAGGTCATCGGCGGTCCACACCGCCACCACTCCCGGCAGTTGCAAGGCCTGCTCTAGCTCGACCCCCAGGATCCGGCCTGAGGCCACTTGTGACCGCACCACCCGCATCGACACCTCGCCAGGAAAGACCAGATCGGCGGCGAATTGAGCCTTCCCCGTGAGGAGCGGCGGGTCTTCCAGCCGGCGGATCGGCCGGCCGATATATGTCATGACCGCATTCGGGCGGCTGCGTCCTCAACCGCTGTGACGATGTTCTGATATCCGGTGCACCGGCAGAGATTCGATGAGAGCACCTCTCGCAATGCTTCGCCGGTGAGATCAGGGTCTTCGGCCAAAGCCCCTTTGGCGAGCATGAGGAACCCGGGAGTGCAGAAACCGCACTGCAGACCGTGATGATCCCAGAAAGCCTGCTGGAGCACATGGAGATCGCCTCCGACTGCCAGGCCCTCCACCGTCTCGATGGCCGCACCTTCACATTGCACCGCGAAGAGCAGACAGGACCTGACCGGGCTGCCGTCCATCAAAATGGTGCATGCGCCACATACGCCGTGCTCACAGCCGAGATGGGTGCCGGTCAGCCCGCAGTCTTCGCGAAGGGTGTCGGCCAGAGTTTTGCGTGGCTCGACCTCCACCACGTAATCGACTCCATTCACCAACAGAGTCACCGCTCGCGACGAGATCACATCATCTCCTTGGTCGCTTCTCTGATCATCCTCCGAATCCGATCCGGTGTGGCGGGCATCTCCGTGACCTGCACGCCCAATGGTCGCAGCGCGTCGGATACCGCGTTGATCACCGCTGCCGGAGAGCCAATGGCGCCACCCTCCCCCAGGCCCTTGGCGCCGGTGAGCGACGCATCGGTGATGGTCTGGAGATGATGGATCTCGATCGGCGGGATCTCCGAGGCGGTCGGTGGGAGGTAGTCGAACAAGGTGGTGGTGAGGATGTTGCCCCCGTCGTCGTAGATCACCTCTTCGAACAGGGCGTTGGCGATTCCCTGCACTACTCCGCCCGCGATCTGGCCATCCACGATGACAGGGTTGATGAGGAGCCCCGCATCCTCCACGACTACGAACCGGTCGACACGAACCCCTCCGGTCTCGATATCTACCTCCACCACGGCAACATGACACGCGTTGGAGAACGTCCCGGCGGGGTCATAGCTGGCGGTGGCACGGAGTCCGGGCTCACGTTCGGGGGCGAGCTTCGGGGTATGGTGATACGCCTGTCGGGCTAGGTCGGATATGTCCACTCCCCGGTCGGTCCCCCGGACCACCGCCCGCCCTTCGGCGAGTTCGATGTCTTCGGGCGCCGCCTCCAGCATGTCACCTGCCACCGCCACTATTGCCTCACGCAGCCTCTCCGCGGCCAACTTGGTGGCCCCACCACTGATCACCATCGAGCGGCTAGCGAACGTGCCCCATCCATAAGGGGTGCGGTCTGTGTCGCCATGCACGACTCGGACCGACTCCAATGGCAGACCGAGCCCGTCGGCGACGACCTGGCTCAGCGTCGTGACCAACCCCTGGCCGTGTGGGCTGGCCCCGATCCTCACCTCCACCCCTCCCGAGGGATCCATGGCCATCTCCACCGTCTCGTAGCCAGGGGTCACATCCATGTTCCTCGGGGCAAATGCCGGGGTGCCGTATCCGGTGCGTTCGGAAAACACTGAGAAACCGATCCCAAGGAACCTCCCCGCCTCCCTGGCCTCGGCCTGCCGGCGCCGAAACGAGTCGACGTCCACGACCTCCGCCGCCTTCTCTAGGGAGGCGACGTAGGAGCCTTCGTCGTACACGATGCCCGTCGCCGATCGGTAAGGAAACCGGGTGATCAGGTTGCGACGTCTGATTTCCACCGGGTCCAGTCCAAAACGCTCGGCAGCCACGTCCATCATCCGCTCCATGGCCAGGGTGAGCACAGGTCGTGAGACCCCCCGGTATGGCGACATGGGACAGGTGTTGGTGGAGACACCCCGGGCTCGCACCCGGTATGACTGAAAGTCGTATGGCCCTGGGAGCTCGGCCATCGCCATCAAAGGCTCCACACCCCAGGTGACCGGGTAGCAGGAGTAGGCGCCCACATTGGCCACCAGATCTCCTTCGATAGCGACGAGGCGCGCGTCGGCGTCGAAACTCCCCCAGATCCGATAGTGATGGTCCCGGCTATGGAACGATGAGGTGAAGTTCTCCCTGCGGTCCTCGATCCAGGCCAACGATCTGCGCAGATGCCTGGCCAGCCATACAAGCACCGCGTACTCGGCAGGGAGACACATCTTCTGGCCAAAGGCACCTCCCACTGCAGGTGCGATCACCCGCAGGTCTGCTTCCTGCATTCCGAGAAGGTCACAGATCGCCGTGCGCAGCACATGAGGCATCTGCGTCGAGGCGTGCAGAGTGACCTTCTCCGACTCTTCGTCGTAGCGGGCCACCGCTCCCCTGGTCTCGATCGGAGCCGCGCTCTGTCTTCGGCAGGTGAGCTCCAGCTCGATGCGCTCAACCGCAGATTCCGAGGTGGCGTCGATGTCGCCAGTGTCGATCACGCCCGACACGACGACGTTGGACTCGGCACCGGGATGAACGATCCTGCTGTTGTCGGCCAGGGCGGCTTTAGCAGTCACCACCGGATCATGCCGTTCGAGATCGACATATACCGCGTCAGCCAAGTCTTCGGCCTCCCGGCGGGTATCGGCCACCACCGCCGCGATCGGCTCTCCGAGATAGATAACCCGGTCAACAGCCAGCACCGGCTGTGGAGCCCGGAAGTAGTCGGGCCGATGGAGGATGGGCTCGATCGAGCCCACTCCGGTCAGATCCGCGGCGGTGAACACCGAGGCCCCTTCGGGACGTTCTATCCCGACGATTTGAGCCGCCGCCATCGGTGAACGCACAAATGCCACGGATTGGCAGCCGGCAGTCAGATCGGCAATGAATCGTTTGCGACCGGTGAGGAGCTCGGGATCCTCCCGCCGACGAATAGGGGTACCGACCAGTTTCATTCGGTCGCCTGCCGGCACGCTCTCTGGATCAAGGCCCCAACGAGATCCCGTCGATACTCGACCGAGCCGTGGATGTCCTCGAGTGGCTCCACCTCTGCCCGTCCCGCTTCAGCGGCCTCGGCCCAGACGGATGGGTCCCACCTCCTCCCACGGAGGACAGCCTCCGCCGAGGAGAGGCGCAGCGGGATGTCGGATACCCCGCCCGCGCCGATCCTTGCCTCGGTCACCGTGCCCTCTTGCACCTCCGCCACCACGATGATCATCACCAGTGCGAAGTCGCCCACCCGGCGACTGAACTCGGTGAACCCGACCAGATGCCCGTTTCCGAGTAGCGGCAGTCGGACCTCGGTGAGGAGGTCATCCTCCTCCAGTGCGGTGGTGAATACTGTCGAAAAGAAATCGGACGCCGGGATCCGACGCTCCTGCTCGCTGCTCTGCGTGACCATGGTGGCATCGAGCGTGCGGGCGAGGAGGCACCATTCGGCTGCAGGGTCGGCGTGGGCCAGGCTCCCGCCAAACGTTCCTCTTACCCGGATCGGGAGATGACCGACGTGGTGAGCCATTTCGACCATGAGCCGACCGAGCGGGCCGGGAACGACAGGTTGCTCGAAAGCTCGGTGACGGGTGAGAGCCCCGATCTGCGCCTCGTCGCCATCGATTCTGACACCGTCGAGTCCGGGCACCCGGTTGATGTCGATCAGCGCGACAGGGCGTGTCAATCGGAAGTTCATAGCCGGGACCAAGCTCTGGCCACCGGCGAGAACCTTGGCGCCCTCAACATCACGGAGCATGGTCAGAGCCTCGGTCAGCGACTCAGGAGCGAAGTAGTCGAACGCCGCCGGCTTCACCGAAGTAAGTGTGGCACTTGTGTCGAGCGACAGTCAAACGTCTTCACTGAGCGCGAACGCGACTCAGGCTCGGTCAAGGTTCACCCACATCGCCCTCGCC
>DATDPP010000083.1:0-3115 GCA_035292685.1 Acidimicrobiia bacterium
CAACAGGTCGGGACAGAGCGAGGCGGACTGCTCGAGAATCGCCCGCGCCGTGAAGACGAACATTCCCGAGTTCCAGAGATGACGGCCATCGGTCAGGATCTGTTCGGCGTGCTCCGGATCTGGTTTCTCGATGAAGGCCACCACCTCAAGCGCGGCCCCCACCGGGGACCCGGTCTCGATGTAGCCATATCCGGTCTCGGGACGGGTTGGGAACACACCGAAAAGGACCAGGGCACCCTCCCTGGCAACCGAGATCGCGGTCCCCACCTTGGCGACGAACTCGATCCGGTCATCGATCAGGTGATCGGCCGGAAGCACTACCAGCACGTCGTCAGGGTCGGCGAGAAGGGCGGCGGCGATGATTGCCGGAGCCGTGTTCCGGCCTTTAGGCTCGACCACGACCGACTCGATCTCCACTCCCATCGTGGTGACAGCACGATCCACTGCATCCACGTGTTGAGCTCCGGTGAGGACAAGAGCGGGCGCCAGGTCAGGTAGCCCATGGAGACGGGTGAGGGTGGCCTCGAAGAGAGAGCCGCCCAGAAGGTCGAGGAATTGCTTTGGATTGGACTCGGTCGACAGAGGCCAGAGCCGGGTCCCTGCGCCCCCGGAGAGGATTACCGGTCGGACAGGTGATGCCACCGGGCGAGGGTACCTGTCACATGGGGGCTCACTGTGGCACGTCCAGCTCTGGAGCTGGACCTATTCGCGAGCCCCCTACTAGTTTGCCGCCACCAACACTGGAGTTGATCGAACATCATGAGCCTCAAACCAGCAGTTGAAGAGCGTCTCGCAGCCAGCCATCTCATCTGGTTGACCACGGTCACCATCGACTGTCTGCCCCAACCCTCGCTTGTCTGGTTTTGGTGGGATGGCGATTCGTTTGTCATCTATTCACAACCGAAGATGCCCAAGCTGGCGAACATCGAGCGCAATCCCGAGGTCACCCTCAACTTGGACGCGATGGGACGCGGACAGGAGGAAGTGACGATCATCGCCGGCTCCGCGTCGGTGGACGACACCCTGCCCCCAGCGAGTGAGAACGCCGACTATCGAGAGAAGTACCGGGATCTGATCGAGAACGACCTGGGGATGACCGTGGAGCAATTCAGCGACTCCTACTCGGTCCCGATCCGCGTCATCCCTGGGTCGGTGCGGATGTGGTGAGGGCGACGGCCACGCCATGGAGGCTGGTGCGGCGGGAGACAGGACTGACTCAGTCGGAGTCGGTTTCCGAGACCCCGATCGATATGTACCCGCACTCGCTGCAGATGTAGCGAGTGATGCCGATCCCACCGGGCGCCTCGACGAACTCGTGCTCATGGGAGCCCTTGTTTCTCACGAAAGCGGCACGCACCGCCCCGAAGATGCCTGATCGATCCGGAACCGGTGCCGCGGCAGCAAGTGCCGGCACTCGATTCTGGGGCGGGGCCGTCACCGGCCCGCGATCAGGCGCTCTCGGCACCTCGTAAGCACCAAGGTCGACGACCAGGCGCTTCGGTTTCTGGTCGCGATCGTCGTGGCCGGACCTGTCCAACAGCTCTCTGACCAGTTCCGGGGCCTCGGGGACAGGCTTCGGCTCGATGATGGCAGCCGGTTCTATGGCCTCGACCAGCTCGGTCTCGACCGGCTCGGGCTCGATCATTTCCACGGGTTCCATCTCGACCGGCGCGAGCTCAATCGCTCCCACCGGCTCCATCTCGACCGGCGCGAGGTCGGCCGGCTCAGGTTGGAATATGTCGACCGGGTCGACCTCGGGGAGCGGCGGTGGAGATGAGATCGGGGTCGGTGGGCGTGCCACCAGACCCGGGCCGGGTCGCATGGGGAGAGGCTGCTGTGATGGGACAACCTCCTCCTCGATGAGCGGCGGCGCGGTTTCCACCTGCTCGACCGGCGTCTGGATCGTCTCCTCAACGTCGAAGATGGGTGGTGGAGACACCTCGACAGGTGGCGCGGTTGGAGCGGGAGAGGCGAGATAAGAAGTGGCGGCAGACGCCTCGGCAGCCTTGGCAACCTCGAGGGCCTCAGCCTCCTGGGCCCTGGCGGCGATGCTCTGGATTTCAAGGTTCGCCAGCATGGCGTCACGCAGCTCGGTGACGCGAGACGGAAGGGTTCCCCGTCGGGAGCGTCCCACTGCGACCATCCGCCGGGGAAGGGTCATCGCCTTGTAGCGAGCCCAGGACTCAGCCATGTGATCGACGCCCTTGTAGGCAAAGTCAACCGGCTCATCTGCGATGAAGGTGATCTCGTCGCCGGCTAGGGACACCGAGAATGCGGCGGAAACCAGACGTGAGGCATGCACGTCGAACAACGACCACCGACCCAGGGATTCCCCGTCGAGAAGCACCTCCGCCTGGTCGCCTTCGACCACGAAGGTGGCGGGAACGCCGGGGTGGTCGACCTCCGGAACCCTTACCTGACCGGTGAATCTCACCGCATCACCATTTCTGTGTCTGTCCCAGCCGTCACCCGTCCAAGAGTCACGATCCCATCATGACCGCGAAAGTCAAGGGGAGAATCGCTCATAGGCTTCGGGGGGCGGGCAAGAGCAAACCAGATTCCGGTCCCCCCCGGGCCCGTCGATGCGGCCCACCGGTGGCCAGTACTTGTCGCGATGCAGACTACGCAACGGATAGCCGGCCGTGTTCCTGGAATAGGGATGGGCCCACTCTTCAGCGGTCAGCATGTCTGCCGGGTGAGGGGCATTGACCAGTGGATTGTCATCACGGGGCCACTCTCCGGACTCGATCCTCCCAGCCTCCTCGGCGATGGAGATCATTGCGTCACAGAATCTGTCCAACTCGGCGAGACTCTCTGATTCGGTCGGCTCGACCATGAGGGTGCCGGCCACGGGAAACGACACCGTCGGAGCATGGAGGCCATAGTCGGCGAGACGCTTGGCGACATCCTCGGCGGTCACGCCGGCGGCTTTGGCCATCGGCCTGAGATCGAGGATGCACTCGTGGGCGACCCGGCCCCTGGCACCCGTGTAGAGGACCGGGAAATAGGGGTCCAGGCGGCGAGCCACATAGTTGGCGGCGAGGATGGCCACCATGGTCGCTTGGCGAAGTCCCTCTGCGCCCATAAGCCGAATGAAGGCATAGGGGATGGGGAG
>DATDPP010000084.1:0-43559 GCA_035292685.1 Acidimicrobiia bacterium
CCCGCCGCTCTGATAGGCGGTTGCCACCTTGATGGTGTCGAACGCCGACAGGATGTCCATCTTGGTCAGGAAGAAGCTGGTGATTGTGTTGACCCGGGCCGCATAGCGAAGGGCCACCAGGTCGAGCCATCCACAACGTCTTCGTCGGCCGGTCACGGTTCCATACTCCCCACCCAACTCGATCATGGTGTCGCCCACCTCGTCGTGGAGCTCGGTGGGGAAGGGCCCGGTGCCGACCCGGGAGATGTAGGCCTTGGCCACTCCGATCACTTCCCCGATCGCCTTGGGCCCAATCCCGGTTCCCACCACCGCGCCACCGGCGGTGGGGTTGGAGGAGGTGACGAAGGGATAGGTGCCATGGTCGATGTCGAGAAGGGTTCCCTGGGCTCCCTCGAAGAGAACCTCTTTCCCGGCCTGAATCCCCTCCCAGATCAACAGGGAGGTGTCGGCCACATGTGGCCTCAGCCGTTCGGCGTAACCGAGGTACTCGGTCACGATCTCGTCGGGGTCCATCGGCAAGCTGTTGTAGATCCTGGGGAGGAGACGGTTCTTCTCGTCGAGGGCAGCTTCCACCTTCTCCCGGAAGATTTTGGCGTCGAACAGGTCCTGGACCCGGATCCCGACCCGGGCGTACTTGTCGGTGTAGGCGGGGCCGATTCCCCGCTTGGTGGTGCCGATCTGGTTCTTTCCCAGGTAACGCTCGATCATCGCATCCAGCTTGCGGTGATAGGGCATGATCAGATGGGCATTGGACGAGATCCGGACCCGGGAAGGGTCGAGCCCCCTGCTCGCCACCATCTCCATCTCCTCTAGCAGTACCTTGGGGTCGATGACCGTCCCCGAGGCGATGACCGGGGTGCAATGCGGGTAGAGGATCCCGGAGGGGATCAGCGACAGCGCGAGACGCTGGTCACCGACGACGATGGTGTGCCCAGCGTTGTTCCCACCCTGGAAACGGACGACGAAGTCGGCCTTCTCGGCGAAATAGTCGACAACCCGACCCTTTCCCTCGTCACCCCACTGGGCACCCAAGACTACGGTGGCTGGCATGACGTGTCCGGACGGTAGTGGCGACCGGGGGTCGCCGGTACTTGGTACCTGGTACTAAGCACTTGGTACGGACCCAGAGCGACGCCCTGGGTCCTTCCCGAAACACAGTGTTCACATTCCAGCAACGGCCGAGAAACCCGTCACCGGTAGAACGCATCAGTCCACCATTGACGCAACCGAAGGAGGCGCTGTGACCAAGACGCCAGGCGACGTCTTGTCCCTCGTCGAAGACGAGGGGTACGAGTTCATTGATCTTCGATTCTGTGACCTGCCGGGCCAGGTCCAGCATTTCACCGTCCCTGCCCGCGAGCTGACGGAGGGCTCCTTCGAGGCCGGTTTCGGGTTCGACGGCTCGTCGATCCGTGGCTTCCAGCAGATTCAGGAGTCCGACATGATCCTGATTCCTGACCCGACCACCGCGGTGGACGACGTCTTCCGGGAGCGGAAGACGCTCATCCTCTATTGCTTCGTCAACGATCCGGTGACCGGCGCTCCCTATGACCGCGACCCCCGCTATGTGGCGAAGAAGGCCGAGGAGTATCTGAAGAGCACCGGCATCGCCGATACCTCCTACTGGGGGCCCGAAGTCGAGTTCTACATCTTCGACGACGTCCGTTACGGGCAGAACCAGTACTCGGGCTTCTACTACGTCGACTCCATCGAGGGCTCGTGGAACACCGGGGAATACGAGGAGGGTGGCAACCTCGGCCACAAGCCCAGATACAAAGAGGGCTACTTCCCGGTGCCACCCACGGACCATTTCCAGGACCTGCGCTCGGAGATGACGGCCAACCTCGAGGCGGCAGGCATCCAGATCGAGGTTCAGCACCACGAGGTGGGCACCGCGGGGCAGGCCGAAATCGACATGCGTTACGACACCCTGCTGCGCGCCGCGGACAATGTGACCCTCTACAAGTACATCGTGAAGAACACGGCCTGGGCGGATGGCAGGACGGTCACCTTCATGCCCAAGCCCATATTCGAGGACAACGGCTCGGGGATGCACACCCATCAGTCGCTGTGGAACGGCGACACTCCGCTGTTCTTTGATGAGGCCGGTTACGCCGGCCTGTCCGACATGGCCCGGTGGTACATAGGCGGCCTTTTGAAGCATGCCGCTCCGATCCTCGCCTTTGCCGCCCCGACCACGAACTCCTACCACCGTCTGGTGCCGGGCTATGAGGCCCCCGTGAATCTGGTGTACTCCAGCCGAAACCGTTCGGCGGCGATACGCATCCCGCAGTACTCCCAGGCGCCGGCGGCCAAACGTCTCGAGTTCCGCTGCCCCGACCCGGCCTGCAACCCGTATCTGTCGTTCGCCGCGATGTTGCTCGCCGGTCTGGACGGGGTGCAGAACCGGATCGAGCCCCATGACCCGGTGGACAAGGACATCTACGACCTGCCACCGGCCGAGCTGGCCGGTCTGCCCTCGGTCCCGGGGAGTCTCCCCGAGGCCCTCAAGGCCCTGGAGGACGACCACGAGTTCCTGCTGGCCGGTGGGGTGTTCACCGAGGGGTTGATCCGGGCCTGGATCGACTACAAGATCGAGCACGAGGTCGACCCGGTGCGGTTGCGGCCCCACCCCTACGAGTTCCATCTGTACTACGACATCTAATCCGGAGAATCGTGTGTGCGCTGTACCACCTTGGCGGTGATCAGATGCACACACCTTCGACTGACCAGATCTTGTGCGCACTCAGCCACCGTAGGGGTGGGTGGTTGCACACGGAACACCGCCGCGCCCACGCGAGCAGCCCTTTCTAGAACACCTCGGGGCACCAGGGCTGGGGGTCCCAGGTGAAGGCGGCGTCGGCAGAAGCCAGGGACTCGACGTCGCCTTGAACCCGTCCGATCCTCGACAGTGGTCTCAAGTGGGATCGCCCCAGATAGATCGCCCCGAGGTCTTCAGCGTCGAGACTGATTGACGCCTCGGCGTCCGTTCGTTGACACTCGGCGCCCTCTGGTGACGCCACGAGGCGGTACCTGCCATCCAGGTCCCCCAGTGGATCGTGAACCTCCAGGACTATGTCGACCGGGGCCGAATAGGAGCGCGCCTCCAAGGCACGGGGCACGTCCATGACCCGAACCCAGAGGCCGTCGAACCTCTGTGCGCTGGCGCGTCGGGTCCCGGCGAGAAGGTCGAACAGTGGATCCTGACCCGAGCGATGATTGGCCTTGGTCTCGGCGATCAGGTCGTGGTTGAGGACGAAGCTCCACAGCCCTGCCCACGACTCCGGCGTGGTGCCGAAGAGGTCTTTCACGGTCACTTTCCCTGCACCGTGGCCATCGTCCCAGTCGCTCTTGATGCGGTACTGGACATAGCCGGAGAGGCCATCGTCACCGTCGACGACACCGAACCGATAGGCGGTGGAACCGCTCCGGCGGGCCTCGGGGTCGGCGAGAGCCCGATGCTCCCACCAGACCGGGGAGCGAGCGAAGAAACTCGGTGTCGAGGTGCGCAGGCCGTCGTAGAAGGGGGGAAGAAGCGTTTGGGCATCGTCGGAGTCGATCACGCGGACCGGCGCGGGCTCAGGGGCCAAACGGTGGAACCCGACATGCTCGCGTCCGACGCTCACGTCGTAGGAGATCGCCGCCGGACCGTATCCAAACCTTCCATAGATCGCACTATCCGAAGCCCAGAGGGCGGCGATCGGCTCCTCTTGACTCAGCACCTCGTCGAGATGACTCCGCATCATTTCCCTCAGCAGCCCCTGGCGGCGATGAGTGGGCGCCACCCCGACGATCGTCGTTCCCCCGCATCTGACCGTTGCCCCAGGGACCGTCATATCGAGGGAGAACGCGGCGGCGGTGCTCACTATCCTGGACCCGTCGAAACCGACAACTGTGCGTTCCAGGGGAAGCACATGACGGAAATGGTCGTCCTCGGGCGGGTCGAACCCGTAGACAAAACCCATCGTCCGAACCAGTTCGGAGTACTCGTCGGGCTCGATGGCCCGGAACTCGACAGCCATCAGGCGCCGGGGGTGGCGCCGGCGGCGTTCTTGGCGTTCTGGACTTCGGTGTCGAAGTCGGCGGCTGAGCTGGTGTAGACCTCGACCGCGGCGTTCCTCAGTTCTCCGGTGTCGGTCGAGCGAATCCCATCGAGGGCGTCCTGAGCAGCTCCGGCGCAGAAATCGATGGCCGAGACGAGAGCTTGCTGGTTCGTCTCGAGCCCTACAGGGACGGTCAGAGCCCCGACGCGGTCGGCTAGGACTTGGGTATCGGTTGCCACCGCCTCAAACCTCGACTCGGCGTCGCGGATCTCGACAGTCCGCGGATCGGCGTCGAAGCCTTGATTCACAGTGACCATCTCGGTCACCAACAGTTGGAGCTCGGCATTGATGGCGTCCAACTCGTCGAGATATGCCTGTGCTGCGTCGGGAACCGTGGTCCCGGTGTCCGGCAAGGTGGTGCCGGCACCTTCCACTGTGGTGGTGGTGGCCAGGTTGAGGGTGGTGGTTGGGGAGCCCTCGGGCAACGAACTCACGAAGAAATAGGTGAATGCGATCATCCCGAGGATGACCAGCGGGAGGATCCAACGGCCCGGTTTCGGGTCGGGGTTGACAGCCATGACCGGCGAAACGATAGCTTCAACCCCTCTGGTTGCCGGGTTGAGGTGGTTCGGCCTGGAACACGACTCTCTTGAAAGGGTGATGCGGTCTCCATAGGTTCGAGACCATGGAGAGGGAGAGAAACGAGGTTTACGAGCGGATCCCGTGGGAGACGCTGGAACGGAAGGGTGGGGATCGGCAATGGTGGATGATCGCCGTGGCCGGGGCAATCGTGCTCGGTGCGCTCGCCTACTCATTCATGAGCAACCGATCGACGGCGGTCACGATAGAGCCATCGGCGGGGGTGGTATCCACCGTTGTCGCCGAACCGGTTGCCACGGTGGCACCGCTGCCGATCCCGACCCCGAGCAGCCCGACCGTGGTGGCCGAGGCTGATCTCTACGCCATCGACCCCGAGCGTCTGCTCGATCAGGCAACTGCTCACGCCGAGTGGTTCGTTGCGGAGTACATAGGGGTGGACGGCTCCGAGGAGAGCAGGGCGACGCTCGGTTCGCTGCTCCCGGCGGGGATTCCGGTCCCGGCCGCCCCCGAGTCGACAAGGGTCTTCGTCGAGTGGGTGCGAACGGTGTCGGTGGAGGAAACCGCACCACTTCGATACCGGGTCGGGGTGCTGGTCCGTTCCCTGGTGGCCCAGGGTGAGGAGGCCTATCGACGTCTGTCGCCAATGCTGGCGACGGTCGAGATAACGGTAGATGACACCGGTTCGCGGGTGGTCCTACCCCCCACCCTGAGCCCGGTGACCCCTCCCTCGCAGGAACCGTTGACGCTGGTCGAGGTCCCGGCGGAGATCCAGCAGGCGGCTCTGGCATCGTCAGGTGGAACCGAGGTTCTGGGCGGGGTCCAGGAGTCAGCCGGCGGGTGGAAGGTTGTCGTAGTGGCTCCGGGGCCTGACGGTGTTTCTCGTCCCACCACGGTGACCGTGCCCTGATCAGTCGCCGAATCTGCCTTCTAGGATCGCCGACGCCTCGGGAATGATCGATTCCCACGAGGAGTCGGGAGTCTTGGAGATGGTGACGAAGTCGGCGGTCATGAAGATGCTGGTCACCCCCGATATGGCCAACAAGGCTGCGGCCAGCGGATCGTCAGGATTGGAGCCGGCTACGAAGGTGGCCGGGCCCCCGACCGCTTGTCCGACCGAGAACTTGGCTGCGTTCGGATTTGGCGTTGGGGAAACACTCACCGGCATGGGTCTCCGAGGCTAATCGGGTGCCCTCCACGGTCGGCGTGGATGTTGGAGGCACCTTCACCGATGTCGTGGCCTTCGATGGGGAGACCCTGATCGGAGGAAAGACCCCCACCACACCGGATCAGTCGATTGGCGTCATGAGGGCGCTGGCCGATCTGGATCTGGGCCCCGACTTTCGGTTTCTCCATGGGACCACCGCCGGCACCAATGCCCTTCTCGAGGAACGGGGAGCCCGGGTTGCTTTGGTCACCTCGGAGGGCTTCGAGGACCTGATCGAGATCGGTCGACAGGCTCGGCCGTCTTTGTATGACCCGTTCGCCGACCGTCCCACCCCGTTGGTCCCTGCCCGACTCCGGGTCGGAGCCGGCGGGTCGCCGGAGGAGATACTGGAGAAGCTCGAAGCTCTTGAACCGGAAGCGGTTGCAGTGGCACTGGTTCGCTCGTACACCGACCCTGCGAAAGAGTTGATGCTGGCTTCGATCATTGGGGACCACCTGGGAGTGCCGGTGTCCGCCGGGGCCCGGGTTTCGCCGGAGTTCAGGGAGTACGAGCGGATCGCCACCACAGTTCTCAACGCCTATCTCTCGCCCGAGGTGTCGGGCTATCTCCGGCGTCTGGGAGCCGGTTTGGCGACCCCTAGCCGTTTTGTCATGACCTCCGCCGGTGGTCTCCTTCCCTTCGAGGCGGCCTCCATGCTGGCCGGGCGTTTGGTGCTGTCCGGCCCGGCCGCGGGAGCGGTGGCGGCCGCCGAAATCGCTCGGGCCAAGGGCCACCGCTCGGCCATCAGCTTCGACATGGGTGGCACCTCCACCGACGTGTGCCGGATTACCGATGGCGAGGCGCTGGTTGGGGTAGGGAGGAGGGTGGCGGGACGGATCAATCGGGTGCCGTCGCTCCCGGTCAACACCATCGGCGCCGGCGGGGGAAGCGTCGCCTGGAGGGACGAGGGCGGCGCACTCAGGGTCGGGCCCCGGTCTGCTGGAGCCGTTCCCGGCCCGGTGGCATACGGTCGAGGAGGAAGCGTTCCGACCGTCACCGACGCCGACGTGGTCCTCGGGTTGATTCCTTCCGATCTGGCTTTGGCAGGGTCGGTGCCCCTCGATGCCGCCGCCGCTGCCGGGGCCCTGACGGGGTTGGGCCGTGAAATCGGTCTCGATCTCGACGCGACAGCACGCGGGGTGGTCGATGTCGTCGACTCCCACATGGAGCGGGCGGTTCGAGCGGTTTCGGTGGAGGAAGGCTCTGACCCGCGGGAGTCGGTGTTGGTGGCGTTCGGTGGTGCGGGCGGGCTCCATGCCGTCCGGCTCGCCCGACGGTTGGGGATGCGCACGGTTCTGATCCCCCCGTTGTCCGGTGTGTTTTCCGCACTCGGGTTGCTGCTGGCGCGACCACGGGCCGACGTGGCGAGGACCGTGCTTCTCGAGGAAGGATCGGGACGGCTCCCCCAATTGGTGAGGGAGATGAAGGCGCAAGCCCGGTCAGCCTTCGACGAGATGCAGATCCCGGGCAAGGGGGAAGCCCTGGCGCACGCCGCAATGCGCTATGTCGGTCAATCCCATGAGCTCACGGTGCTGGCCGATCCGGACTGGGGCCGGCTTCGTGCCTTGTTCGAGGAGGCCCATCGCACCCATTTCGGGTTCGATCGCACGGGCGAGCCGATCGAACTGGTCGACCTGCACGCCGAAGTGACCGGCAACGCCTCGCTGAGCTGGGATGAGCTGCCGCGAAGGTCTGTGGATCGAAGACCAGAGCCGGTGTTGAGCACCGGGGAGGGCCGGGCGGTTTGGAACCGCGCCGACCTCCCCGTCGGGTTCGAGACCCAGGGCCCGGCGCTCATCACCGAACGGGACTCCGTGACTCTGCTCGAACCCGAGGACCGGATGCTGGTCCACGACGATGGCACCCTGGAGATCAGTCTTTGAGCGACCTCGTCGAACGGGCCCTGGTCTTCGCCTCCGCCGCACTCGCCGAACATGCCCAGCCGGAGAAGACGGCGGGGATGCAGGCCTATATGAAGACCGAGATGCCCTTCTATGGGGTGCAGACGGCCGCACGGTCCATGATCCTGAGAACTCTGGTTCGGGACTTCCATCCCGCCGACCGCGACGAGTACGAGGCCCTGGTCCTGGGGCTCTGGGATCTGCCCCATCGAGAGGAGAAGTATCTGGCGCTGGGGGTTGCCCAGCACTATTCGAGGTTTGTCGAGCCTGCGTCGCTTCCGCTTTACCGCCGTCTCATCGTGGAAGGGGCCTGGTGGGATCTGGTCGATGCCGTCGCCACCCATCTCATCCGCCGGCTCGTGATCCGGCATCCGGAGGAGGTCTGGCCGGAGGTGGACAGCTGGGTCGATGATCCCGATCTCTGGCTGCGACGCAGTGCCATCATCTGTCAGGTTGGGGCCAAGGACAAGACCGACGCCGCGCGTCTCTTCTCGTTCTGTGCCGCCCGCCTCGACGAGCAGGACTTCTTCATCCGAAAGGCGATTGGATGGGCGTTGCGGGACTACGCCAAGACCGATCCTCACGCAGTTGCCCGGTTCGTCGAGGGTCACCGTGACCGGTTGTCCGGCCTCAGCTTTCGGGAGGCGACCAAGCACATCGGGCATTTGGTGCGCTGAGGGCTATTCCTCGGACTTGGACCAGATCGCCAGCTCATAGCCGTCGGGATCGAGGAAATGGAATCGTTGACCGCCTGGGAAGCCGTAGATCGGCATCGCGATCCGGCCGCCGGCGTCTTGAACCCGACCCTGGAGGTCGACGAGATCGTCACCGTAGAGAATGACCAGCGGGCCTCCTGGCTTCGGCTCCGTTCCCGTCGTGAAGCCTCCAGTCAGCCGTCCATCTGAGAACTCGCAGTATTCCGGTCCGTAGTCTTTGAATGTCCAGCCGAACGCGTTGCCATAGAAAGCTTTCGAGCGCTCGATGTCGACAACCCCCATCTCGATGTAATCGATGCGACGATCATTCTCGGATCCGGCCATGATTGCTCCACCTCATTTGCTGCCTACACGGACAACTTTCGCAGATTGACCACGATCGACGCCATCACCCTCGAGGTCGCCCGCAACCGGGCTGCGGCTGTGGCCGACGAGATGGGAGTCGTGCTCCGTCACACGTCCCTGTCGCCGAACATCAAGGAGCGAGCCGACTGTTCGGCTGCGATCTTCACCGCCGATGGCGAGATGCTGGCCCAAGCCGAGCACATCCCGGTCCATCTCGGCTCGATGCCCGAGTCGGTGGCCGCCTGTCTCCGGCGGTTTGGCCCCGAGCCCGGAGCTCAGTACGCGGTCAACGACCCTTTCGCCGGAGGCACCCACCTCAACGACCTCACCTTGGTGGCCCCGGTCTTCGTTGAAGGGGAGCACGTGGGTTGGGTGGCCAACCGGGCCCATCACGCCGACGTCGGAGGTGAGGCGCCCGGCTCGATGCCGGCGCATGCGGTGACGGTCGATCAGGAGGGGCATCGAGTGCCGCCGACGCTTGCTGTGTCCGCCGACCGTTGGGTCGAGGGCTTCAGCGAGCCGTTCGTGGCGGCTTCGCGAACCCCGTGGGAACGGCGGGGTGACCTGGCAGCCCAGATCGGCGCCAACGCGGTGGGAGCGAGACGTCTCCAGGAGTTGGTGGAGATCGAGGGAAAGGAGAGGTTCTCGGTCGTTGCCTCCGCCCTCCTCGACTACGGCGAACGAAGGATGAGGGCGGCGCTGTCGGCTCTTCCCGATGGAGTCTTCGAGTTCGAGGACTATATGGAGCACGGTGACCGCGACGTGGCGATCAGGGTCCGGGTCACCATCGACTACCAGACCCTGACCGCCGACTTCACCGGGAGCGACGACCAGGTCGCGGCCAACTTCAACGCGGTGGAGGCGGTCACCCGATCCTGTCTCTACTACGCGGTGCGGGTGGCTACCGACCCCACGATTCCGGCAAACGGGGGCTGTTATCGGCCGCTCAGCCTCATCGCGCCCCAGGGGACCATCGTCAATGCCCGTTTTCCCGCGGCGGTTGCTGCCGGCAATGTCGAGACCTCGCAGCGGATCGCGGATGTCCTGCTCGGGGCGCTGGCCCAAGCGGCACCGGATCGGGTTCCCGCCGCCTCCCAGGGCACCATGAACAACGTCCTGATCGGAAATGACGACTTTGCCTACTACGAGACGGTGGGGGGTGGTCAGGGAGGCCGTCCGGGGAAACCCGGGCAATCGGGAATCCACACCGGGATGACCAACACCGAGAACACGCCCATCGAATCGCTGGACACCCACTATCCGTTTCGGGTGGAGAAGTACACCCTGCGCCGGGGAAGTGGCGGTGCCGGGCGCTTTCCCGGGGGCGAGGGCATACAGCGCGAGATCGTCTTCAAGACTGCCGCCACACTGTCGCTGATGGGGGAACGGAGACGCAACCGGCCGTGGGGCCTGGCCGGAGGCGAGCCCGGAGAGCCTGGTGAGGATTGGTTGGTGCGCGACGGGGACTGGGCCCGGCTTCCCGGTAAGACGACGGTCGAGGTGGAGCCGGGCGACCGGCTGGTGGTCCTCACCCCCGGTGGGGGTGGCTGGGGGAGGGCCTAGCCCCCCGCTCCGCAGGGGGACAACCCATTTTGCCCCTATCGTTTCCTGCGATGTCGCTGATCTCCGATCTCGAGCAGCTTCTCGGCGCCGACCGGGTGCTTCATGAACCGGTCGAGCTCTATGTGTACTCCAAGGACGCCTCGTCACTGGTTCGCGGTCACCCCAACTGCGTGGTGTTCCCCCGATCGACCGAGGAAGTGGCGGAGATCGTGAAGCTGGCCGAAGCCCACCAAGTGCCGGTGGTGGCGCGGGGTGCGGGAACCGGCCTCACCGCCGGGGCCAGCCCAACCGAAGGTGGGATCGTGCTGTCGACTACCTCCCTCGACTCCGTGGATATCGATCCGGAGAACAGGTCGGCCTGGGTGGGTGCCGGGGTCATCAACCTCGATCTCACCCTCGCCGCCGCTCCCTTCGGTCTCCAGTTCGCCCCCGATCCCTCGTCACAGTCGGCCTGCACCATCGGTGGCAATGTCGCCAACAACAGCGGCGGCCCCCATTGTCTGGCCGAGGGCAGCACCACCAGCCACACCCTGGGCCTCGAAGTCGTCCTCGCCGGCGGCGAGATCGTGGTTCTCGGCGGGCTGGCGCCCGACACCCCAGGTCTCGATCTCAAGGGTCTCATCGTCGGCTCGGAGGGCACTCTCGGTGTGGTGACCAGGGCACTGGTGCGGCTGATCCCGGTCGACCCTGACGTCAGGACGCTGCTGATCGACTTCGACCTGGTGGAGGACGCCTGCGGCACGGTCTCGGATATCATCGCCGCCGGTTGCGTGCCGGCGGCCCTGGAGATGATGGACCAGCGGATGATGCAGGCCGTCGAGAACTGGCTTCAAGCCGGTCTCCCCACCGATCGGGCGGCCATTCTCCTTGTCGAGGTGGTGGGTGAGACCGCCGGGGTGGAGGCCGAGGCTCAGCTCATCCGTGAGGTCGCGATCGGCCGCCGTTCCCAGGTCATACGGGTGGCATCGACCGAAGCCGAGCGCCAGCTGTTGTGGAAGGGTCGGAAGTCGGCCTTCGGAGCCGTCGCCCAACTGGCGCCCGACTATTACCTCCACGACACCGTGGTTCCCAGGACCCGTCTGGTGGAGACGATGCGCGAGGTCTACGAGATCGCCGACCGCCACGGGCTCCTCCTGGTCAATGTGTTCCACGCCGGGGACGGCAACCTTCATCCTTTGATCGCCTTCGATTCTTCGGATCCGGTGGCGGCGGAGAAGGTCCGCCAGGCCGGGGATGAGATCGTCGCCGTGTGCATTCGAAACGGTGGCGCCCTGTCGGGTGAGCACGGCATAGGTGTCGAGAAACGAGACCTGATGAGGATGAACTTCGCCGAGCTCGATCTCGACGCCCAGGCCCGACTCAAGGAGGCCTTCGATCCGAAGGGGACATTCAACCCCTCCAAAGTGCTGCCCCAGGGCTCTCTCTGCTTCGATTTCGGTGGGGGGCGCAAGGAGATCCCCGAGGGGGCCTGGGTTTGACCACGGTCCCCGGCTCCATCCCGGGCACGATCCGGCGCATGGAGGTCGAGGTTCCCTCAGGGCCCGATACGGCCATCGGTCTCGCCCCGACTTCTTTGGAGGAGGTCGCAACCATCCTCCGCTTCGCCACGGAGCACCGGCTCAAGGTGCAGGTGTGGGGTGGCGGATCGCATCAGGGCTACGGCCGGCCGGAGACACCAGACCTTGTGCTGCTGACCAGCCGTCTCGACGCCGTGGAGGCCTGGGAGCCCGATGATCTCACGCTCACAATCGGATCAGGGACACCGGTGGCGAGGTTCGAGGAGATGCTGGGCGAGCGAAATCAAACCGCGGTGATGCCCGAGTATCCGGGGGCGGCGACCATCGGCGGGGTGGTCTCGGCGGGAGTCTCTTCCCTGAAGCGAGGCCGCCTTCTCGGCACCCGGGAGCGGCTGCTCGAAGTGATCATGGTGACCGGGGACGGCCGGCGGGTGCGGGCCGGAGGACGGGTGGTCAAGAACGTCTCCGGCTACGACCTGTCGCGGCTCGTGGTGGGAGCCTTCGGCGCCCTCGGCGTTTTGGTGTCCGTGTGTCTCAAGCTGTGGCCGGTCCCGCCGGCCAAGGCCACCGTGACCGATCCGGTACGTGTCGACCTGTTGTCCCGCCCCCTGGCCGTGACCGAGAGCGACGGGGTCACCCGGGTGTTCCTCTGGGGAATCAGAGAGGACGTGGAGGCCGGGGTCGCCAAACTCGGTGGTCAGGTCACCCCCGGCCACGCCTGGCCGACCGATCCCGAGGGGCTGTTCCGCTGGTCGCTTCGGGTGCCTCCCGCATTGACAGCTTCTGCGATTTCTCAGCTGCCCGTCTCGTGGAGATACCTGGCGATTCACAACGTCGGTGAGGTCCGCCTCTCCTCTGACGATGTGGCGGGCGCCGTCGAGCTGAGAGCGTGGGCCGAATCCAATGCTGGTCGTCTGGTGGTTGTCGATTCCCCGGCGGGGTCACTCGCCGATTTCGACCCCTGGGGTGCGGCACCGGTAAGCCTCGAGATCCAACGGCGTCTCATCGCTCAGTTCGATCCGGCGCGGGTGATCAACCCGGGTCGGCTCCCAGGTGGCATCTGATGGGTTGGGTCACCACTGAGCATCCAACGAGTGACGAGTTGAACGCATGTGTGCAATGTGGTCTCTGCCTGCCCCATTGCCCCACTTTCCGTCTAACCGGCCGGGAGACCGCCTCGCCCCGCGGCCGATTGCACGCCATGAGCGCGGTCCACGAAGGAGTGTTCGAGATCGACGCCGCCTTCGAACGCATCATCGACTTCTGTCTCGGGTGTCGCGCCTGCGAACCGGTGTGCCCCGGTCTGGTGCCCTATGGGCGAGCGCTGGAAGGCACCCGGGCCGAGATCGTGGCCCAACGACCATCGATGTCCCACCGCATCAGGTCGTTCTTGCTGGGCTCGGTGCTCGGCTCCCGACGGTCACTCGGCTTGGGGACCGGGGCCCTCAGCCTGGCGCAAATGACCGGGGCGATCCGGGTGGCCCCCAAGCGGTGGCGCCGGTTGTCAGCGGGGATGCGTGAGCTGCGGGGCCGGCCCGGCTCGGTGGTCGGGCACGTGGGGGGTGACGGGCGGAGCGGAAGGGTGGCGCTGCTCGCCGGGTGTATCCAGGACCAGTGGTTCCAGCCGGTGAACCACGCCGCCATCGAGCTGCTGGAGATGGCCGGGTATCGGGTTGAGGTGCCGGAGGGTCAGACCTGCTGCGGCGCGCTGGCGGCCCACGATGGCAAGGCGTCGGAGGCCCATCAGCTCGCCGGGCGCAATACCCCGGTGTTGAGTGGGTACGACCTGGTGGTGGCTACCGCGGCAGGCTGTTCCGCACACCTTCGCGATTATGGCCACTGGGCGGACGGAGGAGAGGGGATTGGGTCAACCGCGTGGGACGTGACGGTGGCGGTGGCCGCTGCGATCGAGCGGGGTTTGCTGCCCAAGGTGTCATCGGCTTCGGGCCCCATGGGGGTGCAGGACCCATGTCATCTTCGTCACGCCCAAAAGGTGACGGCGGAGCCGAGGCTGATCGTCGAGGCCGCCGGGTACGAGGTAGTGGAAGTAGACCCGACCGGCATGTGCTGTGGGGCGGCCGGTCTCTACACCATCCTCCAACCCGAGGCCTCTCAAGAGCTCGGAAACCGAAAGGCGGCCCAGATTCGTTCAACCGGGGTGAAGAGAGTGGCGTCGGCCAACCCGGGTTGCGAGATGCAACTGCGGAGCGCACTCGGTGACGGGTTTGAGATCGCCCACCCCATCGAGTGGTATTTGCAAGCCATCAAACGAGAAAGGCTGGGCGGTATCGTCGCCGCCGTGGAGGAGTCACGTTGACCGAAAGCGCCAGTCGGACCGACCCCCTGGAACTGGTCAAGCGTTACGCCATCCTCGGCTACGGCGCCTTCGGCACCATGCTCGACGTTGGGCTGATGGTCCTGGGGAGTCTTCTCGTTGGCCTCTCGATCGCAGTCCTGCTCGCCGGCTTCGAGATCGTCAACGTGGTTCAAGAGCTGTCGACCGGTGCCATGCTCGCCTCGGCTCTGATCCTGGCCGTCATCGGCCTCTTCTGTCTCGGTGTCGCATCCGAGGGCCCACTGGGCCGGGGCCGGAAACTAATCGGCTTCCAGCTCTGGGAGATTGGGATCGGCCGCACCGTGGCAGTGTTTCTGGTGGGCTTTGCCGCCTTGGCGGCCTACTGGCTCATCAGTGGCGTTCTCGAAGACCTTCCCGCGCCCCTGCACAAGGGAGCCGAAGGGTTGCGGGCGGTGGGAATCGCCGGCATGGTGGTGATGCCCCTCGTCGGGGTGCCGCTCTCGCTGCTGATCCGTTGGGCGCCGAACGCCCCGCCCTGGCTGGGGCAGGCCGAGATCCCCTGTCTATTCGTGGTGTGGGCTGTCGCCACCATGGCCATCTTCGTTTGAGGTCTACAGGCTCTTGGCGTAGATCAGCAGCCGCCGTGTGGTGAATCCTTCCCTGATCAACGCCTCGCCACTCCACGGTGTCTCCGGGATATAGACCTCGATTCTTGCCATCTCCAGCTGACGGGCGACCTCGGCGACACCCTCGAGCAGGGCGGGACCGTCGGCGGGGTCGGTGACCATCCATCGGATAGCGAGTGAGTCCTGGTCAGGGACGGCCACCACCCAGCCGGCCGCACCCTGGAACAGATGGTGGTCGTTGACTGGTTGGTCGAGATCGCGGCGATGGGCTTTACGCCACCGCCAATGTCCCGGGTACAGCTCGCGGCCGGACCGGGCCAGCTCGCTCCCCAACCACAACAGCCAGCCGGCGTCGGCGTCAGCACCCGATGCGGGGTGAAGCCGGTCTCGCTCCCGGGGCAATGGCCCTTTCGGAGTGTCGGCGCTCCCCAGGATCCAGACGCAGGTGTTGCGATAGCCGAGTTTTTCAACTTGCGCCCTGGCGGGCCGGTTCTCCTCCTCGACCACCAATCGGACGATCTGTGCCCCGTGATCTTTCGCCCATTGGACCCCATAGTCGTTCATGGCCGCTCCCATCCCGGCCCTCCGATGATCGGGATGGACCCTGGCCGCGCTCAACCATCCCTCGGTCGGGGACAGCATCTCGGCCCGTGACATCGCCATAGGGTGGTCACCCTCGTCGACACAGACCACCACCAGCGAGGACTCGTCGGCGATCCACGCCGGGAGGGCCTCACCGACATAGTCGCCCCAGGTGAAGGTGTCACGAGTCCAGGGCTCGATCCTGGGCACGTCGTCCTGGCGTGCGGGGCGCAACGTGAAGCCCATGGCTACATCCGGTCGGGGATCTCGATCCCCAACAGGTCGAGCAGCCGCTCTAGCGCCCGCAGTGCCCAGCCGGACAACGCCAGCCACGACGCCTGTCGCGCCGGGTCGGGCTCGGAGAGGATGTGACAGGTGTCATAAAAGCGGTTGAAGCGCCCGGCCACCCCATAGGCGAACTCCGCAACGTGGTTGGGAGAGCGAAGGTCGATCGTCCGCTGGATCACCTCGGGGAGTCGCAACAGGTCGAGCATCAGGTCGCGCTCGACGCCGACCTCGGGCGGGGAGATGTCACCCTGGCTCAGCCCGGCGTCTGCAGCCTTGCGCAGGATCGATTTGATGCGCACTGCCGCGTACTGGAGATAGGGCCCGGTCTTCCCCTCGAATGAGCTGAAACGGTCGAGATCGAACACGTAGTCCGAAACCCGGTTGTTGATCAGGTCTCCGAACTTGAGGGCGGCAATGCCAATCAGGGATGCGATCCGCTCCCTTTCCTCGGCGGGGTACTCCTCGGCCAGATGTGCCTCGTCCAGTCGGCGACGGGCGGAGTCGGTAAGCATCTCGATTACGTCGGCGAGACGCACCAACCCTCCCTCCCGGGTCTTGAACGGCTTGCCGTCGGGGCCGTTCATCGTGCCGAACCAGATGTGCTCCAACGTGGTTCCGGCCGGGATCATCCCCGCCTTGTGCGCCGCCCTGAACAGTTGGAGGAAATGGTCTGATTGACGCTTGTCAACCACGTAGAGGATCAGATCGGCGTGAAGCTCCTCGATCCGCATCTCGATGGTGGCCAGGTCGGTGGTGCTGTAAAGGGCGCCGCCGAGCGACGACTCCAGGATCAAAGGTGGGATGTCCCGTTTGTCGCCTTCCTCCGCGACCCGGATGACAAGTGCGCCCTCCGACTCCTCGGCGACCCCGGAGTCGACCAGGGAGGCGACCAAGGGTGCGATCCGGTCCCGGACGTCCGACTCCCCGTACCAGAGGTCGAAATTCACGCCCAGGGCAGCGAAGTCCTGGCGCTGGGCCACCTCGGAGGCGTATTTCATGTGCCGCCACAGGGCCAGGTACCCCGGATCGCCCTGCTGGAGGCGGACCGTGGCCTCCCGGGCGGTGTCGGCGAAGGCAGCGTCGGCGCGGGCCCGCGCCGAGGCTTCGGGATAGAGCCGCTCCAGGTCGTCGAGGGTGACCGGCGACTGCTCCGGGTGCTCCGAGATTTGGGAGTCGAAGTAGGGGAGGTCGGGGTGGGTTTCTTCGATGGCGGCGATGAGCAAGCCCATGTTGAAGCCCCAGTCGCCGAAATGGGGGTCGCGTATCACCTGGTGCCCGGCGAAGCTGAAGAGACGGGCCAGCGAGTCACCGATGATGGTCGCCCGGAGGTGCCCGACGTGCATCGCCTTGGAGACGTTGGGCCCGGCGTAGTCCACCACCACGTTCTCCGGGGTCTCCGTCACCGGGTATCCCAGTTGGTCGTCGCCGGCGGAGCGGCCGGCCCAACGCGCCAGCGCGGCGTCGGTCAAGGTGAGATTGATGAAGCCGGGAGGCGCTACCTCTGCCCGTGCGATCTCGTCGTTGGTGCCGAGGAGGCTGGCCACCTCGGCCGCGATCTCCCCCGGCGGCCGGCCTGAGATCTTGGCCGCGCTCATCGCCCCATTGCACTGGAACTGGGCCAACTCGGGGCGTTGCGAGGGCCCGACCTCCCCGAGTGCGCCGGGAAACCCCAGGTTGGTGAAGGCCTCGCCTGTCAGGTGCGAGAGATGCGATAGCAAGGACAATGTTCAACGACAATAGGTGTACGACCGTTGTCCGTTCTCCGTTCTCAGTAAAGAGTTCAGACGGATAACGGATTACGGAAAACGGAATACGGCGCCCACAGGGCGCCTAATACTTCGCCAGATCCTGGGCGTGGCGGACGATTCCCTCAGGGGTGGGATAGAGCTGATTCTCCAGCGACCCGGCGTAGGGCATGGCGGGGACATCGGGCAGGGCGTATCTGCGAACCGGGGCGTCGAGCCATTCGAACCCCTTGTCGGCGATCTGGGCGGCGAGCTCGGCCCCGTATCCCCCGAACTCGACGTCCTCGTAGACAATGAGTGCCTTCGACGTCTTCTTGATCGACTCCTCGATCGTCGGCCAATCGAGCGGCTTGAGACTGCGTAGGTCGATCACCTCGGGGCTGATCCCCAACTCTTCGAGAACGGGAACGGCCTCCATCGCGAAGTGAGCCATGGCCCCATAGGCGATGATGGTGAGGTCCGATCCCTGGTGACGTATCACGGCTCTCCCCAAGGGCACCCGGTAGTCCCCTTCGGGGTAGGGGCCCTTGGCAAGCCGGTAGAGCTTCTTCGGCTCCAGGAAGAGCACGGGATCGGGGTCCTCGACCGCGGTGAACAGGAGCCCCTTGACATCGGCGGGGGTGGACGGGACTACGACCTTCAAGCCCGGGACGTGGGTGTAAAACGCCTCGATGGACTGGGAGTGATAGAGCGCTCCGTGGATCCCGGCCCCGTATGGGGTCCGGATCACGATCGGAACATTCCATTTCCCGTTGGAGCGATAGCTGACGCGGGCGGCTTCGGAGACGATCTGGTCGAAGGCTGGGTGGATGTAATCGGCGAACTGGATCTCGGCGATCACCTTGAACCCGGCTGCCGACATCCCGATGGCCGCTCCGATGATCGAGGACTCGGCAATCGGGGTGTTGAAACACCGCTGGGCCCCGAAGCGCTCGGTCAGGTCCTGGGTCGCCTTGAACACACCACCCTTGCGTCGGGCCACGTCCTCACCGAATAGGACCACGTCATCGTGGGCCTCGAAGATTTCGTGGAGGGCCCGGTTGATCGCGGTGATCAGGTTGACCGTCTCTCCTGTTGGTGCCGGCTCGGGCTCGGTGGCCGGGGGCCCGGGCTCGATGACCCTGGCGTACACCCGCGACGTCGACTCCTCCGGGGCGGGTGAGGCCTCGGCCACCTCTACGGCCTTTGCCAGCAGCTCGACCACCTCGTGATCGAGAGCATCCTCCTCGGCCTCGGTGAGCAATCTGTTCTCGATGAGGTATTGGCGGACCCTGGCCACCGGGTCACGCTTGCGCCACCTCTCTACCTCTTCCCGGCTCCGATAGAGGGCGTCATTGTCATCGGAGGTGTGGGCGTAGTAGCGATAAGTCTGTGCCTCGATCAGGGTGGGGCCCTCTCCGGCTCGCGCTCTGGCTACGGCCTCCTGCATGACCTTCAGGACCCGGAGGGTCCGGTTGCCATCGACTTCGACTCCAGGGAATCCATAGCCACCGGCCCGAGTGACAAGACTCCCGGCCACCTGTTCTTCGCCCGGCACCGAGATCGCGTAGTTGTTGTTTTCGATGACGAAAATGACCGGGAGCTTTCGGATCCCGGCCCAGTTCATGGCCTCGTGCCAGTCTCCTTCCGAGGTCGACCCTTCTCCCCCATATACGGCCACCACCGCATCTTCTCCTCTGGTGGCGATGGCGTGGGCGATCCCGACCGCGTGCGGGTATTGAGTCCCGATCACCGAGGATTGAGTGAAGACCCGGAGCTCGGGGCTCGACCAATGACCCGGGAGCTGGCGGCCCCCCGACATGGGATCGGCCTCCTTGGCGAAGGCCGCGAGGAAGATTTCCTCCGGGGTGAAACCCCACGCCAGGGCTACGCCCATGTCCCGGTAGTAGGGGAGGACCCAGTCCTTGGCCGGATCGAGGGCGAATACCGAAGCGACCTGGACCGCCTCATGACCCGAGGAGCCGACAACGAACGGGGCCCGGCCCTGGCGTTGTAGGGCGAACATGCGGTCGTCGACCCGTCTCGCGGTGAGCATCAAGCGATAGATCTCGACCATCTGGTCGTCGGTCAGGCCCAGCTCCCCGTGGTGCAGGTTCCTGTCGAAATCCATACCGTAAGAACGATGACTCAATTCCGATCGTCCCCGCTTCTCCGGAAACGCCGCAAGTCGCCGATATCCCTGATTCGCTCCTCCGCCATTCTCACCGCAGCCGTGTGGGGGTTCACCCTTTCCTTCTGGGCCTTCTCCAGGATGCGCAAGGTGGCATCGAAGAGGGCATCCACTCGGTGCATGGCCCGGGTCTTGGAGTAGCCCTGCAAATCGTCGTAGACGTTGATCAACCCCCCGGCGTTGACCACGAAATCGGGGGCGTAGAGGATTCCCCGCGCCTCCAGGAGATCGGCGTCGCTCGGGTTGGCCAGCTGGTTGTTGGCGCTGCCCACGATGGCCTGACAGTTGAGTCGGGGGATCGTCGTCGGGTTCAACCCCGCCCCGAGGGCACACGGCGAATAGAAATCGCAGTCGACCGCGTGGATCTCATCGGGGCCCACGCCCTTGACGCCATAGTTCTCGACCGCGGCTTCTATTGCGGGCTCGTAGGAGTCGGTGACGATCACTTCGGCCCGAGCCTCCACCAGAAGCTGAACGAGGGCCGAGCCAACCTTGCCCACACCCTGCACCGCGAAACGACGCCCCTCCAGTTCGGGGTCGTGCCAGAGGAACTGGGCGACGGCTCGTGCCGAGGCGTAGAGGCCTCGGGCGGTGACCGGTGAAGGGTCACCGGACCCGCCTTCGAAGACACTGGTGCCGAGAGCCCATCGGGTCTCACGTCGGATCAGGTCGATGTCAATGGTTGAGGTGCCGACGTCCTCCCCGGTGATGAAACGGCCCTGGAGAGAGTCGACGATCCGCCCGAAGGCACGAAACAGACGTTCGCTCTTGTCGGTTCGGGGGTCGCCGATGATGACCGCCTTGCCGCCTCCGAGGTCGAGGCCCGCCACTGCCGCCTTGTAACTCATCCCCTCGGATAGCCGGAGAACGTCGGTGAGAGCATCATCCTCCGTCTCATATGGGAAAAAGCGAGTCCCGCCGAGGGCGGGACCCAGAGCCGTTGAGTGGATGGCGATGATCGTTCTGAGGCCAGATACTTTGTCGTACCCGAAGACGATCTGTTCGTGACCCTCCCGGGCGACCTCTTCGAATACCATCGAGCTCGGTCCTCCTTCTCAAACGGGTGGTGTCACTCCGTGCCTCGATACTACCCGTCGACCTCTGCCAGGATGGGGGCGTGATCAAGACCGCCTTCCTCAGGGTTTACACCCCCGAAGTGGTCGACGACGACGATCCGGTGCCCGGATTCGTGCGGTCCTACGGCCTTCTTTCGGAAACCGCGGGCGATGGCGACTGGGCGGTCGACTGGAATGGCCGCCGTTTGGTGTGCCCTCGCAATCTCCGACTGCGGGTCCTCGAATCGACGGTCGCGTTTGCCAACGCATTTCGGGGTATGGGAGCGGGGCTCATTCCGGAGGATGCCGCACGCTTCGCCGATCATGAGTTGCGTCGATATCACAAGATGCATCCCCTCCACCGCTCGCATGTGCTGACCTCGACCTGGCACGTCCCGGTTCGTTGGTTCACCGCCTTCGTAAGCGAGGACAAAGAGGTCTACGAGATCGGGGGTCAGGCCCGTCTCCGGTATCGGGTAGACCTCGAAGTGGCCCGGGATCGGGTCGAGCGGGTACTCGAAGTGCTTCGTGGATTGCAGATCTTCCAGGGCCCTGCCGAGGAGTTGGGTCAGCTCTCGGAGTGGCTGAGAATGTTCCCCAACGACTCGATGTTGGAGCTGGATTACGACGAGGTGTCAGAGCTCTTCGATCCGCAGGACCTGGTCTTCGACGAGTCGGTCGAGTTGGTCCAGCAGTCGCTGAACGCCCTTGCCGAGGGCGACATGCTCACCGCCGGCGAGAACTATGGCCGGGTCGTCACCAGATGGGCCCCCGCCTTTTCGCTCACCTTCAGCAATTGACTTCCGCCTCTTCGTAATTGGGACGCACGGGTCCGGATATGACCCCTGTAGGTCCCAAGAACGGTGTGTTGTCTTGACGAGGGGCACACAACGCCTACCATCGCGGCTAATGACATATCACGTCACCGACCGCGTCTGCGTCTGCACCTGTTGTTGTGCCGCCGCGCCGGTTGGGTTGTGATGTCCTGAACAAGAACCAAGAGCAGACACCAGACCCGCACCCGGCATTTGGATGCGGGTTTTTTCGTTGCCCGACTGAGGAACAGTGACCATGACAACAAGAACAGCCACTTCGCTCGACACCGATCGAGATGTGCGGCGTTATCGGGATGTGAGGGATTTGCTCCCGGGAGTGGATAACCCCACCCCTTTGTTGCGTCTCAACCACGTGGTGTCACCGGACCAGGGCGAGGTGTACCTGAAGCTGGAATGGCTCAACCCGTTCGGCTCCATCAAAGACCGGGCAGCCAGCTATCTGTTGGCCGGGCTCATGGAGCGCGGGCTATTGGGGGAGCGTGGCGTCGTGGAGGCCACCTCGGGGAACACCGGGATCGCCCTGGCGGCGCTGGCCGCGGTGAGCGGCTTGGCGGTCACCGTGACCATTCCCGACGGTGTCCCCGAGGAGAAGAAAGTCATCCTGCGAATGCTCGGGGCCGAGGTGTGGGAAACACCCGACGATCTCTGCCCCGTCGATCACCCCAAGGACGGGTCGATCGCCCTTGCCCGGTCGCTGGCCGCCTCGGAACGAGGTGCTCGTTTTGTGATGACCGATCAGTACGCCAACCCGGACAACGTCACCGCCCACTATGAGACGACGGGGCCCGAGATCTGGCGGCAAACCGAGGGCAGGGTCGGCTGGTTCGTGACCGGCATCGGCACCGGGGGGACGATCACCGGCGTCGGCCGCTATCTGAAGGAGCGAGATCCGTCGATACGGGTGATCGGGATCGAGCCACAGCCGGGCCATCGCATCCCCGGCCTGAAGAGCTTCAAAGAGGCCAAGGTGCCTGAGATCCTCGATTGGGACGTCATCGACGACGTGATCGGGGTGGACGACGACCCGGCCTACGACACCACCAAGCGCCTGTGGCGTGAGGAGGGCTTGACCGTGGGCCCCTCGACCGGCGCCGTGGTCCACGCCATCCATCAACTCGAGACCACCACCGGTGACGTGGTGGTGGCCATCTCGGCCGATTCGGGCTTCAAGTACACCAGCTATTTCGCGGAGATCCTCGGTGACGAGGGTCTGCCCCGCGTTTGAACAAGGAGGATCCGATGACAACCCAACACGACGTACCGATCGAAGAGGTGAAGGTGGATGCGGAGGTCGACACCTCCGGTCTGCTCTGCCCCCTCCCCGTCTACAAGGCATCCATTGCCTTGGGCCAGCTCTCCCGGGGTCAGGTACTGCATTTGATCAGTACCGACCCGGGCTCCCTGGAGGACATCCCGGCTCTGACCCGTCAACTTGGAGACACGTTGCTCGGGGTGGAGCGGCTCGAGGACCGCCAATTGTTCTGGATCGAGAAGGGAGACCGCCCATGACCGACACACTGGAGAGACTCGAGCCCCTCGAGGCGACCGAGCCGACAAAGCCAAAGCGGATCGCCCTGATCGCGTCCAAGGGGACGCTCGATCAGGCCTATCCGCCGTTGATCCTGGCCACTACCGCAGCCAGCCTCGGTTGGGAGGTCGGCATCTTCTTCACCTTCTTCGGGCTCGACATCCTCCATCAGGATCGGTTCGATAAGTTGAAAGTGGCCTCCCTGGCCAACCCGGCCGGCCCGGTCCAGCTCCCCAACATCCTCGGTGTTCTCCCCGGGGCAACCGCGGCGGCCACCGCGATGATGAAGAAGTGGATGGGTGCGGCCAACATGCCGTCGGTCCCCGAGTTCATCGAGATGTCCCAGGGCATGGGGGTGAGGTTCTTCGCCTGCTCCACCACCATGGGTGTTCTCGGGGTGGAGGAGAGCGACCTGATCAAGGGCTCAGAGATCGCCGGGGCCGCTGCCTTCCTCGACTATGCGGCAGAGGCCGATATCCAGCTGTTCATCTAGGAGGTCAGGCGGGGAAGGCGAGCACCCGGGCGTTCTCCATGGTGGTGGGGAGGGTGAGCTCGAACCGGGTCCAACCTGCCCGGCGCCGGTAGACCAGGTCGCCACCCATGATTCTGGCCAACTGTCGGGCCAGTGCCAGACCCAGACCCATTGAATCCGGGCGCGCCACGTCGGTTTGGGAGCGGTAGTACGGATCGAAGATTCGCTCAGCGTCAACGAGGTTGATTCCCGGCCCATCGTCGCTCACCACCAGCATCGCTGTGTCCCCCAGAGAGGACACGCTGATCCTGACCCGGCTCCCCCCGTATCGAGCGGCGTTTGTCAGGAGGTTGCGCACAATCTGTCGGGTACGGAGGCTGTCTGCCCAGGCCGGCGTGGGCTGGCCCTCCACCGTCACATCGACCCCCGTCCTCATCGAGTCGGCGACCGACCCTGACTCGTAAAGCAGGTCGATGGCAGAGGGCTTTATGGTCAGGTTTCCCGAAGCCGCCCGCTCCGCGGTGAGCAGATCATCGACAAGTTGCGCCATCTCGACACTCTGGCCGGCGATGAGTTGGACCATCTCGGCGATCTCCTCCGGGGAGTATCCTTCGACACCCGCGGCCAACTCCCCTGCAAACCCGACCACGGCGGAGAGTGGTGTGCGCAGCTCGTGGCTGACGGTTGCGATGAATCGATCCTTTGCCTGCGCCAGCTCCTCGAGACCTTCCCGGGCGTGCTCGCGTTCCCAGTAGGCGCCGATCATGTGGGCGGCGCGGGTCAGCGTCTCGACCTCCTCGGGAAGCCAGGTCCCCTCCCTCCAGAAGTCCGCGTACCCGATGGTGCCCACCCAATGATCTCGAATGAAGATGGGTGCCATCAACTCGGCCTTGGTCCCTTCAGCTTCGTAGCGGTCGCGAAGGGGCCGTGGAAGGTCGGCGGTAATCACCTGTGCCGGCTCTCCTATAGACAGCAACCTGGTCACGTCATCGAGTTGCTCGTAGTCACCATCGTTGAAGGCGTTGGCGCCGTCGGGCACATTGGGGCCCCTGGCGTCGGCCAGGATCTCCCATGTGACATTGCCCGCGCGATCGACCCGATTCACGTCGACGTAGGCGTAGTCGGCATCGGTGGCGTCGAGCAGCGCCTGCAGGGCGGCAGTCAGAGGCTCGTCGTCGCGCCCCGTCAGCAACACCTGGGAGCACCGAGCAAGCGCCCGTTGGATGCGAGAGTGGTTCGCATCCAAGCGTGAGGCGACGGCCAGTGAATCGATCAGCCGCCATGTGAGCCAGATCGCCAACGCCTGGCCCATGGTCCCGATCAACAGCGCATTGACTGCAGTCGAGAACCCCGGGCGTTCGATGAGAACCCAGGCAAGCGTGTAGACCCCGATCAGGGTCGATCCCACCACCAGTGGGATCGTGGTCCTGGAGCGCCGTGTGGTCACGTAGATGATGGCCATCAGGCTGAGAAACGCCAGGGTGGTTCCACTGTCGAAGCCGGGCACGTCCACCGCGCCAGAGGCGTCTGCCAGGCTCAGTGTGGCGAAGATGATGGCGGCAAGCACGATCGGGACCTCGGTGCGCAGCGAAGTCTTCAGCTCGTACAGCGAGACGATGGCGATCAAGCCGTAGGCGATGGCCCAGATGGTCGCCTCGGGGTCTGCGTTCAAAGCCGACCCAAACGCGGTGACGACGCCGATGGAGCCCCCAACCACACCTATCAGGAGGGTTCCTTTTCGTTCGCGTTCGTTGCCACCACTTGACGGTGGGGAAGTCATTGAGTGGTGTATCGGCCATCGGTTGGAATGAATTGATGCCTGGGCTTGGGTGTCCCCCTGCCAAGCGCGGGGACCGTCCGAACATCAGGTCGGGCGAGGGGGGCACCTCACACCCATATCAAGGCGATCGGTACTCTGGGGGCGATGTCGAGGGGAGCGCTTCGGTTGGCAGCGGCCCTGTTGCTCTTCGCCACAGCCTGCACCGGGGACAGCGGTGACGCCCCCAGCCCGGCCGCCTCCGTGGATCCGGGAACTTCCACTTCTGCGTTTCCGACCACGCCACCTGTCACCAACCCGAGAAGTGGGATCAATCGTCTGGTGGTGGTCGACGCGAGTGGGAACATCGTCACGATCGACCCCGACGGTTCCAACTCCTCGCACGTGACCAATAACGGGCGCGATGTTCGATACTTCCAGCCGGTCTGGTCACCGGTCGCGGACCGTCTGGTTTGGGGCCAGGCCACCTCCGAGGGCTTCGCCGTTGGCTCCAGCGCCGGGAACGGAACCGACCAGCGGACCCTGCCCACTTCTAACTTGCCGTTCTATCTGAACTGGGCGCCCGACGGGTCACAGGTTGGGATCCTCTACGGCGGGAGCCAGGGCGTCGTCCTGGAGGTGGTCGACATGGAGAGTTTCACCTCCTCGGAGATGGGCTCCGGTTCTCCCTTGTACTTCTCATGGAACCCGGACAGCACCGGGCTCGCGTTCCACGTCGGGGGGACCGATCTCGGCACCATCGAGCTCGGTGGGGACTCGATCGATCTCGGGGCGACCCGTGCGGTCTATCAGGCCCCTCATTGGACACCAACCGGGATCTTCCATTTCGCTGCGGAGGGCCTGGTGCTGATCGACGCCGTCGGCAATTCCCACCTTTTGGCCACTGTGCCTGGCGAGCCTGTGTACTTCGTGGCCAACCCACAGGGGACCAAGGTGGCGATCGAGTCGGTTTCCGATGACCTGGACGGTTCCACCGTGGCCCTCGCCGCCACCGCAGAGATCGAGGCCAACGCGGTGTCGGTCCTCGACGTGACGACAGGTGTGGTCGACGTCGCCTCGGAGACCACCTCGGTTGGCTATTTCTGGAGCCCCGACGGGGAGGCATTGCTGCTACTTCAACTGACGGGTGAATCCGGAGAGGTCGACGTGTCGATTTGGAGGGGCGGCGAGATCAGTCTCCTGACCACCATGACCCTCCCGATCTCGTTCTTCCGCGACGTGCTCCAGTTTTTCGACCAGTACGCCCAATCGCTCCGACTCTGGGCTCCCGACTCGTCGGCTGTGGCTCTGCCCGGGACCATCGATGGCGAGACCGGGATCTGGGTGATCCCCACCGACGGCTCCAAGCCGTCCCGGGTGTTCGGCGGGGAGTGGGTGGCCTGGTCCTATGGGTGAGCGGGAGGCGGTGGTCTAAGCGAGCGCCTTGCGCAGCGCCTCTTCGAAGAGGTGGGGCTCGGTGAGGAACGAGTCATGGCCCTTCGGTGAGGTGACCTGGATCCATTCCACGGGCACCCCGGCTTCGGTGAGGGCGGCCACCAACTCGGCCTGCTCCTCGGGGTAGAAGCAGACATCGGTGTCGATGGTGAACACATGCCAGGCCTGGTCGGCACACGGGGTCAAAGCCTCCACATAACTCTCCGCTCCGATGTCTTCGACCAGGTCGTAGTCGGACCAGGAGTCGATGAGCCGCAGGTAGCTGTTGGGGTCGAATCGAATCACCAGTTTCTGACCTTGTCGCCAGAAGTAGGACTCGACTCGGTGCGTCACATAGGGGTGATCGAGGATTTCGTTTCGGGCCCGTTCCTTTATTGCTTCGATGGAGACAAACGCCTTGTGACTGATGATCCGGGCCAAGGCCAGCCCGGCGGCGGGGAACTCCCCGTCGTAATAGTCGCCCCCCTTGAAGTTGGGGTCGTTGAAGATCGCCAATTTCTGTTCGAAGTTGTACATCCGGTGCAGGGTGGTGCCGGCCAAGCCTCCGGCGAGAACGATCACGTTCTCCACCAGGTCCGGGTAGTGCGCCGCCAGTGACACCGACAACAGAGCCCCCACCGAGGCCCCGGCCACCGCCTTCAGCCTCGTGATCCCAAGATGTTCGAGCAGAGGGAGTTGGGATTCGACGATGTCCGCCAGATGGAGCGGGGGAAAGTCGGGCCCGTACCGGGTCCCAGTTCGGGGGTCGATCGAGCCGGGCCCGGTGGTTCCGTAGCAGCCACCCAGGTAGTTGACACAGAGGACGGCGAACCGGTCGGTATCGACCGGCAGGCCCGGCCCGACGAAGCCCTCCCACCACCCGGTTTGGTTCTCCTCCACCCACCGTTCCACGCCCTGGACGCTCGGGGTGAGCCCGGCGACGTGCTGGCTGCCGGTGAGGGCGTGGAACAACAGGACGACGTTGTCCCGCTCCGGGGAGATCTCCCCATGGAGCTCGTAGGCGAGCCTGACCTCGGGCAACAGGTCACCGCTGCGCATCTTGAACGGCAGCACGTCGTCAGGCAGGTCGAAGAAACGAGTCTCCACCACTGGCTCGCCCGGGCCCGACTTGCTCATTGCTCCCTCCTCAGGACACCGCTTCCAGGGCCTGGTCGATGTCCTCTTTGATGTCCTCGATGTGCTCGATACCCACAGAGATCCGCACCATCTCGGGCAAGGTCCCGGTCGAGATCTGCTCCTGTTCCGAGAGCTGCTGATGGGTGGTCGATGCGGGATGGATCACCAGGGTCTTGGCGTCGCCGACGTTGGCCAAGTGGCTGGCCAGCTTGGTGGCATCGATGAACCGCTTCCCGGCCTCGAACCCACCGGTGATCCCGAAGGACAACACCCCGCCGAAGCCGTTGCGGAGGTATCTCTTCGCCGTCTCGTGGTAGGGGTGCGAGGCGAGACCCGGGTAACTCACCCAGTCGACTCTGGAGTGAGATTCCAGCCACCTCGCCAGTTCCAGGGCGTTGTCCACCTGACGCTGCACCCGCAGCGACAAGGTCTCCAGTCCCTGCAGGAACAGGAACGAGTTGAACGGCGACAGGGCGGCACCGAAGTCACGCAATCCTTCCACTCGGGCCCGAATGGCGAACCCGATGTTCCCAAATGGCCCGTCAGGGTTGAACACGTCGGTGAACACCAGACCGTGGTACCCGGGAGCCGGTTCCGTGAAGATCGGGAACTTGCCATTCCGCCAGTCGAAGTTGCCGGAATCGACGATGACTCCGCCGATCGAGGTCCCATGACCACCGATCCACTTGGTCGCCGAATGGACCACGATGTCCGCACCGAAGTCGATGGGCCGGCAGATGTACCCGGCGGCTCCGAAGGTGTTGTCCACCACCAACGGGATCCCGTTGCGATGGGCCACCTCGGCGAGTGCCTCGAAGTCGGGGATGTTGTACGCCGGGTTGCCGATGGTCTCGACGTAGAGGGCCTTGGTCTTGTCGGTGATCGCCTTCTCGAAATCGGCGGGATCGTCGCCGTCGACGAAGCTGACATCGAACCCCAGACGGGGGAACGCAACTTTGAATTGGTTGTAGCTCCCTCCGTAGAGGTATGAGGTCGACACGAAGTGATCGCCCGTCTCCAACAGGGTGGTGAAGGTGAGCAGTTGTGCCGCCTGGCCGGAAGCGGTGGCCACCGCTGCCGCGCCCCCTTCCAACGCTGCCACCCGCTGCTCAAAGACGTCGGTGGTGGGGTTCATGATCCGGGTGTAGATGTTCCCGAACTCCTCCAACCCGAAGAGACGGGCGGCATGAGCCGTGTCGTTGAAGGTGTAGCTGGTGGTTTGGTAGATGGGCACGGCCCGGGCATTGGTGCCCGGAGCCGGTTCCTGGCCGGCATGGACCTGGAGGGTTTCGAATCGGTATTCGCTCATGATGATTTCTCCGTGTTCTTTGGGAATGTTCAGGCGAGGGTGACTTCGAGGGGCACCGACCTCGAGAGGCAATGCCCGACCGGGGAAGACGAGACCACCTTGCGATGCAACGCCTCAATCGCTTCAGCATCGGCGTCCGCCTCGATGTAGACCGTGGCTCCGATCGAGGAGAACCCGGCGTTCCCATCGCCGAGCCCAAGGAAGGTCTGCAGATCGAGATCGCCTTCGAGTTCGATCCTCAGGTCCTTCAACGCGATGCCTGCCACGGTCGCGTTGGCCGCGTAGCCGATGATGAGGCACGAGCCGAGGGCCCCGAGGAGCTGTTCCACCGGATTGGGGGCGGTGTTGGTGCCACCCAAGCCAGGTGGCTCATCGAAGGCGATTGGATCCAGGTCACGGGAGCGGGCCTTGGTTCGGAACGCGCCCCCCCAGGTGACTTCGGATTTCCATGTGGTCTGTGCCTTGTCGGGGTCCGCCTGGATCTTCTTGACCAGGGCGTCGAACGTGAGGAGGTCGACCTCGTTGAGGTATGTGGTGGTCATGTGAGGGTTTCCTTCCGTTGCAGGAATTGGGTAAGTTGAAGCACCGCTGGGCGAAGGGGTGCTCTCGGGTGGGGCGGTGATCTACGAGCGTCGAACGCTCGGGCGTGCCACCCGAGAGCATCGACAACACATGCACCGGCAGAAACCGGGGATTCGATCTAACACTTGTCGCATGGCTGGGCCTCCTATGTCATCGTCTCAACGCGCTCATGCGAGCGCCCGAGGCGGAGGACCGCCATAGGCATCTCATCGATCAGGCATTGGCACCGAACAAATCGGTTGCCGCGGTTTCACAGGGCCTGTCCCTCCACCGCTCTAGATGAGCGCTGTCAAGTGGCGAGAAGTGTGGCCGCTGGCGACCGTCGAGTCAAGACCAGTATGTGTCAGGCCTATCGACAAGTGCAGCGTGGTCGTATCCTGTGCGCATGTCGATGCATCTGCTAGCTCTCATTGGGCACGATTTCGGCCTGAGGTGGCACGGTGCCGGTCTTCGCTGGATCGCCGTCCTCATGTTCTTGGGTTTTCTTGCCGTACTCGTCGTTGGAGTGGTTTTGCTGTGGCGCTATGGCGCATCCTCGTCTGCGGGCTCTCTGCCTCGAATGGACGAGGCTCTGACCACGATCCGCATGCGTTATGCCCGGGGTGAGATGACGAGGCAGGAGTTCCTCGAAGCCAATGAGTCTCTGGGCGGGCCACCGCCTCCTCCACCGCCGTCTCCTCCGTCGTAGCTCGTCAGGGAGCCGGGGTGAGCGAGTCGATGATCGTCATTGCCCCTTCTGAGAAGGCAGGGAACTCACCGGGCGGAGCGTCGATCAGGGCGAGCATGGTCCGGTCGCCCACATCGAGGGCAACGAATCGCAGCGTCGACTCTCTGGTTGCGCTGGTGACGAAGAAGCCCTCTGGGAAGTATCCGGTGTCGTTGAGGGCTTCGAGCCTTATCGATCCGGCCTCGATGCCATTGGCAGGGACCTCGGGGTGGTCCGGGTCATCGTTGGCTGTCGCCTCGAGTTGGGAGCCGGCGAAGTCGGCGACCTCGGTTGCTTCCGGCTCGGCGGTCGCTGTGATTGCAGACATCGCCGCCATGTCTGCAATCGCATCCTCGGGGGACAGATCGGCCGGCGCCCGTATGAGGTACAGCCACCGGCTCGGGTCAGCCGCCGCGTTCTGGCCTTGGGCGAACGCCACGAGGGCCGCCGATCGGCTCAGGCTTCAAGTGCAAACGGTGCCACGGTCTCTAGCTACCAGGTCGCATGCACCACTCTCCGCGGCATACAGATGCATCCGGGATTGATGCCGGTTATGGGCTGGGTTTGAGGGGGTCTTTCGCCTCTAGGGATCTCTGTCCTTCTGATCCGATCATAGATGTTGGATGGATATGCGCTGATGGGATCGTCCGGATCGAGGGCAATGGGAAACGGTACCGAGGTGGCCGCGGCCCGGCGCCGGGCGGGCGTCGTTGCTGCAGTCGCCGGACTCTCGCTGGCACCTTATTTCTGGCTATCGGACGCCGTGGTGGGCTGGCCCGCTCTGGAGGCTCCGCCCGTCGGTGCGCCTGCAACCGACTACGTCCACTTCTACGTCGACGGATCCTCACAGATACCCCTCGCGGCCACCGTGGCCATTGGATTGTGGGCCATCTGGCTGGTGCTGGTCATCTCGGTAGTGCGCGCCGCCTGCCGGCGACTCGATCTCGCTGCCATCCTCGCCGTGACGTTGGCGGGAGCGTCCACTGCGGTGTACGTGGCGGCTGAGGGCGTTCTGGCGTGGCCGACGATCGGGATGACGGCCGGCGAGATCCCCGAGAACCTCGACGCTGGGGTGGCCCAGGCGCTGGTTTTGTCGAGGGACGGTCTCCACGCGGCTGCGGCCGTGCTGCTCGGGATCTCCTTGCTGGTGGTTTCATGGCTCCTGGCCCGGAGCGACCTCTGGGGCCACTGGCTGCTCGCGGTGGTCGGGTTCCTCGCCGCGGTGTCGGCCTGCGCCAGCATGATCGTGGGACCCGAGGGGCTCGGACCCGGAGTCATCCTGGTGTGGGGCATCGTGGTCGCTTTCGTCGTCATCGTCGGCCTTCGGCGCGACGGGCCATGGGTCGACGGTGACACCTAAGGCGATCCTCGAAGCGAGATCAGATCTTCAGCGTGGGAATCCACTACCGCTTTCTGGACCTGACCCCGCCAGCAAGTGATGGAGAGCCTCGCCATCCTCGAAATGGGATCAAGCCCAGTGTAAGAGCAGTGCCCCGGGGAGAGTCCTACACGCTTGTGTTGCAGAGCGCGTGGAGACCAAGTCGAGGTGCCAAGAGTCCGTAGGAGTCCGCAAAGTCCGCAAAGTGATGCGAAAAGTCGCAAAAAGTTACGAAGTACCGGAGATCGGCCGACTTCCCAGAAACCCAATAGCTATAAGGGTATTCGGGCCATTGCGCGGCCAGTTTGATGGTGGTCAGGAACGGCGTCGATCCGTCGACCTCCGGTTTTTCAGACCGTTTTCGCCCGGCTTGGTGACCTGGGGATTCTTGGAAACACCGGTGTCTACCAGGAGTTTTGACCTCGCCTGAGCTCGCGCCAGTACACAGGTTCTCGCGTGTGTTGTGGCCCAGCCGTGGCCCAAGACCCGCTCGCCAATGGCACGGTCGGCCGTGACCTTTTCTGTTCTGGAAGCAGCCGACGTCTTCGAGCCGCGCGATCGCGTTTGTTGTCAGCCGAACGAGCAGTCGATGATCACTTTGCCCAAGGCGCGTTCGAGGATCGCGAGCTCCTGATCATCGAGCTGCTCGACGAACAGCTTCGCGATACCGCGAGCGTGGACAGGCGCGGTCTCTGCCAAGCGGGCAACGCCGACGTCGGTCAGGGCGACTACGACGCCACGGCCGTCCCCGTCGGCGTCGGTTCTCCGGACGAGACCTCCGTTGACCAACCGAGCGACACGTCGGGTCATACCGGATCGCGAGATGAGCGCCCGGGCCGCGAGCTCCGTCATCCGCAGCTCACCACCGGCTCTGGCCAGCTGAGCGAGTACGTCGAAATCGGCGAGGGCCAGACCGGTCTCTCGCTCGAGGTCGGACTCGAGCCGGCGCATGAGCGTGGCGTGCGCCTGCAGCAGCGCCACCCAGGCGCCCAATCCGCGCCCTTTGGGCATCTCAGCCGCCACCAGCCGATCGAGCAGCCCTGCGATATCGGTTTTCGAATCTATTTGCATATGCAATAACTTTCCCTTTACAATGTGCTTGCACTTGCAAGTATAGGTCGAAACCGGGAAACGAGAAGGGAGCGTCAATGGGACTTCAGGACCTCGATGGGGCAGTTAGCACCAGATTCGGGGAGTTGGCGGATGACGCCCGCGTGCAGCGGGCGGCTGTCGCGCTGGAAGCGAACGGGATCAACGTGCTCCGGGCCGCAGACGGCCCGGAGGCGAAGCGGATCGTTCTCGATTTGATCCCGAAGGGCTCCCAGGTTCATCACGGCGCCTCGGAGTCGCTCGACGCATGCGGTATCACCCACGAGATCGAAACCTCCGGTCGCTATGAGGACATCCGCTCGCGGACCTTCAGCATGGACCGCGCGACCCAAGCCGACGAGATCCGCCGCCTGGGGGCTTCACCGGACTTCATGCTCGGCAGCGTGCACGCGGTCACGGAAACGGGATCGCTGATCACGGCCTCGATGAGTGGCAGCCAGCTCGGGCCGTACAGCTCCGGCGCTGGCCAGGTCATCCTCGTCGTGGGGACGCAGAAGGTCGTGTCGGACCTCGAGGAGGGCCTCCGCCGCGTCGAGGAGCACTCCTTCCCGTTCGAAGACGCGCGCGCCCAGGCGGCGTATGGCGTTCGCAGCGGCGTGAACATGATCCTCATCATCAACCGTGAGATCACACCCGGCCGCATCACCGTCGTCTTCGTCGATGAGGTCCTCGGGTTCTAGCGCAGTCAGGGGATGCGCAGGAGAAGGAGACGTGAGATGACCGACACTACGGGACTGGTCACCGAGGCGCGAGACGGGAAGATCGATCGCAGCCGCCGGATCGCGCTGGTGGTCCTGTGCTCGGGGATGCTCATGATCATCCTCGACGCGACCATCACGAACGTGGCGCTGCCATCGATCCAGAGCGACCTGCACTTCTCGCAGTCCAGCCTCGCGTGGGTCGTCAACGCCTACCTGATCGCGTTCGGCGGCCTATTGCTGCTCGCCGGCCGCCTCGGGGATCTGATCGGCCGTAAGCGCATCTTCATGATCGGCCTGGGCGTCTTCACCTCGGCGTCGCTCTTGTGCGGACTGGCGCAGAGTCAGTCGATGCTGATCGTGGCCCGATTTGTCCAGGGCGCCGGCGGTGCCATGACCTCCGCTGTGATTCTGGGGATGATCGTCACCATGTTCCCGAGGCCCCGGGAGCAGGCCAAGGCGATCGGCGTATTCGGCTTCGTCGCGTCGGCCGGGGGGTCGATCGGACTCCTTGCCGGCGGCGCGCTGACGCAGGCGATCAACTGGCACTGGATCTTCTTCGTCAACCTGCCGATCGGCATCGCGACCGCGCTGGTGGCCGCGAGGCTGCTCGATCGTGACGAGGGAATCGGCCTCGAACGCGGAGTCGACTGGTTGGGCGCCATCCTTATCGTGAGCGCGCTGATGCTCGGGGTCTTCACGATCGTCGGAGCCGGCACACAGGGACGGGGCGCGGGGCAAACCCTGGGACTCGGGGTCGTAGCGATAGCGCTCCTCATCGCCTTCGTCGTGCGCCAGGCTCGCACGCCCCACCCGCTAGTGCCCCTGCGCATCTTCCGGTCGCGCGTCGTGTCGTCGGCGAACCTTGTCCAGGCTCTCATGTTCGCCGGGATGTTCGGGATGTTCTTCCCGGGCGCCCTCTATCTCCAGCGGGTGTTGGGGTACGACGCCTTGCAGGTGGGTCTCGCGTTCCTGCCCGTCGCAGTGGCGATCGGTGCACTGTCGGTCGGCTTTTCGGCGCGCCTCGTCATTCGCTTCGGCGCACGAGAAACACTCCTCCCGGGCCTCGCTCTGATCGTGTTAGGACTCTTGTTCTTCACGCGCGTATCGGTGGACGCGGACTACGTGAACGGCATCCTGCCGGGGATGCTGTTGCTCGGGGTCGGCGCTGGTCTATCGATCCCGTCAGTTATGACGCTCGCGATGTCGGGGGTCGCCCGGGGCGACTCCGGCCTCGCCTCGGGACTGGTCCAGACGACGCAGCAGGTCGGTGGGGCGCTGGGGCTGGCCGTGATCGCGACGCTTTCGACGACCCGGACCGCCGGCCTCCTCGCCGGCGGCGCTTCCACCGCGTCCTCGTTGACCGGCGGATATCACCTCGGGTTCGGCATCGGTGCCGGTTTCGTCGCCATCGCCGTCGTTGCCGCAGCGACCCTGCTGCGGCCGGAGGGCAGTCTCCCGGCCGAGGAGGGACGCGCCGAGGCTGGATCGGCCGACCACAAACCTGCCTACTCCGGCGAGCCCTCGGGCTCAAGCAATGCCTAAATCGACGCTGGGTGTCGGGATCATCGGGGTTAGCCCAATCAGGGGCTGGGCCGCCACCGCGCACATCCCGGCACTGCGCGCGCTGCCGAACTACGAGATCCGCGCACTGGGCGCTCGCAGCGCGAAATCTGCGCGCGCAGCAGGCGAAGCGTTCGGGGTCGACGCGGTGTTCTCAGACCACGAGCAATTGGTGGCCCAGCCAGATATCGATGTGGTGGCTGTCACGGTCAAGGTGCCGCACCATCGAGAGCTCGTCTCCGCCGCACTTGCCGCCGGCAAGGCCGTCTACTGCGAGTGGCCACTTGGCCGCGACCTCGACGACGCGCGAGCGATGGCCGTACTCGCCGCCGAGCAGAGGGTGCGCACGGTCGTCGGGTTGCAGGGTCGCCAGGCCCCGGCGATCGAGTTCGTGCAAGAGTTGCTCCGCGACGGGTACGCCGGCGAGGTCCTGTCGACGACGATGGTCGGGGTGTCGGTCCCCGGCGACGTCGTGGTGCAGGCCAACGCCTACATGCTCGACGGGAGGAACGGAGCCAACGCGCTCACGATCGCGGTCGGCCACAGCGTGGACGCCCTCAACTACGTACTGGGCGAGTTCGCCGGCCTGTCGGCGGTGTCGGATCTTCGCAGGCCGCTGATCACCATCGAAGAGACCGGACAGCAGATCGTGAAAACGGCGCCCGACCAGATCGCGGTGATTGGCACCCTCACGTCGGGGGCGACCGCCAGCGTCCACGTCCGTGAGGCCGTTGCCGGCGGTACCGGGTTCCTGTGGGAGATCAACGGAACTGCCGGAACGCTCCGGATTACAGCCGACGCGCCATTCCCCGGAATCTTTCCCTTGACCGTTTGGGGAGTACAAGGCCAGGGCGAGTTCGCCGAGCTTGATGTTCCGGCGGCGCTGACCCAGAAATGGCCCGCGCTCACCGGCCTGGAGGGAACGCCCGCATACAACGTCGGGCGTGCCTACGCCGCGTTCGCGGCAGACATCGGCAACGGGACTCACACCGTGCCGGACTTCGCCGACGCCGTCCGGCGCCACGAGGTCATTGCCGCCGTCGAGAGGTCCGCGGCATCAGGGGAACGCGTGAAGGCGCACGGTTCGCGGCCCGATGTCGAGGCGGGCCCTGTGGTGCGGCATCGCTCGCCATGACCACCACTTGCACCCATATCGGGCAGATCCGGGATGTCTCTCCGGAGGCGAATGGGTGTGTCGACTGCCTCGCCGATGACGCACCTACCTTGAGCTATTCACGGCAGAGACAGGAGAGGGCAGGAAGGTGATTTGACGAAAGACGATGCGGTGATGGGCATTGAACAACTCGCGCATGAAGAGCATGCACTCAGTGAGGCTGAGGGCCACCGGTCGTGTCGGAAGTCGAAAGAAGAAGTCTCGTCTGGCTAGAACAGCGACTTGATCAGAGTTGGGCCTTGTTGCGGCAACGGCATGCGCTGATCGACGTGGGCGGCGATCCCCAAGATGCCTCCGTTCGCGACGTCTGATCTACCAGGGTGTTTGAGCGTTTCTCCTGATGGAGCTTGGTGGTCAGGGACGGCGTCGATCCGTCGACCTCCGGTTTTTCAGACTGATCGTTTCAGGCGTCTGATGTGGTGGCGAGTCCGCGTGGAGTCCGCTTTGCTGGCGATCAGAGTGACCCGACGACACGGCGGGCGACGTCAACACATCGTCTGGCTCGTTCAACAGCTCCAGTGGCTTTCGACAGTGGGATCTCATCGGGCTCGTATTCCGCTGTCGTCTTCAACGGAAGCAGCCGCTGGAGGTCTTTGGCGAGTTGAGATCCGTCCTCTCCAGCACGACCGAGAAGCTTGATGGCCTCGCGATGGTCCTGCCCTGCTGCTCTCTCCTTGAGACGGGCACCGCAAACCGCATCAGCGGCGTTGATTCCGGCATGAATCGCGAGGCTGGTGGCGGCGATGCTCCTCTCCGCTTCCAGTTCTGAGGTCGCAGCCAGAAGGAACTCCTCGGCCTTGGCCAGGTACTCCTGCACCTGGATCATGGTCACCGGTCGGGTCTTGCTCCCCTTAGCCACGTACCACCGATCTGTACGAGTCGAGGGTTGCCCCGTGGATGATCAGCCCGTCTCGCTCGATCTCCCGCCACACACTCCTACCACCATCGAGCCGTGCGGGCACTTCGTCCTCATCCACCTCGAGCACCTCGACGCGATTCCCACTCACGTCGCTTACCCGGTCGATCCACTGCTGGACTGTGGCGGACCAGGCCTCATCCGACTCGCTGACACCGCTCGGACGGACGAGCAGGGTGTCGATGTCACTTTCGGCGTCTGCCTGTCCCCGAGCGAACGAGCCGAAGATGATCACGCTCGCGGGTGGGACAGACAGGCTCTCGGCGATTCGTCGCATCTCCTGAATCATCCGGTCTCTGGTCCTTGACAATGCGAGTATGGGTCCGGCGGCAATGTGCTCGCGGACTAGTCGGAACAGGGCGGAAGGCGGAGCCTCACGGCGCTCCACCAATCCGACGGCCACCAGCCCGGGGAGAACACGGGAAACCTGCGCCTCGCTGACGTTCGCAATGGAGGCAATCGTGCGCAGATTCAGCTCGCCACTGGTCTCTGCCAGCACTGCCAGGATGCGTCCTTGGACACCAGGGATGACTGTATGAACTGGGTGGACGAAATCCATCCTCACAGAATAGGCAGTTACCAGCATAAATAGGACAATTGTTTCATTTATGCCGGATGGATCTAGCGCCTCCGGCAAGGCAATTCGGGCGATCGCACAGCTGGATGGATGGTGGTCAGGGACGGCGTCGATCCGTCGACCTCCGGTTTTTCAGACTCCCGGACGCCGTGACCTCTCGTGTTGTCCTGTCGGGTCCTGCGAGGCAGTAGCAGGGTTTCCGACCTTGACCGTCTCCGCTCGTGTCCTCTGGCGCGGTGCTGTTTCCTCGATTGCGTTTGCAGATCGGTTTGCTACATCGACTGCCGCGCCTTGAACGCAGCCACGTCAGAACTGGACAACAGAGACCATTCGCCGTTCTGCCTCCGGGCAGCGATGCGGCGATGCCGGGACGCCTCGACCGAGATCAGCGGTAGGTCGGGAATGTCATCGTCTCAACGAGCTCATGCGAGCGCCCGAGGCGGAGGACCGACGTGGGCATCTCATCGATCAGGCATTGGCACCGAACACATCGGTTGCCGCGGTTTCACAGGGCCTGTCCCTGCACCGCTCTGGCTGAGCGCTGTCGAGTGGCGCATGTGTGGCTGTTACAAGCTGTCGAGTCAGGGCCAGAATGACATCTCCTGAGCGACCGGATTCTTGTTCACAACATGGATCTCGACGATGCTTGGCGCTCACGGTCTCCTTCGCGAGCCGACACGGGAGGTAAACCGTGGATGTGGATCACCGGACGATGGCGGGGCTTCTCCTTCTCGCGGGGTCCGCTGTGTTCTTTCTCATGGGGTTCGGCATAGCTGCGGCGCGTCCGCGGATGGCGCGCTCCGGCGCGGGCCGAACGGACGATGGGCTGCGGATGCTGGGCGAGTATCGGTCGGCGTGGTCCCTGTTGATGGGTGTCTTTTCGACGGCGGTCATCCTGACACTGCTCGGCTTTGGGTTCCTTACTCTTGAACTCCTCGATTCGGGGGCATCGGCCGCAGTTGGGGCGCTTCTGCTGTACGCGGTAGGCACAGCTCTGATGATCGCGTCGACCATGTTCGGGATCGCGGTCACCGGAAAAGTAGGCGAGGATGCGGTGAAAGGGGAGTCGATCCCAGGGTGGTTTCGCCCACTCTGGAGGTGGTCCGAGACGCTCTACTCGGCGTACATGGCGCTGGCCTATTCGTCAGTCGCGGTTTATGGCGTTCTTTTCCTGAGGCAGTCGATGGTTCCCCCATGGCTGGGCTGGACGTCGCTGGCCTTCGGGGTTTTCGGGCTGTTGGCGATCGTGGTCAGACGTCCTCGTATCGGGGGCGAAGTTGTGGCGGATTTTCCGCTGCTGATCCACCTCGTCGCAATTCCGATCGGAATCGCTCTGCTCGTCGGCTGAAACCGGCTTTGGCGTGAGCGGATCGATGTGGTCTGCTGCGCCGCGGATCGGATGAGCCGCCGGGTCGCCCACGAAAATACAGCACCAGTCCTCGAAGAGTCCCTGTGAAGCCACAAGTCCCAAGATCTCAGGTTGTGGTCAGGGACGGCGTCGATCCGTCGACCTCCAGTTTTTCCAGACCGGAAGTTTAAGTTGTCTGACCTGGGGCGTCGTGTCGGCGAGTCCGCAAATAGTCCGCGTGCGCTCCGTAGGAGGATGGTCGCGTTGGATCAAGCCGCATCAGCGAATGGATCGCGATCGTCCTTCGGGTCCCTCGATTCGACGATGGCTTGCCACACAGCGGCGAGACGTGGGCTTCGGGTGTAGCACCGGCCTCGCTTCTCGCCGTGGGACTCGAGCAGGTCGGCATCGACCAGTTTGCCGAGGTCTCGCGAGGCGGTTGCATCACTGATTTCTTCGAGGTCTGCGATGGCAGCTCGGTAGGTGTTGTTCCTTACCCGCAATCCGATCGCTGCGTCGAACATGACTGCCACAACGCGGTCTGCCAGTCCTTCCTGATCAGCGATCTTCTCGAGTTCGGTCCAGAGCCGCTCGCTTTCTCTGACCCTTCGGAGCATCGTTCGCGCCTGTCGGAGGTGGGCAGTGAGGCTGAAGCGGAGCCACGGCCGAGCGTCGTTCTGCGGATTCCACGAGCCCTGGCCCACCTCAGCCAGGATGTCGTAGTACGCCTGTGTGTTCCGCCCGAGGTACTCCTCGATGCTCACGAACACCGGCGAAAGGAATCCTTCCCTTGCGAGGACGAGACTTTGCAGAGCCCTCGCCATTCTCCCGTTGCCGTCTCTGAATGGGTGGATCATGACCAGGTTCAGGTGGCTCATCGCCCCTCTGATCATTGCCGGAGCGTCGCTTTTGGTGTTCAGCTCGTCAACCAGTTCGCTGACCAGGGTTGGCACGGAGTCGACAGGAGCTCCTTCGTATACGACCTCGCCCGAGTCGCTGCCGTAGACGAACACGGCGCCTGGTCGATAGAGGCCCGGACTCTTGCTCAGGTCATGGCCGATCATTATGAAGTGCAGGCTCTTGATCAGTTGTTCGCTGTATTGGAAGCCAGGGTCATAGGAGAGCTGGAGAACGTAAGTCATGGCATCGCGGTATCCCTTCAATGCCAACTCGGTTTCGGTGTCGGTGTCGACTGGCTCTTCGCCAGCTGCAACAGCGACCGCGTCGTCCAGTTCGGCGGTGTAGCCCTCGATCGTGTTGGAACCTTGGATGGCGCGCGCCAACGAGAGCCTGCGCAGTGATCCGACCCACCTGCGAGGCTCGTGAAGTTGGAAGCGAAGCTTCTCCCTGAGGTCATTGATCTCGGAGAGCACCTTCAGTTCCGCTTCCAACAGGTCAGGCGTTTGAAATAGCATGCGTGTAACTCGTTAAGTATTCTGCAAGGTGCAGAATAGTATCCAACACCATGAGGAAGTGTAACAAGCAAAGCCTCATGTTCTCTAGCCAACGATTCCAAAGAGGTCAGAGTGATTGGCAAATGCCTCTGTAGCGGGTCCTCGTTGGCGTCTCCGCTTGATCAACTCGTCGAGCTTGGTCGCGAGTTCATCCAGGTGGTCGGGGAACAGGTGCCCGTAGATGTCGTAGATGAAGTGACATACGAGTGTGCCCTGGATTGCCGGTTAGCGCGCGGGCGATTCAGCTGATATCTGCGTTCGGGGGAGCGCGTCATGCGCTGTGGGTATTTGGCGGGGCGATGGGGTCGATCAGGCTTGGCGTTGACGACGACGGTATGGCCCAGGTATGCGTTGGCATCGGGCATCATTTGGCTCGCTGTCGACACATGCTGATAACAGGATTCCACCGAGGAGACCATCGAAGATAAGAGGCTCGACCGGCCCGATGATCACCGTCCGCATCACAGTGGAACGTGGGCTTATGGACGAAGGCATTGACCGCGCCCGACCGGCGAGGGGCTGAACACATGCCCTCGCCGGCGTCGGGTCATCTGCTATCTGTCAGGTGTGTCGGGAAGCTCAAGGTTGGTTTCGGCCCAGGCGGCCCATTCGTCGAGATGGTCCAGAACGAAGTCGACGCATTCGCCGCTTAACGGTCCACGCATGGTCCACGGATACCCAAAAGAGCAGAGTGAATCGCTGTTGGCTGGGGGCTCATCTACCTTTTCTCCGAGAAATGCTTCCAGCCCGATCGTGATTGGATTGTGCTCCCAATCGTGGAACGGGAATTCGCTGAATGTGGTGATCACTCCATCGTCGACCACGACGAGAAGCGTATCCCCGTAAACGTGACGACCTGGAACGGTGTCCACCCTACGCTCGACATACCCGATCGCATCGGTAAACGCGTTGTGATATATCCAAGTGCAGGTGAACATGCCGGGCGTATCTTTCTCATTACAGTCCACGGTCACTCGCCCCTCGATGGCCGCCTGATATGCCACCTCGTCGCGTATCCATTCATCGTTTTCATCGGCCGAGTCGGGGAAGAGACCATGTAGCTCAAAAAGCTCCACTGCCCGGTCAGCGTCCCCTGAATAGAGGGCGTCCACTCCAGCCTCGATGATCTCGAGATCGGTCATGGTGTCCACATCCGGAGCCACGGTTGTTGGGGTCGGCTCGACCACCTCGTTTTCATTCCCGCTTCGTACAAGCAGTGCTAGTCCGAGAATGAGCACCAGGACCACAACCATTGTTGCCATCCCGTATGCCCAGCTCGGGGCCGTCCATCTCCTGGATGGAGTCTTTCTCCTGGTGGGAATCCAGACCTCGTCACTGACGACCTCCTCGACCTCCAAGGGCGGAGCGGTGGCATCGAAGTATTCACGGAGCTGAGTGCTCAGATTAGGCATTGGTAGTCACCCCCAACACACGGCGTAATTTGGACAAGCCGCGCTGCAAATGGGTGTCAACAGTCGACATCGATAAGCCCATCAACGAAGCTGTCTCCTCGCGGGACCACCCATAGGCGTGAACCATGACCACTGCGACTCGCTGCTTTTCCGACAGTCTTCGCAATGCGGCGGGCAGACCCGGCTCCACATTTGGAGCGTGTTCTATGGGCACCGGTGCAAACCTCGGGCGGATACGCGCGAAGGGAGCGCGACTTCTCCCGACCCGATAGAGATACCCAGCAGGGTTCTCCATGCTCTCAATCCGATCCCAGTACTCGAAGGCGTAAGCCAAAGCGTCCGCGGTGGCCTCGAGCCCCCGGTCCTGGCCGAACGCTGCCACCAAAGCATGCCGCAGCCGAGGTTCGGTCTCTTTCACGAAGGCCGTGAACGATTGTTCAAGATCTCGGGCAAGCACCACATCTGCTCCTTCGACAAGTAAAGGCCAGAGGGCACGAATCGCGCTACAACGATTATTGTCCTAATCAGACTTTGCCTGAACCTCCGCCGAGGAGGCGAGGACGTGACACGTTCTCGGAATCACTGTTATCGCGGAACGGTCCAGAAACCCAACTGCCACAGGGCATTTCGGGCGATCCAGCAGATAGACGGATGGTGGTCAGGGACGGCGTCGATCCGTCGACCTCCGGTTTTTCAGACCGGCGCTCTACCGACTGAGCTACCTGACCTCCCAGACCAAACCCTTGGAGGGGGTTTGGCTGGCGGGAGCGACGGGATTTGAACCCGCGACCTTCGGCTTGACAGGCCGACGAACACTCCAGGCTGTTCTACGCCCCCTGGGATCGCCGCGAAACCAGACACGACCGGCTGCGACCTGAGAAGTATAGAGGTGACCTGTTTGTGTCCAACCATGCGCAAGGGGATATAGGGGTCGCCCCAACGCGGTCGCGCCCCTTTCGGAAAAGGATGCGCACATTTCCGCCCCGACCGGGGATGAACCCGCCCCATTTGTTCTGAAGGGACGCCCCAACCCGGACGAGCCCGAACCCCGACACACGTGCGCCCCTCTTGGCCTGTTGTCTGCGCCGCGCCGATGGCAACGCTTCATTGCCTCTCCCATCGGGCAGGTCTTCAGGCGATTCACACTCCAGATCGAAAATTGGCCACGAGGTCCTACATTGGGCGCTCCAATGACGTATGACGATCGGGAAACTCTTCGGCGACTGTTGATTGCCCGGTCGAGCGACGATGTCGACATCGAGGCGGCAATCGCAGGTCTCGACCCGCCGCAGCTTGGGCCTCCAACCGATGAGGAACTCTTTCCGCGGCAGCCCCGCCCCTACTCCAAGACAACCGACCAAGCCCTCGCAAGAAGCGACTGGATTCACCGCGGGACAGGATTCGGCGAGCTCGGCGTGCGCACAGACCATCCCGAGTACGTGATCGATGGGAGTGCCGTGGTCCTCGACTACCAGCACTACGCAGAGCAGTACAGGGCACACCGCGAATGGAAGGGGA
>DATDPP010000085.1:0-15188 GCA_035292685.1 Acidimicrobiia bacterium
CTACGGATCAGGAGGTTGGGTGTTCGAGTCGCCCCGGGCGCGCTGATGAAATCCTTGTAGTAGCAGGGGATTTTACGTTTCTGGGTTCGTTGATGGAGTTCTAGCAGGGTAACCTTTGGGAGCCATTCGCCCGATCGGACCTCGTCGGTCGGTCACCTCGGTAACTGACACGCACAATATGTGCCGATAGCGCGTACGCCCTCCCGGTCGGTCTCGGCTCAGAATCTTTGATCGGCGCTAACTGTCCCGGTCGGGCTCGTATGTGCCGCGCTCTGTCAAAGCAAAACTTCGGATGGAGTTCTTGATCGTTGTCATGGAATTCTGCCTCTGCGGGGTGTATCCATCACATAGCGATCGGATCGATGGATGGAGTCACCAACTCAAGCTGGGTGGAATCCCTGGAAGCGCTCTGCCACGCCGCGACAAGACCTCGATGGCGGTGGCGCTGAGGCCGACGACCGGGAATCAGAAGGCGCACACGTCAGACCGGCGAGCTTGGAGGCCCTCTTTCGGCAGTCGTATACGTCGATAGTCCAGGCGCTGGCTCTGGCAAGCGGAGACTTCGCGGCCGCCGAGGACGCCACCCAAGAAGCATTCGCACAGGCATGGGTGCGTTGGGGCCGCATCTCCCGCTATGACAACCCGGGAGCGTGGGTTCGTCGGGTGGCGATCAACAAGGTACGCAACGCTCACCGTTCCCGTCTTCGAGGGGAGGCGGCGGTGCAGCGGATGAACTCCGAAATCTCCACAGCCGGCCCGCCTAGGGAGCCGGAATCGGATCTGCTTCTTGGTCTGCAGCGGCTGTCATACAAACAACGTCTCTGTGCAGTGCTGTTCTACGTGGACGGGCTCAGCACCGCCGAAGTGGCCCAGGCAATGAGGATATCCCAAGGATCCGTCAGCCAGCATCTGAACCGGGCGCGCACCGCCCTTCGCGCCTATCTGGAGGAAACAGCATGACCATCGACGAACGCATCGGCGCCGAACTTCGCAACCATGCCCCACAGGTGGACGAGCAGATGGCCTGGGATCGGATCCAGTCCCTATCGCCGGTACGGCGGCGCGGCAGGGCGATCAGATTGGTGGCGGTGTCGGTGGCGGCTCTCGGTTTCGTCGTCGTGGGGTCCCTCCTCGTTCCCACTCTCTCCTCGGACCTCGCACCGTTGAGCGCCCCCCAGAGCCCCTTCCTGGACACCTGGGTGACCACCGACCTCGACGGGAGCACCCCGACGATGACGATCCGCGCCTCGGAGGACGAGAGCGTCGAGATGCTTGGGCTCGACGACTTCGCCTCGGTGTGCTCGGGTGCCCCATCGACGATGACCGGAACCGGAAGACTCGAGGGAGACTCGACGCTCGTCATCCCCTCACCGGTGCTGACCTGCGACGACGGAAGCGAACCCGTGGCTCTGAGCGGTCCTCCGCTCATGGAGCAGCTTCGGAACCTGACCTTCACCCACGATCCCGGGACCGACACCCTCACCGACAACTTCGGGTCGGTCTGGACGCGGGAGGGTGCGGCCCCGAGCCCGGAGCCGACGACGCCGACAGTCACGACACCGGCTACGCCGCCATCCGAGGCGGAGGTCACCGAGCTCCTGAACGGCTTCCTCGAGGCCCGAGTCGCCGGTGAGGGGGCGCAGCAGTACCTGATTGGCACCGCCGAGGTAAACGTCCCCGAGGAGGACATCCCGCTCCTCTACGCGACTAGCTCGGGAGCCCCCTACGAGCGGGCCGAGTTCGAGCCAGTGCCTGGCATCGAGTGGCCGTACGGTTTCATAGCGTTCAAGGTTCGGCTGTTCGCCGGGGACACGGTGGTCGAACAGCTTTTCTTCATGCCCCACGACGACCCTGTAAACTTTCCAGCAGACGGTCGCCTAGGGCTCGAGTATCAGCCGGACGGTTTTGGAACCGACATCGCGCCAACTACCGAGGACGGCCGGCCCGTGGCCATGCCCTACAACTTCTTCGACGGCGAGGTGACCCTGCACGCCGCCCACCCGTGGGTCTTTTACGACTACTCCGACTACGGCGGCTCGATTTTCGGCAGGCTGATCCCGGAGGGCGCGGCGCCGACAACCGACGGCGGGGAGCGCCACGAATGGGATGAACTCGTGCTAGTGGCCGACCCCGCGCCGGTCGGGACGGATTGTCAGACAGGCCCGGGTCCAGCCGACGCCGAGGCGCTTGCCGAGAGCATCCTGTCCGACCCTGGCGTCGAGGCGACCGCTCCGGTAGCGGTGAGCGTCGGGGGGGCCGAAGGCCTGATGATGGACGTGAAGATCGACGCCGGAGCGACTGTCTGCTTTGCCGCCGACGATGAGTTCAACCACCTTGCGAGCGTCCTACACCCCGTCTGGGACATGGAATCGGAGCGGGTTGTGGACGACGGCGTCCTAGCGGGCCACGCATCGGGGGAGTGGATGCGGCTCTACCTGTTCGACGTGCCCGAGGGGTCGTCCATGCGGATCCTGGCCATAGCGATCGTTGCGCCGGAGTCGCGCTTCGAGAGGGCGGTGGAGGCAGCGGCGCCGGTCGTCGACTCGGTCGAGTTCCACGCCCCGTGACGGCAACGGGATCGATGGAAGGGGGCTGGGATGAGGAGTCACCGCTCAGGCTGACTGCCGGCGTCAATTTCCATGGTCTCGGCCCTGGACTCAGCCGACTCGACGTGCGACGGCCACTCGGGTCACGAAGTGTCGGTGGGGAAATCCGTGGAGCCGCAAGACACCCGATAGCTCGGTCTGTAGCCTGATCGGCATAGGCCGTTCGGTCAGTGGTGGGTCGTCGGAGCTGATCGCATGTGTGCGTGTAGCCATGCGTGCATCATCGGATCGGGCTCAACCCTTCGCATCGGTGAATTCACACGTTGCTCTTACTAGGTCTCGGAGTGACTGTTGCCCGCACAGATCACTCATCACCCGAGCGAACTAACGCACCGCCGACGGCCCATGATCGGCATTCTGCGCTCCCAGCGAAACGTTTCCGCGCCATGTGTGGGTCGCCGCAGAGGGCCAGTGTCCGTGCTGCCAGATCGCTGGCAGGGCTCTAGCTGGGAGCCAGGTTGGGAGCCATTCGCGGTGGATGACGCTGGACGGCCGTGGACCCGGATGGAATCGAAACCACTCGGCAGGAGGCCGAATGCACTCTTGTGGACGGCCAGGGACGCCGCTTGGACATCTACGGATCAGGAGGTTGGGTGTTCGAGTCGCCCCGGGCGCGCTGCAAAAAGACCTGGTAGATGGCAATTTCTGCCCCGACGCGATGGGTCCGCCCTCACATGCTGATCACCGTCTGATCACACCTCGCGATGCTGAAGGGTCCAGCGGGCTCGGTTGGAGAGTTCTCCGCGTTGTCTTCGGTCGCAGCCCTACCTGGCGATTCGTGACCCATCGTCGGTAACGGACGCCCGATCTCGCTGAGGTCTTCTGACCCAGAGTCAGACGCTGCTGCGCTCCGACGCAAATCCCTTAGATCGGGTGTCTCGGTGAGCCTGTGGGGAGCCGGCGATGTCCGGTTGTTGTTGACCCACCAGGGGTGCAGCTGTCCGAGTCGAGCCGGATCAGGGCCAGGGCGTATGACAAGGCGCGGTCTGGTTGGTCACTCCGCGCTTCCCTCGCTTCCTGCCGCTGATCGTGGTGGGTGTCGGTCGAATGCCTGGTAGCGCCCGCTGACGGGACTCCGCGGAGGAGGCGACGTCCGAACCAGTTGGTCAGCACTGCGGTGACCGAGGTGATCGTGGCCACTTTGGCCCATACCGGAGACCTGTCCGGTGACGGCGGCGGGGACTCCATCACGCACCGCCAGCGAGTGAGGCCCGTCAATCAGGCAAGGAAATGAAATGACTTCAGGAGCATTCACATGAAGCAACAAGGCGAGCGCATCGCCATCGGCGTCATGGTTGTGGGGGCAGCCGGTCCTCTCGGCCATGTCATCGTTGGTCCCACCATCATCCCCCCGGCCGTGGCGCTGGTCGGCCTACTGATCGCGGCCATCGCCGGGACTCATGTCCTCATGACGCAACGGTGATCTCGACATGTGGCTTCGAGGCGCAGTGAACGGCTACCCGGGCGTGACAGTCTCCTGGAACGTCCCCGGGTCGAACGTCGACACATCTACTCGAATTTGGGCCGCCAACCTCAGATGGAAGCCATTGGCGCTCGGATGGGATCGCCGTGTACCAGTTCCATCCGTTGTGTCAGGGATAGTTTCCAGGGCCATGGCCACGGTGCGACGCTCACCAGGCGGAGTGGTGAGTCGTGTAATTGCTCGGCAGGGTCGGGCATGTGTCCGTGTAATGGTCGAATCCCGGATCCGAGATCCCAGATCAGCGCCCTTCCCTGAGGTCGAAGGACACGGTCGATCTCGGCCAGACCTGCGGTCGGATCGGCCCAGTGATGCATCGATAGTGTGCTAACTACGAGATCGAAGGACTGGTTCGGGTGTGGCAGGGCTGCCACGTCACCGACACGAAACTCCGGCTCGATCTGTCCGCTATGACGCTCGGCGTTGGCCCGGGCGCGCTCGATCATTGCCGGGTCGAGGTCGAGACCGGTCACATCGAACCCGCGTCGTGTCAGCTCCATCGTTAGATGCCCGGGCCCGCAACCCACCTCGAGGACCTGAGCGCCGCGGGGGACGGCGTCGGCGATGTCGGCGGCGATCTTCTCGTAGAACGAGCCGAGTATGAGCCGGCTGAGCCAGTCGTAGAGGCCCGCATCGCCTATGACGATTCCGCCCGGCACCGTGTGTCCCATTGCGGGCCCTCGAACGTGCCGAACGATAACCCCGGCGACGGCGGCTGCTCCGAGCAGTGTGAGAACAGTCCGGGGCCGGGTCACAGCGGCACCCCGTGGGACTCAACCGCTGGTCTCTCCGGATCCTGCCTGCCCATGATCACGATGCTAGGAGGGCTGCAGCCGGCACCAGGCGTAAAGGGCTTCGTAGACGAAGACGCCCTTGTCGAGGAGGCGGTGGTCGTCGGTTTCGACTTCGAGCCCGCCGATGCCGATGGCGAGCAGCCCGGGGCCGAGCGGGTCGGTGTCGAGGTCTTCTGAGGTGTCGGCGGCGTGGACGATCCCGGCAAGCCGGACCAGCGCCGGGTCTTCTCCTAGTTCGAATTCGTCGATGAGGACTTCGAAGGTGCATTTGCGGTCGCGGTGGGTGAACTCGGCTCCTGGGGCGTCGAAGGACCGGCCGTCGAGTTCGGCTGCGGCCGTGAGCACCTGGTCTTTCTCAACGTAGACGATCTCGGCGTCTGGGTCGATGAAACGACGGATCAGCCAGGGGCAGGCGATACGGTCGGTCTTGGGACGGGCACGGGTGACCCATTTCATGGGGTGGTTTCCTTTCTGATGGGGAGGGGGATGGTCCGGAACCAGCCCCACAGGGCGAGGTCGTAGACGCTTTTGAGGATGCCGGCGATGAGGAATGGTGCCCCGGCGGTGGTGACGGTGAGCACACATCTGCAGCCATTAGGGAGAAGTCAAGATCACGCATCTCCAATATGCTCGGGTCGACGGCGATCAACGATCTCAAGGTGATCGCCGTGGCCGTCTCGAACCAACCATGATGTGATCCCGACCGCACAGGACAACGCCAACGAAAGACCCGTCCAGGATCTTCAAGCCATCCTGGATCCGGCACGGGGAGCCATTCGGGGTGGACTGCTGCGGTGGTGTATGAACGGCGATGGACATGGAAGCCATCTGTTGAGCATGTATGGACGGCTCCGGATGCTCACGAATCCGGCTTGGAGGTCTCCGGATCAGGAGGTTGGGTGTTCGAGTCGCCCCGGGCGCGCCGCAAAGGGGGCCTGGCTGCTAGGTCAGGGACGGCGCAGCAGGCTTCTCTGATGCTTGCTCGAGAGGGACCTGATCTGTGCCGGCAGGGTCCCCGATTCCACTTCGTCGTCTAGCAAGTAGTCATAGGCATGGGTTCCGCAAGCGAGGCCCTTGGAGATGAGAAACCTGGCCGGCTTGCCGCATTCACGGCATTTCGGTCCGCCTGTGCCATCTCCGGGTTTGCGAGTGTCCACCCTTCCAGATCGGCATTCAGGGCGTCCCGGCAAGAGGACCAGAACGAGCGCGCGCAAAGTGACTAGTCCAGTACAGTTGCCGATCTGGGAACGGAGTCATTCGGTGCACTCGTGACCGTTAGGTTGGCTGTGACCAGTCGCCCCGCGGCGCTTCCTAAACCCATTCAAGGAAAGCAAGGCCCGAAGGAGGAGAACGATGAATGCCGTGGCCAAGAAGATGATGGCAGCGGGCAATCGGGCAACCTCCTGGCTCTACCTCAGAACCAACGGCCGCATCGGCGGGACTGCCAGGGGAAACCCCGTCCTATTGTTGACCGTCCCCGGTCGCAAGACAGGAAAGCTGCGATCAGTGTCGGTCACCTTCTTCGAACACGACAACGGCTACCTGGTGGCGGCAACAGCCGGCGGTTCGAAAGCCAACCCGCAATGGCTACACAACCTCGAGGCGGCGGGACAGGCCCAGATTCACATCCGCGAGGATCGATACGAGGTTGATGCCCGTATCGCCGACCGTGCCGAGCGCGACGAGTTGTGGCAGAAGGTCGTTGTGAAGCGCGCTCCATCTTTTGCCAAGTACGAGGAGAAGTCCGGCCGATCCATCCCGATCGCTCTCCTCACCCCACGGGTCTGATCTCGTGAGCGGTTGATAGGCTCCGAGGGCAGGAACCATTCTCATGCTCAGACGGCGCCTGGGACGCCTGATCGTCCCCCTTCTGGTTGTGGTGCAGGTCCTTCCAGTCGGTGTCTCGGCACAGACCGGGGAGATCTCGTTTCCGCCTGTGGGGACCGGTGCGTGGGAGGGCCTCGTCTTGTTCTCCGGGTACGTCTCGTCCGATCAGGTCCGCGACGACAGCTCCTTTGACACCTCGGTGAGGAATGTCATCGACAGCACGACGATCTCGATGGACTTCGTGGTCGACGCCCGGGGTCAGGCGAGCGGCCAATTGGGCGTCGACCTCAGCTGGAGCCAGGAAGGGGTGGGCACGTCTCCCACCACGCTCGATCCCTACCACGTGACGTCCGACCAACATCAAACAGGGGTTCTGACGTTGAAGGGGAACGCGAACCGGCTGGTCGCCTCCGGCACCTTGACTCATGCGACCAACACCTCCACCGAGCGTGACGCCCTGATCGAGGAGGTCTCCGACACTGAAACCGAGGCGGTCGAATGGGTGTTCCAAGCATTCGAGTCGACATGTGTCAGGGTCACCGGGAGGCTGATCGAGGCATCGGGCATTTCACTCATGGCGAGCGCCCTCCTTCCCCGTGCGACGGTCGGGGAAGGCGACGCCATCTACAACGAGCTGGTGAGCCAGTTCTGGGCTTGGCCGGCCGAGGTGGAGGACCCGGAGCGGATCAGACAAGCCATCGAGGAGATCACCGAGGCGGCGGACAATGTCCGGCTTCGTGAGATCCCGGAGGCAATCCATCTGCTCGAGCTGGTTGCCGCGTCGAGGGCGCTCAACGCGGAACTGGCCGCCCTCGACGCCTGTAAGGCGGCGATCGTGGGCTGGGTCCCGGAGTCCGCTCAATCCTGGCTAGTCACCATCCTCCAGGGCGCGCTGCACAAGGCGTTGGACAACCAAAGCAGTTACGAGGCGTCTGAGCTGGTCGATTTGTGGGATGCCGGCCTCCATGAGGGTGCGCTCGACAGCGAGATCATCATTCAGTTCATCGACGCCTTCCATGCCAAGCTCGACAAGGCCATCGAGCTCGGCGACTATGCCGCAATCGTCGACATCTTCGCCTTCGCCTCCCGCTACCCATTTCCAGACCTTTATGCCGAAGCCAAGGCGGCCTTCGAGGGAGAATCGAAATGAGGGTCCGACCGGTCTTGGCGGTAGCTCTCGTGATGATCATCGGGGCCTGCTCGCCGAGTGACGAGTCGGACGGCACGGCGCTCGACGACGGCGCCGCCACCACCGTCGGAGGGCAAGCCGGTGTCGCCCCAGCCGGTGCTCCCCTTATCGAAGGGTTGCCGATGGTTGTTGTCCTCGGACCACCGGAGAGTGACGCCGGAGACGTTCCCTTGTTCCGATGGGAGGCCGTCGCCGGGGCCGCGATCTACGACGTCGCCGTAATTGGGCCCGACGGCCCGCTGTGGGCATGGCAGGGCGCGGAGACCGAGGTGTACCTCGGCGGCCTGCCTTTCGAACGCCCACCGGGATGGGCGGGGCCGGTGATCGCGCCCGGGTCGTGCTGGAGCGTGGTCGCTCGCGATGCCGACGGACACGTCTTCGCCGTCAGCGAGTTCCTCCCGATCTCGCCTGGGGGCTCACCGGGTCACACCTGCGTGCCCGGTACCGGTATCGAGGCAAGCGGCTAGCCCCCCGGCGGGGTCAGGCCGCCGAGAGCAGGTCTTTCTCCACCCGGAGCAGGATGCGCTCCGCCCACCACGGCACAACGGCCGCAGGCAAGGAGACGAATACCATCATCGGCATCCGACGGGGCCCCGACCACGTTTCCATCCCAGCGGCGGCGGCGCATTCCCGGTAGTGGCGGTCGGTGAAGAGCATCATCATCACCGCAGCGGCGCGTGCCGGACTCAGCCAACCCAGGTCAGCCGAGTCGACCAGGCGTCGGAACGACGGGCTGCGACGGGTGGCGAGCAGCATCAGCTCGCGACGGGCCTTCGCCACGTCCGCAGCAGCCTCGGCGCCACCCGAGCCGAGGTGCGGCTCGAGAGCAGGGTGGTAGGCGACGCCACGAAGCAGGTCCTTCTCGATGTCCCTGGTGATGTTGGCCAGTTGGATGAGCTCTGAGACCTCCAAGGCGTCCCTATGGTGTTCGCCGGAGAGGTCGCCCAGCAGAAGCTCCATGACGAAGAGAACCGGGAGACCGATCACGCGATGGCAGTAGTCCAGAACCTGTTGCTCGTCTCGTAGCACCCCGTCTTGAGCCTCGAAAACGCCGGAGAACTCGATCATGCCGGACGCCATACTCGTGATGAGGAGGGCTATGCGGTCGCGGGTCTCCCGATCGAGTTGCATGTAGACCTCGTCGACCAAGCCGCATCTGTCGATCAACATGAGATGCGCTCGATCGCGGGGATCGGGGTCTATCGGGGCGGGGGCACGGGGTGGTGGCCCGGGACGATCGGTTGCGAAGCGTTGGGCGAAGGATGAGAGAGCCTCCTGGCTTGTCAGTGGCGAATCGCTCAGGTCTTCGTAGGTGTCGAGCATGCGGGCGTAGAGGTAGCCGACTGCCGCGACCCGGGCCGAGTTCTCCGGAAGAAGCAGGATGCTGGGGGCAAACGATCGGGCGGCGTGGGGAAGGATCGCCCATATGAAGCGCTCGGGATCCTCGATGGCGGCCAGCTGCGCAAACGGCGGTTGGTCCCGGTTCACGAAGGCGCCACGGGCCAGCAGCCACATTCTGCGAATCGAAAACGGCACCATCGACATGGCCAGAAATTAGCGGCCGTGAAGGGTTGGCATTGATCCAACCTCGAAATGAGGCCCGGCGGTCCGCAGGGTGTTGATCTGGATGGCGACACTGGTCGTCGCAGCGGGATGTTTCACGATGCTCCGGCCGTCGGTCTGGGCGGGCCGGTCACCTACATCGTGATCCGGGGAACCAGCATGCTCCCCACCTACCAACCAGGCGACCTCGTGTTGGTTGGGGAAGCCGAGGAATACGGACCGGGCGATGTCGTCGCCTACCAGGTGCCAGAGGGCGAAATCGGCGAGGGCATGATCCTCATCCATCGCATCGTGGGCGGCTCGGCCGGTGAGGGCTTTGTGTTGTTGGGCGACAACAACGACGAGGAGGATGTCTTGTATCCCAAGAATCAGAGATCGTCGGCCGTCCCCTGGCCCAGTTTCCTTCGGTCGGCCTGGTGCTTACCGCCCTTCGAAGCCCGCTGTTGTTGGCCAGTTTCGGCGCCGGAGTGGCGGTCGCCATCATCGTGGCGCCCCAGTTCGAGAATCAGCCCGAACCCGGACGGGTCAGAGGCCGACACCTTCGTCGCGACCGCAAATGAGGCTCAACCCCACCCGACCCCACGGGGCCCACCTGGCCTGACCGACCGCAACCTCAACTGGCGACCGATTCCATCACCTGGGTGAGACGCATGTGGTTGCCGGAGGGGTCACGAAACGAGGAATCGATTCTCGAAACGTGCGGTGTTGGAGGCGGGCGAAGGCCCGCACGATGCACCCCGGGATCAAGGCGGAAGAGGCCGCCGAGGGGTAGGAGGCGCGGTATGCGGTGGGAGACATCCCGTGTATCCGGCCAAAGCTGGTCGTGAATGAGCCCACACCGTTCAGGCCAACCGCAAAGCAGATCTCGGCCACTGACCAGTCGGTGCTGCGCAAAAGGGCGGCGGCCCGCTCCAGGCGACGGGTCATCAGATACTGGTGTAGCGACTCACCAAAGGTGCGATGGAACTCTCGGCTGAAATGGGCTGGAGACAATCCCGCCACCTGGGCCAGGTCCGCCACAACCAGAGGCTCGGAATAGCGAGCATCGGCCAGGTCCTTGGCCCGGAGCAAATGACGCGCCGGCGGGAGTTGTGCCATGGGCCGAGTATCGCCAACAGAGGTCACGACGGCCAGGGTACCAATCGGTCAGGTGAGCCCTCGCGGCGGACGTAGCCGGTACGTTATGCGCCAATGAGTGTTATCTCCGGAGGCGGTGCACACCAGGCAGAGGAGACCGTGTGAGCGGTTTGGCTGTTCTCGCCATCGTTTTCGTCGCCTACTCGCTGGTCGCGGCACGTTTGCAGCGGTGGTCGATCACGGCGCCGATGGTCTTCGTCTTGACCGGTGCCTTGCTCGGGCCGGACGGGTTGGGGATGTTGGACGTTTCTGCCAACGCCGAAACGGTCAAGATCGTCACCGAGCTGACCCTGGCGCTGATCCTTTTCGCGGACGCATCGACGCTCAAGTGGAAGCAGGTTCGACTCGATTCCAGTCTTCCCACACGCTTGCTCCTCATCGGGTTCCCCCTGACCATTCTCGCCGGCACCCTCTCGGCTGGGTGGCTTGTTCCCGGGTTGGGGTGGGCTTCGGCCGCCCTCGTGGGCAGCATTCTCGCCCCCACCGACGCCGCCCTGGGCCTCGGCGTCTTCTCTGATCGGTCGGTCCCGGCAAGGGTTCGGCGGGCTCTCAATATCGAGAGCGGTCTCAACGACGGCCTGGCCACCCCTTTGGTCACGCTGTTCCTGGCGATCGTGGTCGCCGAGGAGGGCGGGTCGACGAACTGGCTCGCCGAGGCGGTCAAAGGGATCGGTGTTGCGATCCTGGCGGCCGCGGTGGTCGGCATCGGTTTTGGCCGTCTGATCGCGGCCGCCGATCGAAGGGGATGGACATCGGAGACATCCAATCGGCTGGCGGTGCTGGCGACTGCCTTGCTTGCCTACGGCGGCTCGGTGGCGGTGGGAGGGAACGGGTTCGTGGCGGCCTTCGCCGCCGGGATCCTGTTCGCTGCCGCTTCGGGCGGAAAGCTCGCCGAAGCCACCTCATTCACAGAGCACCTGGCACTGTTCCTGTCATTCGGGGTGTGGGTGATCTTCGGGGCGCTCTTCGTTGGGCCGGTGCTCAACGAGGGGCTGGATCCGGTGGTGATTGTCTATGGCGTGCTCAGCCTCACCTTGGTGCGGATGGTGCCCGTCGCGATTGCCATGGCGGGGACCGGGCTCCGACCGGCGTCGACTGCCTTCATGGGATGGTTCGGCCCGAGGGGGCTGGCATCGGTGGTGTTCACGCTGATCGCTTTCGAGACACTCGAAGGGGGTGGACTCGCGACCGAGATGTTGGTCGAGGTCGCCACCTGGACGATCCTCCTGTCGATCCTCGCTCACGGGCTCACCGCCCGCCCGCTGGCAGCGGTTTACGGCCGGAGAGTCGCCGACGGTGTTGCCGAGCAGTTCAGCCCATCACTAACGCTCGAGGAGCCGATGCCGAAGCGGCGGCTCTGAGACCCGGGTTCAGGGCGGCGGAGCCGGGGCGCAGTAGGTGAACCAGGCCCATTGGCCGTCCTCGCCGAGGACGAAATGGGCCTCAACTTCGCGGACTTCCCCACCTCCGGTGATCTCGACCAGAACGGTGGTCGACCGGTCGACCACCGCCGTCCGCCCATCGGGGACCTGGTACTCGAATGGCTCCTCACCGATCACCGTTATCGGTGTGATCGAGAACTCGGGATCGACCGTGGAGGCAATGTGTGCCGGGCACTGGTCAGGGAAGAACTCGAGCACCTGAGGGTGGAGCCGTGCGAGGGCAAAGTCGAGGCTCTGGGCGCCTGAAAGGCTCGCCGTCAACCCGGTCAGAAAATCCTCCAGGGTCTCGGCCGGGGGTGTCGAGCCGGGGAGGGTGAAGCGGGTCACGATAGGGGTGAACTCCTGGTCCGGTGCCAACCGGTAGGACAGGTTGGGGCCAACCACCGCGGTGGGGACGATCAAGGTGACCACCTGGTTGCGGATCAGGGCTCGTGACGTCGACGCGGAGCCCGCGGGGCCGATCAGGGTTTGCTCCCCCTCGCCCACCCCGTCGATCTGAATCGTGTACATGGCGCCCGAGACAAACTCAATTTCCAATCGGCTGGGGATCGTGGGAGGCTCGGTCAAAGCGACCGTGACGACGACCATCGCCTCATCGCGAGGGATGTTTTCATCCTCGGGACAGACGGTGATCGTCACCTGGCCGGGGCCACAGGGGAACAGCGGGAACTTGCCGCCATAGAGGAACTCGGAGGTGCCGGCGACGGGAGCGGACGTCGCATAGCCGCCATGGAACGCGACCTCGGGGCCATCCGACCGGCCAAAGCGGGTCGGCTCCCCGCTCCAGGTGAGCGGCTGCAATCCCGGACAGCCGGGGGCATTGAAGCCATATAGGGCGATCGGGCTGCCATGTGGCAAGAACCGATGGCAATTGGGGTCGGTGAAGGGAAGGGTGAGCCCGGTCGAAGCCTCGGAGAGCGTTGAGATTATCTCCTGGATCTCCAGCCAAACGTCAGGGGCGTCCGCCGAACCGGTCAAGCTTCCGAGTCGCTCCAGCATGGCGTCGGTGTCGGCGGGATAGGAATTGGGGCTCACGAGCCAGCTACCCCCGGGAGCCACCAGGTCGACCGGGAGTGCCACCGGACTCCCACCGAGCGACATGTTGAGGCCGGTGGCGTTGCACTGCCCGAATCGATATACGGGCAGGTTGAACTGGGTCACGCCACGCTCGTCTGGCTGGGCGTCGGCCGTGGAAATCTTGCCCTCGCAATCGGCGGTGAGGCGGAAGGTGGCTCCTGCGGCGCTGGTGAAGAAAAACGGCTCGTTGGCGGAGAGACCGATCTCCCCGGTCACCGCGTCGGGCTCCGACCCGTTGTGGGAGGTCGGCATCTCGCCGGCCGGATAGCCGCCGGGGAAGAACAGGGTCGACGATTGGGGGATACAGGTGAACGGAGCCGAGCAGGACTGGTACCACGCCAGGGTCTTGTCGTCGGCGGCCGCACAGGGGGCTCGCATCAGAGGATCGACCCAGGTTTGTGGGTAGGCGATTTCGGAGTTCGTCGTGGTGAAACCTTCGATCGATTGTCCGATCGCCTCGAGCGTTTCGTCCGATGCGGATTGATCCGATCCACAAGCCATGCCTGTGGTTTCGATCGTTGTGGTCGTGGCCGCAGTGGCCTCGGTCGTGGTGGTCGACCCGACGCTCTCCTCGCCGTCGAAGATTCGGATTGCCCCATAGCCGATCGCTCCGACTCCGATCACACCGATCAGAAGCAGACCCAGCCATTTGAGACACCCGCCTCCACCCTGGCTCTCCGAACCGGGTGTGGGCGTCGGGACCGGCTTCGGCGGCGGGGCCGGGGGCGGAGTGGTGGTCGTTCCCCCGATAGCAGGGGTGGTGGCCGGAGGGGGTGTCGCCGCCAGTGGGACCTTCCTGATCCGCGCTTTCTCATTCTGGATGGTGACGTCACCGACCTTCTTGCCGTTTTCCTTGAAGGACTCGTTCAGGGTTTGCAGCCAGGTGTTGATATCGCCTTGAAGGGCCGCGCCCAGCGGTCCCCCAGCCTGCACCTGAAGGTTGCCGTCGGTTACCGAGACATCGAGTGTGACCTTGACCACCCCACCCATCCACTGCGCCGTGACCCGCACCGTGCCCGGGGTGGCGCCCTGCTCGATCGTGACCTCGGGGGGACCGGCGAATTCGCCGAGGTCTTTTGGTATGGGAATCCACCCGGTGTCCTTCGGGTCGAGATCGAGAGTGTCGGCCTTACAGGAGACGAAGTCGCGGAGAGCGGGCGGCGCGTGTTTTGGCAGTTTGACCTTGGGTGGCACGCTGCTCCTCGACTCTTATTGCTTCAGTTGAACCTCAGCTGATGACGATTCCGAGCCCACTCCCGATCATCTTGACCCCGAGGATCACGAAGAGGACCGCCATTATCGCCGAGTTGTGGATGCCCAGCCACTGGTTGAGGTCGCCCAGAATGACCGGTGCCCGGTCCCCCATGAACAGGTAGATGCCGAGGGGGATCAACAGGCCGAGGGTCCCGATCAACACGAAGACACCGAGGGTGGCGTAAGACTCCGCGGTGCTCAATCCGGCGGCGGCGATCGTCGCAGCCGCGGCCAGAGTCAGGATCAGGTTCTTGGGGTTGACCGCCGCCAGGAGGAACCCGATCCCAAACGATTTTCCTGCCGTGAATTTGTCCAGCGCCTGCATCCATTTCGGCATTGTTACTTCCTCGCCAGGGGCCGGTCGTCCTCTCCATTGCTTGAAAGCAAGGAGAAGGGCCAGGACTCCGAGGGTCAGGATCAGCCAGCCCACCCACAGCGCCGGCCCGGAGTCCACCGAGGCCCCGGCTGGGTCTGCGAGCAGCAGCACCAGGGTCCCGATCAGGAATAGACCAATCAACCAACCGAGAATGAAGGACAAGCCGTTGCTTCGTCCCTTGGCCGAGCCGAGCATCAGGACCACGGCGATGATCGGGATCGGGCTGATGGCAACGCCCACAGCCTCCGGCAGGATCTCACTGATCACACGGCCCATCTTTTCATCCTTCGATCTGGAGCTATCGCGCCGGTTGCATGTCGCGTCGTTCGACCCGGCCGTCGGCGTGGAGGGCGAAACGCCCCTCGGACCGGTCATGCACCGGGCTCCGGCTTGGCCAGGGCCAGCCGCCGAATTGGGTGCGGTGATAATCCTCGACCGCGGTC
>DATDPP010000086.1:0-3280 GCA_035292685.1 Acidimicrobiia bacterium
ACTACGACCTGCCCATCGCCCTCGGGATCCTCGCCGCCAGCCGGGAGATCCCCGACCTGCGACGCGCGGTGGTGGTGGGGGAGTTGGCACTCGACGGCGCGGTGCGGGCCGGCTCCAACGCCCTGGGTGCGGGTGTGCTCACGCCCGCCATCAGGTTGTTCGCGACCTGTGGAGGTGTCGGCATCGCGCCTGCGCCGGCTCGCTTAATCATTCGCCTGTTGTGGGGTGAAGGTTCCAGGAACCCACTATCCACCGGAGTTGGCGGCTCGACAACTCATATAGCGCGGCCAATCCTAGGGCTACCTGGTCGAGCCTCCGAGACACCAATGACAGTTGTCGTAGGGATGATCCCTCTTCGCTTCGGCGATGCTGTCGTACCACCGGCGGTGCTCGGATGAGATCTGATTGAGCTGGCAGTTGGTGTTCTTGTTGGTGGTGTTGTGGAGTTCGTGGGTGTTGACGTTGCCCAGGTACTGCTTCTGCTTGTAAATCACTGGTCACCTTCCACCGAGTTGTCGGGGCGGAACAGGGTTGGGTACGACCTGTGGAGGCGTGCCCGCCGACGTCCCGCCCCGATCTGTGTTTTGTTTGCCGATGGTCGGCTCACGGTTCCTGGAACCAAGACATAGAGATCGGCGAATAGAGGGCAATTCGACCTGTGGAGGATCTGTGCTTGCTTTCCTTGTGGATTTGATGGTTGCTGTCGCGGCTATCGCCGGACCTGGTGTCTCTAGCGACTCGGGTGCGGCGATCGACGGCGGTGAATCGCATTGTGTGGTTCGAGTCGTCGGACAGAAGCCTTCGGGTGAGCTTGTTGTCGCAGAGCCTGTGTGTTACGCGTCGTTTGGTGACGCGGTGGGTGCGGCATCTGAGGGATCGATTGACGGAGCCAGGGTTGGGTCGGGGGAGGCGTTGCTGGCGGACGAAGAGCTTGGACTTCTGTTGTCGTCGTTTACTTTGGGCATACATTTCGACGGCTCCAACGGGTCGGGCAGTTCGATATCCATCGTCGGGGGATCGTGCACCGGCGGGTACTGGAACACCGGGGCGGCATGGGCGAACCGGATCTCCTCCTCATGGAATGGCTGCTACCGGCTTCGACATCACGACGGACCCAACAAGACGGGAGCCTCCGCCGACACCGTCGGTTCAGGAACCCACAATGTCCCATCCGTGATGAACAACAGGACGGAGTCGGTGTCCTACAGGGCGAGTTAAGACAAACCGGACCAACCGACGCGGGTCCTCTGTGGCAGGCTCACCAATGTGATGGCAGAGTCTTCCGACTCAGAGGTCATTGCTGCCTCGTTGAACAACCCTGAACTGTTCGCCGCCATCTTTCACCGTCACTATCCGGCGATCTACCGGTTCGTAGTGGGTGCGGTTGGACCAGCCGACGGCCCCGATTTGGCGTCCGAAGTCTTCGTCCGAGCATTCGCCATTCGTGGCCGATACGACCTGTCCTATTCCCGAGCCACACCATGGTTGTTCGGCATCGCCTCCAATCTCGTTCGCGGCTACCACCGCAGCGCCGCCCGCCAGTTCCGCGCCTTCCGACGAGAGGCGGCTCGGGTTCGGGGGACCTCCGAGTTCGAAGACGATGCGGTGACCAGGCTCGCTGCAGGATCGCAACGGCCACGAATCTCCTACGCGCTCAGCCAGCTGAGAACCGAGGAGGCAGAGGTTGTCTTGTTGTTCGCCCTTGCCGAACTTTCCTATCAGGACATCGCTGCGGCGGTTGGGATCCCGGAGGGGACTGTCCGTTCTCGACTGAGTCGAGCCCGCAACAAACTCCGGAACCTGATCGACATCAACGACGAATCGAATGCCGACGATGAGTGACAGTCGCGACCCATTCGAGTTTCTCCGTCGTGAGGCGGGTGAACCGCGTCCATCGCCGGGAGACCAACGATCAGCGCTCCGCCATCTCCAGGAGTCGATGGCAAAAGAGCCACGACCACGTTGGCTGTCGCGTTACCGCCGGTTGGTAGTGGCGGTGACAGCGTTGTTGATCGTCGTCATGTTGTTGGTGGTTCCCACCTTCTTCTCCAACCCGGCCCAAGCCGCACTCGGCGAGATCGCAACGGCCGCCCGAGCCGCGGCCCCTCGTGATATCCCTGAAGGCGGGTTCCTCTACACGAGATCTGAACGGGTGGACCTCAGGATCCGACCTGGGACCGAATTCGGGCTTGAGCAAGAGAGTGTCGCCTACCTGCTTCCCACCGTCCGTGAGGTCTGGCGATCCCCCGAGCAGCGTTTCATTCAAACAAGGACCTACACCGGAGCGCCCGAATTCTTCGACCCAGCAACCGAGACCGCCTACTACGAACACTCGCTGAACGAAGCCGACCACGTCGGTCAGATCCAGACCGAACAGTCCACTGATGTAGCTGATGACCTTGTCGAAACCGTCTGGCCAACAGACCCCGAACAGCTGAAGATCGCAATGGAGACGTACCTGACTACGGGCGACACCGGTCCAACGGAGGCGCGGATGTTCCATTTGGCCACCGCCATCCTGAGAGAATCCAACCCGTCACCTGCCCTCCGAGCAGCAGTGGTAGAAGTTCTCGCCGGCCTCGATCTAGAACTAGTAGACGAGGACAAGAACGCAATCACCTTGGCTGTCACCCACGCCGACCCCAGCCCCACAAGGGACAGCATCACACTCAGCCGACAAGGCGAACTCCTCGCTGAAGAAACCATCCTGCTCGACGGCGACCCCGGAGCCGGGATTCCGGCAGGAGGGACATTCAGTGAAGTCGAGTACCTCGAATGGGGGGTCAAACCCGACCTGACTTGACAGCGCGCCCCTCGATTGGGTCCTCGGGAGGTGTTGGGAGTGCGCAGGAACTCATCCCGGTTGAACGTGCTCTGCTCGATTACGGTCTGGACGGCGAAGACACGAGCCAGGCCCCAAGCCATGACGAGGAACTCGGCGGCTTCGATGACGAGTCGTTCACCGGACATTCGAAGAAACCCTTCTCCAGGCTCAGAGGTTTTACACGTTCCGACCCCGTCTCGAGACCAGGAAAGACTCGTGCACCCACGATCTTCAGCTTTCACAACTCGTCGGCCTCCCAGAAACCGGCGCGGAATAGCGGAAGCTGCGCACGGCTCCCATTTTCAGACCCCTTCTAACCGGCCCGCCGCCTCCGTACTTTCACCATCATGTATGCGGCCACCACTTCCGTGGCGCTGGTGGGGGGTGAGGCACGACCGGTGGAGGTCCAGGCTCACGTCGGGCGTCAGACCGAGGCTTTCAAACTCTCCGGGTTGC
>DATDPP010000087.1:0-4504 GCA_035292685.1 Acidimicrobiia bacterium
AGCGCGATCCTGATAGTCGGTGTCGGGCAGCAAGCAGACGAGCGCATCGGTATCGCCCTGATGACCGCGATGGGGGCCGCGGCCGTGATAGGGCTGCTCAACGGGATCCTGATTGGGGGTCTCAAACTGAACGCGTTGATCGTGACTCTGGCGGTGGGTCAGGTGGTGATTGGAGTTGTGAACCGGTACGACTTCCCGGTGCAGGCTCAGGTCCCACCGGCGCTCTCCGAATGGACCTCGACCAAGATCTGGGGTGTGAGCCCGATCTTCTGGATCGGTTTGGGAGTGACCTTCGCCGTCGTCTTGGCCCTGAGGTACACGAGCCTGGGACGCAAGTTCCAGGTGGTGGGGGCCAACCCGGTGTCGGCCCGGGTGGTCGGGGTCCGGGTCAGCCTCTATCAGGTCTCGGCCTACGTGTTGGCCGCCGTTCTCTATGCCCTCGCCGGAGCCGCGCTGGCCGGTCTCTACCGAACCCCAGCCATCACTGTCGGCGTCCCCTACCTCCTCGGCCCGATCGCCGCGGTGGTCATCGGCGGGGCATCGCTCACTGGTGGCCTGGCGAGCCCGCTGTCCACCTTTGCCGCCGCCATCTTTCTCACCGCCCTCAACCAAATGATGCGGACCATGGGGCTTCCCACCTCGCTCCAGTTCGTGGTCTTCGGGCTGGTGATCATCGGGGGCATGCTGGTTTCGGGCGATCGGATCATCAAAGCGGTGGAGCGGATGCTCCGCGAGCGGCGATCTCCGAAACGCACCGAAAACGAAAGAATCGAGACCTCAACGAACGCAAGTGGTTGAGAAAGGAGATTCGGCAATCCTGACGAGTCGACACCTACGAATGAGCCAAGTAGAGGGCGGAATGCCCGAATGGAGGAGGAACATGAAACGAACGAAGATCATCGGCCTCATGGCCGTGCTGGTCTTGGTCGTCGCCGCTTGTACTAGTGACAGCGGCGACACGACCACGACTGCGGCGGGAGAGCCGACGACGACCGCGGCCGCTGCGCCGAGCACCACGGCTGCAGCTGGGCCGAGCACCACAGCGGCGACCGGCGAGAACCCACTGGCGGATTATGGCGAAGACCCCACCGCCGCCGATCCGGCACTGGTCACGAAGGCCCTCGGCGATGTCGAGCCCTCGGACGAGGCGAGCTGGAACATTGTGTTGGCCTCGGTGGCGCGAGCCAATCGAGACCTGGCCGTCGCGGGTATCGACGTCGACAAGGCGATCGAGTGCTGGAGCGAGCCGGAATGTGACACCGGCAGCGGTGGCGACGTGATCATGGGTTACGCCGACGGTGGTGGTAACGAGGTCAACGTCTGGCGGTCGGTGAGCCACATGGAGGCGGTCCTCCAGGCGCTCACCTACCCCGAGATCGGCACCATCGTCTCGACCGCGGCCAACTTCGGAGGCCCCACGTTCGATCCCACCATCGCCGAGAACGACGTGCTGTTCCTCATCGATCGGGGTGTCGACTTCATCGTCGGCTATCCCGACATCGGGATTGGGCTCGCAGAGGAAGTCCTCGCGGCCGAAGAGGCGGGTATCCCATACATCCCGTTCTCGGCGGGCTGGGTCGGGCTTCCCGATCAAGGGGGCGCCCTCGTCCCCGGGCAGGACTACCTGACCGTAGTCGGTGAGGACCTTTGCGAATTGGGCAACAGCTTCGCCGGCATCCTCAACGAGAACGTCGGTGGAGGCGAGGTCGGGATGCTCGGTGGGACCACCGGCAACGCCCTGACACTGGGTTGGCAGCGCTGTGCGGTGCCCGCCCTTGCCGACGGCGGGTCACAGCTCGTGAACCCACCACCGGACGAGAACACCACGACCGGTGACACCAGCTGGGTCAACGCCTTCGCCCTGGACCAGGTCCGAGGCCTCTTGACCACCAATCCGGAGATCGCTGGATGGACCTACGAGTACTCAGACGGGCTCTACACCGCCCTCCAGGCTTACGACGAGCTGGGAATCCCGGTGCAGAACCTGAGCGTGGCGCTCCGGACCGACGAGCAGACCCTGTTCTGCGACTGGGTCGACCGCGCCGAGCCCACCTACAACATCTGGTATTCGGCTGGTGGCAACTTCCAGTCCAGGATCGGCGTCACCGTCGCGATGATGAACATCGCTGGAGCGACCATCCCGGCGGAAGTGGTCGTGCCTCACGTGATGCGGCAGGTCACCGAGTTGGATTGCAACCCGAACCGGGTCAACCCGGTGGTCTCGGGCACCTCCCTGGTTCCCGACGAAGTGCTGGCGTTGATGTTCGCCGGCTGATGGATGAAGGCAATTCCAACGGAGGGTCGGCAACACAGGACGTGGTCCTCGAGCTGAGCGGGGTATACCGCCAGTTCGGGGCGGTCCGTGCGCTGAGCGACGTCACCTTCGACTGTCGCGCCGGTGAGATCCACGCCCTGGTCGGTGAGAACGGCTCGGGCAAGTCGACCCTCCTCGGGATTGCCAGCGGGTTCGTAGAGCCCGACAGGGGAACGGTGCGCATCGGCGGCAAGCCCCTGCGCACCGATTCCCCTGCACTGGCTCGCAAGCTCGGTCTGGCGATGGCCTATCAGGACACATCGTTGGTCCAGGCGGAGCCAGTGAAGAACAACCTCTATCTGGCAGCCTCCCCCGATGAGCGACCCCCGTTCTGGAGGCGAAAGAGGTGGGCGCGCAAGCTCCTCGCCGACTTGGACCTGGACATTGAGCTATTCCCGGATGTACCGGCAGGTTTTCTCACCCTTGCCGAACGCCAGCTCTTTGAGGTGGCCAAGGCGCTGGTCTCCAACCCAAAGGTGTTGCTGCTCGACGAGCCAACTACCGCTCTCGGTCCCGACGAGGTCGAAGCGTTGCACCGCAGCATCGTCGCCTGCCGAAAAAGGGGAGTTGGCGTGGTCTATGTCAGTCATCGTCTTCCCGAGGTTCTCGAGGTCGCCGACCGAATCACCGTGCTCCGCGACGGGAAGACCAGGGGTACCTTCGACGCTCGATCGACATCGGAATCGCAGCTCGTCGAGCTCATCGTCGGTCGTCCCATCGAAGCCGCTTTTCCCACTCTTTCCCCCGAGTTCGCCGAGACCCGGGAGGTCCTCATCGTCGATGGGCTCCAAGGTCAGGCGTTTGGCCCGGTCAGCTTCACGCTGGTGAGTGGTGAGGTGGTCGGGATCGCCGGTGCCGAGGGCAACGGCCAGCCCCAGCTATTCGATTGCCTCGCCGGCAGAACGCCTCCCCGCGCCGGACGCGTCGTTTGCGATGGTGAGGATCTGACCTTGATCTCTACCCACGAGGCGGTGGGCGCGGGCCTGATGCTTTTGCCTGGAGATCGCAAGCGTGAGGCCCTGATGCCGGTGCTCGGGGTCAAAGTGAACGCCAGCATCCAATCTTTGCGACGGTTCTCCTCTCTCGGCTTTCTGAATCGCCGAAAGGAGAAGCGGGCTGTTGGTGAACTGGTCGACAATCTCGAAATCCGGACCCCGTCACTGGAACAACCCGTTGAGTTCCTGTCTGGGGGCAACCAACAAAAGGTCTCCGTAGCCCGCTCCTTCCTTCGGGACCCATCGGTGATCCTGGCCTATGAGCCGACCCAGGGTGTGGACGTTGGCTCCAGATTCGACATCTATCGCGCGCTTCGCGCCCGGACAGATTCCGGCGCTGCGCTACTGGTCAAGTCGAGCGACCCGATCGAGCTCTCCGGGCTGTGTGACCGGGTGCTGGTGATGTCCCGGGGCACGATCGTGGAAGAGATCCCCGGTGACGAGTTGGACGAACGGCGCATCACCGAGGCAATCGTTCGTGGCCCCGGTCTTTCCAAGGCAGGACGGTCTCCACTTGGCGTCGCCATGCCCAAAGCGCCCGGCTCACAGGTGGCCTCGTGACTATCACCACGCGCGCCGACGCTGCCCGTCAGAGGGTCCGCAAGGTGATTCGCGACACCCGTGACAAGAACAAATGGCGCAAGATTGTCAAGGTCCGGCTCTGGATGCCGGTGGCCCTCCAGATCCTGCTGCTGGCCGGGTTGGTTCGGTACACGGAGTCCCGATTTCCGGGGTTCGTCAGCGCCGACAACGTCAAGCAGGTCCTGCTCCTGGCGCTCCCCTTGATCGTGGCCACCTTCGCTCAGACCCATGCCCTTTTGGTCGGGTATCTCGACCTCTCAGTGGGAGCGATGATCAGCCTCGGGGTGGTGATCGCCTCGTTTCTGATTGGCGCTGAGGCGACTACCTCTCAGATCCTCATTGGTGTCGTGGCGATCATGGGTTGTGGCGTGGCCCTGGGTCTGACCAATGCAGGTCTAATTCGAGGGGTCAAGATCCCGTCGATAATCGCAACGCTGGCGACCCTGAGCATCCTCGATGGGATCTCGCTGACCCTGCGACCGACTGCCCAAGGGACGATCAGCCGCGACCTGGTGTCGACGCTGACCAGGGGCGTCGGGCCGATCCCAATTGCATTCATCGGTGCCGTCGTGGCAGCTGGACTGCTCGATGTCTGGCTTCATGCTTCCGGATC
>DATDPP010000088.1:0-3134 GCA_035292685.1 Acidimicrobiia bacterium
CGCAATCAGAGCTACGACCACCGCCGCGATGTCGGCTGCGCTCTTGTCCTGCTCACGAAACGGGTTGAAGCCCACCCTCGAACGGTAACGGCCCCGACTTCGGTCTAGCGTCACCACGGTGACCTGGCTTTCCGTGGATGACCGGGGCCCGGTGCGGTGGCTGACCATCGACCGGCCCGAACGCAAGAACGCCATCCCGTTCGACGGGTGGGTCGAGCTGCGGACGGCCTTCGAGGAATTCGAGGCATCCGAACCGCGGATCCTGGTCGTCACCGGGGCGGGCGGCGAGTTCTGTGCCGGCGCCGACCTCGACCCGTCACGCCTCGACGAGCTGAAATCCGTCTCCGACCGCCATCAACGGATGAAAGAGATCGGGTCGGCGGCCCTGGCCTTGCACCGGCTCACCAAACCGACCATCGCCGCCGTGGACGGGGTCGCAGTGGGGGCGGGGATGAACCTGGCCCTCGGCTGTGACCTGGTGGTGGCCACCGAGCGAGCTCGGTTTTCGGAGATCTTTGTCAAACGCGGGCTCACGATCGACTTCGGCGGGTCGTGGCTGCTCCCCCGGGTGGTGGGTCTGCAGCGAGCCAAGGAGCTTGCGCTTTCAGGGCGGATCGTGGGAGCCGACGAGGCGTTGCGCCTCGGCCTGGTGCTGGAGGTGGTCGCGGTCGATCAATTGGTGACCCGGGTCGAAGAGTTGGCAGGGGGTCTTCTGGAGGGGGCGCCGATGGGTCAGATGTTTGCCAAACAGACGATCGACGCCTCGTTCGAGTCGAGCTTCGCCGACGCCCTGGGGTGGGAGGCTCAGGCTCAGTCGGTGGCATTGGGAACCGAGGACATGTCGGAAGGGGTGGCCGCCTTCCTGGAGAAGCGCCCGCCGGTCTGGAAGGGGAGGTGAGGCGCGCACCCACACGTAATTGGGATCCACAGGTCCGTATATGACGCCTGCACGTCCCAATTTGGTCGGGGCTACCCCTCCCCGATGTCCTCGTCCCACACCTCCGGGTGAGCCGCAATGAAACTCTCCATCATTTCCACACAACGCTGATCACCGACCACGATGACCTCGACCCCGCGGGACCGGAGCAGGTCCTCGGCTCCCATGAAGGTCCGGTTCTCCCCGATCACCACCCGGGGGATCCCGTAGAGGAGGATGGCCCCTGTGCACATGTCACACGGGGAGAGGGTGGTGTAGATGGCGGCCCTTCGGTAGGCAGACGCCGGGAGGCGGCCGGCGTTCTCCAGAGCGTCCATTTCACCGTGCAGGGTGGGACTCCCCTTCTGGATCCGTCGGTTGTGACCTCGCCCCACGATCTGGTCATCGACCACCAGCACCGAACCGATCGGTATCCCACCTTCAACCAGACCCTGCTCCGCCTCGGCGATGGCTGCTTCCAGAAAGGGGTCGGTCACGGAGACGATGGTACGTCTCCGTGACCTGTCAGTCTTCTTGGTGGTTAGCCCCCGAGGGAGGCCACGAACTCCTCGGTGTATTGCTCAAAGAGCGCGATTGCCTCTGGGTCCGTGCGCGGGTTTCCTCCCGAGACATACATAGCAGTCACGTCGTCAGGATGGTTCTCACTTAGCCAGGTATCGAACGTCGACCAGGCCTCGATCATTACGACCCCGTTGTCGTCCTCATGGTACGTCGCGTTTTTTACCAGACCCTCATCGACCAGGAACTGAAATCCCCCGGGCGATGCCTCGAAACCGAGGGCCCGGGTCCAGGCGTCCTCGACGAGAAACGGACAGTCGACCAGAGTTCCGCCAGGGCCACTGGATATTTCCTGACAACTCTCGGGGAGGGCGATCTCCATACCGACGGCTCTGTCCCACTCGAAGAAACCATGATTTGTGTTCACGGGTCTCCCGTCATACAGGGCACCGGGCGTCATCAGGGCAGTCGCTGCGTCTCCGTCGTGTGCGACCCAACTCTCCATCCACGCCGTGGCCACCGACTCGGGCGAAGCAACTCCGCTTTCCTTGTTGACCAGGATCCCGAGCACCACAGCGATCACAAACATCGCCAGCCCGACAGCAGCTCGTGGCCACCGTTGGCGTTCTTTCTTCTTGGGTTGGATTGTCTTGACGTCGGTCATTGCACTGCTCCTCTCGGATAGGTGGGCGAGGTGCTCCATGTCCAAAGGCTCGATCGGGTCGAGGAGATCCAGGGACGGAACCGGGTTCGCTCTGGCGAACAAGGCGACGATCCGATCTTCGGTGGTCATGATTCACCTCCTTCGAGGGCAGCGGGGGGTTGACGATCTTTGGTTATTCTCTGGTACCCGGTGACAAGGTTGCGACGGGCCCGATAGGCGCGTTGCTTGACGGCGCTGGCCTCTATTCCGAGCACGACGGCAACGTCGGCGTGTGACAATTCCTCCCACAGGGTCAAACGCAACACCTCTTGATCAATCGATTTCAGCCGGGACGATGCCTTGATGACCATTCGGTATTCCTCGTTTCTGACGAGGAGAACGTCCGGGGGTGGGGCTTCGACATCGGCCAGCCCGCGCAGTCGTTCGATGAGTCTTCGACTCCGCGCCTTGTGTCGCCATTGATGGGAGAGAACCCGAAAGGCGACCGCATACAGCCAAGGGAGGGCGTCCTCTCCATTAGGAACCTGTTCGATCCTTTTCCAGGCGACCAAGAAGGTCTCGGCGACCGCGTCGGCTGCCTGGGATCGGGGGTCCGTCGGAGGCAAATAGGCGTGGAGGTGCTTGCCGTAACGGCGGTAGAGCTCGGCGAATCTCAGTTCCTGGTCCGACATGATCTGCCCGTTTCGGGTGACAGCTTTCATCACTGGACTCTGTGCCCGGTTCGCTCCGAAGGTAACCGGATCTTTCCGGGTCACCATCCTCCAGATCCGGGCATTGATGGGTTGAGAGCAACCGGGGGGTTGCCCGCTGTTCCCACGTCCCCGGGGGTCGTGGGAACAGCAACTCAATACGCTCCGGACCAAGGATGCGAGCCTCGACGCTCAGACCCCTTCAAACCGGCCCGCCGCCTCCGTACTTTCACCATCATGTATGCGGCCACCACTTCCGTGGCGCTGGTGGGGGGTGAGGCACGACCGGTGGAGGTCCAGGCTCACGTCGGGCGTCAGACCGAGGCTTTCAAACTCTCCGGGTTGC
>DATDPP010000089.1:0-2436 GCA_035292685.1 Acidimicrobiia bacterium
AGCGTTTCTCGGAGGGCGATCCGGTCAGCGACCTCGATCGTTTCCAGCGCTCGCATCGAATCGATGGCCTCCACCATCGACACCGGCACCCCGGCCTCGCGCAACTCGTCGATGAAGCCGGTGATCACCCCCAGCATGTCAACTCTCTGGGCTCGAGGCCAGCTCCTTGGCGGCTTTCTCGATGTCCGACTGGTACTTCAAGAGGACGTGGAGGGTGTCGCCGAGGACCGCCCCATCCACCTCTTCGATCGAGAGAGCAAGCAAGGTCCTGGCCCAATCGATGGTTTCGGACACCGACGGGGCCTTTTTGAGGTCGAGATTGCGGATCGACCGGGCGACGTTGGCGACCTGCGCCGCCAGGTGCTCGGAGAGACCGGGCACCCGGGCATTGAGGATCTGCTGTTCCCGCACCGGGTCGGGGTAGTCGATGTGGAGAAAGAGACAGCGACGTTTCAGGGCCTCGCTGAGCTCTCTCGTGTTGTTGGAGGTGAGCACAACCAAGGGCTGGGTGGAGGCCTCGATGGTCCCCAACTCGGGGATCGAAACCTGAAAGTCGGAGAGGATCTCGAGGAGCAGAGCCTCGGTCTCCACTTCGACCCGATCCACCTCGTCTATGAGAAGCACAACGGGATCAGCCGACTTGATCGCGGCCAGCAGGGGCCGGGTGAGCAGGAAATCTTCGGAGAAGATGTTCTGTTCGATGTCCTCCCATTCGTGATCGGCGTCAGCCTGGATGCGGAGCAATTGCTTCTTGTAGTTCCACTCGTAAAGGGCTTTGGCTTCGTCGAGGCCCTCGTAGCATTGGAGCCGTATCAACTCCCGCCCAGTCACCCTGGCCAGTGCTTTGGCGAGCTCGGTCTTGCCCACGCCGGCGGGACCCTCGACCAGAATCGGCTTGTCCAGACGGGCGGCGAGAAAGACGACCTGGGCGATCCTGTCGTTGGGGAGGTAGTCGACAGAGGCCAGGGCCTCCGAGACGGCCCGAGGGCTATCAAGATGCATCGGGGCCCATTATTCCTCCTCTCCGGGATCAGGGACGAACTCGAAGCTGAGGTCACCAATGCGCACCTCGTCCCCGACTACCGCCCCGGCCGCGACCAGTGCTTCGTCCACGCCGAGACGAAGTAGTCGTCGGGCCGCCATCTCCGCAGCCTCGGGAATGGTGAGGTCGGCAAACCCGACTGCGCGTTCGGCGGCTGTCCCTTCCACTCTCCAGGCGGTGCCTTCCCGCTGGATGACGAAGCTGGGACCAAGCGGTCGGTGCAACACGAATCCCTTCCGCTCCGGTGCCACCCGCTCGGCTTCGTCGATCAGGTCCGCAATCGCATGCAGGGCGTTGGGCAACCCGGCGCCGGTCATCGCGGATACCGGGATCGCATCGAGAGCACGTGCCATCTCATCGAAGTCACCCAGGTCCGACTTGTTGAGCAGGGTGACCCGCGGCCTGGTGGCGAGGTCTGTGGAGTATCCGGCAACCTCGCGGGTGAGGATCTCGAGTTGACGCGGGGGCGAGTGTTCCTGGGTCTGACCCGGGTCGAGGAGCACAACCAGAACTCGTGCCCGCTCGATGTGGCGCAGGAACTCATGGCCGAGGCCCCGCCCCTCGGCGGCGCCCTCGATCAGACCCGGGATGTCGGCCAGTACGAACTCCCGATCGTCGAGGCTGACCACGCCGAGATTGGGCTCGAGGGTGGTGAAGGGATAGTCGGCGATCTTGGGCTTGGCTGCCGACACCTTCGAGATGAAGGTGGACTTCCCCGCATTGGGGAACCCGATGAGGGCTGCATCGGCGAGAAGCTTCATCTCGAGTGTGAACCACTCATCCCGTCCGAACTCGCCTTGCTCAGCGATGGCTGGTGCCCGTTTGGCCGGGCTGACGAATGCAGCGTTGCCCCGACCACCACGCCCGCCACGGACCGCAACCACCTCCTGGCCGGGCTCCACCAAGTCGGCGATCATCACGCCTTCGTCATCGAAGACCACGGTTCCAGCGGGCAGGGGAAGAACCAGATCTTCGCCCGCCTTCCCATGACGCATATCACCCTGGCCGTGGGTCCCCTTCTCGGCGGCGTGATGAGGATTGCGCTGGTAGCGGAGGAGAGTGGCCACCGACGGGTCCGCCCGCAGGATCACGTCGCCACCCTTTCCCCCGTTGCCCCCGTTGGGCTTGCCCTTCGGCTTGCCCTTTCTCCTGACGAAGGAGGCGACTCCCGCCCCACCGTCGCCGGCCCGCAGGGCGACCCGGACCCGGTCGACGAACACCTATTCAGGGAGGACGCTGACGAGGCGCCGGTTGGCGCGCACCCCGTACTTGACCGTTCCTGCGCTCAGCGCGAACAGCGTGTCGTCACTGCCCCTGCCGACATTGTCCCCGGGATGGATCCCGGTGCCGCGCTGTCGAACCAGGATGGCGCCGGCAGTCACCAACTGGCCGTC
>DATDPP010000090.1:0-6217 GCA_035292685.1 Acidimicrobiia bacterium
CCGGAGGACATCATCGTCTCCAACGCCTCGTGCACCACCAACTGCCTGGTTCCCCTGGTGAAGGTTCTCGATGACAATTTCGGGATCGTGAAAGGCGTGATGACCACCGTCCACGCCTACACCAACGACCAGGTTCTGGCCGACGTCCCACACAAGGACCTCCGTCGGAGCCGGGCCGCCACCGAGAACATCATCCCCACCACTACCGGCGCCGCCAAGGCGGTCGGTGAGGTGCTGCCCAACCTGGACGGCAAACTGGACGGGATCGCGATGCGGGTGCCGGTTCCGGATGGTTCGACAGTCGATTTTGTCGTCAAGCTCTCCAAGGATGTGACCGTCGAAGAGGTCAACGCCGCAGTCAAAGCCGCCGCTGAAGGCCCGATGGCCGGCATCCTCGAGTACACCGAGGACCCTATCGTCTCCACCGACGTCATCGGCAACCCGCATTCGTCGATCTTCGACGCCGCCGGGACTCAGGTGCTGGGCGGCAACCTGGTGCGGGTCATGTCCTGGTACGACAACGAGTGGGGTTACTCCAATCGGGTAGTCGACCTCATCGAGCGTCTCGCTGTTGTGATGGAGAAGGAACCTGCCTGACTGTTGGCGACGGCTCTTCCCGCAATGCCCGGCGGAGGACGGACGGAGCGAACCCGGTGAGCGCGCCCACGGTGCGGGTGAGATGGGCGTGATCGGCAAAGCCGAGTTCTGCGGCTAACCCGGAAAGGTCATCGTGCCCGTCGTCGAGGCGGGCCACCGCCTCTCGAACCCGGAGCAGATTTCGGTACCGGGAGACCGAGGTTCCGATCAGGTCCTTGAACACCCGGCTCAGATGATGGGGCGAGTAACCCACCGCAGCGGCCAGGTCGATCAGAGACAGGGTTGGGCTCGAGTTGAGAAGGAGGCGCGTTTCGTCGACAATCCGGCGCCGGTCCCGAATCGTCGACGGTCTTCCAGCGGCGACCCGTCCCGGTGCCCGCTGAGTGATCAAGAGGGCCAGGAGTGTCACCAGTCGTTCGGTGACATCCCCACCTACATCACCCCCGCGAGCCGAACGCATGAGCAGCCCCAACCCGACGGCGACCCTGGGATCGATCATGGCGAGATCGGGGCCGGGGTCAGGGTCGCCTCCGGCGATCGAAGCAAGGAGGTCGTCGGAGAGCGCGATCGTCGTGCAAATGTCGCCTCCCCTTGGATGAGACACCTGCTGTTCCATCCCCGGCCGCTCGAAGTAGGCAGTGGTGGTGTCAACGACCTGGTCGACACCACCAACCCTTCGGGTGTAGAGCCCTTGTTGAAGAAACACCAGCGCGTGGCAACTCATGGGCTCCGGCTCGGACCACAGCTCCGAGACAGGAGCAGAGCACCGGACGTTGGCAAGGGTGAAATGCTCGGTCACAGCCACGACGTCCTGCACTCTCATGTTCCGAAGTTAACCAGAGCCGCCCATTCGTCACACCGATCTTCAAGCGCAAGTCCAGAACCGTCGGGAATGATGGTGGCACCGAAAGGAACCAGGATGGAAACATCGCCAAGTTGGAAAGAGAACTTCATCGATGCTCTCGTGGCCACCGGTCCGAGACCCGAATTCTCCAAGGAGCTCATGCTGTTCGGGCGTTTTGTGGGTTCGTGGGAGATCACGTGGAGGGGCTATCTCCCCGAGCCAACGGGGCCGGTCATCGGGGAATGGCATTGGGCATGGGTGCTCGACGGGATGGGTGTCCAGGATGTCTGGATCGGGCCTTCGCGGAGGGAAATGGCGAATGGAGCCGAACGGGACGAGTACGGGTCCTCGATCCGCTTCTACGACCCGGAGGCTCAACACTGGAAGGTTTCCTGGAACGGACCGGGGAACGGCAATCTCAGGACGTTCACGGCCAGCGAGGTGGGTGACGACATCGTCCTCGAAGGGGCCACGCTCGACGGGCGCCCGATGCATTGGATCATCTCAGAGATCGCCGACGCCTCGTACCACTGGAGGAGCGTCGTCTCGGACGACGACGGAAGGACCTGGCAACTCAGGGAGGAAGCCGAGGTCCGTCGGGTCTAGTGCGGGTCAGGATTTCAGCGCCGCCCAGATCTTCTGAGCGGTGAGGGGCACCTGGATCTCATCTACTCCCAGAGCATCGGCCACTGCGTTGACCACCGCCGGTGTCGACCCGATTGTTCCCGCCTCCCCGATCCCCTTCGCCCCGAGAGGGTTGGTCGGGGTGGTGGTGACGGTGGCGGCCAAAGTGAACATGGGCAAGGAGTTGGCGGTCGGGAGCAGATAATCCATGAACGATGAGGTGACCAGATTGCCGTCCTCGTCGTAGATCACCTCCTCCCAGAGGGCCTGGCCGATCCCCTGGGCCAGTCCGCCGTGACGCTGGCCCTCAGCCAGCATCGGATTGATGATGTTGCCGGCATCGTCGACTGCCCACATCCGCTGCAAAGTCGGTGACCCGGTCTCCGGGTCGACCTCCACGACGGCGAGATGCATCCCAAACGGGAAGTTGAAACCCCCTGACTGAATATGGATCTCTTCGTCGAGACCTGGCTCGTCGCCCTCCGGCACGTTTCCGGCGATCGCGGCAGCTGCGATCTCCTCCCATTTCAGAGAGACATCGGTGCCCGCCACAGAGGCGAAACCATCAGCCAGCCTGATGTCCTCGGCAGCGGCCTCCAACAGATGCCCGGCCACGCGCTTCGCCTTGGCGGCCACCTTGTGTGCCGCGGCGTAGCTCGCCGACCCGCCCTGAGCCACGCTGCGTGACCCCGAAGTTCCCCAACCGTACGGAGACGAGGTGGTGTCACCTTGCTCCAGACGAACCCGGTCGATCGGAAGACCCAGGGTTGCGGCGACCAATTGAGGAAAGGTGGTGCGATGACCCTGGCCCTGGTCGATGGTCTCGACGTACAAGGACACCGAGCCGTCGATGTGCACCTGGATCCGAGCCGCCCCCCAATCCTCGAAGCCGCACACTTCCACATAGGCGGCCAGGCCGATTCCGACCAGCTTGCCCTGACCTCTCATCTCCGCCTGCCATCGTCGAAGGCCCCCGTAGTCGGCGACCTCCAGGAGCTTGTCGAGAGCCTTTTCGTACTCCCCGGTGTCGAAGGTGTAACCGCCCCGGGACCGGTAAGGGAACTGGTCCGGCTGGACGAAGTTTCTGCGCCGCACCTCGGCCGGGTCGAGATTGGCCTCCCTGGCCACCGCCTCCACCACCCTCTCGATGGTGAGGGTGGCCTCGGGTCGCCCGGCTCCGCGGTAGATCCCCCGCGGTGCCCGATTGGTCCAAACCCCGCGCTGGCGCCAGCCATAGACCGCTATGTCGTAGTTGCCGGTGCCCACCCGGGGGGTGATATCGATGAAGTCGATGTACCGATGACGACAACCCAGATCGAGACGGCTGTCGACCCACAGCCCCTTGATCTTCCCCTCAATGTCGGCCACCACCTCCCAGCGGTGACGCTGTGCCCGGCCGTGGCCGATGGTCAACAAATGCTCGCGTCGGGTCTCGGTCCATTTCACTGGCCGCCCCGTCATTCGCGCCGCGATCACTGTGAGGTACTCCTCTTCGGCCAGGTCGAACTTGGACCCGAAGGCGCCGCCGACAAAAGGGGTTATGACGCGAACCGAAGACTGGGCCATCCCGAACGACTTGGCGAACTCCTCCTGCATCAGGTGAGGGGCCTGGCTGGAGAGATGGACGGTGAGCCCACCATCCTTCCACTCGGCGAGGATCGCCCTCCCCTCCATCGGCGCCGGCGCCACCCGGGGATGGTCGACCAGCCCGGAGAGACGGATGTCGCCTTCGAGGGCATCGAACTCCGAGCGGTCGCCCCGGGTTCGGTCGAAGGCGACATTGGAGGTTTGACCGTCATGAAGAGGTGGGGCTTCGATCGCTTCATCGACATCGCCAACGATCGGGAGCCGCTCGAAGTCGGCGAACACCATGTCGGCCCCGTCCCTGGCAGCGGCCGCGGTCTCGGCCACTATCGCAGCAACCGGGTCGCCGGGCATCAAAACCTTGCCCTGAGCCAACGGAAAGCGACGCGGGATGTTTCGATCGGGATCCGGCGTTGGTGGCATCTCGACGTCTGCGACCAGGTCCGGGGTGATGACGAGACGAACGCCACTGACCTCGAGGGCGGCTTCGACATCGACGGACGTGACAAGGGCGTGAGCGAAGGGACTGCGAACGACAGCGAGATGGAGGGTTCCTGGAGGGGCCAGGTCGTCCACGTAGCGGGCGTCTCCCGTGATGAGCGCCGGGTCTTCGCGCCGCTGGACGGGCGCGCCGATAAACGACGGTATCAAGGGTTCGGCGGTCACTGTCGGCAGCCTACCGGGGCAGGCGACCGACCCTTATTCGAGCAGCGAAAGGACCGTAGTGCGGAAGTCGTTCGGTTGGAACGGCTTGGTGACAAATGCGTCTGCGCCACCTTCGTTCGCACGCCGTCTCGACTCTTCCTCCGCATGGGCGGTGAGAACGACGACCGGGATGTTCTTGGTCGTTTCGTCCCTGCGGATGCGATCCAGCACTTCCCAGCCATCCATGCCGGGGAGCCCGATGTCGAGGACCACGAGGTCTGGTGACTCTGTGCCCACGGCCGAGAGGCCGGTCCTCCCATCATCACGGGTGATGATCTCGAGGTCGGCAGCTCGAAGACAAACCTCTATCAGTCGTCGGATGACGGCTGAATCCTCGACCACGAGTATCCGCGAGCCCATTTGTTCACCTCTGGTAACTGCCCCAAAGAGGACGTATCCCCCTTCATCGGCAGTTTGAGGCCGACGGTTTAGCGGACATTCTCGATTGGGCGGCCGGTTGGAATGGTCAACTCCTCTACGAATTGCTCCAACTGGCGCAGTGTTCGCACTTCGTGCACCGAGCTGCAATGGCGTGCGTAATGCGACATCATCGAATCCCCTGTGTCCCAATAGGTGCTTGGCTCGGGGTTGAGCCACACCACAGCCCTGGCCAATCTGGAAATCTCGGCGAGAACCTGGTCCCGTGGCGGTCGATAGTTGTTCCTGGCGTCCCCGGTCACGATCACCGTGGTTCGTGATGTCAGCTGGGGCCCGTATCGACGAACGAAGGCCTCCAACGAATTGCCGTAGTCCGAGTGACCGTCGAGCCACACGACCTCGGCTTCGGTCCCCACCCGCTGCAGGGCTGATCCGAAATCCACACCGGGCCCGAAGAAGTCGGTGACCTCGTCCATGGTGTCGACGAAGGCAAACGAGCGAAGTCTCGAGAAGTGGGTGGACATTGCGTGGGTGAATTGCAGGGTGAATCGCGAGAAGGTCGCCATCGACCCGCTGACGTCGCACAGCAGCCAGACCTCGGGTCGGTGGGGTCTCGGATGCCGGAATTGTGGGTCGGCGGGCACCCCCCCGGTGGCCAGGGACCGCCGCACTGTCCGACGGAAGTCCAGCCTTCCGGTTCGCTTCTTGCGACGCCGGGCGAGGCGGGCTGCCAGTTTGCGAGTCAGGGGCCCGATGGCGGCATCCATGTCCTTGAGATCGTCCGCACTGGCGTGCATGAGATCGACGTCTTCGACCAGAGGGCGGCGCAGGGTTCGTGCCACCGCATCCCGGCCACGATCCTCGACAAGCCTCTTGCGGATCTCCTCCTGTATCTCCTCACGAAGCTGCTCGATCCGGGAATGAACCTCTTCGCGGAGCAGCCGACGATCGAACTCGCTCAAGTCACCCTCGCCGATCAGGGCCTGGAGAAGTCGCTCCTCCAGTTCGGCGAGATCCAAACGTCGCAACGTCCGGTAGAGGTAATAGGTGCCACCCACGGGCCGACCCGGCTCCATTCCGGCAAGTTGATCCACCGCCATCCGGGCCCCTCGACGCAAAGCCTCACCGTCGAGTTCGGCGAGGGCCTGGAACAGTTGTTCGAGGAGGGCGTTCAGATCGAACTCACGGGACTGGGGAACTTCACCCCGTTGTGGCGAGGGCTGTCCCTCTTCCTCGCGGTCTGTGGGCGATTCCCGGTCCAGAGACGGGACCATCGAGAAGTAGACGTCGAACGCCGTGTCGAAGGCACGCTCGTGTCGGAGGTTCTTAACCAGGGTGGCTCTGAGCGTTTCTCGGAGGGCGATCCGGTCAGCGACCTCGATCGTTTCCAGCGCTCGCATCGAATCGATGGCCTCCACCATCGACACCGGCACCCCGGCCTCGCGCAACTCGTCGATGAAGCCGGTGATCACCCCCAGCATGTCA
>DATDPP010000091.1:0-33997 GCA_035292685.1 Acidimicrobiia bacterium
GGTGCCCTCGTCAACCGGGGCAAACATCGCGGGTTCCTGACGATGGCCGAGATCCAGCAGGAGTTGGAGGATGCCGAGGCGTCGGGCGAGGCTTTCGAGGAGGTTGCCGATGCCCTCCGCGCCCAGGGGATGCGGCTCACCGAGGAGGGGCCCGGGGTCACCGAGGAGTTCATCGAGGTCAGCCAGATCTCGGTTTCCGACCCGGTGCGGCTCTATCTCAACGAGATCGGCCGCTATCCGCTGTTGACCGCACAGCAGGAGGTCGAACTGGCGATGCAGATGGAGGCCGGGCAACGGGCCCGAGCCAGACTCGAGGAGGAAAACCTCAACGAGGATGACCGCTCCTTCCTCCAACACGAGACGGACATGGGCGACGGTGCCCACGATCAGTTGGTTCAGTCCAACCTCCGTCTGGTGGTGGCCCTGGCTCGGCGTTATGTGGGCCGTGGGATGGCATTGCTGGACCTGGTCCAGGAGGGCAATGTCGGGCTGATGCGAGCCGTGGAGCGTTTCGACTACCGACGCGGCTTCAAGTTCTCCACCTATGCGACCTGGTGGATTCGCCAGGCCATCTCCCGGGCCATCGCCGATCAGGGTCGGACGATCCGGATGCCGATCCATGTCCTCGACTCTGTGAACAAGCTGACGCGGGCCCAGCGGGAGCTAACCCAACAGATGGGGAGGGGGCCCACCCTCGACGAGTTGGCATTCGAGCTCGACCTCGAACCGGGCCGGGTGGCCGAGCTGCAACGGATCGCCCTGGACACGGTGTCTTTGGAGACTCCCGTTGGTGAGGATGACGACGGGACGCTTGGCGATCTGGTGGAGGATCACGACTCGGATCTCCCCGCCGAGGCCGCCACATTCGCCTCGCTTCAGGATCAGCTCGCCCAGGCGTTGGAGGGCCTCAACGACCGGGAGCGTGAGGTGCTGATCATGCGGTTCGGTTTGGCCGATGGCCGGATGCGGACCCTGGAGGAGGTCGGATCGCATTTCAAGGTGACCAGGGAGCGGATCCGCCAGTTGGAGACCAAGGCGCTGGCCAAGCTCCGTCATCCCGACAAGTCGCACAGGCTCGAAGGCTTTCTCGAGGGCCCCTGATCTCCGTGTTGTGTGCAGCCACCCACGGCTGCGGTGCCTCCCTGCACACGACATGGCTACAGCGGATCTCGTGAGCAACCACCCACCGTGACAGTGCGCCCATGCACACGGGGGGTGCGCCGTTCAGGATGACCACAGCGCGGAATCTGGATACGAAGATGCCGGTTGGTATCCTGACGCCCTTCGGGGGAACCCTTCCGCGGTAGCTCAATTGGTAGAGCAGTGGACTGTTAATCCATTGGTTGTAGGTTCGAGTCCTACCCGCGGAGCCCAGATTTCGCCTACCGCCACGGGCTTGCTTCGCGTCCCTCCAACGCTCGCTCCGCCACTGGGGGGAGAAACAATCAGACGTGGGGCCAGGGCAGCTGACGGGCCTCGGCCTCTGCCTCGAAATGCTCCTGCAACGAGGCGGCGTAGTCGTGAGCCTCGGCGTTGCGGAGACGGAGCGCCACCCTCTTGAAGTACTCACCCAACTTCGTCGGGTCGGCATCACCGGGGTCCAACCAATCGTCACCCAGCGGGTGCCCATCCCCGTCTTCGCCGTTGCTGCGTATGAAGAGATGGATCCAGCCGTAGGAGGAGCCGTCGATGGCCCGCTGGGTGCTGGGGGAGTGCCTCTCATGGGAGCAGGCGTACATGAAGCGTTGCCACTCTTCCGGGGGAAGGGCTTCACCTGGCCGCTCGGGTGGTTGGCTCATATGATCGCCTCGACCCAACAGCTTATCCGGTGCGCCTCTCGCTATTGACCCTTGTCGGCCGGGTCTCTTGACTCATTTGGCTTCTTGCTCCACCAGATGAGCCCCAGACCGACCAGCACCGCCAGGGAGCCGAGGACGATCCAGGTGGTCTCACCGGTCATCGCACTCTCCGGGACGAAGCCGGCATCGAGCCCCTGCAACGCCCATACCGCACCCACCAGTGCGAGGACGATGCCCAACGAGAGACGGGTCTTGTTCACCCCCTCAACGCTAGCTCTTGACACGAGTCCCTTCCCCTGTGGATAATCCCCGCGACATGAAGGCGACATCGACCCCGACATCCACCGGCGCCGCTCAGCGCTTCTTCGGGTTCGCCTACTTCTATTTCGGCGCCTAGCGCCGATTCACCCACCCCCGCGTTACTCCTTGCCCCAAATTTGACGCAACGCGTCCCGAACCAGTGAATGAGATGAGCACCCACAAAGAAGAACACGAAGATGACGTAGCCCAGATAAGAGACGACATCGACCGGGTCGACGCCGAGATCCTCAAGCTCCTCGCCGAGCGCAAGGCGTTCAGCATCCGCATGGCCAGGGAAAAAGGGATCCACGACCGCCCCTCGCGGGATATGTCGCGTGAGGAGGACCTGATCTCGGATCGGATCAACTCCGGGATGAGTCACGACCTCGATTCCGGGCTGGTGAACCGGGTGTGGAGAGAGATCATCAACGACTCGGTGAGAGTGCAGCAAGAGTTCCTGGGGCGGAGCGATTCGCTGCCGGGCTCGGTCACCGTCGCCATCCAGGGGATCGACGGCTCTTACAGTCATCTCGCCTCCCAGCAGTTCTTCGACTCCAAAGGAATCACCCCGAGCTATGTCCGCTCGGCGACGTTCGCCGATGCGCTTCGTGCCGTGCAGGAAGGGGTCGCCGATGTCGCCATGCTCCCGGTGGAGAACACGACTTCGGGTGCCATCTCCGAGGTGTATGACCTCCTCCTCGACAGCCAACTCAAGTTCGTCGGTGATGTCCGCTTTCGGGTTCGCCACTGCCTGCTCGGGGTGGCGGGCGCCTCGGTCAACGGGTTGCGACGGATCTACTGTCATCCGCAGGCGGTGACCCAATGCTCGGAGTTCCTTGCCGGCCTGGACCATGTGGAATTGGTCTACTTCTCAGACACCGCGCTCTCCGGCAAGCGGATCGGGGAGGTGAACGACCCGACCGTCGCTGCCATCGCCAGTGAGGAGGCGGCCCGGCTCTACGGGCTGGACGTCCTCAAGACGGGAATCGCCAACCAGGAGGAGAACTACACCAGGTTCGTAGTGGTATCGGCAACACCGGCAGAAGTGCCGGACGGGGTGCCGTCGAAGACCTCGATCGTGATGGCGGTGGGCAATCATCCCGGGGCGCTGATGGACGCTCTGGCCGTGTTCCGCGAGGCCGACATCAACCTGGTGATGCTCGAGTCGAGGCCGATTCCCAACAACCCGAGGGAGGAGCTGTTCTATCTCGACTTCGACGGGAACATCTCCGACCCCGTGGTCCAGTCCGTGTTCGACTCCCTCACCAAGCAGCTTCGGTTCCTGCGGATCATGGGCAGCTACCCCTCACGGGACCTGCGCCCTCGACCGGTGGAGCGAGAAGTGGCCAGGGTAGAGCCGAAAGGGCTCTCGGCGTTGGCCGCGGTCGCTCCTGCGGCGACACCCAAGGGGTACAAGCTGGGGAGCCGAGTCCACAAGGCGCAAAACACCGTCATCGAGGTGGCGGGGGTCGAGGTCGGCGCGGGCGAGATGATCATGATTGCCGGACCCTGCGCAGTCGAGTCCTGGGACCAGGTGATGGCGACGGCCAAGGCGGTCAAGGAAGCCGGTGGGTCGATCCTCCGCGGCGGGTGCTTCAAGCCACGCTCGTCTCCTTACTCGTTTCAGGGGCTCGGCTACGAGGGTCTGGAAATGCTGGTCGAGGCGGGAAGAGCCTACGGGCTCCCCGTGGTCACCGAGGTGCTGTCACCCGACGACGTGGAGGGGGTGGCCAAGAAGGCCGACATTCTCCAGATCGGGGCCCGGAACATGCAGAACTTCTCATTGCTCAGCGCCGCAGGGCGTGCCCACCGTCCTGTGCTCCTCAAGCGGGGGATGAGCTCTTCGATCGAGGAGCTGCTCCAGGCGGCTGAGTACATCCTGGCCGGGGGCAACCAACAGTTGATGCTCTGCGAGCGGGGAATCCGCACTTTCGAGACCTCGACCAGGAACACATTGGACCTGAGCGCGGTCCCGGTGTTGCGCCGCCACACCCATCTTCCGATCATCGTCGACCCCTCACACGCTGCCGGTGACCGGGACCTGGTGGCGCCGCTGGCTTTGGCCGCCCAGGCGATCGGGGCCGACGGGATCATGGTGGAGATCCACCCCAATCCGGAAGAGGCACTCAGCGACGGGCCACAGTCACTTCGATTGGACCAATTCGGGACGCTGATGGGTGCCCTCGGGTTCGCCCCGGCAGCGGGTGGCGCCGGCTAACTCGTCTCACTTCCGGTGCTGACCGGGAGCCATGCGGGCCTGCCCATCTCGTGACGGGCGATCGATTCCTCGTGGGTGAGGGTCATCCCGATCCAGTCCAAGCCCCCCAACAGGCGCTCCTTGGCTGAGGGGTCGAAGTCGAAGGTGGCCTCCAGCCCTTCCCCAACCACCGTCTGTCGCTCCAGGTCGATGGTGATGGTCGCCGCCGGGTCCACTGCCATCTCCATCAGACGTCGCACGTCGTTCTCCGGCAGCTCGACGACGAGCAACCCGATGTTGGCGGAGTTGTTGCGGAAGATGTCAGCCGTGGAAGGGGCGATCACGGCATCGAAGCCCCAATCCTGGAGTGCCCACGGGGCGTGCTCCCTCGACGATCCGCACCCGAAGTTGCGGCCGGCCACCAGGATCCGGGCATGGCTGCGCTCGGGACGGTTGGTGATGAAATCCTCGATCGGTGAGTCGTCGTCGTGGTGGGCCCAGTTATAGAAGACGAACTCCCCATACCCGTGGCGCTCGATCCGCTTCAGGAACCGCTGGGGGATGATCTGATCGGTGTCGACATCCGCCCGGTCCAAGGGGACCATCGTGCCGCGGACCACTCTCACCGGCTTCATTGCCCTTCCCACTCCCTGACGTCGACGAAGTGACCTGCCACTGCGGCGGCCGCCGCCATCGCCGGGCTGACCAGATGGGTCCTGGCGCCCCGGCCCTGACGCCCTTCGTAGTTGCGATTCGACGTGGAGGCGACTCGCTCACCGGACGGGATCACGTCCGGGTTCATGGCGAGGCAACTGGAGCATCCGGCGTCCCTCCACTCGAACCCCGCGGCAAGGAAAACGGCGTCGAGCCCTTCGGCCTCCGCCTGCGCTTTGACCTGCATCGACCCCGGGACCACGACGGCGCTCACCCTGCGATCGACCTTGCGCCCCTCGACGACTCGGGCCGCCGCCCGCAGGTCCTCGATTCGGCCGTTGGTGCAGGAGCCGAGGAAGACATGGTCGATGCTGATATCCGAGATGGCGGTGCCCGGCTCCAAACCCATGTAGGCCAGGGCCCGGATCGTGGTGTCACGCTGCTGCGCATCGTCGAAGCTGTCGGGGGAGGGGACGACGCCGTCGACCCGGACCGTCTGAGCCGGGTTGACTCCCCAGGTGACATGGGGGATGAGGGACGATGCATCGATCGACACCACCTTGTCGAAGACGGCTCCCTCGTCGGTGACCAGTGACTCCCAGGCAGAGACGGCGGCATCCCAGTTGGCGTCTTTGGGGGCGAACGGCCGGCCTTCGATGAAGGCGATGGTGGTCGCGTCGGGGGCGATCATCCCGGCCCTGGCCCCACCTTCGATCGACATGTTGCAGATGGTCATCCGCTGTTCCATCGAGAGCCCGCGGATCGTTTCTCCTCGATACTCGATGACATGACGGGTGCCTCCGGCGACCCCGATCTGGGTGATGATCCCCAGGATCAGGTCCTTGGCGGCCACTCCCCAGGGGAGGCGGCCGCTGACCTCCACTGCCATCGAACTGGGCGGGGTCTGCCAGATGGTCTGAGTGGCGAGGACGTGCTCCACCTCAGAGGTACCAATGCCGAAGGCGAGTGCCCCGAAGGCTCCGTGGGTCGAGGTGTGACTGTCGCCACAGACGATGACCATCCCCGGCTGGGTCAGGCCCTGCTCCGGGCCCACCACATGGACGATCCCCTGACGCGGATCGTCGATCCCATACATGACGATCCCGTGCCGGGCACAATTGTCCCGCAGTGCCTCGACCTGGCGTTTCGAGAGCGGGTCCAGGATCCCAAGATGACGGCCGGTGGTGGGGATGCCGTGGTCGACGGTGGCAAAGGTGAGGTCGGGCCTGCGGACCTTCCTCCCAGCCTGCTCCAGGCTGGCGAACGCCTGGGGCGAGGTGACTTCATGGACAAGGTGCATGTCGGTATACAGCAGAGTCGGATCGCCTGGCTCCACCACGTGGGTCTGCCAGACCTTTTCGAACATGGTGCGCGGGGTGCTCACGGCCCGACTTCGATCGAGACCCCACCGCTGACCAGATCGCTGACTCGATCGCCCACCTCGGAGGTGGAGGCGCCCATCTTCCCGGCGCGCAGTGAGGGGAGTGACCCGGCGACCTCGCCGACGGCCTGCTCAACTGCGCTGCCCGCAGCGGCTTCGCCCAGGTGGTGGAGCATCATCGCCGCGGCTCCGATGGCAGCAAGCGGGTTGATCTGGCCCGTGCCCTCAAATCCCGGTGCGGTTCCGCCGATCGGCTCGAACATCGATACTCCATTGGGGTTGAGATTGGCTCCGGAGGCGATACCCATACCTCCCTGTATGGCAGCGCCGAGATCGGTGATTATGTCACCGAACATGTTGTCGGTGACGATCACGTCGAATCGCCCGGGGTCCTCGACCATCCATAGGCAGGCGGCATCGACGTGCGCATAAGCGGTGGCCACGTCCTGGTACTCCTCGGCCACGGAATCGAAGACCCTGGCCCAGAGATCCCATGCAAAAGTGAGGACATTGGTCTTGCCACAAAGGGTCAGGTGGTGACGGGGCCGGGTACTTGCCAGGTCGAATGCGTATCGGACGCAGCGCTCGACGGCGAATCGACTGTTCACCGATTGCTGGACCGCAACCTCGAATGGTGAGCCTTTGGCGGTGAACTCGCCAACGCCCGCGTAGAGGCCCTCGCTGTTCTCGCGCACCACGACCATGTCGACATCGGCAGGCTCGACGTCACGGAGCGGCCCGGTCACCCCGGGGTGGAGCTTGATGGGTCGCACGTTGACGTATAGGTCGAGCTCGCGGCGCAGCCTGAGGATGATCTCCTGTTCGAGTATCCCTGGTGCCACCTTTGGGTGTCCGACAGCTCCGAAGAGGATTGCATCGACGGTGGACAGGACCTCGAGGTCGGCTCCGGTCAACGTCTCTCCGGTCCGCAGGTAACGGTCACCTCCAACATCGCGATGGGAATACTCGACGTCGAAGCCGAAGACAGTGGCTGCCCGATCAACGACTTTGATCGCTTCGGCCACCACCTCCGGGCCTGTGCCGTCACCGGGCACAACGGCGATTCTGTGGGTCGTCACGACCTCGCCCCTCAGACCGTCATCGCTGGCTGCGGGCGCAGACCCCGAGTATCGAGACGGGTGCGCGGGGATGGCTCACGTTGCGGTCCCCGCGGTCGCGGTGGTGGGGCTGAGCTCGGACTCGCGCCGCATGGCGATTCGGCCCGACTTGACCAGGTCGACCACCCCGTATACAGACATGTGATCGAGGAATGCTCCGAGGTGCTCAGGGCTGCCCGCAACCTCGAATGTGATCGAGCCGGCCCCCAGATCGATCACCTTGGCGTCGAACAGTGACGCAGTGTCACGGACCTGGCCCCGGGTCACGGAGTCGCAGGCGATGCGGGCCATCATGACCTCACGCTCCAGGGCGACATCGGCCTCGATTTCCTGGACTTTGATCACGTTGACCAGCTTGTTGAGCTGCTTGGTCAGCTGCTCCAACTCGGGGGCATCCACGACAAGGGTGATGCGTGACCGGCCTTCCTGGTGGGTGGGCCCCACCGCCAGGGAATGGATGTTGAAACCGCGGTTGGAGAACATTGCCGAAACCCTGGCCAGCACCCCTGGCTTGTTCTCGACCAGGACCGTGAGGGTGTGCTGCATCAGAGGTCCTCGAGGCTCATGACAACCCGGTCATTCGACCCGCCGGCGGGGACCATGGGGAAGCACATCTCCTCGGTGTCGACCACCACCTCGAGGACCACCGGTCGGTCGTTGACCGACAGTGACTTCTCGATTGCCGGGTCGATCTCGGAGGGATGGTCCACGCGCAGCCCGACACACCCCATCGCCTCGGCGAGCATCGGATAGTCCGGGGTGTGAGTGGTGAGGTCGACAGCCGACAGCCGGCCCCCGTAGAAGAGGTTCTGCCATTGCTTGACCATCCCGTAACCGCCGTTGTTGAACACGGCGATCTTGACCGGGATCTTCTCGGTGGACGCGGTGATCAGCTCCTGACAGGTCATCTGGAAGCATCCGTCACCGTCGAGGGCATAGACCAGATCATCGGGACGGGCAGCCTTGGCCCCGATGGCAGCGGGGACGGCGAATCCCATGGTTCCCAGCCCTCCGGAGTTGACCCAGGATCGAGGCTTGGTGAAGCTCCAAAATTGTGAAGCCCACATCTGATGCTGGCCGACACCGGCGGCAATTATCGCCTCGCCACCGACCGCGGCGTGGAGACGCTCGATGAAATGTTGGACCTTGATCGGCCCGTCGGGGGGTTGGTCGTAGGCCAGGGGATGGCTCTCCTGCCAGGCGGAGATTTGGGCTAGCCATGCGGCGCGGGGCGGCGCCTGACTGGGGTCACGACGTGCGCTCAACTCGTCGAGGAAATGCTTGAGGACCGAGCGGGCGTCACCCACGATCGGGACATCCGCCTTGCGCACCTTGCCTATCTCCGCAGGGTCGACATCGACATGGATCACTTTGGCGTCGGGGGCGAACGCCGACGGGTCCCCGGTTACCCGGTCGTCGAATCGGGCGCCGAGGCTCACGAGCACATCCGACTTCTGGATGGCGGTGGTGGCGGTGTAAAGGCCATGCATCCCGGGCATCCCCAGGGCCAGAGGGTGATCGTCAGGGAAGGCGCCCCGCGCCATGAGGGTGGTGACGACGGGGGCGTTGGCGGCTTCGGCGAAAGCCAACAGCTCGGCAGCGGCTCCTGCCTTGATCACACCGCCCCCGACGTAGAGGACCGGTCGTTCGGCTCCTTCAATGAGATCGATGGCAGCTCTGATCTGGACCGGGTGCCCGGTTGTGGTGGGCTTGTAGCCGGGAAGCGTCATGGTCACCGGCTGATGCCAGGTGGTTCGCTGATTGAGGATGTCCTTGGGGATGTCGACCAGGACTGGGCCGGGACGCCCGGTCGAGGCGATGTGGAACGCCTGGTGCACTATGTCGGGGATCTCATCGGCGTCGGTCACCAGATAGGAGTGTTTGGTGCAGTGCATGGCCAGACCCGTCGTGTATGCCTCCTGGAAGGCGTCGCTCCCGATGGCGGTCGTTGGCACCTGGCCGGTGATCGCCACCAGCGGCGTCGAGTCCATCAACGCGTCCTGGAGCGGGGTGATCAAGTTGGTCGCCCCCGGTCCCGAAGTGGCCATGACCACACCGACCCGGCCACTGGCCTGGGCGAAGCCCTCGGCCATATGTCCGGCTCCCTGTTCGTGTCTTGCCAGGATGTGGCGGATCGGGCTGTCGACCAGGGGGTCATAGGCGGGGAGAATGGCGCCGCCGGGCACCCCGAACATGATGTCAACCCCTTCGTGCTCGAGGCTGCGAAGTAATGAGTTGGATCCGGTAAACGGCTTTTCGGTCATGATCTTTCTAACAAAAAACCCTCCGGCTGGAGGGTCGAGCGCACGCGAATGGCGGCGCGTGCTACTCGATGAGCAGGGGTACGGCGACGGTCAGGTTCGGCTTCATGTGCTGTACGAGTAAACACCCAGGTCAGGGAGATGTCAAGATCTCCCAATAGCAATCGGTTGCAGACGGCGCCGGCTTGAGGTGATCGGTCGTACACCCAGCGGTAGTTCTGCGCTCATTGAACGAATGTTGCCCTTCAGGCGTCTAGTCAGTGTGAACCAGAGGAGATACTGATCGACGTGAAGCCCGAAGTCGAGGCAGAGCGTCTTCGCCAGACCAACTTCGCCGACTTCTACCGGCTCCGAAGAGAACCGATATATCGGGCTCTCGCCATGACTCTTCGTGACGAGGACATCGCCGCCGACGCCGTGGAAGAAGCCATGGCTCGCGCCTACGAACGCTGGCGTTCCTCTCGCCGATTGCGACGAGGGGCACTTCCAATCTTGGAAGGACAACGGTGGTGGTTACAGGTGGTATCAGGGACCGGGCAGATCGAGGAGCTGTGGATTCTCGAGGTCGATGGCGACCGGATCCTGGTCAGGGCTCGTATTTCCCTGAGATATCGGCTCAAGACCGAGCCGAGCTGCAACAGGTCATGAACTCGATCCACATCGAGCCCTGACCGTCGGTCCGGGTCGGAGAGGCATGGCGGCCCATCGTTGAACCTCGGGGATTCGCCGGCTTGAGGTTGAATGGCCCCGATGTACGGGTTCGTCGAGCTGGGGGGCACCAAGAGCTTGGTCGGTTTTGGCACCACGGCCGATGACATCACCGATGTCGGGCGGATCCCCACCACTGAGCCGGGGGAAACCCTGGCGCTTCTCGTCGCCCATCTTCGAAGCAGGGCCAACGAGTTAAGCGCGCTTGGGATCGTCTCGTTCGGGCCTCTGGAGCTGCGGCCGGGGCACGAGAGGTACGGAGAGATCACAATCACCACTAAGCCCGGGTGGTCCAACATCTCGGTCCTAAGACCGTTCCAAGAAGCCTTCGACTTAGATGTGGGCCTCGATACCGATGTCAACGGCGCCGCACTGGGCGAGGGCCGGTGGGGGGCGGCAAAAGGGCTGGAGAACTTCGTCTACCTCACCGTCGGGACCGGGATCGGTGGGGGCGCCGTCTCCCATGGCGCCTTGGTGAGCGGGTTGGGGCACCCCGAGATGGGTCACGTCGTGGTGAGCCCACATCCTGACGATAGTTTCGAGGGTGTATGCCCCTTTCATGGCGGCTGTCTCGAGGGAATGGCCAGCGGGCCGGCCCTGGAGGCGAGGTTCGGAATGCCTGCCAGCAGTCTCGGGGCGGAGGCGGGACGTGCGGTCGACCTCGTCGGGTTCTACCTGGCACAAGGGATCCGAGACATCATCTACACACTCAGCCCGGAACGTGTCGTGATCGGCGGAGGAGTGGCCAAGTTGCCCGGTTTCTTCGAGTCGATCCAAACCCATCTCAAATACCAGATGGGTGGGTACCCGGGGCACGAGGAGCACGACGCCGGGTTCGTGGTGGCTCCCGGGCTGGGTGAAATGTCCGGCCTCGCCGGTGCGCTGGTCCTCGCCGAGCAGTCGGTGGTCTGAGCCATGGGCACACCACATCTTCAGATCCGTCCCGGCAACCCGGACTTCCTGGATCTGCCTTGGGCCGACCCAGTTGAGGAGTGGGACTCCGAGCGTCTCGTCGACATGCCGACCGGGATTCACCGTCATCCGGTGGTGTTCGTGGCTTACGACGAGGGTGTTTATGCGATCAAGGAGTTGCCCCGCCCAAGGGCCACCTCCGAATTCTCGGTGTTGCGGTCGCTCGAGGAGCGCACCGGACTCGCTGCCACCCCTGCCGGCCTGGTCTCACGTAACTGGCTGGAACCGGGGGTGGAACAGGGAGGAGCCGTTATCACCCGATATGTGGAGCATTCGTTTCCCTACCGACACCTGGTGAGCGGTCCCGGGTTCGGGCGGCGACGTGGGCAAATGCTCGATGCCATTGCCGGGTTGTTGGTTGATCTTCATCTTGCCGGGTGCTTTTGGGGCGACTGTTCGCTCTCCAATGTCCTCTATCGATACGACGCCGGGGCGATCGAGGCGATCATGATCGACGCCGAGACGTCGGAGCTTCATCCCGGGCTTTCCGACGGTCAGCGTCTTCAGGATCTCGAGATCATGAAGGAGAACCTGGCTGGCGAGATGGCCGACATCGCAGCCGAGCACGAGTCGGATCTCGATGCGGCGGACCTGGGTCTGGGCGACGGAGTGGAGGAGAGATACGACTTGCTCTGGCGGGAGCTGAATGAAGATCTGGTGATCTCGGCCAACGAGCGATATCGCATTCGACAACGGATCGCACGTCTCAACGAGTTGGGGTTCTCCGTGGACGACGTCGATCTTGCTCCGGTTGGAAAAGATGATCGGGTGCGGATGAGGGTCCGGGTCGGCGGTCGTACCTTTCACAGCCAGCGACTGCGCGAGCTCACAGGCATCGAGGCCTCGGAGAACCAGTCACGTCACATCCTCAGTGACCTGAATTACTTCATTGCCAAGTCGGGGAGCAAGTCCTCGACCGGCAAGACCGTGGCCGTCATGTCATGGATCACCACGTGTTTCGAGCCCTTGATTGGTCAGATCTCGGAGGTGTGGGAAGGCGACCCGATCCAGGGCTTCTGCGACTTGCTTCAGTTCCGGCTCTCGGCTGCCACGGGGCGCGGGGCGGACGTCCCCAACGACGAGGCATTTCGTTTGTGGTCCGAAGCGGGTTTCCCCGGGTTTCCCGTCCGATGAGAAATCAGGTGGTCCTGGTCACCTTCTTCAGCCCGCGGGGTTGCTCAGGATCGAGGCCTTTTGCCAGCGTCAGGTGGTAGACGAAGAGTTGGCCGACAACGATCGCCGGCACCGGGGTCAACCATTCACCGATAGCGTCCGGAATGGTGATGTGGTTCCCGGCAAGCACTGTGAGCGCCGGGTCGTCGCTGATGGTGAGCAAGCGGGCGCCCGCCTCTGCTGCTCGATGCAACACGTCGGAGACTTCTCTATGAGCCGGGCCGCGCATCGTGACTGAGAACACCGGGTAACCGGGCTCGACCACCGCCACCGGCCCGTGAAGAAAATCGGCGGTTGAGAATGGCTGGGCGACCACATGGGTCAGTTCCTGGAGTTTGAGCGCCCATTCGAAGGCAGTGGCCTGATTGAACCCCCGTCCGAGCACGGCACAGTGCTCGATGTCCGTGAAGGACCAGGCGGCCATCCTGATGACCTCCTCGAGCTGCAGCACCCCGGCGACCGACCCGCCGACCTCGTTCAACGAGCCGGTGACAGCGTTGAGGGCGTGGGAGACGAGGGCGATCATCGCCAGCGTCGAGGTGTAGGTCTTGGTGGCGGCCACCGATTCCTCCACACCGGCCGAGAGGTCGACGATCACGTCGGCCTCCGCAGCGAGCGGCGAACCCGGGTCGTTGGTGAAAGCCACAGTCGGACGTTTCTGGCTCCGGCCTTCCTCCAGAACCGAAACGATGTCGGGAGACTGCCCGCTCTGGGAAATGCCCACCACCAGCGCATCTGTGAGCCTTGGCGGGTGGTCATAGATCGAAAACAGGGAAGGCGTCGTCAATCCCACCGAAAGGCCGTTGCGGGTGCCCCAGACGTACTGGGCGTACCGCGCTGCGTTGTCCGAGGTCCCTCTGGCGGCGATAACCACGTGGGTGCAGCCGCCCGCCAGTTCGGCTACCCGACCCGTCGTCACCTGGTTGACCTCGATTGCCCTGGCGATGACCGAAGGCTGCTCCCGGATCTCGTCGATCATCCCCATGATCAGGACTTCCCTCGTTCGTAGGCCACCATCCCCGAGGCGACGGTCATCATCACCTGCAACTCCTGGTCGAGGACCGTCAGATCGGCCCGATGCCCGGTCCGGATCTCTCCCCGGTCGGTCGCCTTCATCAAGGTCGCGGGGGTGAGGGTCGCACAGCGGACCGCCTCGGCGAAGGTGGCGTCTGTCCATGCCCCGAGGTTGGCGACCGCCCGCTCCATGGTGAGGGTGCTGCCTGCAAGTTTCCCCTCTGCTGTTCTCGGTCCATCATCGCCCACGATCACTTGCCGGTCACCCAGGAGATAGGTGCCCCCGCCCATGCCGGTTGCCTGCATGGCGTCGGTGACCAGGATCATTCGATCGGGGCCCAGCAACTCCCAGGCGAGTTTCAGGGTGGCGGGATGGGTGTGCAGCCCGTCGACAATGAGCCCGCAGGGCCTGCTCGAGGCGAGCGCTGCTCCCACCATTCCTGGCTCCCGATTCTGAAACTGACTCATCTGATTGAACAGGTGGGTGACGGCGCTCCACGGGCCTCGCAACGCAGGTGCTGCCGTCTCGTAGTCCGCCCCGCTGTGGCCGGCGGCGACCACGATTCCCGCTGCGTCGAGAATCGCGGCCACCTTTCCGGCGCCCTCCAACTCGGGGGCGATGGTCACCATGCGCACCACACCCGATTCGGCCCACAGCCCAGCTATTGCCACATCAGGGAGCCGCAAGTATTCGGTGTTGTGGGCTCCGGCCCACCCGGGCGAGATCCAGGGCCCCTCGATATGGGCACCCAAGACCTCGGCGCCGAGGTACCCCGGAGGCGGTCCGGCGATCAACACCTCGATGGCCCGATCGATCATCTGGTATGGGCTGGTGACAATGGTGGGAACGAACGACGTCACCCCGGTCTCGGGCAGCCTTCGGCCGACCTCCCAGATCGACTTCGGGTCGTTCGTGAAATCGTGGCCAAAACCCCCGTTGACCTGGATGTCGATCAGGCCCGGGATTATCGACATCCCGCTCACGTCGATGACCCGACTCCCGTCGACTGCTCCCAGGACCAACCGCCCGTCGGCCGCGGTCACATCGGATGGCACCAGGCCATCGGGGGTGAGGGCAATGCCCCCACGCAGGGTTATCACCGGATCAACCCGTGCCCGGTCGGATACAGATCCGGGATCGCAGCGGGCAGTCGCCCCGGGAACCCGGATCGGCCGAATAGCGCCGATCCCAGTGCATCCATCGATGGCTGGTGCGAGCTGTAGGTGCAGACATGGGTCATCGCGGAGGCATAGTGGGCCAGGTCGAACGGTGTGCGCAGCGCAACGGTCACCACCGGCTTGCCGATCGCCACCAGCGCCTGGACGAGGCGGGATTGCCCGGCGGTGGCAGTCACGGTCCCTACGACCACCAGGTCATGAGCGCCCGCCGCATCCACAGCTGAGGTGATGTCGTTGTGGTCGGGGTCGTGGGGAAAGACGATCTCGGTCACCTGCTGGTGATGAGAGCGAAGCGCGCTGGCCAGACAAGGTTGGTAGAGCGCCGTGGTGTCTGCAGGGGTCACGTTCGAAGGCTGAGGCTCAAGGGACAGCACCTTTGCCTCGGTTTCGAGATTCAGCGGCAGAAGGTCGGTGTCGTCGCGGACCAGGGTGATGGAGCGCAGAGCAAGCTCGGACGCCAGTCGTTGATGTTCCGCCGAGGCGACCAGATCCGGATCGTGCCCGTCGTTGGCGAGAGATGACCTGATCCCCTCGATCCGGGCCCGAGACACACGGAGTGTCTCCTCGGGGATCAGCCCGCGGGTGAAGCCGCGCTCTACTGCGGTCCGTACCCGCTGCTGAAGCTCGGGGTCGGGCATACAGAGAAGGAGGTCGACGCCGGCCCGCATCATGGCGATGATCTCCACGACCTGGGCCGGGCCTTGGTCGAGAGCTCCCATGTCGAGGGCATCGGTGATGATGACTCCCCGGTAACCGAGTTCGGCTCGGAGAAACCCGTTCATTCCCTTCTCGGTGGCCGCGATCGGGATCTCTCTGCTCCCGGTGATGGCGGGTACCACGTAGTGGCCGATCATCACCAGTTGGGCGCCGGCGCCGAAGCCAGCGGTGAATGGGGGCAACTCGACTGTATCGAGGCGGTCTCGGTCGAGATCGAGGATTGGGAGGTGGTAGTGGGGGTCGACCATCGCTTCCCCCTTGCCAGGAAAATGCTTGATGGTGGGCAGGACGCCAGCGGAGACGAACCCCTCTACAGAGGCTGCGGTCATGGTGGCGACGGTGGTCGGATCATCACCGAAGCTCCGGATGCCGAGGGAGGGGTTGTCGGCTTGGGTGGCGACGTCCGCACACGGGGCGTAGTTGACATTGATGCCGACAGCCCTCATCTCCCGGCCCATTGCCTGGGTGACACGGAAGACGAGGTCGTGGTCGCCGGTGGCTCCGAGGGCCATGTTGCCGGCGAATGGGGTTGAGCCGGTGATGCCGAGGAGCTGGCCGCCCTCCTGGTCGACAGCGACGAGGAGGGGATATCGGGCGGAGTTGCCCGCCTGAAGCCGTGTGGTCAGCTCGGACGTCTGCCCAGGTGAGCTCATGTTCCACTCGCGGAACAGGGTCACACCGGCCGGCGGTGCCTCCGCTAGACGGTCAGCCAGCCATGGCGGTACTTCGGTGCCCTCGAACGCCAGCATGAGATGAGGATCGGCGATGTGTCGGGGCGGGACTGTGTCGCTCATGCTCGAAGCGATTGAACTACAGGGCGTCCCGCCATGCTGAATCGGCGTGCCGGAGCCGAGTCGCTACTTTCTCGCTCGACATGAGTCAGTCCTCGACGAGGAAATGGTGGCAGGACGCCGTCTTCTATCAGATCTACCCGCTGAGCTTCGCCGACACCGACGGCGACGGGTTCGGCGATCTCGAAGGGATCATCACGCGACTCGATTATCTGTCCGGCACCCTCGGCGTGGATGCGATCTGGCTTTCTCCCTTCTTCAAGAGCCCGATGGCCGACTGGGGCTACGACGTCTCCGATCACACCGATGTGGACCCGTTGTTCGGCGACCTCGCCACGGCGGAACGCCTGATCGAGGAGATTCATGAAAGGGGGATGCGGGTGATCATCGACTATCTGATGAATCACACCTCGATCGAGCATCCCTGGTTCACCGAATCGCGATCGTCCCTCGACAGCCGCAAACGAGACTGGTACGTGTGGCGCGACTCGAAGCCTGACGGGTCGGAGCCGACGAACTGGGTGAGCGTCTTCAGCGGCCCCACCTGGACCTTCGACGAGGCCACCAGCCAGTACTACCGCCACACGTACCTTCCTCATCAGCCCGATCTCAACTGGAGGAATCCCCAGGTGAGGGAGGCGATGTACGAGGTCGCCAGGTTCTGGCTGGACCTGGGGGTAGACGGGTTCCGGGTCGACGCCGCCCATCAAATGATGAAGGATCCTCAGGAGCGTGACAACCCGCCCAAGCCTGATGACTACCCACAGAAGTCGAAGGACATGGGGGACTACGACCGCTTCATACATATGTACGACCTCGGCCACCCTGACGTGCATCAGGCACACCGCGAGTTCCGCGCCGTCCTCGACTCCTTCGACCACGACCCGGTCTCTGTGGGGGAGATCCACATCTTCGACGTCCCAGAGTGGGCCAGCTACTACGGCGAGCATCTAGATCAGATTCACATGCCATTCAACTTCCACCTCATGGTCACTCCCTGGGACGCCGCCAGTCTCCGGGAAGTCATCGAGACTGTGCTCGGGCATGTCCCCGAAGGCGGATGGGCCAATTGGCTGTTGGGGAATCACGATGAGATCAGATTGAGGACCCGGCTTGGCGCATTGAACGCACGTCTGGCGGCGGTGCTCCTCCTCACACTGAGAGGTACGCCTTTTCTCTATTACGGCGACGAGTTGGGGATGCCCCAGGCCCGAATCGGCCCCGGCGAGGGGCGTGACCCTTGGGGAGAGAATGTCTCCTACTTGAGCCGCGATGGCTGTCGAACCCCAATGCAGTGGGACGACGGTCCGACTGCAGGATTCGGTGCCAACGGGTCGTGGCTCCCGCTTGACCCCGATTACCTCGATCTCAACGTCGTGGCAGAGACTAAGGACCCGGGCTCGATGCTGGCGCTCTATCAGCGTCTGTTGGCGTATCGCGGATCCTCCGACGCGCTCAAGGAGGGCAAGTACCTCACCCACTCCTCATCCAACGACGATGTCCTCGTTTTCGAGCGTTTCACCGACGACAACCGGATCATCATTGCGCTCAATTTGAGCGATCAATTGCAGTTGTTGAACCTGCCCGAGGGCTCGATCGTGGTCTCCACTCATAGCCCGAGCGGACGTGATGTCGGGCCCGAAGGGGTGTTTCTGGGTCGGAGGGAAGGCGTGATCATGGACGTTTCCGGGCCGTGACAGCCGGGAGCGGGCTATCTTCGCGGCCGGCACCTTCGTGGAGGAGATGAATTGGCCGGAATCAAGCTCGACGGAGTCGGCAAGGTCTACCCGGATGGCACCCGCGCCGTCGGTGACTTCGACCTGGCCATCAACGACGGGGAGTTCCTCGTCCTGGTCGGGCCCTCCGGTTGTGGCAAGACGACTGTGCTGCGGATGATCGCGGGACTGGAGGAGATCACAGAAGGGGTCGTCACCATCGGGGACAACGTCGTCAACAACGTCGCCCCCAAGGATCGCGATATCGCGATGGTCTTCCAGAACTACGCGTTGTATCCCCACATGACTGTCTTCGACAACATGGCTTTCGGGCTCAAATTGAGGAAATTCAAGAAGGAGGAGATCCATCGCCGGGTGGAGGAGGCTGCAGACATCCTCGAGATCGGTGAATACCTCGGGCGCAAGCCCAAGGCGCTCTCCGGTGGCCAGCGCCAGCGAGTGGCCATGGGTCGGGCCATCGTGCGCGAGCCCGCTGCGTTCCTCATGGACGAGCCTCTGTCCAATCTCGACGCCAAGCTGAGGGTTCAGATGAGGGCAGAATTGGAGCGTCTCCACACCAAGCTGGGCACCACCACGGTCTACGTCACCCATGATCAGACCGAAGCGATGACTCTGGGCGATCGAGTGGCGGTCATGAGTTCGGTGTCCGCAGCCCGTCCCTTCAACCTCCAGCAAGTGGGGGCTCCCACCGAGCTGTTCGACCGACCCGCCAATCTCTTCGTCGCCGGGTTCATCGGTAGTCCGGCGATGAACCTCGCCTACGGGCACCTTGAAGCCGAGGGCGAACAGATCTGGGTCAAGGCCGGCGACTACCGGGTCAAAGTGGACAAGCGGTCGATCGACAGCCACCCCGGGCTCGAGAAGCACAGCAACGAGGAGTTGGTAGTCGGGATCCGCCCCAACTCTCTCGAGGCCGCATCCGTTTCCGGTGCCGACCCCGACCGGACTATCCGGGCCCACGTCGAAGTCACCGAGATGCTCGGCGCCGAGACTTTCGTGCATTTCACGTTCAACCGGCCCCCGGTGATTACGCCCGATATCGAAGAGCTTCTTGCCGACACCGGTCAGGACTCATCGACCCTCGGAGACACCACCAACTTCATCGCCCGCGTCAGCCCCGACGCCGCGGTGCAGCGCGGCGATGCCTTGGATCTCATCGTCGACAGCTCCAAACTCCATTTCTTCGACCCCAAGAGCGGGCTCCGAATCGGCTCCGGGCTCCGGGCTCCGGGTGCGGTCCCGGGCTTAGAGACCGCTTGACGCCACCAGATGACCGGGTATTCGCCTGTTCGTGTGGGGTTGAGATCCCGGCCGCCGACCTCGAGAGTCTGGTGTTGCCGGTCCTGGGCCATTTCGGCACCGCCCACTCCGAGCTCGGCATCACCGAGGTTTCGGTTCGCAACTACCTGGAGGCCGAAGATCGTCTCACCGGGCCCACCGAGAGGTTGGAATGGATCGGGAGCATCGAAATCCGGGCCGTGGGGCTCGACACCCTGGAGGAGACCCTTTCATTCTTCGATACCGAGGCTTATGCCGGCAACCCGGCCTGGGCTTCCTGTTACTGCATGTATTTTCATGTCGGGGGTCAGTCCGACGATGCCTGGGGGAACCGAACCTGGAGTCAGAACCGCAGCGAACAGGCAGCGTTGATCGCATCGGGGGAGACCACCGGGGTCCTGGCATATGTCGACGGGAGGCTCGCCGGATGGTGCAACGCCACGGCCCGAGCCCGGTTCCCCGGCTTCGCCACGGGGCACGACGACGAAGGTGTCGGTTCGATCGTGTGCTTTGCCATCGCCCCGCCCTATCGAGGTCACGGAGTGGCCGGCCATCTCCTCGACGGAGCGGTGTCTTTCCTCCGGTCGAGCGGGTTCACCCGAATCGAGGGTTACCCGGTGGCCGAGCCCCCGGCCTGGGAGCGGGTGTTTCGCGGATCGCTTGCCTTGTTTCTGGACAAGGGTTTCGAGGTGGTCTCGGAGGATCCCCTGGTGGTGGCTCTGCAGGGCTGAGCCCGGCCAGCCCGATAACGTGGCTCCCAATGAGCGAGCGTCTCGATGATTGGATGGATGGCTACGTGGCGGCGTGGGCCGGCAACGACCCGGAGATGATTTCGGCGCTGTTCACCCCGGATGCGGTGTACGACCCACAGACCGCGGAGGGAGAGCGCCATGGGATCGAGGAGATAATCGAGTTCTGGTTGGAGATCGACGACCAGGAGGACAACTGGGACTTCGAATGGCTGCCCCTGATCGAGAACGACGATCTCGCGGTGATCACCGGGGCCACTACGTACTTCGACCCTGCGGCGACCATCCGAAATCTCTTTGTGATCCGCTTCGCTCCTGACGGTCGCTGCCGCGACTTCACCGAGTGGTACATAGAAGAGGATGAGAGCTGATGACGACTGTCGTCGCCATCAGCCGTTCTCCGTTTTCCGTTCTCCGTATTCCGTTCGGATGGAGCACGGACAACGGATCACGGATTACGGAAAACGCATGAGCACCGCGTTCGTCCTCGGTGGCGGAGGCCGATGGGGTGCGGTCGAGGTGGGGATGCTCCAGGCGCTCGAAGGGGCAGGGGTCAAGCCCGACCTGGTGTTGGGGACCTCGGTAGGTGCGTTCAATGGCTCGGTGATCGCCGACAAGCCGGGGTCCGAGGGTGTCGAGCGGCTAACCGACCTGTGGATTGAAATCGCCCAATCCAACGTCTTCCAGGGAGGGACCTTCGAGCGGGTGAAGAACGTTGCGACCCTCAAGCCGTCACTTCATGAGACCTCTGAATTGCGGGCCCTGCTCGAACATGTGCACGCCAGGGACCGGAGGATCGAGGACCTGCCGGTCCTTTTCCAGTGTGTCGCCGCGTCAATCGAGCGCGCCGCCGAACATTGGTTCACCGAGGGCTCCCTCATCGATGCCATTCTCGCCTCATCCGCAGTTCCGGCCTTGTTCCCGCCGGTCGAGATCGGTGGCGAGCACTTCTACGACGGGGGGCTGGTCAACTCGGTTCCATTGACCCGGGCGGTGGACCTCGGGGCGAATGTGGTCTACGTGTTGCAGGTGGGGCGAATCGAGGCCCCATTGCGTCCCCCCGAGCGGCTCCATGAGGCGGCCTTGATCGCATTCGAGATCGCCAGGCGTCACCGCTATGCCACCACAGTGCAAAACCTCCCGGAGGGGGTCGAGCTCCACCTCCTCCCGTCGGGTAACGCGGTGTCGTTCGATGACAGCCGCCAACGCAAATGGCGAGATGTTTCCTCTACACACGAGCTCATCAGCGGCGCGTACGAGGCGTCGTCGCAGTACCTGGCCGGTCTGCGTCGGTGAGGCTTCCGCCAAAGTGGCTTCGCCGGATCCTGATCGACCCTGCCATCACTCTCGGTGTCGTCCTTGCCGCGGTGTCGCTTCCGTTGTGGGCCATTGCGACCGCCTTTGTCTCCCGGTATGTCCCCGGGAAGTGGCGGATTCTCAGGCTGGCCTGGTTCCTCTTCCTCTATCTCGGAGTCGAGGCGGCAGCCTTGATCCTGATGTTCGGCCTCTGGATCGGGTCCGGTTTCGGCTGGAAGATCGGGTCAGGGGCCTTCCAAACAGCCCACTACTGGCTTCTAGGGTGGATGCTGCGCTTGATCATCGGCTCGGCCAAGCGCACGTTCAAACTCACCGTCGATATCGAGAGCCCCCCACCGGTCACCGCTGATGACCCGGACCGAAGGCCGATCCTTGTCTTGAGCCGGCACGCCGGGCCCGGGGATTCGATGCTCCTGGTGGACGCCCTAGCCAATGGCTACCTGCGACGGCCCAGGATCGTGCTCAAGGACTTCCTGCAATGGGACCCCGCAGTCGACGTCATCTTGAACCGGCTCCCAACCTCATTTGTGGCCACCGGGAAGAACACCGGGGAATCGGTGGTGGAGGCCATCGCCGAGCTTGCCAGGACCATGTCGGCCGATGACGCATTCGTGATCTTCCCGGAGGGCGCCAATTACACGGAGCGGCGTCGGGAGCGGGCCATAGGGAAACTGGTCGAGATCGGCCGGCCGGACCTGGCAGAGCGGGCCAGAAACCTCAAGATGACGTTGCCTCCCAAGCCCAAAGGGGTCATGACCGCCCTAGCCACGGCCCCCACCAATTCGGACGTCTTCTTCGTGGGACATGCCGGCCTCGAGTCGTTCGTGACCGCCAGAGACATCTGGCGGGGCATGCCGATGGACACCTCGGTGGCGGTGAGGATCTGGCATTTCCCGGCTGAGACGATCCCGCCTGCCGAGGCGCAGGAAACCTGGCTCTATGACCTCTGGGAGGAGATCGACACCTGGATCGAGGAGAAGATGGAGGGGACCGGCTAGCTCAGGGAACGGTCTTCGGCTCCATGAACGGCATCATCGCTCTCAGCTCCTTGCCCACCTGTTCGATGTGATGCGCCTGGTTCAGCGCTCGCTGCTCGTAGAGGAACGGGGCTCCCTCGCGTGCCTGGGCCATCCATTCGTGGGCAAACGCACCAGACTGGATCTCGGCGAGCAACTCCCTCATCGCCTGGCGGGTGTCGTCGGTGATGATTCGCTTCCCCCGGGTGTAGTCGCCGTACTCGGCGGTGTCCGAGACGGAGTAGCGCATCCAGGACAGCCCGCCCTCATAGAGCAAGTCGACGATCAGCTTCAACTCGTGGAGTGTCTCGAAATAGGCCGACTCCGGCTGGTAGCCGGCCTCCACCAACGTCTCGAAGGAGGCCTTGATGAGCTCGGAGACCCCACCACAGAGGATCACCTGCTCCCCGAACAGGTCGGTCTCGGTCTCTTCCTTGAATGTGGTCTCCAGGATCCCGGCCCTGCCCCCGCCGATGGCGCAGGCATAGGAGAGGGCGAGGTCGTGGGCCTGACCTGAAGCGTCGCGGTGCACGGCGAGCAGACACGGGGTTCCTGATCCCTGCTCGTAGGTCCGTCGCACCAAATGGCCGGGCCCTTTAGGGGCCACCATGGCGACATCAATGTCCTCGGGTGGGGTGATCTCCCCGAAGTGAATGTTGAAGCCGTGGGCGAACATGAGCGTGTCGCCCGACTGCAGGTTGGGCGCGATCGACTCGCGGTAGATGGTCCCCATCACCTGATCGGGGACCAGCATCACCACGACGTTGGCCCACGCCGCGGCGCGGGCGGGGTCGAGGACAGTCAAACCGGCACCCTCCGCCTCGGTGACGCGCTTGGAGTCGGCCCTGAGGCCGACGACCACGTCGACCCCGGATTCCTTGAGGTTGAGGGCGTGGGCGTGGCCCTGGCTTCCGTAACCGATCACGGCCACCTTCTTGCCCTGGATGAGGCCGGGATCGCTGTCGGAGTCGTAGTAGATGGTTGCCATGGATGAATTGTGGCCGGTTTCGTTCCGTGACCAAACCCGACTCCTTAGGATTCCTCGGGAGATGCCAAGAAAGATCAGATCCCAGGAAGTAACCGAAGGCAATGCCAAGGCCGGCGCCCGCGCCATGTTGCGGGCGGTGGGGCTCACCGAAGAGGACTTCTCCAAACCACAGGTAGGTGTCGTTTCGGCCGGGAACGAAGTGACTCCGTGCAATCTCACCGGTCCCGAACTGTCACGTCACGCCAAGATGGGTGTGGCCGACGAAGGCGGTGTCGGGATGGTTTTCTCCACCATCGCGGTCTCGGACGGGATTTCGATGGGTCACGAGGGGATGCGGGCATCTCTGGTCTCGAGGGAGGTGATCGCCGACTCGGTGGAGTTGGTGATGCATGCCGAGCGTTTCGATGCCCTGGTCGCGATCGCCGGATGTGACAAGTCGCTTCCGGGGATGATGATGGCGGCGGCCCGCCTCGATCTCCCTGCTGTATTCCTCTACGGCGGGTCGAGCCTTCCCGGCCGTTACAACGGCCGGGACATCTCGATCGTGGACGTGTTCGAGGGGATTGGGGCGGAATCGGAGGGCACGATCACCCCCGAGGAATTGCTCGCCATCGAGCGGGTCGCCTGTCCCGGTGCCGGGTCATGCGCCGGGATGTTCACCGCCAACACCATGGCCGCGGTGGGCGAAGCCCTCGGTCTCTCCCTTCCCGGATCGGCCACCGTCCCCGCCGTCGACCCCCGTCTCGTCGACTTCGCCAGGCGATCCGGTGTGGCGGTCATGAAACTCCTCGACGCCGATGTCAGGCCCCGGCAGATCTTGACCCGACCAGCCTTCGGGAACGCGGTCACCGCGGTGATGGCACTCGGAGGCTCGACCAACGCCGTCCTCCATCTGCTTGCCATCGCACGGGAAGCGGAGGTCGAGTTCGATCTCGAGGACTTCGATCGCATATCGCGAGCGACGCCGCACATCGGCGATCTCAAGCCCTTCGGCAAGTACCACATGGTCGATCTCGACCGAATTGGCGGGATGCCGGTGGTCCTGAAGGCACTGCTCGACGAGGGCTTGTTGCAGGGAGACGTCTTGACGGTCACTGGCTCCACCATGGCCGAGAACCTCATAGACGTCGCCTTTCCCGGTGAGCAAGATGTGATCGCTCCCACCTCCGCCCCCCTCGCTACACAGGGAGGGATCGCCGTCCTCCGTGGCAACCTGGCGCCCGAGGGAGCGGTGGTGAAGGTGGCGGGAATCGACTTCGAGACCTTTGAAGGGCCGGCCCGGGTCTTCGAGGGTGAGCAGAGCGCCCTCGAATCCTTGTTCCATCATCAGATCAACCACGGTGACGTGGTGGTGATCCGCACCGAGGGACCCAAGGGCGGCCCTGGCATGCGCGAGATGCTGCAGATCACAGCCGCCATCAAGGGGGCAGGCCTGGGCAAGGACGTGATGCTGATCACCGACGGGCGTTTCTCCGGCGGCACCACCGGCCTCTGCATCGGGCATGTCGCCCCCGAGTCCGAAGTCGGCGGGCCGATCGGATTGGTCGAGGAGGGCGACCGGGTGAAGGTCGATCTGCCGGGCCGTCGTCTCGATGTGCTGGTGGACGATGAGACCCTGGCCCGTCGCGCGGCGCAGTGGTCGCCACATCCCGCCCGCTACAAGACCGGAGCCCTGGCGAAATACGCCCGGCTGGTCGGCTCGGCAGGGTCCGGGGCGGTCACCGGCTGACATGCCCTCGCTGGGCCCCAGCGGGCTAGCGTTTCCCAAATGAGCCAGCCCGATCCCTTGATCCAGCCCGACCCCGAGGCTTCGGGCGATCCCGAGATCCCATCGGAGCCCGCTCCCGACCACGACCGCCAGGGCTTGTTCACCCGGATGGCACGCGGGGCCAGCGAACGGGTCATGGATGTGGTTGATGTCGACATGGTCCTCGACCACGTCGACATCAACGCCCTACTGGAGCGGGTCGACATCAACGCCCTTCTCGATCGGGTCGACATGGACGCACTGATGACCCGAATCGACATCGAGGCCGTCGTCGAGAGGGCAGGGATCCCCGCCATTGTTGCCGAGAGCACGAGTCATCTCACCGGGTCGGCTCTCGACATGTTTCGCAAGCCGATCGTTGGGATCGACGAGATCACCTTCCGCGGGCTGAATCGGATTGTCGGCCGGGACGCGACTGAGTTCCCCGACGGTCCAGGGCACCTGACTACATGGGTCGATGAGAAAGTCGAGTCCAAAGCGCCGACAAGTGCGCGCAAGAAGCCCGTTGAGCCAAACGCGATCAAGACCGGGCGCTACGCAGGGCCGGTGACCCGACTCCTGGCAATCATGCTCGATTTCGTGGTGGTGACCGCCGGGTTCACGTTGATAGTCGCCGTGCTCAGCTTCCTCGTGGAGCTTCTTTCCAGCCGCACCGTCACCATCTCGGAAACTGGCATTTGGTATGCGATCAGCCTGGGTTTGTGGGCGCTCGTCTACCTGTGGCTCTCATTCGCAGTTTTTGGCAAGACCATTGGCAAGACGGTGTTTGGGCTTCGGGTGGTGGGTGCCGACGGCACGGTCGCGCTTCATGGGAGCCGTGCGTTGATTCGCGCACTGACCTGGCCCATAAGCATCCTCGTGTTCGGGCTTGGGCTGGTCGGCATCGTATGGGGTAAGGAGCGGCGTGCCTGGCACGATCACTTCGCCGGATCGGCGGTGGTCTACGACTGGGGGAGCCGGGCCGCCCAGATGCCGAGCCCGCTTGCGGACTGGCTGGAGCGTCGCGGGACCCCCACCTAGGTCGGCCCCCCTCCGGCCTCCACGGTCCGAATATACTGCGCGGGTTACGGCAGAGCGCAGGCGAGGAAGGTGAGGCAGAGGTGGCAAAGGTTCTCTGTGTGCTGTATGACGATCCTGTCGACGGGTATCCGAAGTCATACGCGCGAGACGCGATTCCAACGATCGAGGGCTACTACGACGGTTCGACAACCCCGACCCCTGAGCAGATCGACTTCGAGCCGGGTGAGCTTCTAGGCAGCGTTTCCGGGGAGCTCGGGCTGCGGCGGTTCCTCGAGGAACGCGGCCACGAGTTTGTTGTCACGTCGGACAAGGACGGGCCGGACTCGGTCTTCGAACGTGAGCTCCCGGACACCGAGGTCGTCATCTCCCAGCCCTTCTGGCCTGCCTACCTGACGGCTGAGAGGATGGCGAAGGCGCCGGGGCTGAAGCTCGCGATCACGGCGGGGATAGGCTCGGATCACGTTGACCTGGCAGCGGCGATCGAGCGTGGGGTCACTGTCACCGAGGTCACCTATTCCAACAGCATCAGTGTGTCCGAGCACGTGGTGATGATGATCCTGTCTCTGGTGCGCAACTACATCCCGTCTTATCAGTGGGTTGTAAAGGGCGGTTGGAACATCGCCGACTGCGTTTCCAGGTCATACGACCTCGAGGGAATGCAAGTCGGAACAGTCGCTGCCGGCCGGATCGGCTCCGCTGTGCTCAGGCGGCTGAAGCCGTTTGAGGTGGGACTGCACTACACCGATCGACACCGACTTCCGGAGGAGGTCGAGCGCGATCTCGGCGTGACCTACCACCCGAACGTCGAGTCGATGGTGGCTGTCTGCGACGTGGTCACGATCAACGCGCCTCTACATCCTGAGACCGAGCACTTATTCAACGACGCTCTGATCGCCAAGATGAAGCGCGGCGCGTACCTCGTCAACACGGCTCGGGGCAAGATCTGTGACCGCGATGCGATCGCGCGGGCGCTGGAAAGCGGCCAGCTTGCCGGGTATGCCGGAGACGTCTGGTTCCCGCAGCCCGCTCCCCAGGATCATCCCTGGCGGTCGATGCCCCACCACGGGATGACGCCGCACGTCTCAGGGTCGTCTCTGTCCGCGCAAGCCCGCTATGCGGCCGGAACGCGCGAAATCCTGGAATGCTGGTTTGATGGTCGTCCGATACGCGAGGAATACCTGATCGTCGATCGCGGCACGCTTGCGGGCGCCGGCGCTCATTCGTACAGCGCCGGTGACGCGACCGGCGGCTCCGACGAAGCAGCACGCTTCAAGGGTTGATACGCGGCTTTCAGCCGCGGAACCGATCGGGAAGGGTTGTCTTAGGGTCGACTCCTGCAGTCACCAGGTCCGCGGGGAGGCCGGCGCCGAGGACCAGGCTCGCCACCAGGGCGCCGTAGGCGGGGGAGGTCATGATCCCGATGCCACCCTGACCCACGAGCCAAAAGAAACCGGGAGCCGTTGGTTCCTGGCCGATGACCAGATCGCGATCGGGGGCGAATGTGCGCAGACCTGTCCATTGCGAGTTCACGGTTCGAATCCCGAGTTTGGTGACGGTGTTGATGCGCTCGATGGCCAGGGCCACGTCTTCCGTCCTGGGTTGGGGGTCCCCGGGCGGAGAAGGTGTTTCCTCGGACAGAGAGCACAGGAGTTGGGCCCCATCCGGCCGGAAGTAGTAACCGTGGCCTATGTCGGCGACCAGAGGCCATCCGGAGTAACTCTCATCCCCGGGGACCATGAATGCCGTGCGCCGCATCGGTTGCAGGCCGATCGGCTCCAGCCCGCCGAGAGCCGCAACCTGGTCGCCCCACGCTCCCGAGGCGTTGATGACCACCCGGCAGTCGCTTTCACCGCCCGGAGTCGTCACCCGCCAGCCGGTGGACAGCTGCCGCAAGCCGGTTACCGGCGCGGAGGTGTGAACCTCGGCGCCGTTCCGCCGCGCCAGACGGACGAAGGCCTGATGCAATGCGGCCACATCGATGTCACGGGCGCTTGGCTCCCACAAACCGCCGCCCAGATGATCGGGATCCATGATCGGCACCAGGTCCAATACCTCGGCCGGCCCGATCAGCACCGAGCCGGCTCCTGACTCCCGGCCCTCACGCGCGGTTCGTTGGAGGTCGTCCATCTGATCCCGATCGGCCACCCACATCGCTCCACGTCCGGTCAACAGCGGGGTGTCCGCCGCGCCTTCGGGCGGGCTCTCCAGAAAGCTCTGACTGGCGCGGGCCAGAGGCCTGGCAGCTTCGCCTCCGTAGTTGATCATGAACACCGCAGCGGAGCGGCCTGTGGTGTGAAAGGCGAGGGTCGCCTCCATTTCGAGGATGGTGACCGAGCCATGGGGGGCCAGATGGGCGGCCGCCGACACACCCGCGATCCCGCCCCCGATGACCACGAATTCAGGCATCGGCGGCAGCCTACGGACACCGCGGCGCCCACTCTGGAACAATCACCAGGTTGCCCATCGATCCCATCCCCTCTCAATTCGTGCTTCCCGATCCGGATGATGCCGACGGTGACGTGATCGCGGTCGGTGCGGACCTGGTTCCGGGGACCCTTCTTCAGGCGTATCGCAAGGGAATGTTCCCCATGAATCTCCCCGACGGGCATCTCGGCTGGTGGTCGCCGGTCGAGAGGGCGATCATCCCCTTGAAGGGGTTGCATATCAGTCGGTCGCTGCGGCAGTCATGTCGCCGCTATCGGGTGTCGGTGGACGCCGATTTTGAGGGCGTCATCTACGGATGCGCCGACCCCGGTCGCCGGGAGGACGGGTGGATCACCGAGGAGTTCGTCGAGGCCTACATCCAACTCCATCGTCTGGGATGGGCACACTCCATCGAGGTGTGGGATGACGAAGGCGCCATGGCCGGAGGCTTGTACGGGGTCGCCATAGGTGGTCTCTTTGCCGGGGAGTCGATGTTCCACGACGCCCGTGACGCCTCCAAGGTGGCCCTGGTCCATCTGGTGGTGGTGATGAGCCAGGGTGGGGGTCGACTATTCGATGTTCAGTGGCAAACTCCCCATCTGCAGTCCCTGGGAGCCGTCGTCATCGGGCGGAAGGCGTATCTCGACCTACTCCCCGAGGCCCTCGACGGCCCCGATCCCTTCGTTTCGGCGCACCATGTGGACAGTCTGTAGAGTCGGCGCCACTTCCCCGGGAGGAGTGCATTGCGGCCCGTCGTAGCGGGAGTCGATCTCACAGCCATGGGCCGGCGTGTAGCCGACCGGGCCCGGATGATGGCCGAGACCACGGGAGTGGACCTCAATCTGATCCATGTCCTCGAGCCTCTTGGCGAGGCGATGATCGAGCCCGGTCTCGCCAAGCTGATGCGTGACCACCAAACGATCGAGGCCGAGAGACTCGCCCAGTGGGTCAGGGACAGGAGCAGCGTCGCGGTCACCCTGGAGGTGGTCAAGGGGTCACCTTCCTGGGAGCTCGCGGCGCGAGGCAAGAGCGCCGGGTTGGTGGTCGTCGGCTCCTCTTCCATCGATGCGTTTTCCGTGGGGCCGGTGGCGAAGAGAGTCGCCCGAAAGGCAACGACCGACACCCTCGTGGTGCGACGGCATCCCCGGGTCCCTTACCGGAGGATCATCGCCGCCGTCGACTTCTCCGAGCAGTCCCGTCTCGCGGTGAACCGCGCCCTCGACGCCTTTCCCGGGGCCGACGTCACCGTGCTCTTTTCCCTTCCCTCGCGATTCGACCCGATGCTGTCAGACGCCGGGCTCTACCGCGAGGAATTGGAGGCGTCGCGGGGCTCACGGCTCGCCCTGGCTCAGGAACGGATGGAGGAGTTCACGGCTGCATGGAACGGGGACCTCCGCACCCTTGTCGTCGACGGTCCGCCCACCGAGACCATCGAGGAGATCGTGCGCCGACGTGGCGCCGATCTGGTGGTCGTGTCCAGTCGCGGTGCCTCCGCGACCCGAATGGTGCTATTGGGGACCATCGCAGAGGGCCTGGTCACGGAAGCACCTTGTGATGTCTTGGTCGCCCGGTCCAAGAACCTCTTCCGGCGCCCTTGATCGATCGCAACGAGAGAGGACGGCCGATGGCCGCCCTCTCAGGTCTCGAATGTGATGCGGTCAGCCGGCGTTGGCCAACGCTGCCTTGAGGGCTCTTGCCACAAAGACCTTGGCCAGATGACCTTTGTACTCGACGGATCCCCAGAGGTCCTCGAGCACGGTGACACCTTCCAAGGCCCTTTCGGCGGCGGCATTGATGGCAGCATCCGACCCGTCGGTGCCAATGATTGCCTGCCCCGCTCCTTCGGCGAGCATGGCCCTGGTCCCGACTCCGGTCAAGGCAATTCTGGCGTCCTCCACCGTCCCGTTCGATCTCTTGACCCACGCCGCGGCACCGGCCACTGCGTAGTCGGAATGGCCTCCTCTGCGTCCCAGCTTGTCGTAGGCCGAACCTTCGCCCGGTCCCGCCTTCGGGACCTTGAGCGCGACCAGGATCTCGTCGGACCGGAGAGCGGAGGTGAGAGCATCGACGAAGAAGCTCTCTGCGCCGATCTCTCTGGTTCCCGAGGCCGATTGCGCCACCATCGTCGCCCGGCAGGCAATCGCTGCCGCCGGTTGGTCGGCGGCGACGTCGGCGTGAGCCAGCGAGCCGCAAGTTGTTCCTTGGTTCCGCACCTGAACATCACCCACCAGAGAGGCCGCCATGCCCAGAGCCGCGGCGTGGGTTGCGATCAGGTCGTTCGATGCGGTGGTGGCGTGACGCACCAGGGCGCCGATCGAGATGTGATCTCCTGCGTCCTCGACGGTGTCGAGACCGCTGATCCTCCCGATGTCGACGACGGTTCCCGGTGAGAACAGCCTCATCTTCATCAGGGGAATGAGACTCATTCCCCCTGCCAACACCTTCGAGTCGTCACCCAAAGCGGAGAAGGCCTCTTCCAGACTGGCCGGAGCTACGTACTCGAAGCTTCTCGAATACATGTCAAGCCCTCGCTTTCTGCATTGCTTCCCATACTCGCTTCGGTCGCAACGGCATGTCGACGTGTTTGACCCCCATAGGAGTCAAGGCGTCGACCACCGCATTGACGATGGTGTGGGCTGTGCCGATGGTGCCCGCCTCACCGATGCCTTTGACTCCCAGGGGGTTGACGTCGGAGGGGGTCACCGTGTGGTGCAGGTCGTATGAAGGTACGTCGGTGGCGGTAGGCAAGATGTAGTCGAGCAACGACGAGGTGAGCATGTTCCCCTCCTGGTCGTAGATCGCATCCTCGAACAGGGCCTGTCCGATCCCCTGGGTGATGCCACCCTGTATCTGCCCGTTGACGATCATCGGGCTCACCTGATTGCCGCAGTCGTCAACTGCGTGGTACTGGAGTAGCTCGACGTCACCGGTATCGGGGTCGACCTCCACCACGGCGAGATGGGTCCCGAACGGCCACGTGGCGTTGCCCGGGCTGAACGTGCTCTGCGCCTCCAATCCCGAGGTGACTCCCTCGGGAAGGGTATGGGCCTGATACGCCGCCTTGGCGATTGCCTTCCACGACACGCTCTTTTCCGGCGAGCCTGCGACATGGGCGGCGCCGTCGGCGAGCACCACATCGTCGGCGGAGGCCTCGAGGAGATGGGCGGCAATGGCCGCCGCCTTCTCCTTGACCATCTGTGTCGCCTGATAGGTGGCGGTCCCGTCGACTGCGATGGAGCGGCTCCCGAAGGTGCCGATCCCCATCGGGTGGTCCCGAGTGTCACCGTGATAGACATTGATGTCCTCCATGGGGATCCCCAGGCCGTCCCCGACGATCTGGGCCCAGGCGGTCTCGTGACTCTGGCCGGTGGGTCCGGTCCCGATGATCACGGTTGCCGTGGCGTCGGGGTTGACCCGCACCAGCCCCGATCCGTTGAAGGAGGCGGGAAGGCCGTAAGAGGTCCAGGAGAACCCGATCTCGGCCAGGACCGCCGGCCCGAATCCGCAGACCTCGACGTAGGACCCGACCCCGATCCCGATCAGCCTTCCCTCGGCCCGTGCCTTCTCCTGCATCTGGCGCAGGCCCTGGTAGTCGCTGACCTCGATCAGCTTGTCCACCGCCGCCGGGTAGTTACCCGAGTCGAGGGCGAACCCGCAACCCATCACGGCGGGGAACTCATCAGGCTGCCAGAAGTTCTTCTTGCGCACCTCGAAGGGGTCCATGCCGATCTCATGGGCGAAGGCGTCGATCACCCGCTCCAGGTAGTAGATGGCCTCGGGTCGCCCCGCGCCCCGGTAGGCATCGGTGGTCATGGTGTTGGTGACCACACAGTCGACCTTCCACGACACCGGCATCTTGTATTGGCCGGATGCGATCCAGAGACCGAGAAGTGGGATCGCCACCGTGAAGTTCTGGGTGTAGGCACCCATATCGGCGATGGCGTCGAGCTCGTAGCCGAGGAACTCACCGTCCTTGGTCCCGACCAGGGTCGCGGTCCCGATCCAGCCACGGCCGTGGATCGTGGAACCGGCCGCCTCACGGCGTGTCTCGGTCCACCTCACCGTTCGGCCAAGATCCTTGGCAGCGAATGCAGCCAGGATCTCGTCGTTGTAGACGTTGAGTTTGGACCCAAAACCGCCGCCGACCTCAGGGGCGATCACCCGCACATGGTTCGCCTGCATCCCGAAGGTGGTGGCGATGGCGCCGGACAAGGCATGGGGCACCTGGGTGGATGAGTGGACCGTGAAGGTGCTGTAGCCCGGGTTGTATTCGGCCATCACCGAGCGGGGCTCGATGGCGACCGGGATCAACCTCTGGTTGGTCATCTCCAGGGAGACCACGACTGCGTCGTCCCGGTCCTTGGCCGCCTGGACCTTAGGCCCGAGGTCTTCGAGGCCCAAAGCGGCCCAATACCCGTGGTAAGTCCAGGTGTGGATGATGTTGGACTCCAACTCGTCGTGCACCTTGACCTCGTTCGAAGCCGCCTTCTTCAAGTCGATGACCGCGGGGAGGATGTCGTAGTCGACGTCGATGGCGTCGACGGCGTCCTGGGCCTGGAAGCGGTTCTCCGCCACCACCATGGCCACCGCCTCACCTACGTGGTTGACCTCGCCGGCGGCGAGCAGCGGTCGAAGCTTGCCGATCGGCACCTGGGCTACCAATGGCCCGAGATGGGCCACGTCGTCGTGGGTGTAGACCGCAATCACACCGGGCAGCTTTTTCGCGGCCGACGTGTCTAGGGATTTGATCTTGGCGCGGGCGACGGGGGAGCGGTTGAAGGCGATGTGGAGCAACCCAACGGGCTGCAGATCATCGACGTAGATGCCGCGGCCCTGGATCAGAGCCGGGTCCTCACGACGCCGCACCGAGCCTCCCATGACACTGGTGGTGGCCATCAGCTCACCTCCTCCCAATCGGGCGGAGCCGGCTCTTCACCGCGCATCTTGGCTCCGGCGTACTCGACGGCGCGGACGATGTTGTGATAGCCGGTACAACGACAGAGGTTGCCTTCGATGCCGTGGCGGATCTCATCCTCCGTTGGGTTGTTGTTGGCTTCGAGCAGAGCCGCCGCCGACATGATCATGCCCGGGGTGCAGAAGCCGCATTGGAGGCCATGCCGCTCCCAAAAGCCTTCCTGAACCGCATGAAGCTCGCCGTTGTTGGCGAGCCCCTCGATGGTCATGACGTTGGCGCCTTCGGCCTGGACGGCAAACATGGTGCAGGATTTCACCGGCTTGCCATCGAGATGGACGGTACAGGCGCCGCAATACCCGGTCTCACATCCGACATGGGTGCCGGTCAGGTGAAGATTCTCCCGGATCAGATGCACCAGGAGGGTCCTGGGCTCTACGTCGGCCGATACCTCCCGTCCATTGACAGTGAGGTTTACTTGCATGGCGCTCCTTCCGGGCCGATGGACAAGTTGAGGCGAACCTA
>DATDPP010000092.1:0-30589 GCA_035292685.1 Acidimicrobiia bacterium
CCGAGCGTGATCTCTTCTGGCCATTGACCGTTGACAAGTCGCCAGATCATCCAGGCCAAACCCCAGCCCACCAGCCCGATGCGTGCATTGGCGAGGAGGCTGCGATCTTCACGGCCTCGTGCGGCGATCGCCCCGGCCAAGCCTCCGGTGAAACTGGTTATGAACAGCGGGATCAGCCCGATCAAGAGGATGAAGAAGATCATCGAAGCCCCTTCCTCGCAGTTTCTGATGCGACAATCGAAGTCTACTTCTGAGGTGCAGTCGGCGTGAGGGGTAGCTTCGTTTCGCTCCCATATATTCGGGATGAACGGCTTCGCTGACTAGGAGGCACGCCGATGGCCATCACGCTCGATCACACGATCGTCCCCTCCCAAGACAAGGAGGAGGCGGCCCGCTTCTTCGCCCGGATCTTCGATCTGCCCTACGCCGGGGCGGGCGGCTACTTTGCTCCGGTCAGGGTGAACAACGAGCTCACCCTCGACTTCGCCTCCGCGAGCGACGTCGACGAACTCCACTACGCCTTCCTCGTGAGCGAGGACGAGTTCGACGCCATCTTCGCCCGGATCCAAGCCGAGAAGGTCAGCTTCGGCAGCGGCCCGAGTTCGGCTGACGACGGCACCATCAACACCCGGCGAGGTGGACGGGGTCTCTACTTCTCGGGTGGGCCCGATCCACATCTGTGGGAGATCATGACCCGACCCGAGACCGGATCGTGACCTAAACACCGGGGGCGCCGCACCGGAACCTCAGAACGGGTTTGGATAGGCTCTGTTTGTGGAACCAGAAATCCTGTATGCCCGTCTCGGCAACGATCGGATCGCATATCAGGTGTTGGGCGAGGGGCCGGTCGACCTGGTCGCCAGCCTGGGGATCTTCGCTGCGCTGGATGCACAGTGGGCGGACCCCGAGGCAGCCGCTGCCTATGCCCGGCTGTCGGCACACTGCCGTCTGATTATGTTCGACCGCATGGGCACCGGGGCATCGGACCCGGTGCCGCTCGATTCTCTCCCCCCGCTGGAAGCGAGATGGGATGAGATACGAGCAGTCATGGATGCCGCCGGGAGCACACGAGCGGTGCTCTTCGGCATGCAAGAAGGGGGTCCCCCTGCAATGTTCGGTGCCGCCACCGATCCCGATCGAGTGGCCGGCCTCATCCTCTTGCACTCTCCCGCCCGTTATGTCATCGACGACGACTACTCGATCGGTTTCGACGAGGAGACGGTCAGCCAGTGGAGTGAGGTGATGGAGGCCTGGGACGTCGACACGATGATCAAGACCTCGTTTCCGAGCAGGGCCGATGATGGACGGTTTCTGATATGGGGGCGGAGACTGATGAGAGCCCTGGCCGCACCTGGCGCCATGCTCGCATATTCGGAGGCGATGGTGCGCACAGATGTGCGTGATCTCCTGCCGTCGATTCAAGTGCCGACCCTCGTCCTTCATCGTCGGGAAAACCGGTGGGTTCCGGTCGAGTTCGATCGCTACGTGGCAGATCACATCGAGGGAGCGCGCTTTGTCGAGCTACCCGGTGGCGACAGCGCCATCTACTTCGAGGCTGTGGACGTGGTCGTGAAGACCATTACCGACTTCCTGGCAGACATCGATCCTACGGTCCGCGGACGAGCAGGCGCCGAGAGGCTGATGGCGACCGTCCTGCTGACTGACATCGTCGATTCCACCGTAAGGGCTCAGGAAGTTGGGGACACCGAGTGGTCGCATCTCCTCCAACTCCACGACGATCTGTCGTCGAATCTGGTCGAGGAACAGGGCGGCAGGGTCGTCAAGACCACAGGTGACGGGGTTCTCGCCGTGTTCGACGGTCCCGGTCGCGGCCTCCTTGCCGCGGCGGCGCTGTCGGCTGCGCTGGAACGGGTCGGCTTGTCGATCCGGGCCGGCCTGCACACCGGGGAGGCGGTGCTCAGAGAAGACGACCTGGGCGGTATTGCGGTCCACCTCGCCGCCCGGGTGATGGCGGAGGCCGGGGCCGGGGAGGTCTTGGTCTCCCGGACGGTCAGGGATCTGGTGGCCGGCTCGGATTTCAACTTCGAGGATCGCGGATCCCATGCCCTCAAGGGGATCGAGGGCGATTGGCAGCTTTTCGCCCTAACCCCCAGCTGACGACTGGGAGTGGCTCAGCTCCCCGCGTCAGACGGCGGTGGGCGTCGATACCAAACGGAACACGCTCCGTTCCCCAGAGATACCCTTCAGTTCGTGGGTGCCTGCATCCTCGAGTGTCAATCCCGAGCCCTCAAGCAGTGCATTCGTGGTGGACGACACCAGGACCTCGTCCGGACCCGCCAGGGCCATGATCCTGGCGGCCGCGTGCACGGCAAGGCCACGCGCATCGACACCAACGAACTCGACCTCACCCGTATGGACGCCCGCCCGGATCGGCAGACCCATCTCGCGAGCGGTGCGCACCATGGCCGCGGCGCAACGCACGGCCCGCGTTGCGCCGTCGAACACCGCGAGGAAGCCGTCACCAGTTGTCTTCACCTCACGCCCCCGAAAAACGTTCAGTTCCTCGCGGACTCGGGCGTTGTGGGTCATCATCAGGTCGCGCCAGGCAGCGTCGCCCATCTTCTGCAGGGTTGCCGTCGAGTCGACGATGTCGGTGAACAGCACAGTGACCAGAACTCCTTCGCCCGGTCCCTCGGGGGCGATCGCGAAGGTGCGCCCACTCGTCCATTCGATGGTCAGCCATGGCTCGTCGCCGACGACCCAGGAGTCGTGACCGGGCGGGATCTCGTAAATAGAGCCCGGCGGAATGTCGAGTGCCTGGCCATCGTCCAAAACTATGCGCATCGTGCCGGAGATGGAGTAGCCGAGGTGGTGGAGCTGGCAGCTGTCAGTTCCGGCGATCGGCCGGATGTCGGTCGACCAGCGCCAGCCGGGCTCGAAGACGACGCGAGTCACTACGGCCTCATCGATGGTCACGATCTCGGCGAGACCGTTCGAGAATGTGCGAAGGTCGTCCGGCGTGGCGAAGCTTTTGTATTGGAGACGGGGCATGGGGACAACACTACGTCGAACATGGTTTGGGTATGACCGTCGTCTTGATCGTCCTCGATGGCGTCGGGGCGCGACGGGTCAAACCTGATCTCATGCCAACACTTTTTGGCTGGGGCGCCGAGGGCGTGATTCGGCCCCAGGGAGCAACCAGCGTGTTGTGCTCGTCCACCTATCCCAACTTCGCCAGCATCGTCACCGGGACCTTGCCCGCAGAGCACGGGATAGTCACCAACGAGGTGGTCGTCGACACCGTGCGGCGGCCCTCATCTGAGTTTGGACCGTCTGTGCCCACCTTTCTCGATGAGACATCCGAGGTCGTGGTCGGAGACCAGCACCTGATCGGCGTGATGGCGGCACACACTGCCGGGTGGCATTGGCCGCCATCAGGAGGGATCCCCGCGGGCACCATTCTGGATGCCTTCGGCTACGTGTCCGACGAAGAAGTCACGGTTCGAGTGGTAGACAGCTTGGCGCGAGAACCCAACCTCTTGTTCGTCCAATTGAACGGGCCCGACACTGCCGCTCATATCCATGGACCGGACTCCGACGAGGCAATCGAGTCTTATCGGTCGCTCGATCAATGTCTCGCGGTCATCGACTCGGCGCTTCGGTCCAACTGGGACGAGATTCTGCTTCTCGTCACCTCCGATCACGACCAGGAAACGGTCGACCCCTCCAACCGCATCGACCTCGGAGCCCTGGCGCTCGATCGAGGCGTCGATGTCACGGTGGTCAACGAGGGCACGGCGGCCATGCTCGTCGGCCCGGGGTCCGCGCACGCAGCATGGTTCGACGGCTTCTCGGGTGTGGACAGGTCCTTGGTGATCGGGGACGACATACGACTGGTGTTCTCGTACCCCGGATGGTGGTTCGCAGATTCTTCGACCCCTGAATTTCGGGGGGCACATGGCGGGTTGCGAACCCGATCGACTGTCGCCGTGGCAACCGGTGGCCGGGAGGCGATCTCAATGGTTTCGCCGGCGTTCCAGAGGGCGGACTTCGGCGCCGAGGATTGGCACGACGTGGTGCAGATGGCGCGCTTCGATTCGGGACCTGTGGAGTCGGGCTGACCTGGCCGAAGCCTCAGTCGCCGTAGCCGTACTTGCCCGATCCGGTTGTCGCAGCCGCCTCCGGCCCGCCGATGATCGCCCCGTCGGCACCAACCACGAACCACACCCCGCCGATTCCCTGTCCGCCGGTGTCTCCCGGGCCGGCATCGGGTGCGTACCTGTAGAGGGGCTGTCCACTGACCGTCAGTTGTTCCGTCCCTTCGGTCCGCGTGGTAGTGCTGAACAGGGCGCTGTCCAGGTCGGAGCTGATGGCGGCGTCGCCTGGGACCGCCGGCCACGTGGCGGCGCAGGAGTCGTCGCACGTGCTCTCGCCGGCGGTGTCGTTGGTGAATACATAGACGGTCATGCCATCGGGGTCGACCAGGATCGTTCCCAGGTCGGTTGAAGCGGTTGAGACACCGACCGCAGCAGCGTCGGTTGTCCCGGTGCCGTCATCGGCGCTGTCACCGCAAGCGGCCAGAACGAGCATTCCTGCGAGCAGCAACGGGAAGAGGTGTCGTCTCATTCGTGATTCCTCCGGATAGTCGTCTGCCCAGTACGCACCGGGGCGGCGCATGGTTCGCGACCTGGCACAATTCTCATGGTGGACCCTGAGGTGCTGCAACGGTTCCGGATCGGGGACGAATCGGCGATCAAGGCGGTGTACGACCGTTTCGGTGGGCCGGTGTTCGCCGTCTCCATGAGCATCCTGGGCGAATCTGGTCTGGCCGCCGATGCCACACAACAAACCTTCATCAAGGCCTGGCGGGCCGCCTCCACCTATGACCCGGAGCGAAGCTTCGGCCCCTGGATCTACGCCATAGCCCGACGCACCGCCATCGACATCTACCGCAAGCGGGCCCGGGTCGTCGTCAGCGACCAGGTCGACGTGGTCTCCATGGGCCCGGAGTTGGAGACGGTCTGGGAGGTGTTCGAGGTCCGCGCCGCGCTCGACCAACTTCCCGACGAGGAGCGCCAGGTGGTCAAGCTCTCGCACTTCGACGGTCTCACCCATTTGGAGATCGCCGACCAACTCGGGGTACCCGTGGGAACCGTCAAATCGAGGTCGCATCGTGCCCACCAGAGACTTCTGGTGCTCCTCAAGCACCTGGAGGAGATGTGAGACCCGCGAACCGGGAACCGGACGTGGGACGTAGAGGCTGGTGTGATGGGACTTGACGAACTTCGAGCCGAATACCTGGCCACCGGGTCGGGAGAAAGGCCAGCCGATCATGAGAGGATCGAATTGATCCGCGGCGTTCTCGCCGAGAGCCCCGCCTGGGAGGAGCCGCCCGAAGGTGTCGTCGAGGGCCTGCTCGCCACTATCGGACATGAAGATCTGGTTCCTGTCAGGGAACAGGCGGTGGTCCAATCCCCGTGGCGGCGGTTGCTGGTGGCTGGACTTGCCGTTGCCGCCATCGCCCTCCTCGTGGCCGGCACGGTCTCGATGTTCGACGAGCCCGTTGCAGAGACGGTGGTGGCGATGAGTGGCACCGAATTGGCGCCTGCCGCCGGGGGAACCGCCTCATTGAGCCCGACACCGTCAGGCTGGTACATCCGACTCGACCTCAGCGGGCTGCCGGCTGCCCCCGAGCGCAGCTACTACGAAGGCTGGGTGTGGAGCGATGACGAGGGTGTGAGCATCGGCACCTTCCATCTTCGCGGCGACGCGGCACCGGTGGTGTTGTGGTCCGGTGTGGACGTGGCCGAGTACCCGGCCATCTGGGTCACGCTGGAGGATGAGGGTGCGGGGCCCGAGGCCTCGGATCAAATCATGATGAAGGGGCGCATCGACGAGTTGGCAGAGGGCTGACCAACCTCACCTCTCGCCGAACATCCGCGCCGCCAGGTTGAAGATCAACGTCCCGACCACGCTGACGATCAGCATCGAGGTGATCGGTATGAACACCTGGGTGTTTTCTCCCTGGTAATGGATGTCACCCGGGAGATGGCCGAACCAGGAGAACGCCGAGGGAAAGAAGCGGAGGACTACTCCGACGATGAGGATTCCCGCTCCGATCACGATCAGGAGGTTCGAGAGACGCATCGCTCAGTGCGGGTGGCGGAGGACGACCTTTCCGGTCTGCTCCCCGGAGTCGAGATAGGCCAGGGCCTGCGGAAGCTCCCCGAAGTCGAAGACCCGATCCACCGGAGCCTTGGCGCGAGCCGACCCGACCCACTCGGTGGCGCGGGCGAATTGGCCATGGGTTCCCATCGACGATCCGATCAGCTCCAATTGGCGGAAGAAGAGACTTGGGATGGACAACTCCATTTTGGGACCGCTGGTCGCTCCGCAGATGGCGATTCGGCCCCCACGTTTGGCGGCGCGCATCGACTGACGCATCGTGGCCGGGCCCACATTCTCGATGACGATGTCAGCTCCGCCCTGCTTGGTCATCTCCGCCCCGAACTCCCCGGATGAATCGAAGCCCTCGACAGCACCCTCCTCCATAGCCCATGCGATCTTCTCGGGTGAACGTGACGTGACGAAGACTTGAGCTCCCATCGCCAACGCCAGTTGCAGGGCCGCAGCGGAGACACCGCCGCCTACCCCTACCACAAGCACCGTCTCCCCTCGTCGCAGCCGTGCCCGCTCCAACATCCGCAATGCGGTGGCCGAGACCAGGCCGAACGATCCGGCAACCTCCCACGACATCGCTTCAGGCTTTCGGATGGCGTTGATGGTGGGGATCACGATCTTCTCGATGAAGGTCCCTGGTCGGTGCTCACCGAGGATCTGGAACGACTCGCAATAGACGATGTTGTCGTTGCGGCAATGGGCACATTGCCCGCAGGAGAACGAGGGATCGATGATGATCTCGTCTCCGGGCTCGAACCCGGGGGCGCCCTCACCCACTGCATCGACCACCCCAGCCGCGTCGGCGCCACCCGTGTGGGGGAGGTGCGCGGGCGCCGGTTGGCCGCGTGACAGCCAGAGGTCGAGATGGTTCAGGGCCGAGTACTTGATCTTGATCCGAACCTGACCGGGCCCGGGCTCGAGTTCCGCTGCCTCGTTGAGCTGGTAGGAGTCGGGTCCCAAGGTGTCGGTCAGCTGCCAGGCCTTCATCGAGTCGAGGGTAGCCTCGCGCCGCTGCTCGCAGAGGAGGGCGAATTGGCCGCGCCAATGCCGGACGACAAGCAAGTCCACACCACATCTCTCAAGGTGCGGTTCTACGAGCTCGATCCCTACGACCACGTCAACCACACCAACTACTTCTCCTACTTCGAGACGGCCCGTATCGAGTACCTGACCGATCTCGGGTGGGGCCTCGACTATCTGAAATCCCAGGGTTGGCAACTGGTTGTGGTCGAGTTACACGCCCGATTCCTGGCGGCCGCCCGATACGGGGAGGAACTGACGATCCATACCTGGATCGAGGAAGTGGGGCGGGTGAGGTCGAAATGGCGGCAGACCATGTTGCGGGGTGGGGAAGAGGTGGCGCGACTCACGGTCGACGCCGCCTTCACCGATCTCCAGGGCAAGCCCTGCCGGATCCCGGCCCGGTTCGTTGAAGGGATGGAGAAGCTGAAAGGGCTGGATTAGGGGTCGGGGCCCCGGAGACCGCTTTGGTCCAGAGATCGTTTTTCGTCCGGAGACTGTTCTCGCGCGGGGATCGCGGCCTATAGGCCGCGATCCCCGCGCGAGAACGATTGGGGTAGAGGCCCTAGGCCAGGAACTCGGTCACCCAATCGTCCACCGGGTTGGCCAGTATCCCTTCGAGGGTGCCGGTCTGGACGATGGTCCCCTCCCGCATCAGGGCGAGCCGGTCGGAGAGCAACGTCGCTTCCTCCCGGTCGTGAGTGACCACCAGCCCGGTGACCTTTCGCCCGGTGAGCAGGGCCCGGGTCTCGAGCACCAGACGTTCCCGTAGGTGACGGTCCAGCGATCCCAGGGGCTCGTCGAGCATCACCAGCTTGGGGCGGGGTGCCAGGGTCCGGGCCAGGGCGACTCGCTGTCTCTCACCACCGGAGAGATCGTCGATGCCACGGCTCTCGAAGCCGCTCAGCCCTACCCAATCGAGGGCGGCACTCACCTCCGACGTCACCAGTTCGGGCGGGGTGCCGGCCATCCTCAGCCCGAAGCCCACGTTGCCTGCCACATCCAGGTGTGGGAACAAGGCAAAGCCCTGAAACATCAAGCCGAAACCGCGCTGATGGACGGGAACGTCGACCACGCTGACTTCGTCCCATTTGACGTCACCGCTCTCGACAGCGACCAGGCCGGCGATGGCGCGGAGCAAGGTCGTCTTTCCCGAGCCCGAAGGGCCGAGCACGGCCACGATTTCTTCGACGTCGACGGTGAGCGTGGTGTCGTGAAGGATCGCCTTGTCCTCGAGAGTCACGCCCAAGTGCTCGATGGAGAGCATCAGAAGCGGCCGATCTCGCCCACCCGGGCCCGGTCGATCCACATCACGACTCCGGCGGTGACGGCGGCCAGGACCACCGAAAGGGCCATGGCCATCCCGAACGAAGCGGGGCCCGGTCGGGAGAGCAGCCGGAAAATCATCACCGGGACTGTTGCCGTGTTGGGCCGGGCGATGAAGGAGGTAGCTCCGAACTCACCGAGCGAGATCACGAAAGCGAAACCGGCGCCAACCAGGGCGGCCCGGGCCACCATCGGCAGGTCGATCTCGCGCCACACCCGTCCCGGCGATGCCCCCATCACTGCCGCTGCCTCTCGCATATCGCCCGGAATCGAACGCAGAGTGGGCACCGTCGAACGGACCACGAAGGGGATCGCCACCAGCGCATGGGCGATTGGGATCAGGACGAAACTGGCTCTGAGGTCCACCGGCCAGCCGAGGGCGACGATGAACCCAAAGCCGATGGTCACCGCAGAGGTCCCGAGGGGAAGCATCAATGTCAGATCGAACCAACGAGAGAGCCCGCCCCTGCGCCCCGTTATCACCGCAGCCGCCATCAACCCGATCGTGGTGGCCAACAACGTCGCGATGATGGCGAAGACCATGCTGTTGGCAACAGATGCGATCGGGGTCCCCACCACCCGATCGGAGTCGAACAAGCCACGATAGGAGCCGGCCCCGAGCGACCGGCCGACGAGAACCGCGAGGGGCGCTGCGAGGGCGATCAGGGTGGCGGCCACCGATCCGATCGCCAGGAGCCGGGTGACCCCGACCGGGCGCTCCCGATCCTGGTCTGTCCGCAAGGCCCAGGTCGTGGTGTGCCGCTCCTGGAAGCGCGAGTAGGCGTAGAGGGCCGCGGTCACACCCACCAACTGCACCACGGCGAGGACCGCCGCCAATTGAACGTCGAACAAAGTCACCGCCTGTCGGTAGATCTCGACCTCGAGAGTGGCGTAGTGGAAGCCACCGAGGATGAGCACCACGCCGAACGAGGTGAAGGTGAAGAGGAACACGATGGATGCCGCGGCGGCGATGGCAGGGCGGAGCAGGGGGAGGGTGACCGTGCGAAACACCCGCCACTCACCGGCGCCCAGCACCCGTGCCGCATCGTGGAGGTTGGGGTCGAGACGGCCCCAGAGCGTGCCCACCGTCCGCACCACCACCGCCACGTTGAAGAAGACGTGGGCGGCGAGGATGGCGACGATCGAGTCACGCCAGCCGAGAGCGACGAAGGCGGTCCCAACGACCACGGTAGGCAGGACAAAGGGCACGGTGACCAGTGCGGTTGCCAACCGTCGTCCCCGGAACTCGAAATTGGACACCGCCCAGGTCATCGGGGCCGCCACCAGCAGAGTCAGGACGGTGGACACGCTCGCCTGCCAAAGCGTGAACCAACCCACTTTGAGCAGCCTGGCTTCGACCCCGATCGACCGAATGTCGAGCTCGGAAAGGCCCAGACTCAGGATCCGAACCAGGGGATAGACGAAGAAATACCCGATGAAGAGGGTCGGGACCGCAGCGACCAGCACCCATCCCCATCTGACACCTCTCATCATCCCTCCATGACCGAAACCCACTGGTCGATCCAGCGATCCCGGTTCTCGGCGATGACCGCAGGGTCGAGGTGCGCCGGAGACTCGGGAAGCGTGGTGTGCTCGACGAAGACTGCCGGGAGCTCGGCATCCTGATTGGCCGGGAACACGAACCAGGTGAGGGGGATCGTCTCCTGGAACTCGACGGAGAGCATGAAGTCGATCAGCTGGCCGGCAGCGTCCGGATAGGAGGTTCCGTCCAGGATCCCGGCGTACTCCACCTGGCGATAGCAGCCGGCTTCGATGACCCCGGTGGGCGCCTCGTCGATGGGCTCGGTGGCGTAGATGACCTCGGCCGGTGGCGACGATGCATAGGAGACGACCATGGCGCTCGTCCCTCCGTACGGGGTGAAGTCGGCGTAATAGGCGGTGTCCCAATCGGGGACCACTCCAACGCCGCCCGCCTCGAGATCGGCCCAGAAGTCGAGCCAACCCTCCTCTCCATAAAGGGCAATGGTGGCGAGCATGAAGGCCAGCCCCGGTGACGAAGTCGCCGGATGCTCCACGGTGAGCACGTCGGCATAGGTCGGTTCACGAAGCTGGTCGAGGGTGACCGGAACCGGGATGCCGCTGGTTTCGAACCACTCCTTGGCGTAGTTGATGCAGACATCGCCGTAGTCGATCGGGGTCACCTGGCCCCTGGCTCCACGGAACAGGTCTTCGGGGACCCGATCACTCAACTGGGACTCGTACTCGAGGAGGATCCCTTCATCGACGGCCCGGGAGAGGAATGTGTCGTCGACGCCAAAAATCACGTCGGCCAGGGGGTTGTCCTTGGAGAGCACGGCCTGATTGACCATCGAGCCGGCGTCACTGCCCGCGATCACCTCCACCTCGATCCCGGTGGAGTCGGTGAAATCGGCAAAGGTGTCGTCGCTGACTCCGGCAGCAAATGAGTCGTGGGCCAGAAGCCGCAGCGACTGCGGATTTTCGGGCTCGGCTACGGCGCAAGCTGCTGCGAAAAGGGTCAGGGCGATGAGGGTCAGGGCACGGCGCATCTCAATCAACTCCTTTCAACTCGGGAGCGATGAGTGCGGGTGCCTCCCTACGCCGGCATTATCCGGGTCAGGTTCTTCCGGTCGGGGTCTCCGCAGACCCCCTCTCAGCCCGGTCCCACCGAGCTCCCGTTTGTGACTTGAATGGTAGCCGAGGGGTGGAGGCACCTCTGACGCGTGGCGGATTGCCCCCTCCCGGCTGCGCCGGCTCTCCCCCCTACTGGGGGAGAAACAGGGTCGGTACCCTCGCCGCGATGTCTTCCTCCGCCGGCGATCGGGATCAGCTTCGGGTGGCGGTCCTGGCCCCCATCTCGTGGCGAGTTCCGCCACGTCACTACGGGCCGTGGGAGCAGTTCGTCTCTTTGCTCACCGAAGGCCTGGTCAGCCGTGGGGTCGATGTCACGCTGTTCGCCACCGCCGACTCGATAACCGGCGCCTGGCTGGTGGGGACCGCACCCACCGGGTACTCCGAGGACACCGGCCTCGATCCCAAGGTCTGGGAGGCTTTGCATATCGCGGCCGTTTTCGAGCGGGCAGGGGAGTTCGACCTGATCCACAACAGCTTCGATTTCCTGCCTCTCACCTACAGCCGTCTGGTCGAGACCCCGATCGTGACCACCATCCATGGGTTCTCGTCGGAGCGGATCGTGCCGGTCTATCAGAAGTACAACGATTCGGGCTACTACGTGGCCATCAGCGAGTCAGATCGCCATCCGAGTCTCGATTATGTGGCCACCATCCATCACGGCATCGACATGGCTGCTTTTGCGGTGCATCCCGATCCCGGCGACTACCTGTTGTACTTCGGGAGGATCCACCCCGAGAAGGGGACGGCCGAGGCGATCGAGGTGGCGGCTCGGTCCGAGCTTCCGCTCGTCATCGCCGGGATCATCCAGGACCAGGACTACTACGACCGGCTGGTGAAACCACAGGTGGACGGAGATCGGGTCATCTATCTGGGGCCGGTGGGCCCCGAGATTCGTCAGGGGCTTCTCGGTGGGGCCCGAGCGCTACTTCATCTCATCAGCTTCGAGGAGCCGTTCGGGCTCAGCGTGGTCGAAGCCATGGCGTGTGGGACCCCGGTGATCGCCTACCGGCGGGGGTCGATGCCCGAGATCATTCGTCACAGCGAGGGAGGGTTTCTGGTGGAAACGGTCGAGGAGGCGGTTGCCGCGGTGCGCGCCTCCGCAGAGATCGATCGGGTCTTGGTCCGTTCCTCGGTCGAGACCCGGTTCGACGCCGACCGTATGGTGGATGAATACCTCTCGGTCTACCACCAGGTCGTGTCTGGAAACTCGCGCCCTTGAATCAGCCAGTCGTCAATCGAGTGAGAAGGTCTTTCAGCCGCACCAAGGCGATCCGGGCCCCGTAATCGGAGAAACCGTAGGGAAGGACCAGATTCTCGCCGTGGACCATGTTCCCGCAGGAATAGACCACGTTGGGCACATAACCGTCGCGCTCAGGCCCGGACGGAACCAGGAGCGGCTCTTTGAGGTGCCCGATCACCCGGCGGGGGTCGGTGGCGTCGAGAAGGATGGCGCCCAGGGAGTAGCGACGCATGGGACCCACACCGTGGGTAATGACCAACCACCCGGCCTCGGTCTCCACTGGCGATCCACAGTTGCCGAGTTGGACCAATTCCCAGGGCTTGCTCGGGACCTGGATTCTCTCGGCATTCCCCCAGAGCCGGACATCATCGGAGAGCATCAGATAGTTGTTCTCGTTGTCCTGGCGGGATAGGGCGGCATAGTGGCCGTCGATCATTCGGGGAAACAGGGCGATGCCCTTGTTCCTCGCGCCGCCTCCTTGAAGGGTGGCGATTCGAAACGAGACGAAATCCACGGTCTCGATGAGCTGGGGCAGGATCTGGAATCCGTCGAAGGCGGTGTAGGTCGAGTAGTACCTGACGGACCCGTCGTCGGAGACGAAACGAACAAAGCGAGCGTCTTCCATGCCGCGGCTCTCAGTGGGCCCTGCCGGAAAGATCACTCGTTCTGAGATCGGGGACTGTGCGTCGAAGGTAAGGGCGTAATTCGAGGAGGCCAGCCAGTGGATGGTTCTCGCAGTCTCGAATGCCAGGGAGCGGTCGACGTCATGCCCCAGCTCGGTGAGAGCTATGTTGACCTGAGCCAAGGAGAATCGCTCGGGAAGGGGATCGAGGACGAGGGCGGCTATCTCGTTGAGCACCCCGAGCTCCGCCAGCTTGGAGCGGAAGAGATGTTTCTCGTACTCAGCGGGGCGCCGATTGCCGGTCGTCGCGTAACGGCTCACCTCGTCGATCGTGATGTTGGCCTCGGAGTCGATCACGCCGGATCGGAACTCGATAGAGGAGAGGTGACCCTCTCCGATCGCTCTCAGGCTCATGATGAAACGCTGCTCCCCGGCACCGAGACCGCTCTGGTCGGGTGCGGGCACTATCGAGGGGTTGCCCAGCGAGGCGCCTTCGATCGAGAACTCGTGGGTGAGGCAGGCGCCGATGAGGAGCCGGTGCTCGGGCCCGAGTCGGTCGGTGTCGTCCAGATCATGGGCCACGGCAACGAACTGACTCTCGAGAGTTCCATGCAGGTCACGGTGTCGGGCTCCAAACCCCTCGAGGGTGGCTTCCAAGGTGGTGCTCACCTCGGCATCTGACATGGCCAGCACACGCTCGACCACCCGCTGGGTCCTGGAGCGACCATCAGGGAATATCTGTTCACCCCGGAGGAAGGGCTTGACTATCACCCGACGCGGATCGGGGGCGAAGCGGGCGCTCGCATGAGTGATTTGGATTGGATTCATACGCTGGGTCGCCTGCTTCTGATCGCCGTGCGGTGGAACGGCCGCGAAGCACCGCAGAGAGCGTAGGGCGTGGAGATGCCCTGTCTATGGACATTCTCCGAGTGTGTCGGTCAGCCGACCCGTTTCACCTGCTGCAGAGCACAGAGGGCGGCCAGAGTCGACTCGGCCCCTTGGTTCTGATTAGTCCCCTCCCGGGTTAGGCCGTCGCGGCCGCCTCCGGTTGGGGGGTCATAGAGCATTGCCCCGTTGTCGTTGGCCCCCAGGAACCACTTTGCCGCCAGGCCGACCCGGGTCTTCCACACCTCGTCACCGGTGAGCGACCAAGCCCGGGCGCAGGCATCGGACATGGCCGCTCCCTCCACCGGTTGCTGATCGAAGCCAGGTCGGAACTCGCCCGGTGCCCATCCGCCCACTGGCGTAAAACTGAAATGCCCCTCGCGGGTCTCGGTCGCGGCCAGCCACTGGAGAAGGCGGAGACCTTGACCGACGAGGCGATCGTCGGAAAGATGCTCGCCGGCAGCCAGGAGTGCCTCGGCAATCCGGGCGTTGTCATAAGCAAGTCTGTCCTCAGGCCAGGGCCAGTCGATGTCTTCTCGCGCCTGGATTCGTTCCGAGCCCCGCTCGAGGAGGCGGTGGGCAGCCGGGCTTTTCCCCGAAGCCTCGAGGATCTCGGCCGCGCCCAGCATTGCAAATGCAGTCGCCCGTAGCGAGGTTGAGTCGAAACCTGCGTGACGCTGGAAGAGTTCGACTCCCTCCCAACGCATCCACGATGCGGGGCCGCGATGTGCAACCGTGCCCAGGGCCCAGAGGGCGCGACCCTGGGAATCGTCCGACCCGACCGCATCGGACCAGGATCCGTTCCGGTCTCGCCGGTTGTGAAACCCATCTTTGGGGAGTTGAGCATCTCTGAGGAAGGCCAGGTAGATCCCGGCGAGGGCCACGAGTTCCTCCGAGTGTTCTGGCTCGCGACAGACGATGATGAGAGCCCGAGCGTTGTCGTCGGTGCAATAGCCGTGTTCGGTTCGGGGCGTGGCGTAACGGGCGTGCTCCCACAGACCTCGATCATCCGTCATCCGTCTCAGATGATCGAAACAAGGCGCCGGTAACGAATCAGTGTTCTCGGACGCGGCTTGCCGGCCCGTTCGGGACATTGGCGCGGTTCGGGCCTTCAACCGACCCAGGCGAGGGCGGTTCGAAGATTGGAGTCTTGCGCCGTCACCAGAGTGGTCGCCATTGTCTGGTATCGGCGAGCCACCACTGGCCAGTACATGGTCGAGCCGATCACACGGGCCTTGCTTGCCATGCGAGCCGTGGAGACCGGGAGTTCGAACACTCTCCGGATCGCAGCGGTCAGCGCGGCTGGATCCGAATGAGGGACCACGATGCCGGCGCCGTCTGAGAGCAACTCCTGGGCGTGAGGGAACGCGGTGGCGATAACCGGCTTGCCCGCTCCCAGGGCCTCGACCAGCACCCCTGAGGTGACCTGTTCGGTCGACTCATAAGGAAGGATCACGACGTCAGCGCTCCGCACTGCACGGGTGAGGGCATCGATATCGAGGTACCGGCCATCGAACTCGACAACGTCCTGGAGTCCGAGCTCTACGACCCTGGCTAACAGTCCGTTGAGATAGCTGTCGCCCGAGCTGGCCTGGACCTTGGGATGGGTCTTCCCCAGGATGATGTAACGGGGAAGTGGGTGAAGGTCTTTGAGCGAAGCGAACGCATCGATTGCAGCCTCGAGGCCTTTCCCGGGACCGATGAGTCCCCAGGTCAGGAACACTGGCCGGTGGCCATTGGCCAGCGATGGGCCACTCAGAGCAATTCTGGCGCCATGGGGGATCATCGTGATCTTCGACGGGTCGACTTCGTAGCTATCGCTGAGACGCTGGCGGGCGGTCTCGCTCATGACGATCGTCCGATCGGTCAGCCCCACCACCGCCTCCAGGATCGACCGCTGGCTGGGAGAGGGTCGGGATAGGACGGTGTGCAGCGTGACGATGGCTGGGACTTCGAGGCCTTTCAGAAGGTCGAGCGCCTCGGCGCCGTCGTGCCCGCCAAAGATCCCGTACTCATGCTGGACTATCGCCACATCGAAACTATTGAGGGCCCCGATGGCCATACGGAGAGAGGTGCGGTCTCCGTTCACATGCTCATGGATGACTTCCCGTGGTGCGCCACCGAGTGGAGAGTCCACGAGACTGACGACCCCGAGACCGTCGTTGGAGCCACGGTCATTGGCAATGGCGCTGCGCAGAGCATTGGTGAATGTCGCCAACCCACACGACGTAGGTGTGTAGGTGCTCAGAAACCCAATGGTGGGATGTGCTATTCGAGATGTCATAAGGCCTCCGCTTCAGGAACTCTTTCGGAGTGCCGTTCCGTTGATGCCATGGCGGTCACTCAATCAGCGGAGATGCGAGTTCGTGTGAACTCCGCGTTACAGGCGCGTGTCGCAGTGCGACCCCTCAAATACCCACTGTATACCCGGCAGCTGAAAACCCATCATCGGGGAATGACCCTCCGCGTGGAGCCAGGGTCAGTTGGAGTCAGGCCCGAAGGCCAAAACCGTGTTGTGGCCGCCGAACCCGAACGAGTTGGAGAGGACCGCGCCTGGCACCCATTCCCGGGGCTCTCGCACGATGTCGGTGAGGGGGATTTCCGGGTCCTGGTTGGTGAGCCCGATGTTGGGTGGGAGCTCTCCACGTCTTATCGCCTCCACCACGGCGACTGCCTCAATCGACCCCGAAGCGCCCAAGCCGTGGCCCGTGGTGCCTTTGATCGAGGACACCGCCGGCTGTCGGTCGCCGAAGATGCGTTCGATGACCATTCCCTCCGTTCGATCGTTGAGGTCGGTCCCGGTGCCATGTGCGTTGATGTATGTCACATCCGCGGGCACGAGACCGGAGTCTTCCAGGGCGAGGCGCATCGCCCGTTCGGCGCCCCGACCGTCGGGATGGGGGGCGGTGATGTGATAGGCGTCGCCGGTCGAGGCGCCGCCAAGGATCTCGGCGAGGATGGTGGCTCCCCGCGCCGCGGCCACCTCCTTCGCCTCCAAAACCAGGATTGCTCCGCCCTCACCCATGACGAACCCGTCTCGATCCACATCGAAGGGCCTGGCGATGCCCGTTGGCGAGAGAGCCCGTGCCGCCTTGAAACCCGCCTCGGCCGATGGGCGAGCTGCTGCCTCCGTCCCGCCCACCACGGCGGCGTCGGCGTATCCCCACTGGATCTGACGAAGCCCGTCCAGGATCGATTGGGCCCCGGCGGCGCATGCCACGGCCGGAGTCGTCACCTGGCCTCCGAAGCCGTACTTGATCGAGATCGCGGCTGCGGCGGCATTGGCCATCATCATCGGGATCAGAAATGGTGAAATCCGTGGCTCGTCTTTGTCGGAGTTGTGAACCAGGGTCTCCAATGACTCCAGGCCCCCGATACCGGTCGCCACAGAAACCGTGACCCGGTTGGGCTCGACTGCGAGCGGGCCGGACTGCTCGAATGCCTCATATGTCGACATCAACGCGAACTGGGTGAAGCGATCCAGGCGCCGGTGCTCTCGCATCGGAATCCAGGGCTCCGGGTCCCAGTCCTTGACCACGTGAGGGCCGGGCCCGTCGGGCACGCGCTGTAAGCCCTTCCAGAGATCGTCGGTTCCGGTTCCGGGGGCTGCGACCGCACCGATGCCGGTCACCACCACTCGCCGTTTGTCCATGACGCCCATTTTGCCCTATCTCTCAGCTTGGGAAAACCGATCGCTGTAGCCGCCGCATTCCCTCCAGCCAGCGGTCGTAGTCATTTGCCTTGTTCTGAAAGAAGCGTTGCACCTCGGGATGGGGCAGGATCAGGAAGCGCTCGCCGGCGAGACCGGCCACCACCTCGTCCGCAACCGTCTCCGGATCCAAAGCATCCGGCTCCAGAAGGTCTCGGAACTCGGTGGCGGATTCGAGGAATGGAGTCTTCACCCCCATAGGGCAGAGACAGCTGACCTTGATCCCTTGGTCTCCGTAGGTGATGGCCAGCCATTCGGCGAAGGCAAGCGCGGCGTGCTTGGTCACCGAGTACTGGGCAGCCCTGAGATTGGTGAGGAGCCCGGCCGCGGACACGGTGGCCAGGAAGTATCCGGCACCCCGCGCCGTCCAGGTCGGGAGCAGACGACGTGCGGCGTGGACATGTGACATCACGTTTACCTGCCACATTCGGTCCCAGTCTTCGGGTGGCGTCTGCTCATCGCCGACGAACCCGATCCCGGCGTTGGCACAGAAGAGGTCAATCGGTCCGAATAGCTCTTCGACCTCGTCGATGAGCCGGTTGTTGTCTTCCGGTTCGGTGACGTCCACCTCGATGGCCACGGCATTGGATTCTTCGGCCACCTCGCTTGCCGCCGCCAGATTCAGGTCGGCCAACACCAAGGCCCGGGGCTGTTCTCTCGAGAACCTTCGAGCCAGGGCGGCTCCGATGCCACTCCCGGCGCCGGTGATGACGACGACTTTGTCCCGCAGCTCCATCGACGCCGAGGCTACGTGAGCCAGGTGGGGCTCAGAAGACCGCGCTCTCGAGAATGTCGGCCCCGCCCTCGACGGCGGGGATCATCCCGTTGGCCAGGGGGAGAATCTGCTCTCCGTAGAAGCGAGCCGTGATCAGCTTCTCGGCGAGGAATTCGGGCTTGAACTCAGGCGGCGCGGTCAAGGCGGCCAATGCGGACTTGCCCATCAGCCATCCGCCGAGAATCGTCCCGAACTGGCGGAGATAGGGGCTGGCTCCTGCCAGGGCGGATTGGATGTCTCCGGAGGCGAGCCGCTCTCCCAGCCAAGCCGACGAGTCGGCCAGGCCCTGGATGGCCCTGGACAGCTCGTCGCGGAACTTGGTGAGCTCGGTGTGGTGGTTCATCCGGGTAACGACTTCGGTCATCTCGGTGATCAAGGCAGTGACCACTGCCCCGTTGTCGAGGGGAAGCTTGCGCAGCACGAGGTCTATGGCCTGAATCCCGTTGGTCCCTTCGTAGATCGGAGAGATCCTGGCGTCACGGAGATGTTGGGCGGCACCGGTCTCTTCGAGATAGCCGGCGCCACCATGGACCTGGACGCCGAGCGAGGCCACTTCGACGCCGAGATCGGTGCACCACGCCTTGACGACCGGGGTGAGCAGGGCCACCCGGTTTGCCGCCAGATGCCGGCGCTCCTCGGTTTCGCCGTGGAAGAGATGATCGGCCTCGGCCGAGGTGACGTAGAGAAGGGTGCGCATTGCCTCGACACTGGCCTTCATGGTGAGCAGCATTCGCTTGACGTCGGGGTGCTCGATGATGGGAACACTGGCCGTGCCACTTCCACCGATGGCACGTCCCTGAACCCGGACCCGGGCGTAGCGCAGAGCGCGTTGATAGGCCCGTTCCCCGGTGGCGACCCCCTCCATGCCGACGCCGAGGCGAGCGGCGTTCATCATGGTGAACATGTTGCGCATGCCCTCGTTGGCCTCTCCCACCACCCAGCCGACGGCGCCTTCCCCGTCGTCGCCATAGGAGATCACACACGTCGGCGAGGCGTGGATGCCGAGCTTGTGCTCGAGAGAAACCACCCTGAGATCGTTGCGATGGCCGGGGTTGCCGTCTTGATCCGGGATGAACTTGGGTACCACGAACATCGAGATACCACGGGTACCGGGAGTGGCGTCGGGGAGGCGAGCCAGGACGAAGTGGACGATGTTCCCGGTCAGGTCGTTGTCGCCCCAGGTGATGAAGATCTTGGTGCCGAAGATCCGGTGGGTGCCGTCACCCTGGGGAACCGCCTTGGTGCGAACGGCTCCCAGGTCCGATCCTGCTTCGGGCTCGGAGAGATTCATGGTGCCGCTCCACTCACCACGGACCAGCTTCTCCAGGTAGGTGTGCTGGAGATCCTCAGATCCGTGGGCGCGGAGCGCCTCCACTGCCCCATGGGTCAGGGTCGGGCACAAGGAAAACGCCAGATTGGCGGTCTTGAACATCTCCTCGATGACGACGCCCACCGCGTAGGGGAGCCCACCGCCGCCCCACTCCTCCGGCAGGTGGGCGCCGGCCCATCCCGCATCCACGTATTTGCGGTAGGCCTCCTTGAATCCGTCAGGAGTTCGCACCGTCCCGTCCTCGGCCAGCACCGATCCCTGTTGGTCGCCGATCTGGTTCAGGGGGGCAATCACCTCGGAGAAGAAACGACCCGCCTCCTCGAGAATGGCGGCCACCGTCTCCGGGTCGGCGTGTTGGTACCCGTTGAGTTTCGAAATCTCTTCGAGCCCTGCAACATGATTCAGGATGAAGTTGATGTCGTCGAGACGCGGGGCATAGTCGGACATGGCCCAGAGGGTAACTGGAAGCCCGAAATTGGGACCGTGAGGTCCGTATATGACCCCTGTGGGTCCCAATTACGGGGGGGTGGTGGGCCGGGAAAGCACTGCCTCGACCAAGTCCGGCAGAACCTCACCGATACCGGCATCGATCTTGACGGTTGCCAGAAGGTCGGCTTCGGTCTCACCACGGTTGATGATCACGATTGGCAGCGAGCGGTGGGCGGCCCGGAACACGATGTCGGATGCGGGCCACACCGCCACGGTTGAGCCCACGATCAGCAGGGCGTCGGCCACTGCCAGGAAGAACATGGCTTTCCGAAGCTCCTCTTCGGGAAGCATCTCACCGAACATGACGCTGCTGGTCTTGACTATCCCCCCACAGTGGGGACAGGCCGGGTCGTCGTCGCCCGCCTCGACCCAACCCAGGACTTCATCCGTGGGCCAGGTTCGGTCGCAGTCGAGACAGTGGCATTCCCTGACGTTGCCGTGAAGCTCGGCGACCAGGTCGTCGCCGAGCCCGGTCTGGTGATGGAGGCCATCGATGTTCTGGGTCACCACCCCGGCGAGGCGTCCCGCGTCGGCGAGCCGCTTGATTGCGTAATGACCGGGGTTGGGCTGCACGCCCGAGCGGGCGCCCCACAACTCGCCGTCGAGGTGCATCCGCCAGCCGCGCACCCGAAGCTCCGGGCTGGCCCGAAAACGGTCGATGTGGAAGTCATCGGGGTCGACCTTGGTCCACAACCCATCCGGTCCGCGGAAGTCGGGGATCCCAGACTCGGTGGAGATCCCTGCGCCGGTGAATACCAGGATCTGCTTGGCCGGTCGAAGAACTTCGGCCGCGAGCCCGATATCGGTCATGAGCCGATTATCGACTCACCGGAGGACTGCAGCTTCGATTTAGGCTCCTTCGATGACCAAGAGGCGCGACCAGAACGAGCCCCGACCCGAAACCGAGATGATGACCCGGGGTTGGGACCCGACTCGTGGCATGGGGTCGATCAAGACCCCCTTGTTCCAGACTTCCACCTTCACGTTCGAGTCTGCGAAGGCGGCCAAGCGCGCCTTCGACGTCACCTACGGCGACGAGGTGCCCGGCGCCGAGGAGGAGGTGGGGTACATCTACACCAGGCTTGATCATCCCAACCTGGTGGTGGTCGAAACCCGGCTCGCTTTGTGGGATCGGACCGATCGGGCGTTGCTCTTCTCCAGCGGCATGTCCGCCATCTTCACCACACTGCTCACTCTGCTCCGCCCCGGTGACCTGATCCTCCACAGCTCCCCGCTGTACGGCGGCACCAATTCGATGTTCGAGAATGTCCTGGCGCCAATGGGGATCGAGGTCGCGGCGTTTAGCCCGGGTGCCACCGAGGACGACCTGGAAGTGCTGGTGAAGGGGCATCGCCTCGGTGTCGTCTACGTCGAGTCCCCCGCCAACCCCACCAACGACCTCTTCGACATCGAGCTGGCGGCCAGGGTGGCGGGGAAGCATCAGGCGGCGACCGTTGTCGACAACACCTACCTTGGCCCAATCGGCCAACAGCCACATGCCCACGGGGCTGATCTGGTCGTCTACTCGGCCACCAAGTACTACGGCGGGCATTCCGACCTGGTCGCCGGGGTGGTCACCGGGACCGACCCGCTGATGCGGAGGATCAAGACGATGCGGTACCGGATCGGCACCACCGCCGACCCACATTCGGCTTGGCTGTTGGGCCGGAGCCTGGAGACCTACGCCCTCCGCGCTCAGAGGCAGGCCGAGAACGCGTCGCGGGTGGCCAGGTTTCTGGCGGCCCATCCCAAGGTGAGCAGGGTCGGCTACCTCGGGCTCATCGGGGATGACGATCCGAGACGTCCGCTGCTCGATCGTCAGTGCACCTCCACCGGGGCCATGATCACCTTCGAGGTCAAGGGCGGTCGTGAGGAGGCTTTCCGGTTCCTCGATTCGATGAAACTGGTCGGATTGGCGACTTCATTGGGCGGAACCGAGTCCATCGCTTCCCATCCGGTGAGTACCAGTCATTCCAATGTCGACCCCGACACCAGACGCCGGATGGGGGTCACCGAGGCGATGATCCGGTTCTCGGTCGGGATCGAAGCCGTGGAGGACATCATCGCCGACTTGGAACAGGCCCTGGAAGCCGTCTGACTTCTAGGTCGCTCAACCCATACTCGACCACTCTCCGCGCGTGGATAATGCACCACGGGATTGATGCGGGCGAGAGACTGTTGACGTGGCGTGATGGAGAGACGAAAGGCGCTGGTCTTCGTTATGACGATCGTCTTGGTTGTGCTGGCGGTGATCACCCTCGCCCTGACAACCACGCCAAGTGGTGAGAACTCCGGACCCAGCAACCCCGAAAGCATCGTTTCCTTCCTGGTTTCTTCCTCGTCCTGGTTCGGGGGGTCGACCACCCGGACCTAGGGCAGGAAGAAAAAGAGCTCCTACCCAATATGGAGCCACGGAGGCGGCCCTTTGGGGTCGCCTCCGTCTTTGCGCGCCCTCAGGTTCCTGGTCGGCTGGTCATCAACGCAGGTGTCGCGGATTCCTTGAACCGGTGTTGACATGTCCTTAAGACGCCCGGCGGCAGCGTGACCCCAGTCGAGAAAGGACACCTTCGCCATGGCCAGAGTCTGGATCAACACCGACGCCTGCATGGGCGCCGGCACTTGTGCCCAGGTCGTGCCCGCGGTCTTCCACGAGCGTCAGGACGGCATCTGGGCAGTGAAGGAGGATCCGTCTCACTTCGATCGGATGGTCGTCTTTGACGGGTTGACCGGAGACGGGCACGGCCCCGACGGCCACCAGGGACGGGCCAGGGTCCCTGAACCGCTCCTCGAGCTGGTCCTCGAAGCTGCGGAAGAGTGCCCTGGCGAATGCATCTTCGTGGAGGCTTGAGATGGCTGATCGCAAAGGACTGTCGGCTTCTGTCGCTTTGGGCACCCTGCTGATACCGCTGAGTGCCTTTGCGGCCACGGTTTTGGTGAAGGACACTCCGCCTGTCGAGTCCTCGACCTCGGTCTCAACCACCGTCGTCGAACCCGTGACCGAGGCCGTTTTTGCCCCACAAACAGCGACCGTCGCCGATTTGGCGGCTGCCTGCGGGGAGCAAGGGCTGCGTCTGGTCGAAGCCGAAGCGGGCGAGTCGATAAGCGATATCCAACAGGCGGCTCTCGATGCCCTGAGAGAGATCTGTGCCCAACAGGGGATGCCGTTGCCGGGCAAGCCCATTCCTGAGCCCATCACCCAGACCGTCGTCGTGTCCAATGCTCAATCCGCTCCCGCCGGCTCCCCGGCTTCACCCGGCGAGGAGAGCGAGGTCAAGCCGGAGGAGGAGCACGAAGAGGAGGACCAACACGAGGTGGAGGACAAACACGAAGCGGAGGACGACGATTGAGCCGTCTCTCACCCCAAGCCATCTCCGGTCTGTTGGTGCTACTGGCCGGTTTGAGCGTGGTCTACCTCGTGGCCACGGGTCAGAGCGAGGTGCCAACTTCGTCCGCTCCCGAAGCTGTCTCGCTTCCGGCGACCTTGGTTGTCGAAGTGCAACCCCCGAGTCTTGAAGGAGTCGATCTTGCCGTGCAGCGAGTCTTGTATGCGAGTGGGAAGGCAGAGGCGCTTCGTGTCGATGAGCTCACGGAGCTCGCTCCGGAGGTTGCCCGCGTCCTCGTGTACTACAGAGCGACTCTGACCATTCCAGCCGGCCCGGCAGGTTGAGATGAGCCGCTTCGACACCCCCCGGTGGAATCGAATCTTGGTCTGGACCGGAGCCGCCCTTGCCTGGAGCACGGCACTGGTGGTCTCCCGGCTGGAACCGGCCCGAGCCGTCGAGGCCAATCGGCCTGAGCCGGTGGCGAGAGAGACCGCGGATTCGCCACAGCGGGCGATCATGCCCAATCCGGCTCCCCAGGGTTTGGTGATCCTTCGCTTCACACCTGTGGAAGCACCTCAGGCCGAGGTCCGCACCGTGGTGGTCAATCGAGCACCGAGCGGTTCGAACTCCCCTGCCCCGGCGTCCGCCCATGCAGCTCCGGCCCCGGAGAGCAGCGGATATCCACATCGATTTCAGGGCGATGGGAACCGATGTCGAGGCCTGGTGCCCGGATGAGACGGCAGGCCAGGAACTTCGCCGCTGGTTTGAGTGTGTCGAGCAAGTCTGCAGCCGGTTTCGCGATGACAGCGAATTGAGCCGGCTCAACCGGTCGACGGGGCGGGTTGTTGAGCTCTCCGAGACACTCGCCGAGGTGATTGGTGCCGCTGACCGGGCCCGTGGTCTGACAGGGGGGCTCGTCGACATCGGAGTGGGTGCGGGAGTCGCCGACTGGGGCTACGACCGAACCTTCGAACTCGTGACATCACTCGACCGCGCCCCCTCGAGGAGCCCGGCCCCGGAATGGAGCCTCGACTCCAGAACTCTGACCCGGTCTCCGGGCACCCTCGTCGACCTCGGAGGCATCGCCAAGGGTTGGGCCTGCGATCAGGCAGTCGAGAAGGGGATGGCCACCGTCGTTTCGGCTGGAGGTGACATCAGGAGCATCGACAGCCGGACCACGGTCCCGATCCTGGACCCCTGGGGTGCCGTGGCAGCCCGTATCGCATTGGGCAGCGGCGGTCTCGCCACCAGTTCGATCGCTCGGCGCCGGTGGTTGGTCGGCACTCGTGAAGTCAGTCATCTCATCGACCCCCGGACGATGGCGCCGGCGCAAACCCCCATTCTCTGCGCCAGCGTGGTCGCACCCTCGGCCGTGGAGGCCGAGATCGGGGCCAAGGCCGTGTTGATGCATGGTGAGAACGGGCTGGCCTGGGCGGCTGAGGCCGCCTGGATCGACTCGGCCGTCGTCATCTGGCACGACGGATCGGTTTATGCGACTCCGGGGACGGTGCTGGCTGCATGAGCATCGAATGGATCGTGATTCGGGGATCGGGTGTGGCGGCGTTCGCTCTTCTCTCCGGAGCGACCATCTGGGGTCTGTTGGTGAGCTCGAAGCTGCTCGGCCGCATCGTCAAGGCAAAGCCTTTGACCTGGTTTCATGAGTCGCTTGGAATCGGTGCCATGGTGGCAACTCTGGTCCACATCGTGGTCCTATCCGTCCACGACTTTCTGGATTTCACGTGGGCCGAGATCCTCGTGCCCGGAACCTCGGATTGGCGTCCGCTGCCCATCGCCTTTGGGGTGGTCTCCCTCTATACCCTGGGAGTGGTGATTGCCAGCTTCTATGTGAAACGCTTCATCGGCCAGAAGCTGTGGCGCTCGATCCACTTCGCCTCGTTCGGCCTGTTCATCTCGGCCCTTCTGCACGGGATGCTCGCCGGAACCGACACCGGTAGCCCGCTGATGCTTGGGCTCTATGCAGGGTCGGCCATCGTTGTCTTTGCCCTGGTCGCCCAACGATTGACGCCAGATACCGCGGCAGACTCAGTCACACCCCAGGAGGTCAACGCCCGATCGGTGGCCGGTTCGTCATAGCTTGAGTGCACTGACGGGCGTTACCGTCACCGGCAGCAGTCTTCCTGGGAGCAACGATGGAAAGACGCGACCGGCTCCTGCTCCGGATCCCTGGGGTTGCTCTCGCACGCTCGTACCGGAGAGAGGATCTGGCTCGGGATCTCACCGCCGGTGTCGTATTGGCGGCGATGTTGGTGCCCCAGGGCATGGCATATGCCGAGCTGACCGGCCTCCCGCCACAAACCGGCCTGTACACGACCGTGGCCGCACTCCTGGCGTATGCCGTCTTTGGGACCAATCGGGTGCTGATCCTCGGCCCGGATTCGTCCCTCGCCCCGATCGTCGCCGCCATCGTCCTTCCCCTGGCCGCGGGCGATGCAGGGAGCGCAATTGTGCTGGCCTCTGCTCTCAGCCTGCTCACCGGGCTGGTATGCCTCGGCGCAGGGTACGCACGGTTGGGGGTGGTTACCGAGCTCCTCTCCAAGCCGGTCCGGATCGGCTATCTCAACGGGATTGCAGTGGTGGTCCTGATCTCCCAGCTGCCAAAGGCGTTGGGCTTCTCGGTAGATGCCGACTCCACGATCTCGACCCTGGTCGCCACTTTCAAGGCCGTCGTGAGCGGCGAGACGGTCCTTGCCGCCTTGATGTTCTCGGCGCTCAGCCTCCTCCTCATCCAGATTACGAGGAGGCTGTGGCCCGGTGCCCCGGGCGTTTTCGTCGCAGTTATCGGCTCCCTGGCCGGGATGGCGCTGTTCGACCTGGCGGGGGTGGTGGAGACTGTCGGTGCCCTGCCCCAGGGTGCCCCCAGGTTGGTGTTCCCACGGGTGGGCATCGGAGACCTGGGGGCGCTGACCGTAGGAGCGTTCGGAGTGGCGCTGATCTCGTTTGCCGACACAAGCGCCCTGTCCAACGCGATGGCGCTCCGGTCGGGCAGCCGCTCGACGCCCAACTCGGAGGCCAAGGCGCTGGGGGCGTCGAACATCCTCTCCGGGCTGTTTCAGGGTTTTCCCACCAGTGCCAGCTCATCGAGGACCGCCGTGGCCCTGTCCGTGGGCTCGAGAACCCAGCTCACCGGGATCGTGGCCGCGGTTGGCGTCCTCGCCTTACTGGTGTGGGCCCCGGGCCTGCTCGCCGACCTGCCTTCCGCCACCCTGGCCGCCATCGTCATCGCGGCCTCATTCGTCATCTTCGACGGCACCGCGTTCCGCTGGCTGTGGTCGGTCCGCCGCTCTGAGTTCCTGCTCTCCCTCGGCGCCTTTCTCGGGGTGGTGATCATCGGGGTGCTGGAGGGAATCCTGATCGCAGTGGTGCTCTCACTTGCAAACTTCATAAGGAGGGCCTGGCATCCTCATAGCGCAGAACTGGTGCGGGTGCACGGGCTGAAGGGGTATCACGATCGGGCGCGGCATCCTGATGGAATGATGATCCCGGGGCTGCTCATCCTTCGGTTCGACTCACCCCTCTTCTTCGCCAACGCCCCTACCTTCGGGCGCCGACTCCATTACCTGCTGGAGGAGGCATCGCGCCCCCTCGAGTGTGTCCTGGTGGCCGGTGACGCCATCACCGATGTCGACACCACGGGAGCCGAGGTTCTGGTCGGGGTGCTCGACGATCTCGAGAAGCGAGGCCTCACCTTTGCATTCGCCGGCCTCAAAGGCCCGGTCAAGGACCGTCTCAGGGCTTACGGGCTCTACGACAGGATCGGCGAGGCGAACTTCTTTCCCACGGTCGGGTCGGCGGTGAGAGCTCACCTTCGAGAATCGGAAAGTAAGGGTTGACTCCGTCGGCTGCGCTGCGGCTTCCGGCCTGCCTGTCACGTTTCTCGAGCTGCGGTGTCCTTATCTCCGAACGACGGTAGGAGATCCGATTGGCGAAGCGATCATCGATCGAAGACGAGGAGCGGGAGCTCATCATCGCCCTCTACCCCGGCCTGCGCCGGATCGCCGCCGTGGCTGGCGACGTCGATATCGAACCGGACGACCTTGTACAGGAAGCGCTGGTGCGCACCATGAGCAAACGAAACCTCACCGAGTTGGACAATCCGCTCGCTTATCTACGTGCGGCCATCGTCAACTTGGCATCCAATCAGAGGCGCAGCCTGGCGCGACGAAGGGGGGCGGTCGCACGCCTTTTCTCAACTGATAGCTGGGTCCCCAGTTATCCCTCCGAAATCGACGCGATTCTCGATCTGCCTCCCAGGCAGAAGGCTCTCCTATATCTGGTGGAGGTTGAAGGCGTGCCCTACGACGAGGCGGCGGGCCAACTCGGCTTGTCGGTCAAGGCCGCTAGGACCATGGCCAGCCGCGCTCGAAAGAAGGCAAGGCTAAACCTGGAGGCAACCAGTGGCTGAATTCCGAAATGAGTTGGCGCGACTCGCCGAGAGAGGGACTCGGGTTGGTCCCGAAGCTCTCATCGAGCGAATCGAGCTGGAAATGGCCGACGATCCCATCGTCGGGGCTGAGATCCGTCCGAAGGCGAAACCAGGCGAACGGGTCCAGTCGACACGATCACTTCGGAGAGGTTTGGGGATCGGCTTGGCCGTGATGTTGGCCGTCCTCGTGGTGGGAGGGGCATGGCTCGTAATCAGCCGAGACGCCCCGATTGCCGAACCGACGATGACTTCAACCCTGGCGGTGGCCGAATCGTTCATGGAAGCCTGGGCCGCAGGCGACGGCGAAGCCGTCGCTGCCATGGTCAGCGCAGAGGCCACGCTCGGTGGCCTCGAGCTACTTCCGCCTTCTCACGACTGGTACCGGGCCGTGGGTCAGGAGTTTCAAACCAAAGGGTGTGAAGTCCTGCCCATAACGTTCAGGACCTTCCAAGGTGTCTCCTGCGAATACACGTTCGAGAACAAACTGACACGCGCCCTCGGCATGGAGCCAGTGGGGGGTTCATTTCTCCTCTACCTGAGTGGCAGCGGAATAGAGAGGGCAGACGGCAATTATGAAGGCGCCGCGACATTTGTCCACCACGATGTCTCCTCCATCGACCGCACGCTCGCGGAGTGGGTATTGATCAACCACCCGGACGACTTTGAGCGCATGTTCGGCGACGCCTTCCTCAGCCCGGTCTCCGACCCGACTTCGATAGCACTCTGGGAGCAATACACCGACGAACTCACTGCTTCGCCCGAGGCGACGGCCCGATTCGTCATGGAAGAAGAGACGAGGTGGGTGGCGAGGGAGGATTACTTCAACCACCAGGTTCGCCCGATCTGTGAGGCGGCCACCCTGAGACTCGAGGCGACCGTTGTGGAGGACCTCGGGTTGGATCAGTGGGAAACCATCACCACACTCGAAGACCTCGCGGCGATGAGCGAGACGGTGGCTCGCATCTCGGAGGAGACGCTGGCCGAGATGCGCGCTCTCCCTCCGCCGCCGGAGGCCACCCGCAGCTGGCTGAGCGTGTTCTACTCGCTCGCCGAGCAGCGAATCGACGTCCTTCGCCAGGCGGCGGCGGCGGCATCCGCCGGCGCCACCGCTCGCGTCGAGATGCTGTCCGCCGAGGAACTGGTCCTGAGGGGTCAAGCCGATTGGCTCCTCGGTGGCTGCCCGGTGGGTGTTTGGCAGGTGCATATGGGGCAGCCTTTGTGGGACTCGATCGCACCGGGTTAACAGCGCGACGGACCCGGTCGCGTCCCGTATCGCACTCCGGGACCTAATCCTCTGGTCGAGCCAACGTCCGGGAACGATGATTGACCTAGAACCCATGTCACACACGGTGTGACTGGCGTCGTCGGTCTCCAAGGAGGTCGATATGCCGAAGACGACCCTGGGCAAATGGGCGGGTTGGTTCCTCATCATCGCCGTCGTCTTGCTGGCGATGCTCATTGTCGCTTACAACACCGAGGCTCGCGGTGGCGGCGGGGGAAGTTGGAAGGGGACCGCGGCGGGCAGGGCATTGTGGGCGGTGGCGGCGATCTCTGCTGTCGGGACTCTCGTCACCGGGGCGGTGAGTTGGCTGAGATTCAAGGATCACTCGGCCGTGGTGATCGTGGCCACGATCTATGGGGTTCTCGCGACGTTGCTTCTTGCCATGGGGGCAATGCCCCAAGTCTGAGGCCCGTGGTGATCGGCTGGTGCATTCTCGCCATCCGTGTCTAACCGCATGCATCAGCTTCGGGTCCAGATTCTTCTCGTTCCGGGTCACCCACTTGGACTCGTAGATGGTCTACTTGGGTGAGCGCAATGATGAGTTCGAGCGTGCCGCGAGATGTCGACGATGAGTTCACGGTCTTCTTTCAGGAGATCGAGCCGCGTCTGTCCTATGCGCTGGCCGCCGCCTACGGGGTTGAGGTGGGCAGGGAGTCGACTGCCGATGCACTGGCGCATGCCTGGGAGAACTGGAGCAAGCTCCGAGGGATGGACAACCCTGGTGGGTATCTGTACCGGGTCGGCCAATCGAGCGCTCGCCGCTACCGCAGGTCGGGTCCGCTGTTCCCCGCGGTGGTCGCTGGCGAAATGCCGGACGTGGAGCCGGGACTGCCTGCAGCGTTGAGTTCTCTCTCCACCGCGCAGCGGGCCGCGGTGGTCCTCCTTCATGTTCTGGATTGGAGCGAGCGGGAAGCCGCCGATCTTCTCGGTGTGGATCGCTCCACGATTCGGCGTCACCGCGATCGAGGTCTGACCAAATTGCGAGCCGCACTGGAGGTGCCCACCCATGTCTGATCTCAAGACCCAACTGGGCGACTACTTCGACAATGTGGTGGAGCGTCTGGACGTCGAGGACATCTTCGAGCAACAAGTCGACGGATCGCGCGTGCAGCCGGTTCAACCGCGAACTCCTCGCCGAGTCGTCCCCGGCTGGGTGTACGGGGTGGCAGCTGCCGTGGCGATCCTTCTGATGGGAGTTGTTGGCTTACTGGTCGGCAACGGATCGAACGTGGCCGACAACCAGACATCTACGAGCAGTCAAGTCCTCGATCCGGGTTCGCCCCTCGCGGTGGCCGAATCCTTCATGGAGGCCTGGGTCGCTGGAGACGGCGACGCAGTGGCGGCCATGGTCACATCCGACGTGCTTGTCGATGGCCGTGAGCCGGAGATG
>DATDPP010000093.1:0-24131 GCA_035292685.1 Acidimicrobiia bacterium
GACTGCAAGCCGTCAAACCCCGGAGGGTTTCGAGCGCTATCGAATATCGCTTCCGGCAGTGGTGGCGGTCAGGGAAGGCATCAACCTTCCCCGTTATCCGACTTTGCCCGGCCGTCTTCGCTCCCGAAAGGCAGAAGTGACCCGATATACCCCGGTGCGACAGACGGGCGGCCTGGTGACCACGTTGCTGGTCAGCCCACCGGACCAAAAGAGCCAGACGACTCTCCTCGGAAGCGGCGCCCAATCGGCACCGAAAGTGGTGGATCTGCTCGAGGAGCTGCAACTGCTGTGAGCGTCCTGGTCTTGGTGGAGCAGGAGCATGGCCTGCCCCTCGAAACCTCATTGCATGCGGTCGCTTTGGCGGCGTCATTGGGCGAGGAGATTCGTGTCGTGGGCTTCGGGATTGTGGGGTCGTTTGGGGGCACGGTTATCCAGCATGAGCTCCTGTCTGACTATGCCCCAGAGGCCTGGGCCGAGTCGCTCCATCAGCTCATAGGGGTGGTAGGCGCGGACGTCGTGGTGGCGCCCGGCACGGAACGAGGGAATGAGGTGATGGCCCACTTGGCGGCGATGGAAGACCTTCCCCTGGCAACCAACGCCACCGAAGTCGACACCTCCGGTCCGGTCTGGGAGCTGACCAGGGTGCGATGGGGAGGGAGCCTCCTGGAGAGGGCCCGGCTCGATGCTCGGGTGAAGCTGCTGACGGTGGCGCCCCACTCATGGCCGCCACACGACCTCCCCTCCGGTGAATCGGATGTCTTTGTCCCTGTGCTCGACGAAAGCCACGTGAGGACGAGAGTGCTCGAGAGGACCAATCCGGTCGAAGGCATCACCCTCACCAGTGCCAAGGTCATCGTCAGTGGAGGCCGCGGTGTCGGGTCTGCGGAGGGTTTTGCCCTACTCGAGAAGCTTGCGGAGATCCTGGGAGGGGCGGTGGGATGCTCCCGAGTGGTGACCAACAACGGCTGGCGGCCACATTCGGACCAGGTCGGCCAGACCGGGACGAGAGTGGCCCCCGACCTCTACATCGCCTGTGGCATCAGCGGAGCGATCCAGCATTGGGTGGGGATGATGGCTGCCAAGAACATACTGGCGGTCAACCTGGACCCCGAGGCGCCAATGATGACCAAAGCCGACTACGCGGTCATCGGCGACCTGCATGAGGTGCTGTCGGCTGTGATCGAGGAGATCGAGTCCCGCCGGTGACACCGGCCCGCCCTTGGAGCTGGTGCGAGATCCGCTCCGCCACGGCCAACACCTTGCGCACCATGGCTTCTTCACCACCCTTGGGCGGGAAGCGATAGGCAGGCCCGTGAACATGCACCGCCGCCACCACCGCACCCGATGCGTCCGTCACCGGCGCTGCCACCGAGTTGATCCCCTCGGCGAACTCTTCATGGGTCCAGGCATAGCCATTCAGCCGGACCTCGCCCAGCCGTCTCTTCAGGTGGGCGGGGTCAACCATTGTGTGGGCTGTGAATCGCTCTAACGACCGGGCCAGGTACGCCTGCTGGGCCGGTGCCGGCCAATGTGCGAGGAATACCAGACCCGACGAGACGGCATGTGGTGGTATCCGCTCCCCGGTCCAATCGCGAACCTGCACCGGGTTGGGTGACTCCACCTGGTCCAGGTAGTGCACATCGAAGCCATCGGCCACTGAGAGGCCAGTCGCCTCACCGGTGTCACTCATCAAACCAACCAGATGCTGACGGGCGATTCGCACCAGGTTGCGGGCTGCCGACAGGCCAACTGCCAGATCAGCGATCCCACTGCCAAGCCGATACTCCCCGCCCGGTGTTGGCTGCTCCACGACCTCCTGAGCCGTCAGGGTCGTCAGCATTCGGGCGACTGTGCTTTTGGGGAGGCCCACTCGCTCGGCCAATTCGGTGACCCCGGCCGGCGAGAGCGTCAGAGCCCGCAGGACCAGAAAGGCGCGCTCGACGGATTGGATCAATGGACCTGTCTCCCAGGTTGGACTAGATTCCATGATACAGCACAGTTCCGTATGATGGAACGGATGAGAATATGACCAGCGAAGCCCCTCTCGATCTCCAGACTCTCTCCGATGAGGATCTCCGCACGCAGATGCACGACGATCTCTACGACGGACTCGCCGAAGAATTGGTGGAGGGGACCAATATCCTGCTGCAACGAGGCTGGGGCCCCGAACAGGTGCTCAATCAAGCCCTGGTCGAGGGGATGCGAATCGTCGGCATCGACTTCCGGGACGGGATCCTCTTCGTCCCTGAGGTGCTGCTCGCCGCCAACGCCATGAAAGCGGCGATGGGGGTGCTGCGCCCGCTCCTCGCGGAGACCGGTGCCCAGCCAATCGGCCGGGTGGTGATCGGCACGGTCAAAGGCGATATCCACGACATCGGGAAGAACCTGGTGGCGATGATGCTGGAGGGAGTCGGGTTCGAGGTCTTCGACCTCGGGATCAACAACTCGGTTGAGAAGTACCTGGCTGCGATCGAGGAGCACCAACCGGACATCCTGGGGATGTCGGCTCTTCTCACCACCACTATGCCCTACATGAAAGTCGTGATTGACACCCTCGAGGAAAAGGGAATCCGCGGCAAGCTCATCGTCCTGGTGGGGGGAGCGCCGCTGAACGAGGAGTTCGGAAAGGCAATAGGGGCCGACGCCTACTGTCGCGACGCCGCGGTCGCCGCCGAGACCGCCGAGTCGATGGTCCTCGCCCGTCGTCTCACCTCAGGAGAGGATTGATGATCCTGGTCGAAGACGAGGTGCTGTCGCCATCCGCCCCCGGCCGGATGTTGGTCATCGCCTGTGGGGCGATCGCCAGGGAACTGCTCGAAGTCATACGCCTCAACCATCTTTCGCACATCACCGTCGAGTGTCTCCCCGGGAAACTGCACAACACTCCTCAGGACATAGCCCCCCGCGTCGAAGCCAGGTTGACGGCCGCCGCCGGTCGGTACGACCAGGTGTTCGTGGCCTATGCCGACTGCGGGACGGGAGGAATGCTCGACCGCGTGCTCGAACGTCACGGAGTCGAGCGAATCCCCGGTGCTCATTGCTACGAGTTCTTTCTCGGTGGCGCCGAGTTCTCACGAATCCACGAAGAAGAGCCCGGCACCTTCTACCTGACCGACTTCTTGTGCCGCCATTTCGAGCGCTTTGTGATCCAGGGCCTCAAACTCGACAAGTTCCCACAGTTGACGCCGCAGTACTTCGGGAACTACCGCCGGCTGGTCTACCTGGCTCAGACCGAGTCTCGAGAGCTTGTCGACCTTGGCCGCAGGGCGGCCGACTACCTGGGCCTCGACTATCAGGTGCGACGCACCGGGTATGGCGATCTAGAGAGCACGCTGCTCCACTTCGCAGGAACGGCCGTCTGAGATGGCCGAACTGACCGTCATTGCGTGGCGGGACCTTCCGGCGCAGGTGGTTGCGAAGGCCGGTCGGGTCACGGCGAAGGCGGTTCTCTCGGATCGATTCCAGGAGGCAATCGACATGGCAGCCACCCGGGCCGGTCTGACTGGAACCGATGAGTATCTGGCCGAATGGCGGCGCACCACCCGCCCATGCGGCGACGACCTGGAAGCCGAAGCCCGAGCAGAAGCGGATCGGCTCGAATCGATGTTTCCCCCTGAGGTGCTCGACCGGATAGTGCGGGCCGGCGGCCTTGCCGAGGAGAACGGCTGATGAGCCGGACCGTGGTCAGTTCCGCCACGAGGGAAGTGGTGATTGGGTTCGACCAACCCTTTGTCATCATCGGTGAGCGAATCAACCCCACCGGGCGCAAGAAGCTGGCCGACGAGATGAAAGCCGGGGACTTCTCCAGTGTCACCGCCGACACCATTGCCCAGGTCGACGCAGGTGCCCACATGCTCGACGTGAATGCCGGAATTCCGCTGGCCGACGAGCCCGCAATCCTGGCCCACACCGTCCAGCTTGTGCAGAGCTTGACCGACCTTCCCCTGTCGATCGACTCTTCGATCGTGGCGGCCCTGGAAAGGGGGTTGTCGGTCTACCAAGGAAAGGCCCTCGTCAATTCGGTGACTGGTGAGGACGAACGATTGGATACGGTCCTGCCGTTGGTGGCGAAGCACGGTGCGGCGGTTGTGGCCATCACCAACGACGAGACCGGGATCTCCGAGGATCCCGACGTCCGATTCGAGGTGGCTCGCAAGATCGTCAACCGGGCCGCCGACCACGGCATCGCCAAAGAGGACATCCTCGTCGACCCCCTGGTCATGCCGATAGGGGCGATGGGGACCGCCGGTCGTCAGATCTTCCATCTGGTTCGCCGGTTGCGCGAGGAATTGGGAGTCAACACGACGTGCGGTGCCTCAAACATCAGTTTTGGACTCCCCAATCGTCAGGGTCTGAACGAGGCGTTCCTGGCGATGGCCATCGCGGCGGGGATGACATCAGCGATAACCAATCCTCATCATGTGAGGCAATCCGTGATGGCGGCCGACGTCTTGATGGGCCACGACCAGGACTGTGGCCGCTGGATACGCAGCTTCCGCCAGCCTGCCGCATCGGGTGCTGAAGGGCGCCGGAGCCGCCGCCGCCGTGCCTGAATCACTGGTGGTCTTCACACCATCGGGCCTGAGGGGGCACTTCGAGACCGGGACCTCCGTATTGGACGCGGCACGCGCTCTTGGAGTCGATCTCGACTCGGTCTGTGGTGGCAGGGGGATCTGTGGCCGCTGCCAGATCGAGGTCGCCACGGGGAAGCACGCCAAGCATGGGATCACCTCCCTCGCCGACCACCTCAGCCCCTGGTCGACCACCGAGCAGGAATACGCAGACCGGAGGCCGATGAAGCCAAGCCGGCGTCTCGGATGCTCGGCTCTGATCTCGGGCGATCTGGTGATCGATGTCCCGGCCGACAGCCAGATACACCGCCAAGTGGTGCGCAAGGAGGCTGAGGCCCGGATCATCGAAATCGACCCCGTGGTGCGGCTCCACTATGTCGAAGTGGAAGAGCCGGGCCTCGGTGACGCCCGCAGCGATCTGCAACGGCTTCTGGAAGCACTCGAGAAGGAATGGGATCTCAGTGGCCTCGAGTGTGAGCACTCGGTGTTGGTGGGGTTACAGCGGACACTGCGTGACGGGAAGTGGGCGGTCACCGTCGCAGTCCACGATGGCGAGACCATCACCGCGGCCTGGCCCGGCTTCCACGACCGGGCGTTCGGCATTGCCCTCGACATTGGCTCCACCACCGTTGCCGGCCACCTCTGCGATCTGCACACAGGGGAAGTGCTCGCCAGCGCCGGGGTGATGAACCCCCAGATCCGGTTCGGTGAGGACCTGATGAGCCGGGTGTCCTACCTGATGCTCAACCCGAGCGGTGCCGAAGAGATGACACGAGCGGTGCGCGACTGTGTCGACGACCTCATTGGGGAGCTCGCCCAGCGGGCCGATGTGGGTCGTGCTGAGGTTCTCGAGCTCACCTTCGTGGGCAACCCGATCATGCACCATCTCTTTCTGGGTCTCGACCCCAGTGAGCTGGGGACGGCTCCGTTTGCCCTGGCCACGGATCGTGCGGTCCGGATGAAAGCCTCCGAGCTCGATCTGATCGTCAATCCCGGGGCCCGCGGGTACATGCTCCCTTGCATCGCCGGGCACGTTGGCGCCGACACGGCCGGCGTGATCCTGGCCGAGGCACCCCATCAGGCCGACCCGCTCACACTGATCGCCGATATCGGCACCAACGCCGAAATCGTCCTCGGGAATCGGGAGCGGTTGCTGGCGGCCTCGTCGCCCACCGGCCCGGCATTCGAAGGCGCTCAGGTTTCGGCAGGACAGCGGGCCGCACCCGGTGCCATAGAACGGGTACGGATCGACCCCGAGACATTGGAGCCCCGGTTCAAGGTGATTGGATGCGACCCCTGGTCGGATGAGCCCGGATTCGAAGGCACCCGGGCCACCGGCATCTGCGGGTCGGGAATCATCGAAGCCATCGTCGAAATGCGATGGGCGGGAATCGTCACCCAGGACGGGATCATCGATGGCTCACTTGCCGAGCGTTCCGAACGGATCGTGCCCGAGGGGCGCACCTTCTCCTACCGCCTCACCGAGGACCTCTCGGTCACACAGAACGACATCAGGGCGATCCAATTGGCCAAGGCAGCGCTTCACGCCGGAGTCCGCTTGTTGATGGATCACATGGGCATCGATCGGGTCGACCGAATCCGGCTGGCCGGGGCCTTCGGCAGCCAAATCGACCCCGACCACGCTCTCGGGCTGGGGTTGGTCCCCGATTGTGCCGATGTCAGCGCCGCCGGCAACGCAGCAGGGACCGGAGCCCGCATCGCGCTCCTCAATCGGGCGTCACGGGCAGAGATCGAGGAAGTCGTTCGGCAGATCGAGAAGGTCGAGACAGCGATGGAGCCCCGCTTCCAAGAGCACTTTGTGGCTGCCGTGGGCATCCCATATGGTGCCGGAGAGAGCTCACGTCCGAGACGGAGGAAGAGATGAGCGACCGACGAAGAGGCAGGGAAGCCCGGATGGCGGAGCGACTGCAGGCCACTGCCGCCAAGGTGCCCTTCATCACCCGCAGTCTCGCCCCGTTCGAGGTGCTCTCCAGCGAAGGCGTGGAGCTGATCGAGCACAACGCCGAGACCATTCTCGAGACGTGTGGGATCGACTTCCGAGGGATGCCCGAAGCGCTGGCGATCCTGGCTGATGCCGGGGCCGAGGTCGACGGTGAACGGGTCCACTTCCCCCGCGGGATGTGCCGGCAGATCATTTCTGCCACCGCTCCTTCCACCTACACCCAGCACGCTCGCAACCCGAGCAACAACGTCGAGATCGGTGGGCCCCACACTGTCTTTGCCCCCGCCTATGGGTCTCCCTTCGTGCGCGACCTGGATGGCGGCCGCCGTTACGGCACCATCGAGGACTTCCGCAACTTCGTCAAGCTCACCTCGATGTCACCGCAGCTGCACCATTCGGGCGGAACTGTCTGCGAACCGGTGGATCTGCCTGTCAACAAGCGGCATTTCGACATGGTGTATGCCCACATGCGCTACTCCGACAAGCCTTTCATGGGCTCAGTCACCCATCCCGATCGGGCCCAGGACACCGTGGACATGGCCAGGATCCTGTTCGGCGAGGAGTTCCTCGATGGCCATGCCGTGATCACCAGCTTGATCAACGCCAACTCACCGTTGGTGTGGGACTCCACCATGTTGGGTGCGGCCAAGGTATACGCCGAGAACAATCAGGCGACACTGATCACGCCGTTCATCATCGCTGGGGCGATGAGCCCCGTCACCGTGGCCGGCACCGCGACCCAAACTCTGGCCGAGGCGATGGCAGGGATGGCCTTCGTCCAGCTGGTCCGGCCAGGTGCTCCTGTCATCCTCGGCTCGTTCGCCTCCTCGATGTCGATGCAAACCGGGGCCCCCACCTTTGGCACCCCCGAGCCGGCTCTGGTGTTGTATGTAATGGGCCAGTTGGCTCGCCGATTGGGCGTGCCGTTCCGCAGCGGCGGGCACTTGTGCGCCAGCAAGGTCGCCGATGCCCAGGCCGCATATGAATCGGCGGCCACAATGCAGCCCACCATGCTCGCGGGGGCGAACTTCGTCCTTCACGCCGCAGGTTGGCTGGAGGGTGGGTTGTGCATGGGATACGAGAAGTTCATCCTCGACCTGGACCAGTGTGGGATGTGGGAGGCGTTTGCCACCGGAGTCGACCTCTCCGAGAACGGGCAGGCGCTCGACGCCATCCTCGCCAATCAACCGGGGGAGCACTTCTTGGGCAGCGCCCACACCCTGGCCAACTTCGAGTCCGCCTTCTATCGGTCGAATGTGGCCGACAACTCCAGTTTCGAGCAATGGCTGGAGGAGGGATCGCTCGATTCCGCGCAGCGGGCCAACAAGATCTACAAACGGATGCTGGCCGAGTACGAGGCCCCTCCCATCGATGAGGCCAAGGATCAAGAGCTGCTCGAGTGGATCACCCGCCGCAAGGCTTCGTTCCCCGATTCGAACGTATGAGCCTTCGAGTCGACCTCCAGCCCGATCAACGAGCGGCGTTGGCCAAGCTGCTCACCAGCCCCAAATACGAGATGATCCCCCTGAAGCATGCCCGGGAGCAGGCAGCCTTCCTACCGTCGGGCGCCTCGATCACCGTCACCGCCTCACCGTCCAAGGGAATGGATGCCACTCTGGACCTGGCCGAGGTGCTCACCGGCGCCGGCTTCTCCCTTGTGCCTCACATCTCGGCCCGGCAGGTGAGGGATCGTGCTCACCTTCGCTCCATCCTCGCCCGCCTCGGCTCGATCGGCATCGACCGGGCCTTCGTGGTCGGTGGGGACGCACCCGAGACAGGGTCGTTCCCTGACGGATTCTCCCTGCTTCGTGAGATGGCTGAAATCGGTCACGACCTGGCCGAAATCGGGATTCCCGGGTATCCCGAAGGCCACCCTTTCATCTCGGATGACGATCTGCTTCAGGCACTCCACGACAAGCAGTCTTACGCCCACTACATAGCCACCCAGATGTGCTTCCACCCGGCCGCGATCATCGGCTGGATCAGGTGGGTGCGATCCGAAGGTGTCGAGCTGCCGATCCATCTTGGCGCTTCGGGGGTGTCCGAGATAACTCGCCTGATCGAGGTCGCCGCCTCGGTAGGGATCGGCGATTCCATGCGTTACCTGCGCAAGAACTCGAAGTTGCTCGGACGTCTCGTCAGGCCAGGGGCCTATTCCGCCGATGTCTTGCTCGAGAACCTGGCGGCGGCGATGACCGCTCCGGCCATGGCTATCGAGGCCATCCACATCTTCACCTTCAACCAGGTTGAGACCACCCAACGATGGCTACGGGAGTTGATCGAAGCTCTCGGTTACTGACCGCGGTCCCATCCACGACTCGGCGGCTATTGCAAGGCCTTTGCCATCGCGGCGAGCAGGGGAGGGGTGCTCCCACAACACGCCCCGATGATCGAGGCTCCCAAACGGCGCGCCTCTTGCGCATACCCGGCCATGTCCTCGGGGGTGGTGAGGTAGACCGCTTTGTTGTTGACCAATTGCGGCATTCCCACGTTGGATTTGGCGACGATGGTGGCGGTGGGGGCCACTGCTGCCATCTTCTCGATGACCTCGAGCAATTCATCTGGCCCATTGCCACAGTTGCCACCGATGGCGTCGACTCCCCACCCCATCATCGCCTCGGCGGCCTGCTCCGGAGTCACCCCCATCATGGTGCGCCCCCGGGTGTCGAAAGTCATCGTGGCGATGATGGGAATGTCGGCCGAGGCCTGGCGTACCCCTTCGATCGCGGCCTCCATCTCATCGAGGGCTGACATGGTCTCGATCCAAATCACGTCCACCCGGCCCGCGATCAGCGCTGCCGCCTGTTCGGCGAAACCATCTACGGCCTGGTCGTACTCGAGGGTGCCGAGCGGGGCCATGATCTGGCCCGTAGGCCCGATATCTCCCGCAACCACTACCTCCAGCCCTGAGAGATCGACCTCGGCCCGAAGCATGATGGCTGCCGTTCGGCTCAGCTCGTCAACCCGGTCTTCGAGGTTGTGCATGGCCAGCCGGAAGCGGGTCCCGCCGAAGGTGTTGGTGAGGACGATTTGAGCTCCAGCGTCGATGTACCCGCGGTGGACCGCTCGCACCCGATCCGGGTAGAGGACGTTCCACAACTCGGGTGGGTCTCCGAATTGGAGGCCCGATTCCATCAGCGTGGTCCCCATCGCCCCATCGGCGATGATCGGTCCCTGCTGTTCGAGAAGACGCTGCCAGTTGCTCACAGTCGAGAGGCTAGTTGCGTCGTGATATCAGCACTCTGACGCCTGGTAGCCTCGCTCTCCCCCGCATAAGGAGTTCTCTTGTTCGCCGCCCTTGGACGTTGGTGTTTCCGCAACCGGGGCAAGGTCGCCCTCGGCTGGCTTGCTGTCTTCGTGCTCGGCGGCGTCCTCGCCAACTCGGTGATCGGCACCGCCTACAGCACCGAGTTTTCGCTTCCCGACGTCGAAAGCCGGCGCGGCTTCGACATCCTCGACGAGCATTTCGCGGGATCCTCCGCAGGTGGCGAGGGCGGGACCATCGTGTTCCGGGCCGAGCAGGGGGTCACCGACCCTGAGGTCCAGGCGGCGATGACCGAGTTCTTCGATCAGGCGAGCCAGATCGAGGGAATCACCCTGGTCAGCCCGTACACCCCCGAGGGGGAGCAGCAGATCGCATCGCAGGGGCCCGAGGCCGGCCTCATCGCATACGCCCAGATCGGCGTCTCCCGCGGCATCACTCTCGAGGAGGCTGCGGTCATAAGCGCCGACCTCAAAGAGCTCATGCCAGAGATCGAAGGGCTTCAGATCGAGATCGGCGGACAGATCTTCGCCGAGTTCGAGGTTCCGAGCTCGGAACTGCTCGGTATTGCCTTCGCCATCATCGTCTTGATCTTCGCTTTCGGGTCCGTGCTTGCCATGGGCCTCCCCATCGGGATCGCCCTGGCCGGCATCGGGCTCGGCCTCTCCCTGGTCGGCCTCCTCAGCAACGTCCTCTCAATCCCGGACTTCGCCAGCACCGTTGCCGTCATGCTCGGTCTCGGCGTCGGGATCGATTACGCCCTTTTGATCGTCACTCGTTATCGGGAGAACATGCACGCCGGGGCTTCGATCGAGGATGCGGCGGTGGTCGCCATGGACACGGCCGGCCGCTCTGTCGCCTTTGCGGCGACCACCGTCGTCATCTCGCTGCTCGGCATGTTGCTGATGAATCTGGCATTCGTGACCGGGATCGCCATCGCCTGCGCCACGGTCGTCGCGGTCACCGCCGTCGCATCGCTGACGCTGCTCCCTGCGTTTCTCGGCTTCGCCGGAGCGCGCGTCGAGGTGACGCGGTGGCGTGGCCTGATCGCGGCCCTGCTCCTTGCTGTCGGATTGGTCGGGGTGGCGATTGCGTTCCAGCCGCTCGCGATCGTCGGGCTCTCTCTCGCTGCTGTGGTCATCGTTGCAAGCCTGGCTTTCGCCCCGTTACGCCAGGAGGTGCCTCGCCGGGCCAGACGTCCGATCCAGGAGACGGTGCCATACCGATGGAGCCGCTTCATACAGCGCCGGCCGTGGACGTCCGCGATCGCCGGTGTCGTCGTCCTGCTGGCCCTCGCTCTCCCCTTCCTCAGCCAGCGGCTTGCCTTCTCGGATGAGGGCAACTACCCGGAGGAGACGACGACCCGCCGAGCGTACGACCTACTGGCTTCAGGTTTCGGTCCGGGGTTCAACGGGACACTGTTGCTCGCATCCGAGGTTCCCGTGGACACCGACCCGGCCGCAATCGAGGCAGTCACCCAGGCCATCGGGGCCGACCCCGGAGTGGCCTTCGTGACGCCCGCCATACCCAACGATCCGAACTCGCCGACGGCCGTGCTGTGGAGGCTGTTCCCGACCACGGCTCCGCAGGATGAGGCGACCACCGACCTCGTCATCCGTCTCCGCGAGGGGGTGCTCCCCCAGGCCACCGATGGCACCGGGCTCGATGTCGCCGTGTCCGGTGGGGTTGCGGCAGCGGTCGACTTCTCCGAGTACCTCACAGCACGGCTTCCCGTGTTCATCGGCGTCGTGCTCGCTCTGTCCTTCCTGTTGCTGATGCTGGTGTTCCGATCAGTGCTCGTGCCTGTCAAAGCCGTAATCATGAACCTGCTCTCCCTGGCAGCGGCATTCGGGATTGTGACCGCCATCTTCCAGTGGGGATGGGGGGGCGGTTTGCTCGGCATCGAGCCTGCTCCCATCGAGCCTTTCGTCCCGATGATGATGTTCGCCATCGTCTTCGGTCTGTCCATGGACTACGAGGTATTCCTGCTGTCGAGGATCCGTGAGGAATACCTCCGGTCAGGCGACAGCAGGGGGTCGGTCGCGGACGGGTTGGCCTTGACCGCACGGGTCATCAGTGCGGCGGCTTTGATCATGGTCGTCGTGTTCGGCAGCTTCATCGGCGAGAGCGACCGGATCGTCAAGCTGTTCGGAGTGGGCCTCGCCAGCGCCGTGGCGGTGGACGCCACCATCGTCCGCATGCTGCTGGTCCCGGCCACGATGGAGCTGCTCGGCGATGCCAACTGGTGGCTGCCGAAGTGGCTCGACCGCCTGCTGCCGAACTTCTCGGTCGAAGGTCACGCTCTCGAGGTGGCGATCGAGACCGAGAGCGTCTAACCGCATTACCGCGGCGTAAGGGATTCTCTCAGCTCGGCGGCCTGGAACGGCTTCAGCACCCAGGCGTCGGCTCCGGCACGTTTCGCCAGGAAGGTGTCGGCGGACCGATCGAGTAGGAGCACAGTCCTGGGACGAGGCACGTCTTGAAATGCGGCCCGGATGTCGCGAATCACCGCCATCCCACCCATGCTCTGGACCTGCATGTCGACTATCACCACATCGACCCCACTTTCGGCGGCCATGGTGGCTGTCTGAGTGGGGTCGTCGGTGGACTCCACCTCCCAGCCGCCAACCGAGAGCGAGGCGAGGACTTCGTTGAGAACCCACGGTGTGTCGCAGACGAGAAGGGCCTTGGGCATCGGCGGGGGACGATAGCCCAACGGTGATGCTCGGATTCCAGGTGGCGATCTCCTCCTAACCTCCCAAGACGTGCGTAGCTTCCTGCTCGCCCTGGCGATCCTGTTGGTCGTGTTCCCCATATCTGCCCTCGGCGCCGAGGATGAGGGTGGGATCGATGTCATCGATGTCAGCGGGCCCCTCGACCGGTCGGCTCTGGAATTCATGAAGAGCTCGATCGAGGCGGCGGCTGAACGTGGCCAGGTGTTGGCAGTGCTTCAGATCAACTCACCGGCGGTGCTAGACGGCGAGGCGCTTCAAGACCTGATCGAGATCGTGGAGGATTCACCGCTGCCGGTGGCGGTTTGGGTGGGACCGGCTCCAGCCGTGGCCTATGGCGGGGCAGCGCAGATCGTCCTCGAAGCGGAGAGAAGCGCAATCTCGCCAGGTTCTCATCTGGGGATCTTCACCCCGACCATCGCTGGGGATGACGTCGGAAACGTTCTGACCGACGACCTTGCCCACGTTCCCTCTGCCGAGGAGACCGGTCTCGACCTCCAGCCCACTATCCGCCAGTACCTCCAGGACCTGGACGGGGAGACCTTCCAAACCTCTGCCGGCCCGGTGGTGGTGGAGACCTTGAAGCCATACGAAGGAGGGGTCACCTTGAAGACGGTCACCTTCCGTCAGCCCGGGATCGGCACCCGGTTCTTCCGTCTGGCAGTCACTCCGGAGGCGGCCTTCTTCTTCCTGGTGGTGGGTCTCACCATCGTCTCCTTCGAGTTCTTCGCCATCGGCCCGGGTGTGGCGGCGGGGGTGGCTGCCATTTCGCTGCTTCTCGCCGGTTGGGGGATGGTCAACCTCCCGGTGCGTTTGTGGGCCTTCGGCCTGGCCGTGACCGGTTGGGCGGTGCTCACCGCTTCCTACCAAAAGGGAGGGGTGGTCGCTCTCACCATCCTTGGAGCCCTCCTGATGCAGATCGGTGGCATGTGGTACGTCGACGGCTCGGGACAGATCGATCCTCGATGGTTCCTCATCCTGCCCTCGGTGCTGGCAGTCCTCTTCTTCTTCCTCCTGGCGATGCCCACAGTGCAACGCGCCCGGTTCTCGACCCAGACCATCGGCCGGGACTCACTGATCGGCAAAGAGGGAGTGGCGTTGGTTGGCTTCGACCCCGATGGGATCGTCGAAGTGCAAGGCGCCCGATGGCGGGCGACCGCCCATCGCGAGGCCAATGTCGTCACGGGTTCCGCGGTGGTGGTGACCGGGGTTGACGGTCTCTTTCTCGAAGTGGACCGGATCACACCAGATCGCGAAAACTGAATTAAGAACTTGACAGAATCTTCCTTGTGGGCAACCCGCAATATGAGTAGGTTTCGACCCGGTTGTCGCTTCAAACAAGGGAGGAGTCGAATTGTCCCACTTGGACGATTGGCAGGTCGACGCGCTGTGCCGTGGGAACCACGCCTATCTCTTCTTCCCGCCCTCCACCTTTGAGCGCAAGGATGAGCGGGAGCGCCGAGAAATGAAGGCCAAGGCCATTTGCGGGGTGTGTCCGGTGAGACAACCTTGTTCTGAGCATGCGATCCAGATCCGGGAGCCGTTCGGGATTTGGGGCGGGCTGACCGAGGTCGAGAGAAGAGTCCTGCCTCTGGTCGGCTGACAAGACCGGGTGACCGAAATGGCTCATAGGATTCGCTGGTGCCCGATCCCGTGCAGCCGCGTCCCGCGGCCAGTGTCCTTCTAATCCGCGAGATCGGGCCCAGGCTCGAGGTGCTCATGGTGGAGCGCCCGGCACATGGGTATTTCGGCGGTCTCTACGTCTTTCCAGGCGGTGCTGTCGACCCTGTCGATCACACCAGGCTGGCTCTCCGGATCGTTTCCGGGCCGGCCCTTGACCACGAGTTCCGCGCCGCGGCCTTGAGGGAGGTGGCTGAAGAGGTGGGTTTGAGCGTCACCACCCGGGGGGTGGTATCGGCGCCCGATCTCCGCGGTGAGGAGTTGTTCGAGTCATTCGACCGCACCGGGTCCCGGCTCGATGGCGAGCGTCTGGTACTGATCTCCCGCTGGGTGACGCCCGCGAATGCTTCGGTCCGGTTCGATACCCGGTTCTATGTGATGGCGGTGGAGGACACGCCGCCGATCCGGCTCGACCCTGCCGAGCTGATCGGCCATATGTGGGCAGTCCCCGACGATGTGCTCGCAATGCATCGGCGAAGAGAACTGGCATTGATCCTCCCAACACTCACCCATTTGCGATGGCTGACCCGGAGAGCGGGCGTCGGTGATGTCCTGGCGGCGGCCGCCGGAGCGGACGGGCGAACTCTCATCGAGCCCGGCGAGATGGAGGATGGCTCGTTGGTGCCGGTCTATCTGCCTGCGGACCGATGATCCGGATCGACCGTGTCCTGGCCAACAACCCCGGCCCCTTCACCGGCCCGGGCACCAACACCTGGCTGCTCGATGACGGCCTCGGCCAACTGGTGGTTATCGACCCGGGCCCGATCGACGACCGGCACCGGGAGGCGATCGAAAGCGCGGTCCGCGATCGGTCGGTGGTTTCGGTCCTGGTCACCCACACCCATGTCGATCACGCCCCTATGGCCAACCCGCTGGCCCGCGATCTGGGAGTACCGGCCATGGGTCATGGCGCGGGCCCGGGTTTCGACCCTGACCTCCGGCTGGGCGACCGAGGAATGGTGAGCTTTGGCGTGGCGAGTATCGAGGTGATCCACACCCCGGGGCATTCGGAGGATCATCTCTGCTTCCGGGTGGAAGACGTCCTCTTCACCGGTGATCACATCATGGGAGGGTCATCAGTGATGGTGGAGTCGATGGGCCCCTATCTCGATTCTCTGGAGAAGGTTCGAGGCACCGGTCTGCGACGGCTGCATCCCGGGCATGGCGCCGAGATGGAGGACCCTGACCTCGTCATCGATTGGTATCTGGCCCATCGATTGCAACGCCACGAGCAGATCTTCGAGGCGATCAAGGCGGGCGCCGACACCCCTGAGGCCATCGTCGACACTGTCTACAGCGACGTCAGCAGCCCTCTGCAGGCTCTGGCCCTCCGGTCGGTGTTGGCCCACCTCACTTTGCTCACCGAGCAGGGTCGGATAGCCTTTGACCACGGCGACATCGCCATCGCGTCCCCCAAGGCCCCTTGAACCAAGCTTCCCGCACCATTGCCGCTCTGCTCGTTGTGACCCTGGCGCTGCCCGCCTACGCCGAGATAACCGACGACGACATCGACCGGGCCCGGGAGGAGGTCAACGCCGTCCTTGCCGATTCCGAGGCCCTGGGGATCCAGGTCCAGGAGGCCTGGGCCCGCCAGTTCGCTCTCGAAAAGGAGATTTCCGATCTGGAGACGTCCATCGAGTTGGCCCAAGTGAGAATCGCCGAGACCGAGACCCGGCTCGAAGAGGTGGCGGTCGAGATGTACATGGGCTCCGCCCGATCGGCGTCGCTCCAGGTGCTCTTCTCGGATGAGACCGAGGGTTACGAGGCGGGATCCGAGTACCTGAGGGAGGTCTCCGGTTCCGACCAGGACGTTGTCAGCCAGCTCCGCGCCTTTCGATCCGAGCTCGAGAGGCAGACCGGGCGACTGGCGGAGGCCTCGGCCGAACAGGAGACGGTCACTGCCGATCTGGAGAGAATGGCCGGGACGCTTCAAGGCGAGCTGGCCGAGGCGCAAGCGGTTTACGACCGTCTGCTGGCTCAGCAGGAGGCCGAGGAACAAGCGAGGAGGCAGGCTGAGGAGGAGGCTCGCCAAGAAGCTGAGGAAGCGGCGCGTAACGCCAGAACCACCACCACCTCAGGTGGGGGCGGTTCGGGCAATGGGAGCACCACGACCACCGTGGGTGACACCGGCACCACTACCACCACCCCGGCACCACCACAACCGTCGAATGGCGGTGCTTGCCCGATGGCAGGGGCCGTCTCCTTCTCCGACTCCTACGGCGAACCCCGATCGGGCGGGCGCGCTCACCGTGGGGTGGACATGATCGCGGCCCGAGGGACGCCGATCGTTGCTGTCTATGCCGGGACGATCACCAGGTTGTCGACCAGCGCCCTGGGTGGGATCACGTTGTGGTTGCGTGCCGAGAACGGTGATCAGTTCTATTACGCACATCTCGACAGCTACGGAGAGATCGCTACGGGTCAGAGCGTTCCCGAGGGTTTCGTCGTGGGCTACAACGGCTCGACCGGCAACGCCCCGGCCTGGCTCCCCCATCTCCACTTCGAATGGCATCCCGGCGGCGGGTCGGCCGTGAATCCCTACCAGTTGGTGCGGTCTCTCTGCTGACGCGAAAGGAGGGCCCTATTGGGCCCTCCTTTCGAGGCCTTCCTCTCCCCAACCCCGACAGCCCACTTGGCACGTTCCACGTCCATAATTGACCACGGAGAGTGGCGAAGTAAGGACGATTCCCAAGTTGCCCGATCGGACTAGTCCGACGTTTCGCCCCCACCGGAGCCAATCAACAACCCCCCGTCCTTGCCGACACGCTGGGGTGGCAAGTGGCACAATGCGAAATCCGATCCGAGGAGAGAACCTTTTGAGCACCCAAGAGCCTCCGGCTCCCCCACCTCCATACGAGCCCCCGGCTCCTCCACCGCCGCCCTCCGAGCCTCCACCACCGCCACCTCCACCGCCGCCCTCCGAGCCTCCTCCACCACCGCCACCTTCGGAGCCGCCTCCACCACCATCCGAGCCTCCGGCTTCACCACCACCAGCGGTGCCTCCGGCTTCACCAGCGGTTCCGCCGGCAGGGACACCGTCGAATCTGGCCGACTGGGGGACGAGGGTCATTGGGGCCGTAATCGACTGGTTGCCCGTGATCATCATCAGCATCGTCACCTATCGGGTTCCCTACTTTGGGCTGCTCTCGGCGGGATACTTGGCATATCTGGGCCACCTTGAAGGCGTGTCCGGTCAGACCCCAGGTAAGGCGATGCAGGGCACCAGACTCGTAAACGAGAACGGTGAATTGTTGGGGAGCGGTGCGGGGATCGGACGCAAGTTCGTCCACATCCTCGACGCCATTTGCTTCATCGGCTACTTGCTACCCCTCGTGGACACGAAACGGCAGACCTTCGCCGACAAGATCATGAACAGCTATGTGGTGACCGGCGTCGAGAAGAAGCCGTTCGCTGTCGATCTCTGGCTACCGCCGAAGACGTAATCGGTGATCCGTGATCCGTAATCCGTAATCCGTAATCCGTAATCCGAAAACGGAGAACGGAAAACGGAGAACGGAAAACGGAGGTAGGCGCCTAGGCGCCTACCTCCAACGCGGAGAGGATCTTGGCGATCCGACCGGTGCAGGTCTCCAAATCGGCAGGTGGCAGCAATGTCACCAGGATCTCCGCAGCCTGTCGGAGGGCCTTGCCCGCGGCCGAATCGGTTCCGGCTGCCACCACCGGTGCACCGTGGTCGCCTCCGGGCACTACTTCGGGATCGAGGGGGATCGAGGCGATGAGGGGCACCCCCAGGTCGTCCGCGAGCTCCTGGCCTCCACCCTCACCAAAAACGGTGTGGACCCGGCCACAGTCACAGGCGAGACCGGCCATGTTCTCGATCACCCCGACAATGGGCATGTGGGAGCGCCGGGCCATGTCGGCGACCCGGACCGCCACCTTCTGCGCCGCCCGTTGCGGGGTCGTCACCACCACCATCTCAGCCTGAGGTAGGAGACGGGTGAGGGCCATCTGGATGTCACCGGTGCCTGGCGGCAGGTCGATCAGCATGTAATCGAGCTCACCCCAGTCGACCTGCTTCAAGAACTGCTCCAGGGCCTTGGACAGCATCAGGCCGCGCCACATGAGGGCGGTCTCCTCGGATTCGATGATCAGCCCGGTGGAAACCAGCTTGACCCCCTGTGCTTCTACCGGTTCGATGAGTTGGGTTTGGTCGTTGGCGTACAGACGATCCTCGACTCCGAGCATGCGCGGTGTCGAGAAACCCCAGATGTCGGCGTCGAGAAGACCCACCCGGAGACCGGACGCCGCCATAGCCACCGCCAGGTTGACAGCGATTGATGACTTCCCAACCCCGCCCTTGCCCGATCCGACCGCGATCACCCGGGTGGTTGGTGATACCCGGGTTGGCTCAGCGTTCTCCCGCACCTTCTGCCGTGCCACCGACATCAGACCGGCCCGTTGCTTCTTGGTCATCGCTGTGGTCCGCAGGTTCAATTCGTCGACCCCGGGCATGGAAAGGATGCGGCGTCGGGTGTCGTTCTCGATCTGATTGCGCAGCGGGCACTCGGCGACGGTCAAGGCCAGCCCAACGTCGACAGTGGATCCCCGCACCGTCACGTCGCTGATCATCCCCAACTCGACGACGTTGCCGCCCAACTCGGGATCACGTACCCCTTCCAGGGTCTTCAGGACGTCCTCGCGGGTTGGCATCGACCCTCATGGTAAGAGCCAACATCCGGATAGTGGCAATGAGCCGGGTGCCGCTCGAAGGTCCGCGATCTGGCCCTGGCGCCAAGTCGGGTTACAATGAACCCAGGTTCAAACCATGACACAGATCCTCAGCATCAAGTCCAATCAACCCCAGAAGACAGTCCTCCTCACGGACATCGCCATCGACAAGGTCCGTGAGCTGATCCAAGCCGAGTCCGACAGCGGTCTTGCGCTGAGGATGGCGGTGCGTCCCGGGGGCTGTAGCGGCTTCTCCTACGAGATGTACTTCGATTCCCAGATTGACGAGAGCGACATCGTCGAGGAGTTCGGAGACGTCCGGGTCGTCGTCGACCCACAGAGCGCCGAGATGGTGCGTGGCTCCACCCTCGACTACAAGGACGGGTTGATGGAGACCGGGTTCTCGATCAACAACCCCAACGTTGCCCACACCTGCGGGTGTGGCAACTCCTTCTCCTGAGCCAACCCGGTCCGCGCCGGATATCGCCCTTTTTCACTGGTGTAAGGTCCGTTCGTACGCGAATTGAGGAGGAATTTTGATCGATAGTTTCTGGGATGTCATCCTGTGGATGCTGGCGTTTTACGTCCTGATGATGTTCTTCTGGTTGTTCATCATGGTCCTGTCTGACGCCTGGTCCAATCCGGACACGGGAGGTGGGGCCAAGACAGGGTGGACCCTTCTCGTGATCTTCTTCCCCTGGTTGGGGATCCTGATCTACATGATTGCCAATGGGAATGGCATGGCGGAGCGGTCCATGAAGAAGAAGCAGGCCCAGGAGGATTACATCCGGCAGGTTGCGGGCAGCGGAAGCTCGGCCACCGAACTGGCAACCCTCTCTGACCTCAAGGCAAAGGGCGACATCACCCAGGCCGAATACGACAAGGCGAAAGCCGAACTCCTCGCCTGACAAAAAAGAGTTAGTCAATTCAGGAGCCCGGGAGGTGTCCCGGGCTCCCGTCGTTTAGGAGGGAGATTGCTGGCTGTTGTCTGTTTGGCATCTCTGCCGGTCGGTTAGCCTTCGGACTTCCCCAACATAGGAGCATCGGTGCCAAAAACCGTCCCGGCCATCCCATCGGCGCCAGGGGCTATGGGCCCGTACTCGGTGGTCACCGAGGCCCGCGGCCTGGTCTTCGTCTCAGGGCAGGTGGCGATCGATCCCCTCACCCAGGAGCGGTCACCTGACGACGTCGAGGTTCAAGCCGAGCGGGTGATGTCGAACATCGCTTCGATTCTGGGTGACCTCGGGCTCGCCCTCTCCGACGTGGTCAAGACGACCATCTTCCTTGCCGACATCGGCGATTTCCCGAAGGTGAATGCGGTGTACGCCGGGTTCTTCGACAATGAGCCGCCGGCACGGTCCACCGTCCAAGCGGGCGCGTTGCCAGGCGGCTTTCTGGTGGAAGTCGAAGTGCTGGCGGCGCGATGACCGGGGATCAGATCTTCTCTGCCCTCGGACTCTCGGGCGTCAACTCCGGAGTGTTCGGGGGCCAGTGGCTGGAGGCGACCGGGGAAACGATAGAGGTCGTCGATCCTTCCACGGCGGGGGTGTTGGCCTCGGTGACCATGGCTTCGCTCGATGATTACGACAAGGTCGTTGCCAACTCGGTGGAGACCTTTCAGCGTTGGAAGCTGCTTCCGGCGCCCAAGCGGGGTCAATACATCCGCAGGCTGGGAGATGCTCTGCGCGACAACATCGATGCATTGGGAGCGCTGGTCACTCTGGAGATGGGCAAGATCCTCCCTGAGGGAGTGGGTGAGGTTCAGGAGATGGTGGACATCTGCGATTTCGCGGTCGGCCTCTCCCGTCAGCTCTACGGCAACACCATGGCTTCCGAGCGGCCCAACCACCGCATGTATGAGCATTGGCATCCGTTGGGCCCGATTGGCGTCATTTCGGCCTTCAACTTCCCGGTGGCGGTGTGGTCCTGGAACGCCGCCATCGCCGCCGTTTGTGGGGACACTGTCGTCTGGAAGCCATCGGAGCGGACCCCGCTCAGCGCCATTGCGGTCACCCGCATCGCCCAGGAGGTGATGGCGGGGAGTGGCTATGAAGGGGTCTTCAACCTGGTGGTTGGGGATGGCGCCACCGTGGGTAATCAGATGAATCGGGACACCAGGCTTCCGCTGATCTCTGCCACCGGGTCCTGCAACATGGGGCGCATCCTCGGCCCGGCTGTGGCCCAGCGGATGGGAAGGACCATTCTCGAGTTGGGCGGCAACAACGCCGTGATCGTCATGGACGACGCCGACCTCGACCTGGCGGTTCGGGCATCCCTGTTTTCCGCAGTGGGAACCGCCGGCCAGCGCTGCACTTCGCTTCGCCGCCTCCTGGTGCACCGGGCGGTCTCGGACAAGATGGTCGACCGGCTGGCGGAGGCCTACCGCCAGGTCAAGATCGGGGACCCATCCGAGCCGGGCACTTTGATGGGGCCGGTCGTCAGTGAGGGCGCAATCGAACAGATGATGAGAGCCTTGGAGATCGGTCGCGAGCAAGGCGCCCGGATCGTCACTGGGGGCAACCGGATCGACCGCCCTGGCTACTTCGTCGAGCCCACCATCGCCGTGGTGCCCGCCAAGGCCACGATCACCCAACAGGAGACATTCGCTCCGATCCTGTGGGTCATCGAATTCGATACCTTGGAGGAGGCGATCCGAATCCAGAACGGGGTTACCCAGGGCCTCTCTTCGGCGATCTTCACCGAGTCGGTTCGCAACGCCGAGAAGTTCCTGAGTGACACCGGGTCGGACTGCGGTATCGCCAACGTCAACATCGGCACCTCGGGCGCCGAGATCGGTGGCGCCTTTGGAGGGGAGAAGGAAACCGGGGGAGGCCGGGAGGCCGGTTCCGATGCCTGGAAGGCATACATGAGACGTCAGACGACCACCATCAACTGGGGTGATGACCTCCCGCTCGCCCAGGGGATCGAGTTCGGCTGAGGTGGACACCGCCGATTGGGATGAGAAGTATCGGTCCACTGACCATTTGTGGTCGGTGACCCCCAACCTGTTCGTTGCCGACCGGCTGGCGAATATGACGCCGGGTCGCGGGCTCGACCTGGCATCCGGGGAGGGGCGCAATTCGATCTGGCTCGCCGAGCGGGGTTGGGCGATGACGGCCGTCGACTTCTCGGAAGTGGCATCGGGCCGCGGCGCCGCCCAAAGCGACCTGGTGAGGTTCGTGGTCGCCGATGTCCTGGAGTGGGAGCCCGACGATCGTTACGACCTGGTCCTCGTGGCGTATCTGCATCTGATGCCCCCCGACTTGGGGAAGGTGATCCGGACCAGCCGGGAGTGGCTGGCGCCAGGAGGCGAGCTGTTTCTCATCGGCCATGATGTCAGCAACCTCGAGGACGGCTACGGAGGGCCCCGGGTCCCTGAGCTCCTGTGGAGTGTGCCTGATCTCCTGAACTGGCTCGAGGGGTTGACGGTGATCGAGGCCCAAGTCGTGCGTCGGCCTGTCGAGACCGAGGAAGGCCGCATGTTCGCCAGGGATGCGCTGGTTCGGGTCAGGGCTCGATACGGGGACGACTGAACTCAGATCCCGGCAAGGGCCGCCTCGAGGTCATCGATCAGATCATCGACGTCCTCGAGCCCGACCGAGAGTCTCACCAGGCCGTCGGTGATTCCGGCGGCGGCTCGCTCTGCGGGTGGCACCGCGGCGTGGGTCATCGTCACCGGGTGGGTGATCAGCGATTCCACGGATCCCAGGTTCTCTGCGAGGCTCCACAGCCTCACGGCATCCATGATTCTCTTGCCGGCTTCCACCCCGCCGTGGGCCTCGAAGCACACCATCGCCCCGAAGCCGGTCGCCTGTCTCATCGCCAGCTCGTGTTGGGGGTGGGTGGAGAGGCCGGGATAGTTGACGTAATCCACTTTGGGATGCCCCTGCAGCCACTCGGCGATGGCCATCGCGTTCGCCGATTGGCCCTCCATGCGCTCACTCAGGGTCTTGATTCCCTGAAGGGTGAGCCAGGCGACCATCGGTGACATCACCAGGCCGGCAGCGGTCCTGGCGAAAGCGATCTTCTCCTGGAGCCCGGCATCGTCAACCACCACGACTCCACCGAGCGTTGCGTTGTGCCCGTCGAGGAACTTGGTCGTCGAGTGAATGACGATGTTGGCCCCGAGGTCGAACGGTTGCTGAAAGTACGGGGTGAGGAAAGTGTTATCGGTTACGTGGAGGATCCCCGCCTCACGACAGACCTCGGAGACTGCCCGAAGATCGGTGAGCTTCAACGTGGGGTTGGCGGGTGTCTCGGTGAACACCATTCGGGTGGAGGGGCCGAACGACGCCGCGATGGAATTCAGGTCGGCCCCATCCACGAAGGAGACGTCGACTCCGAAACGGGTGAGGAACTGGTCGGCGAAGCGATAGGTGCCGCCATAGATCACGTCGCCGATCGCGACATGGTCACCCGCTCGGAGGAGGCCAAGGAAGACGGCGACCGTCGCGGCCATACCGGATCCGTAGGCGGTGGCGTCGACTCCCCCCTCCAGAGCGATGAGTTTCTCCTCCAGGGCGCGTACCGTCGGATTGCCGGCCCGGCTGTAGGAGTAGCCCTTCGCCAGGTACTCATCCACCGAGTCCTGAACGAAGGTGGTCGACTGGTGGATCGGGGTGAGGATGGCCCCGGTCGTCGGATCCGGAGTCACCCCGGCGTGAATCTGCTTGGTGCGAAAGCCCATGTTCGGGTGACTCTAGGTTTGGTGCGTGTGTGCAGATACCCACCGGGTGGGTGGTCGTCTGCACACGACGCCCTCGGGCCACCTCTGGTGTGCAGGAGCCCACCGCAGAGGGGGGCCTGTGCACACGTTACGAAGCGCGGAAGCGGATAGCCCCGGTCTCGAGAATCATCCCGACGCAGCGCTCTGGAACCCCGGTGAGCATCCGATAGGTGAATCGGAGCACCGCGATCCCGTGAGACGTTGCGAGGTTGTCCCGCATCCGGTCACGTTCGAAGTCCGCTTTTCGGGTGTGCCATCGCCGGCCATCGGCCTCGATGATCAACCGCCACCTGTGGATGTAGGCGTCGACTGTGCCGGGCACTACCTCCCGTGGGAACGGGAATTGCCGTGTGGCCTGCGGGATTCCGGGGCCATCCAGGATCCTGTGCAGCAACCGTTCCAACTCCGATGAGGGAGGCTGGTAGGCCTCGGGGAGGCGCTCTTCGGTGATCTTGCGCAGCCGGGCGATTCCCCGGACCCCTGAACGTCTCTGGATGGTCGCCATCAG
>DATDPP010000094.1:0-11210 GCA_035292685.1 Acidimicrobiia bacterium
GCCTTTCCCGGCTCGGACTGGCTGCCACCTGTATTGGGCACCGTGATCTTCTTCTATGGGGGCTCGCCGTTCCTCAAGGGGGCGGTGCAGGAGGTCAGAGACCGTCAGCCGGGGATGATGCTTCTCATCGGGATGGCGATCACCGTTGCCTTCGTAGCCTCGCTGGCGACAACCTTCGGTTGGTTCGCCCTCGAGTTCTGGTGGGAGCTTGCCGCCCTGATCACCATCATGCTGCTTGGCCACTGGATGGAGATGCGGGCCATCGGCCAGGCACGTGGCGCTCTGGCCGCACTGGCCGAGCTGCTGCCTGACGAGGCCGAGCGTGTCACCGAAGCCGGCACGGAGACAGTCTCGATCGCCGAACTGCGGGTCGGCGATCTGGTGTTGGTCCGGCCCGGCGGAAGGATTCCCGCCGACGGCGTGATCGCCGAAGGCGACGTCGAGGTGGACGAGTCGATGGTCACCGGCGAGTCGAAGCCTGTCTCGAAGGGTCCTGGCGACCGGGTCGTTGCGGGAACGGTGGCTACCGATTCGGCCATGCGGGTCAGAGTGGACGCGGTCGGCGACGACACCGCGCTGGCCGGTATCCAACGACTCGTCGTCCAGGCTCAACAGTCCCGCTCCCGGGCGCAGGTGCTTGCCGACCGGGCGGCCGCCCTCCTCTTCTACGTCGCGGCGGGCGCCGCCCTGATCACCGCCATCGCATGGCTGGCCGCCGGCGAGCCTGATCAGGCCGTGACTCGAACGGTCTCGGTTCTCGTAATCGCCTGTCCCCATGCCCTGGGTCTGGCCATCCCCCTGGTCATCGCCATCTCCACCGGGATGGCCGCCGGCAACGGGATCCTGGTGAAGGACCGCCTCGCCCTGGAGCGGATGCGCACCGTCGATATTGTCCTCTTTGACAAGACGGGCACGCTGACCAAGGGCAGTCATGTCGTGAGAGGAGTGGCAGGTGCAGATCAAGATCGTGTCTTGGCCCTTGCCGCAGCGACCGAATCGGACTCGGAGCATCCCTTGGCCCGGGCGATCATCGGTGCTGCCAGGGAACGTGGTCCTATCCCGGCTGCGAGCAGGTTCCGATCGATGAGCGGTCGCGGTGTGGAGGCCACCGTCGACGGCCTCGCCGTCGCAGTGGGTGGCCCTACCCTTCTTCGAGAGCGGAATCTGGAGATTCCCAACGAGTTGCGGGAAGCGGTTGATGGCTGGCAAGAGCGGGGCGCCGCCGTCCTTTACGTGCTAGGCGAGGGCGAGGTCCTGGGGGCTTTGTCTCTCGAAGACGAGATCCGTTCCGAGTCGAAAGAAGCAGTAGACCAGCTTCACCGGCTAGGCGTGAAAGTGGCGATGATCACCGGAGATGCCAGCCAGGTCGCGGACGCGGTCGCCGCAGAGCTCTCCATCGACGAGGTCCTGGCCGAGGTGCTCCCTGAGGACAAGCACTCCAAGGTCGCCGAACTCCAAGAGCGTGGGCTTCGGGTGGCGATGGTGGGAGATGGGGTCAACGACGCCCCGGCTCTGGCCCAGGCCGACGTCGGCATTGCGATAGGCGCCGGGACCGACGTCGCCATCGAATCAGCCGGGATCGTGCTCGCTTCGGACGATCCACGGGGCGTGGTAGCCATCCACCGTCTCTCCCAGACCGGATATCGCAAGATGATCCAGAACCTGGTCTGGGCCACCGGCTACAACGTGGCCGCCATCCCCCTGGCTGCCGGCGCCCTCGCCTGGGCCGGGTTTGTCCTCGGCCCCGCCCTTGCCGCGGTGCTGATGAGCGCATCGACAGTGATCGTCGCCATCAATGCCCAGTTCCTCCGCCGGCTCGAGTTGAGGCCGTCGGTATGAACCGGGTCACCGTCACCGCCGTGGCGGCGCTCTTGTTGGCCGGATGTGTTGTCGGGTCCGAGATTGGCATCGAGCCGCAGGACCCGGAGCTGGTCGAGGCGGGCGCCGAGCTCTACGCCGCCAACTGCGCCGAATGCCATGGGTCCGACCTCCGAGGAACGGACAAGGGACCCTCACACCTGTCGATCATCTACGAACCAAGGCATCACGCCGATGGCGCCTTCGTCTTCGCGATCCAGCGCGGCTCCCGGGCCCACCACTGGCCCTTCGGTGACATGCCCCCGATCGAAGGTCTCAACGCGGACGAAATCGAAGCCATCATCGCCTTCGTGCGCGAGCAACAGCGAGTCGAAGGCTTCGAGCCTTCATAGCGCGACTGGTTCTTGCGACCGATTGGCGACTTCTTTGCGCTCTGAAGCGGGTTTAGCGTCCTAGCTATGGAAGGTCACCATGTCGGCAACGTCCAACCCGATGACATCGAGCATGAACAGGACGGGTTGATCCATCGCCTACGTCACGCCCTGATTCACGACCACGGCTCGGTGCACGAGAACCAGCGCGACACCAGTGCAGAGGGCATCCGGGCGACCAAGATCTCCCTGATCGTGCTAGGCGTGACCGCCGCCCTCCAGGCAGTGATCGTGGTCTTCAGTGGCTCGATAGCGCTTCTGTCAGACACATTGCACAACCTGGCCGACGCCTTGACTGCGATCCCGCTGTGGATCGCCTTCTCGCTTGGTAGGCGCCGCCCAACCAAGACCTACACCTATGGGTTCCATCGTGCCGAAGATATTGCCGGGCTGTTGATTGTTCTGGCGATCGGCGCCTCAGCCCTGTTGATTGCTCTGGAGTCGATCGAACGATTGCTCGATCCTCGTTTGTTCACACATGTTCCCTGGGTGATTGCGGCCGGGTTGGTAGGAGCCTTCGGGAACGAATTGGTCGCCAGGCATCGGATGAGAGTCGGTCGCTCGATTGGTTCCGAGGCGTTGGTCGCTGACGGACGTCACGCCCGCTCGGATGCCTGGACCTCGCTCGCGGTGGTGGCGGCCGGAATCGGTGCCGCCCTCGGCGCGTGGTGGGTGGATCCGATCGCGGGATTATTGGTGACGTTGGTCATCATCCGGCTCTTGATCACCTCGGCCAAAGGGATCGGCAGACGGTTGCTCGACGGTGTCGATCCTGCATTGGTGGCAAGGGCCGAGACGGTGATCCTCGACGTCGATGGCGTGCGCGACGTCGGCGACCTACGTCTCCGATTCCACGGTCATCAGCTGAACGTGACTGCATCTATCGCAGTGGATCCCGACATCAGCGTGAGGTTCGGTCATGACACTGCCCTGGAGGTCGAGCATGCATTGCACCACGCCTTCGACTTTCCAGTCGTGGCCACCATCCACATCGACCCTCACGGTATGGAGGATTCCCACCGGCTCACCGATCACCATCGGTGACTTCACGGCGGCATGGGATATATGGCCTGGCAGCGCCGCTGGTCGGGTGGAAAAGAATCTCTCAAATCGGCGGACAAGGGTATGGAATTTGTCAGGAGCCCTTGGTAGCGTAGCGAACATATGTTCGATACGTTGGAAGCACCGCCCAATGGTGGTTGCGCCCGAGGATCTGGTCGAGGAGCTGGCATCGCTATTCGCCCATCGGGATCGTTACGAAGCCCGGGTCGCCCAACTGCTTCACAGGATCGGAGAGACGGAAGCCTTCTCTCGTGACGGGTACTCGTCATTGACTGCCATGTTGAAGCATCGGATGTCGTTGCATCCGGGGGAGGCGCAACGGCTTGTGGCCCGGGCCAACGGATTGGCCAACACTCCATTGGTCGCCCTCGCCTACGCCAGAGGGGCCATCTCCGGAGCTCAGGTCGACGTCCTCCTCGAGACCAGATCCACGGCACTGGAGGCCTTCACCGAGGCCGAGGGGTTTCTGGTTGAGATTGCATTGGATACTCCGCTGGTCCGCGACCTCAGAAAGCACCTGGACTACTGGCTCGATCGCGTGGCCCCGATCGACCTGGGAATGGACCGGAACCTGGTCCGGGATCTCCGTTCCCTGACCCTGCGGCGGGACGGGGACATGATGCGAATCAACGGTTGGGTCGACATCGAAGCCGGGGAGAGACTCCGGGCCGAGCTGGAGCCCGGGCCGCCAGCGGAGGGAGACACCAGACCGACACCGGCCCGCCGCGCCGATGTCCTGATGGACATCCTCAACGGGGCATCGCATCGGCCCGATATCACCGTTCACGTCGCCGCCGAAACCCTCATCCAGAGCGGACCCGGCATCTCCGAAACCAGCAACGGGACGTTTCTCACCACCGCGGAGGTCAAGCGTCTGTGCTGTGAAGCCAATCTGACCCGGGTGATCTTCGGTCCCGAATCCCAGCCACTCGACGTGGGCCGAACCAAACGCCTGGTCACCCCGGCGCTACGGGCCGCAGTGTGCGCCAGGGACCTGAGATGTGTTTTCCCCGGGTGTGACCGCCCCTCACACCGGGGGAAGGCCAACGTTCACCATCTCACCCACTGGGCCGACGGAGGCGAGACCAGCATCGACAATCTGGTCCTTCTCTGTCGACACCACCATGTCCTCATCCACGAAGGTGGATGGGCCCTCACCGGAACACCCGGTGACCTCCGTTTCCTTTCGCCCGGATGGCACCGAGTTGGGCGCCGAGCCACCGCCCCGACCCCTGTCTCCCGACCCCTTCAACGGCCCGGGCCAATTCGGCGGCATCCCTCCCGGCGGCTTTCTCGCCGCAATCCACCAGGTTCGGGGCTATGCCGATCCGTAGCTACCGCCGACCCCCTCGGCTAGCTTTCGATCCCTACCCATGTGTTACGACTCCGACTCCAGTCCCCCAATCGAGCCGATCGATGGTGGAGTAGCCGGTCGTGAGGATCTCACGCTGACCGCAGCCGACGGCAACCAGTTTGCCGCTTTCGCCGCCGCCAGTGCCCGAAGCAAAGGAACCGGGGTGGTCATCCTCCCCGACGTACGCGGTCTCCACCATTTCTATGAGCATCTGGCGCTTCGTTTCGCCGAGCACGGCTACGACTCGGTCGCCATCGACTACTTCGGGCGCACTGCCGGGGTGGGCAAGAGACGCGAAGCCTTCCCCTACGCCGAGCACGTTCCCCTGACCACCGTCGAGGGGGTGACCGCCGACACTGCTGCGGCTGTCGCTCACCTCCGCCAGAGCGACCCTGACCGAGCGGTGTTCACTGTGGGGTTCTGCTTCGGCGGCAGCAACTCCTGGCATCAGGCCGCCGCCGGCCACGGCCTGTCCGGGGCGATTGGCTTCTACGGCAATCCGAAGCGGCCACCGCTGGGCCCCATCGACCGGGTTGATGAGTTCGAGTGCCCGGTGTTGGGCCTGATGGCCGGTGAGGACCCCGGCATCCCGGTCGAGGTGGTCGAGGAGTTCCGTCAGGCCATGGAGAATGCCGGTGTCGAGCACGAGATCGTGGTCTACCCGGGTGCTCCCCACTCCTTCTTCGATCGCAAACAAGAGGAGTTCGCCGCCGACTCGGCAGACGCATGGCGGCGGGTCCTCGAATTCATGGCCGCTCACAGCTGGCGGTCGGGGCCGATCCCGGAAGGTCCCTGAAGATATCTGCGTGATCTGCCGATATAGGAGTTGTGACCACGAACGACCACACCGGTGGTCAGACGCTCCTCGATCAGTTCACGGCGACCTACCTGAGATCACGCTGGTACATCGGCAGCGGCATGGTGGCCTTCTCTCTTATAGCTTTCCTGCTCGGCGTCGGCTACACCTGGATCGTGGCCGCCGCTGGCCTGGTCATCCTCGCTCACGCGTTCGCCACGGCCATATGGGAGGTCCACGAGCCGATCTCCGCCCTTGTCGTCGATCTCACCGTGGGCAATGTCGCCGTCCTCGTCTTCGCCAACGCCAATCGAGACCACACCGCGGCCCTGTTGACGCTGGTTACTGCTTCGGTGCTGATCGTCTTGTTCAGCGATGGGTGGCGCCGGGCGGCCCTGGTCGCCTATGCCACGGCGTTTACCCTGGTCACGATTCTGTCCGCCGTAGGCTGGCGCTCTCCCGCCGTCGTCGGTGACGCACTAGGTCTCACGTTCGTCCTGGCGATGATCATTGGTGTCGTCTCCGCCATCCGGAGACGCCTCACCGAGTTGGAGGCGGCCCGGGCACAGACCATCAGTGTCGTCAGCCACGAGCTGCGGAACCACATGGCGGGGGTGATTGGGGTCACCGAGCTCGTCAGCGATCCAGAAAGCTACTTCGATCCCCACGAGCTGAAGGAGCTATTGCAGCTCGTCCATCAACAGGCCGTAGAGGCCGGCGACGTGATCGAAGACCTTCTCACGGCCAGCCGATCCGAGCAGGGTGTTCTCGACGTGGTGATTGAGCCGGTCGATCTCTGCTATGAGGCCGAGGTGGTCCTGCGCCGCTTTGGTGTGGAGGATCGGGAGATCCCACTGGAGTGCCCCGACGGCCCGGTGTGGGCGAAGGCCGACCCTCATCGTTTCCGCCAGGTGCTACGCAACCTCGTTACCAACGCGGTTCGTTATGGCGGTCCCAACGTGGCCGTCTCGATCGTCCGCGTAGGCCCCATCGGCTCGGTGGTCATATCCGACGACGGCGACGGGGTGCATCCCGTCGACGAGGCCTCGATCTTCCTCCCCTATCGACGGTCGAGAGACAAGGCACCGGCTCCCGGATCAACCGGGCTCGGCCTGTGGATTGCACGGAGTCTGGCCCGCCAGATGGGCGGGGACCTCACCTATCAGAGGCGACGCGGCCAGACGGTCTTCGATGTGACGCTCCCTGTTGTCGACCCTTCGGCCAGTGAGCAGGCCGATGTTCTGGCCACCTCGTCCTTCGGTGGCTAAAGGCTCAGAGCTGACCCGACCTCCCCGAGCCTTCGATCGAGGCCAAGTAGGCCGGGTCGTCGTAGCGGCTGAGCAGGAAAGCGTCCGAGTATCCAGGCAGGTCGACGCCGGCCACGTGACGGGCGAGGAGATCACCGGCTCCGGCGGCCGCCATCACCCCGAATCCGGACATCCCGGCCATGAGATGGAAGCCCCCTGGCCCGGCCGGGCCCACCAGGGGCCGATTCTCCCTGGTCTTGATGTAGTAGCCACCGTCGACCACCGACTGGGGAAGCCCGTCCGAGTACGGGGCCAGCCTGGGGGCCATGGTGGTAAGGCCCCGCATCACCACCTCGGGGTACAGGGGATCCTCGGGCAGGGGCCATACCGGTTCTCTTACGTCGCCGTGGTACTCCCATAGGCCCAGCAAGTAAGACGAGTCGGGGCCTCCCTCGGGGCGACCGTGACAGAAGATCGGCATCTTCCCGAGAAGGTCAGACCGCCCCTGTCTCTCCAACTCCGCCCGCTCTTCATCGTTCCAGTCGATCGTTTGAGGATCGCTCCAGATGAACATCGGGGCATGACGGGGAATCACGCCGAGATGCTCCCGGTACGCCACCTTGAGATGAAGCTCTGCGAAGAGCGGCAGGTCGACACCGACCAGCGCCGCAACCGAGCGCGACATCGGCCCTGCGGCATCGACCACCACCTGGGTCTCCATGTCACCCCCGGCCGCCAGACTCACTCCGTTGACTGAGCCACCGCTGACTGCGATCCCGATGACAGCGTCTTGGATGACGAAGGCCCCCTTCTCCCGGGCCTGCTCCAGCATCCACGCGCCTAGCTGTTGGGCGCTGAACCACCCGGCGCGCCGGACATGGATGGCGCCGACGGCAGCCTCGGTGATGAACGGGAAGTGCTCGCGCACACTGTCAGAGCCGACCAGGATGTCGCCCCCCTCGGGCGAGCCCAGGTAACCCTGTTCGGGAGACGCTCGATAAGGGATCGGTCCCGGGTGGAAGCGAACCGGGCCGGCACCCAGGGTCGAGGTGACGTGGGCTTGCTCGATCATCGAGTGAAACCGGGCATCATCCCCGGTGACGAAGAGATAGCCGCGACGGTTCAGGCCGAAGACGTTGTCCGACTCCACCGCCATCTGCTCGAGGAGGTCGATGGAATGATTCATCAGCTGGACCATGGGGAGGTTGGGCCACCAGTTGCGATAGCACTCCGTCGACTTGTCCGAAGTCAGGGAAAGTGGGGGGCGTGGATCGACGATTCGGATCCGCCCGAACCCCTGGGCCACCGCCAGGTGATAGGCCGCGGCGACACCGGCAATTCCGGCCCCGATCACCACCGCGTCGGCGGAGTCGGCCATGTCAGCGGCTCAGATGGGCTCGAACTCGATCGGCGATGGCACCGGGGGTGAAGCCGAGCTGTTCGGCGAGGACGTGATCGGGAGCGGAGGCGCCGAACCGATCGAGGCCGATGATCAGCCCGTCGCTGCCAACGATGCGCTCCCAACCGAGAGTCGCTGCCGCCTCCACCGAGACCCGGGGCGCTGATCCGAGCACCCCCCTTTGATAGGCATCGTCTTGTTCGGAGAACAGCTCCCAGCTCGGCAGGCTGACCACCCGGGCCTCGATTCCGTCTCCGGACAGGATCTCGGCTGCGCCCAGCGCGACGGATACTTCCGATCCGGTGGCGATCAGAGTTATCGCCGCGCCATCACGGACTATGTAGCCGCCCTTGGCCACGCCACCTGCAACGGCCTCGAGCGTAGGCAGGTTCTGACGGGTGAGGATCAAGGCCACCGGCCCGTCACGCCGGTTGAGGGCGATTTCCCAGGCCTGAAGGGTCTCATGGGCATCGGCGGGTCGAATCACCCAGAGGTTGGGCATGGCCCGGAGCGAAGCCAGATGCTCGATTGGCTGATGGGTTGGCCCGTCTTCTCCGAGGAAGATCGAATCGTGGGTGTAGACCCAGATCGAGGGGGCTTTCATGATTGCCGAGAGGCGGACCGCGGGGCGCTGGTAGTCGCTGAAGACGAAGAAGGTCGCCGAGTACGGATTGAGACCGCCATGGACCGCCATCCCGTTGACGGCCCCACCCATCGCATGCTCGCGAACCCCGAACGGGATGTCGCGGGCCTGGCGGTCGGTACGGGAGAACAGCCGGCCTTTCTCGATGACCGTCTTGGTCGAGCTGGCGAGGTCGGCGGAGCCACCTATGAAACCGGGCACCTTCTCGGCGATCTCGGCGAACAACGCGGCGGAGGACGCCCTGGTGGCAATGGCCTCTCCCACGACGAAGCCCGGGCCCTGGAGTCTCACCGGGGCAGGTGAATGGAGGGCATCCCATAGGCCGCGTTGCCCGGCTGTGGCGGCAGCGACGCGCTCGCTCCAACCCGCATGTGCCGCCCGACCCCGGCTCATTGCGGCGCTGAAGAACTCATAGACCGCCTCCTCGACCAGGAACCGGGGGTCGATGGGATAGCCCAGCGCCTTCTTGGTCAACTCGATCTCCTCCTCGCCCAGTGGCGCCCCGTGGGCAGCGGCGGTGTCCTGAGCGTGGGGTGCACCGTGAGCGATGTGGGTGCGACAGGAGATCAGAGACGGCCGGTCCTCGTCGGCCAGGGCGGCGTCGATGGCCGCGGCGATCGCCCCCCGGTCGTGACCGTCGACATCCTCGGTGTGCCACCCCAATGAGTCGAAACGGGCGAGGACATCTTCGCTGAAGGTGATATCGGTCGACCCGTCGATCGAGATTCGATTGTTGTCATAGAGGTAGACGAGGCGGCACAGGCCGAAATGGCCGGCCAACGAGGCGGCTTCGCTGCTGACCCCCTCCATCAGGTCACCGTCGGAAACGAACCCGAAGGTCCGATGGTCGACCAGGTCGCCGCCGAGGCGCGCCCTGAGGTGGGTTTCGGCGATGGCCATCCCGACCCCGGTGGCGAAGCCCTGGCCGAGGGGGCCGGTGGTCATCTCGATGCCGAGGGTGTGGTCGATCTCGGGATGACCAGCGGTGTGACTTCCCCACTGCCTGAAGGCGCGGAGGTCGTCGAGAGTGATCGGGAACCCGCTGAGGTGGAGGAGGGCGTAGAGCAACATCGACCCGTGCCCGTTGGAGAGCACGAAGCGATCTCTGTCCGGCCACTCCGGGTCATCAGGATCGACGTTGAGATAGCGCCCCCAGAGCACTACCGCGATGTCCGCCATCCCCATCGGCATTCCCGGGTGCCCGCTGTCGGCTTTTTGCACGCCGTCCATCGCCAGTGCTTTGAGTGTGTTGACCGCTAGCTGCTCGACCCGGCTCCATTCCACGGCGGCGAGGGTACCCGGGCGAGCCCCTGGTCCGTTTTCTCCCCGATCAGGGCCGGCAGAGCCGGCAAGCCCGGAATCCCGCCTCCTCCGCCGCCCGCCCCGACTTGAAGTCGACGACGTTGCCAGGCTTGGAGCGTCTTATCGCCCGACAGGTTGGGTGACAGAAGATGTGGGTCGAGGCATTGCCCTGGACCCGGACCTGGTGCTCGGCCAGATCTTCGAGATGACCAGGGTCGGCGCCTTCGTAGGTGAGAAGCTCCCACTTGATGTGAGGGCCGCCCAACGAGTAGGCGCCGATGGTGCCATCCGATCGGACCACCCGATGACACGGGATGATCAGAGGGATCGGGTTGCGGGCCATGGTCGAGCCCACGGCGCGGGCCGCACCGGGCCGCTCAGCCTCGCGGGCTAGCCAGCCATAGGGCCGGACCTCGCCTTTGGGGATGGTGGCCGCGATCCGCAGGATCCTGGTTTGGAACGGGGTGACCGGGCTCAAGTCGACCGGGAGCCTCCCTGGAGTCCCCGCCTCGATGGCGGCCGGGATCTGCTCTGCCCACGCCGAGGGTGCCTTGGCCCGGATGAGCCTGCGGCCATACCGGTGGGCGAAGTAGGTCTCGAAGTCATGAGAGGCCAAACTCAGGGAGGAGACCCCTCTGGGGTTGAAGGTGACCGCGACCTCCCCCACCGGGGACTCGTAGAAGTCGTAGCCGTCAGCGATCCCGGTGCCCAGCGCCACCCCCTCGCTGAGGCCATCGGGCAGCGGCCCGGTCAGATCCTGAAGTCGTTGTTCGATGTTCATTCGTCTTGCTCCATCATCTCGCGCAAACGGTCCAATCCGCGATGGATGTCCGCCTTGACCGTCCCCTCCGGCCGCCCGGTCGACTGGGAGATCTCAGCGATCCCGAGTCCCACCACATGGCGCAGGACGACCGCCGTCCTCTGGTTCCGGTTCAGTGCCGCGAATCGGGCATCCCAGGCTCGTTGATCCGGCAGGTCGGGGTCCTCGCGACCGTGATCGTGCATCTCCACGAAAACCGGTCGTCGCGAACGGTCGCGAAGGTGGTTTCGGCCCAGATTGAGCGCGATCGTCCACACCCAGGCAGTCAGTCGGAGATCTTCGAACCGTCGTCGGTCGAAGTCTCCCAGGGCCCGGTAAGCCCGGATGAAGGTCTCCTG
>DATDPP010000095.1:0-31024 GCA_035292685.1 Acidimicrobiia bacterium
ACTACGACCTGCCCATCGCCCTCGGGATCCTCGCCGCCAGCCGGGAGATCCCCGACCTGCGACGCGCGGTGGTGGTGGGGGAGTTGGCACTCGACGGCGCGGTGCGGGCCGGCTCCAACGCCCTGGGTGCGGGTGTGCTCAGCGCCCGCCATCAGGTTCCTTGTTTGGTCGCCTCGTCGGCGGCAGCGGAGGCGGCTTCTATCCCCGGAGCCACGGCATACGGGGTGAGCAGTCTCGCCGACGCGGTCGACCTCCTCCGGGACGGTTTGGAGGGGACAGAGCCGGCTCGACCCCGGGAGACGGTGGCGGCGGAACCTTCGCCCGATCTCGCCGACATCAAGGGGCAGACCATGGCGAGGCGAGCCCTCGAGGTGGCGGCGGCGGGTGGTCACCATCTTCTGTTACACGGCCCACCCGGCGCGGGGAAGACCATGTTGGCTCGGCGCATGATCGGGATCCTTCCCCGACTCGAAGTCACCGAAGCCATCGAGACCGCCATGCTCTGGGCCGCAGCCGGCCGACGTCGCGGCCTCGACACCACCCCTCCGTTCCGCTCCCCGCATCACACGGCGTCGAAGGCGGCACTGGTTGGTGGGGGCAGCGGCAATCCGGTGCCGGGTGAGGCCTCCCTGGCTCATCGCGGCGTGCTCTTCCTCGACGAGTTGGCGGAATTCCCCCGTGGCCATCTGGACACACTGCGCCAACCTCTGGAAGAGGGGGTCGTTTCCGTCGCCAGACGCGGGACGTCCGTCGATTTCCCGGCCTCGTTTCAACTATTGGCCGCCACCAATCCCTGCCCCTGTGGGTACCACGGTGATGGGCGCCGGCCTTGTGAATGCCGTCCGGCGATCCGCTGGAGATACCGCTCTCGGATCTCCGGGCCGTTGCTCGATCGATTCGACCTGATCGTGAGGGTTGGTCGGGTGGAGGCCGGCGAGTATTCGGGTCAGGCTGGGGAGGCCAGTTCCGAGGTGGCGACCCGGGTGGAGAGGGCTCGTGTCGCTCAGCTGGGTCGGGGTCAGGTCAACCGTTATCTCGCTCCTGGCGAGGCCCTGCTCGAGTCCCTTGCGGCGAGAGGGCTGGTGACGGCGGCGGTGGGCAACGTCCTGCTCACGGCGCGCGGGGCGGACCGGGTGCGGCGGGTGGCACGGACCATCGCCGACCTGGCGGGTGTCGATCAGGTCGAAGAGGAGCACATGGCAGAGGCGATCGGGCTTCGCGGCGAATGGCGGGATGACTGAGCATCGTCTGGTGAGCCCGGACGACGAGGATTACCCGGAGGGGCTGCTCGATTTGGAGAATCCGCCGCCCCTGTTCATGTTGGGTGAGACCACCACCGCGCCGGCGGTTGCCGTTGTCGGCACCAGGAGGAGCACCCGATACGGGATGAACCTCGCCGGGGCCTTTGGCCGGGCCCTGGCCCGGGCGGGGTGGACCACGGTCAGCGGTCTGGCCCGTGGCATCGACGCCGCTGCCCATCGCGGCACCCTCGAGGCGGATGGCCAGGCAGTCGCCGTCCTCGGTTCCGGCATCGACGTGGTCTATCCGGCCGAGCACGGCGAGATCTATCACCGGATCCTCGACGGGCATGGTGCGGTGATGTCGGAGTACCCGCCGGGCACCCCGCCCGATCGTTGGCGGTTTCCGGCAAGGAACCGGTTGATCGCGGCTATCGCCTCGGCAGTGGTTGTGGTCGAGGCTGGTGAAAAAGGGGGAGCGCTGATAACGGCCCGTCTCGCCGCAGAACTGGGGCGACCGGTGTTCGCGGTGCCCGGCGATGTCGACCGGGCCGCTTCCAAGGGCTGCAACCTCCTCATCCGTGACGGGGCTCATCCGGCCCTCGGTGTGGAAGACCTGATCGCCGAGTTGGAGTTGGTGCTGGGCAAGCCGCTCCGACGACCTCCGCCAACCAGGATCACGATCCCGCCTACCGGGGTCACCATCGACGACTTGCCCGGGTTGTGGGGCTGCACCCCGGCTCAGGCCCTGGCCCGGCTGGCGAGGATGGAGATCGCCGGCGAGGTGCGTCGTTCCGGAGACCTGGTCGCTCCGATCTGACTGGTTCTCGCGAAATCTCGCTTTAGGATCAAAGGAGTGCATCTCCCCGACATGCCGGTGTGGGCCACGGGCCCGGTCGACGACTATCTGACCCGTATGCGCGAACAGCGAGACCTCTCCCCGAACACGGTTGAGGCCTACCGGCGCGACCTCACGCAGTTCTTCGACTATTGCGACCGAAACGGCGTGCACCGGGTCGATGCTGTGCAGCGGTTGAATGCCCGTCGCTACCTGGCCTTCCTCGACACCCTGGGTTACTCCCGGCGCTCAGCCACCCGAAAGGCCTCGGCGGTTCGGGCCTTCTACAACGATGCAGGGCGCAGGGGCGCGGCCAGCGTCAACCCGTTCGAGGGCGTGGCCCGGCCCCGGCTCGATCGGCCGCTTCCCCATGCCCTACCCATCCGAACCGTGATCCACGCCATCGAGGCCATCGACACCTCCTCACCCGAGGGCCTGCGTGACCGCGCGGTCCTCGACACCCTCTATTCGACCGGTCTCCGCATCTCCGAGTTGGCCTCGCTGACCGTCGCCGACGTCGGGGGGGACATGATCACCGTCGTCGGCAAGGGGAGGAAGACGAGACGGATCCCGGTGGGCCGGCCCGCTCAGGAATCCTTGCGCCGGTACTTGGAAGAAGGACGTCCCGGGCTGGCATCCGCGGAGGCCGGGCGCTGGCTCTGGGTCGGGTTGCGCGGCGGTCGGCTCGATACCAGAGGGCTCCGCAGAGTCGTGAAAGACCGCATGGCGACGTTCCCTCACGCCCTTCGCCACAGTTTCGCCACCCATCTGCTCGAAGGGGGCGCCGATCTCAGGGTGGTGCAGGATCTCCTGGGACATACGGACCTGGCGACAACCCAGATCTACACTGCCGTGACCCGTCAGCACCTAAGAGGGACCTATGACCGAAGCCACCCAAGGGCCTGAGACAAATCAGCTCGAAGCCCTTTGGGGGCGATTCAAGGCCTCGGCCGATGCCGATGCCCGGGAACGGTTGATCCTCCACTACTCCCCTCTGGTCAAGTATGTGGCGGGCCGGGTCGGCGCCGGCCTGCCCCGTTCGGTGGATCAAAACGACCTTGCCAGTTACGGATTGTTCGGCCTCATCGACGCCATCGACAAGTTCGAGCTGGAACGAGGGTTCAAGTTCGAGACCTACGCCATCAACCGGATAAAGGGAGCGATTCTCGACGAGTTGCGCGCCCTGGATTGGGTGCCCCGGTCGGTGCGCTCTCGGGCCCGTCAGATCGAGGCCGGCATGGCGGAGATGGAGCACAACCTGCAGCGGGCACCGACCGACCAGGAGCTGGCGGACTTCCTCGAGATGGCCGTCGAGGACTTGCAGAGTGCCCTTGCTGAGATCGGCCGATCCGGGATTGCCGCCCTCGACGAGTTCGTCGGCAACGAGTCGTCCACCTCTGTGGGCGAGATGCTCGCCGATCCGACCGGCGTTTCGCCCGAGATAGCCTTCCAATCCGAAGAGACCCGTCGCGGCCTGGTGGACGCCATCAACCGGCTTCCCAACCGGGAGCGTCTGGTGATCACGCTCTACTACTACGAGGGCATGACTCTCTCCGAGATCGGCGACGTGCTCGGGGTCACCGAGTCGAGAGTCTGTCAGATCCATGCCAAGACGATGATGTCCCTTCGCAACCGGCTCGGCGAGCCGTCCTGGGGTTAGTACCCGTGACCGAACGGGTCCGTCACCAGTATCGGATAGACCTCGTCGGGTGGGGCCTGTCCACCCTGCTGGCCGGAGTCGTGACCCGGGCGCCGGAGCCCACCGATTCCGAAGGCCTGGCAAACCTGATGCTGGACGCCTATTTGGGGACCATCGACTACGAGGGCGAGAGCATCGAGGACGCCCGAACCGAGATCGAGGAATATTTCTCCTTCGATCCGATGCTCGAATGCTCGCGGGTCATCGAGATGGAAGGCGTTCTGGTGGCCGCTTCTCTCCTGGCGAGGTGGGAAGGGTCGCCCCTGGTTTCTTACGTGATGACTGAGAGCTCGAGCAAGCGCCACGGGCTGGCGAGGGCCGTATTGCTCGGAAGTCTCGACTGTCTTGCCCGCGCCACCCATCGCGAGGTGTTCGCTTTCATCACCGAGGGAAACACGGCCTCCGAGCGACTGTTCGACGCTCTGGGGGCAATCAGGGTCCCCTGAGGCCGACGACGCGGATTGTCGGAGCACGCCGCCAACCCGTAGACTTCCCGGATCACGCACGCTCGCTGACCCTCACTGGTCGGGCGCGTCCCGAAGAGAGTGACTCGAAAGAGTCGGGTGGTTCATCCACCGGCGGGCGGAGGTACAACCAGAAAGGAATCATCGGTGCCATGGTCACCATGAAGCAACTCTTGGAGGCCGGCGTCCATTTCGGGCATCAGACCCGACGCTGGAACCCAAAAATGCGCCCCTACATCTACGGGGAGCGCAACGGCATTCACATCATCGATCTGCGTCAGACGTTGCAGCAGATCAACGACTCGACGGCCTATGTCAGAGACCTGGTGGCTGGGGGAGGCACCGTGCTCTTCGTCGGCACCAAGAAGCAGGCCCAGACTGCGGTGGCGGAGCACGCCGTCCGTTCCGGGATGCCTTACGTCAACTTCAGATGGCTGGGCGGAATGCTCACCAACTTCGCCACCATCCAGAAGCGGATCTTCTACATGCGGGAGCTGCGCCATCTCGAGGAGAGCGGTGAGATCAATTCGTTGCCCAAGAAGGAGCGGCTGAAACTGCGCCGTGAGCTGGGCAAGCTGGAGCAGAACCTGGGCGGCGTGGCCGACCTGCAACGGATTCCCGACGCCGTGTTCGTGATCGATGTCAACGCCGAGACCACTGCGGTAATCGAGGCTTCGCGGCTCGGGCTTCCCGTGATCGCCCTCGTCGACAGCAACTGCGACCCTGATCTCGTCGAATACGTGATCCCGGGCAATGACGACGCGATCCGTGCCGCCGATCTCATCGCCGGGGCCCTTGCCGACGCCGCCATCGAAGGGCGGGAGCTGGCCATGGCCAAGACAGCCAAGGCTGACGACGCAGAAGAGGCCTGAGATCGATCATGGCCGACTTCACCGCCAAGGACGTTCAGAAGCTCCGGGTCGACGCCGGCGTCGGGATGATGGACGCCAAACAGGCATTGGCCGACGCCGAGGGCGACTTCGACAAGGCATTCGAGCTTCTCAGAGAGCGAGGTCAGGCCAGCATTGCGAAGCGAGCCGACCGCGAGGCGAACGAAGGCACGATCGGCAGCTACATCCATGTCCAGAGCGGGCGTCCGGTGATGGGTGTCATGGTCGAGCTGGCCTGTGAGACCGACTTCGTGGCCAAGAGCGACGAGTTCCGGGAGGCCGCTGACGACATCGCGATGCACGTGAGCTGGGGGAACCCGTCGTGGATAACCCGCGAGCACGCCGACCCCGACGAGGTGGAAATGGAGCGAGAGTTGCTTGGTCGTCAGGCGGCGGCCGAAGGCAAGCCGGAGGCCGTGGTCGAGCGCATCGTCGAAGGGAGGCTCAACTCCTGGTACACCGAGAAAGTGCTTTACGACCAGAGATTCGTGAACAATGAGAAATTCGATGGGACCGTGGGCGACCTCGTTTCCCAGCTCGCGGCCAAGATGGGTGAGAACATCTCCGTGCGCAGGTTCGCCCGGTTGGCTGTCGGTGAGTAGGAGAGCGATGTGATGGACAGGCCGCGACGGGTAGTGCTCAAGCTTTCCGGCGAGGCGTTCGCCGATCCGGGCATCGGCTATGGCATCGACCCGGCGACTGTGGTCCGGGTTGCCGGCGAGGTTGCCCAAGCTCACGCCACCGGCGTTCAAGTCGCCGTTGTCGTCGGGGGTGGCAACATATTTCGGGGGGTCTCCCAGGCGGCCAAAGGGATGGATCCCGCCTCTGCCGATTACATGGGGATGCTGGCCACGGTCATCAACGCCCTGGCTCTGAGAGATGCGCTGGAGAAGCAGGGAGTGCCGACCCGTGTGCAGAGCGCCATCACTATGCAAGAGCTGGCCGAGCCCTACATCCGATTGCGGGCGATCCGCCACCTGGAGAAGGGGCGCTGCGTGATCTTCGCCGCCGGCACCGGGAACCCGTTCTTTACCACCGACACCACGGCCGCGTTGAGGTCGGTCGAGATCGGGGCCGACGTCCTGCTCAAGGCAAGCAAGGTCGATGGGATCTACGACGCCGACCCGGCCACCCACGCCGACGCCAACCGCATGCCGGACCTCTCCTACATGGATTTCATCTCCCGCGAACTCAGGGTCATGGACACCACCGCCGTTACGATGTGCAAGGAGCACGGAGTGCCCATAGTCGTGTTCGACATGATCGCCCCAGGAAACATTCTGAAAGCGGTCAGCGGCGAGCGAATCGGCACGGTCATCCACTGAGGAGGTGAGAGCGATAATCAGTGATCTCTTGACCGAGGCCGAGCACAAGATGGAGATGGCAACCGATCACGTCGCTACCGAGTTTTCCACGGTTAGAACCGGCCGGGCCAACCCTCAGCTTCTGCAACGGATCCAGGTCAACTACTACGGGTCGCCAACCCCCCTCCAGCAATTGGCATCCATTGCCGTGCCCGAGCCGCGGCTGCTCGTCGTCAACCCCTTCGACCGGTCAACGGTCTCCGACATCGAAAAGGCCATCCAGCAGTCGGATCTGGGCCTCAACCCGTCCAACGACGGGTCAGTGATCAGGATCGCGTTCCCACCCCTGACCGAGGATCGTCGCCGGGATCTGATCAAGGTCGTGAAACACATGGCCGAGGAAGGGCGGGTCGCGGTCCGTAACATCCGACGTCACTTGAAGACCGACATGGAGGCCATGCACGGTGAGATCTCAGACGACGACATCCGCCGGGGAGAGGACGAGTTGCAAAAGCTCACGGATCGCTTCGTAGTGAGGATCGACCATCTACTCGCCAACAAGGAAGAAGAGTTGCTCGAGGTATGAGCGATCGCACTGACAGCGAACAGGACAAGGTTGGCCGGCGACCCTGGGAAGCGGAGGATTCCGAGGGCGATCCCGACGTCTTCATATCGCCCGAAATCGAGCTCGCCGCCCCCAGCGACGTAGATCTCACCGATTGGCATGCGATGACGGATGACAGCAGCGCTCTCGAGGGCTACACCCCCGAGGACTACGCCGCGGCCACAACCGAGGAATATCGGGGTCTTGCCGCGGACGTGAGCCGAGCCGCCAAAGAGGAGTGGGAGCAACAGGCGGTGGCCGCCACCATGCCCGGAGTCGACAGCGGATTGGTGGGCTTCGAGGACGTGACCGGCGCCACCGCAGACAGCGAGGAGGACTACGAGGCCGTTGAGCAGGCCGCGAGCTCGGACTTTGCGATGCGGGTCGCCTCGGCGGTCGTCATCTTCGGGATGTTCCTCGGAAGTCTGTTCCTGGGGGGCTGGTGGTTCACGACGTTCGTGATTCTGGTGAGTGTGGTGGCCGCCGGTGAGTTCTATGCCACGGTTCGCCACGCCGGATACCGCCCGCTGGCCCTGTTCGGGCTGCTCGGCGTCACATTGATGGGGGTAGGTGCGTACACCGCCGGAGTGCTCGCAATCGGGGGCTGGGCGGCGCTCTTCGCTGCGGGATCCGTGCTCTTCTTCGCGCTCTCCCCTCGACGACAGCCGCTGGAGGACACCGCCGTGACCGTGGGCGCCATGGCCTGGGTTGGCCTTCTGTCCTTCGCGATTCTGATCGCAGCCGGCCCCCGTCCCATGGAGTACATCCTCTTCGTGGTGTTGCTCATCGCCGCCAACGACACGGGCGCCTATTTCATCGGCAGGGCGTTCGGGCGAAACAAGCTGGCACCCGTTCTATCACCACACAAGACAATCGAGGGCTTCTTCGGCGGCATGATCGCCGGCCTGGTGATTGCGTCGATCCTCGTCACCTTCCCGGGATGGGAGGACATAGGCCTCGCCAGGGGACTGGTGGCGGCTGCCGTGGTTGGTGTGTTCGGCCCGCTCGGGGACGCTGTGGAGTCGATGGTGAAGCGAGCTTTGGGTGTCAAGGACATGGGCTCGGCCTTGCCCGGTCATGGCGGAATCCTCGATCGCATCGACTCATTCCTGTTCGCGGTCCCCGCCATCTATTTCCTTTTCCGGGGTTTCGGGCTTCTGTGACCCGACCGGTGGTCGTCCTCGGGGCGACCGGCTCCATCGGTTCCCAAACCCTGGAAGTCGCTGACAGCCTTGGCTTCGAAGTCGCGGGTCTGGCCGCTCGTCACCCCTCGCCTGAGCTGAAAGAACTAGCTGTCCGATACCCCGCGGCCCGGATCGCGGTGGCCGGGGGATCCCAGGAGGAGAGGGCGGTATTCGAGCGTGAGTTGGGTCGATCGGTCTCATATGACACCGGGTCCATCATCGAAATGGCTCGCACTCCAGGTTCGATCGTGGTCAACGGCATCGTGGGTGCGGCCGGCCTCCGGGCCACGGTGGCCGCTCTCGAGGCCGGCAACCGGGTTGCACTCGCCAACAAGGAGAGCCTGGTAGCAGGGGGCCCGGTGGTGAAGGCGGCCCTCATCCGGCACGGTGGCGAGTTGATTCCGGTGGACAGTGAGCACTCGGCGCTCATGCAGTGTCTTGTCGGCGAGACGCCGGTATCCGTGGCCCGTCTGCTGCTGACCGCCTCCGGTGGGCCGTTTCGGGGCCGGGATCGGGAATCGCTGGCCGAAGTCACCCCCGAGGAGGCGCTCCGTCACCCGACCTGGGAGATGGGGCCGAGGATCACGATCGACTCGGCCACACTGTTCAACAAGGGTTTGGAGGTGATCGAGGCACATCACCTCTTTGACATTCCCTTCGAGGCGATCGAGGTCGTGGTCCACCCGCAATCCATCCTGCACTCGGCAGTCGAATTCGTGGACGGCTCGTGGAAGGGCCACTTTGGCCGTCCCGACATGAGGATCCCGATCCAGTACGCGTTGACCGCCCCGGAGCGGGCACCCACGCCGGTACCCCGATTCTCCTTCACCGACCTCGGCCTGACGTTCGAAGAGCCGGATCGGGCCACATTCCCGGCTATCGATATTGCGTTCGCCGCCGGCATCCAGGGCGGTTCCAGCCCCGCTGTCCTCAATGCGGCTGACGAGGTGGCCGTCGAGGCTTTCCTCCAACGGCGCCTTGGATTTCTCGGTATAGCGGAAGTCGTCGCCCGAACCCTGGAAACCGTCCCCTGGCGGGAGGTTCCCGACGTGGAAACCGTTCTCGCGGCCGATGCCGAGGCCCGTGCCACCGCGGCTTCCCTCATCGCAGGAGCTTGCTGACTAGATCGACGACGAAGGTAGCGTGTCACCGTGCTCGGAGGGTTGGCGGCAGCCGTCGCAATCATCGTTTTCGTCACTGCCCATGAGGCAGGACATTTCTTCGCGGCCAAGGCGGTGGGGATGAAGACGACCCAGTTCTTCTTCGGTTTCGGGCCCAAGATCTGGTCGACGCAACGGGGTGAGACCGAGTATGGGGTCAAGTGGATTCCCTTGGGCGGATATGTGCGGATTGTCGGCATGAACCCGCTCGAATATGTCGATCCTGCTGACGTCGGCCGGACCTATAGGGAGAAGAAGTTCTGGGAGAAGTCCGTCGTCGTCCTGGCCGGGGTGGCGATGAACTTCCTGATCGCCTTCTTGATCTTCTACGGGATCGTGCTCGCCAACGGGGTCGATGTGATCCAGCCGGCCGTGGATGAGATCGTCGAGACCGTGGATGTGGGTGGTGAGAAGATCCCGACCCCTGCCCTCGAGGCCGGTCTGCAGAGCGGCGATGTCCTGGTGGCGATCGGGCCCCATCAGATCGACACCTGGGAGGACATCTCTTCTGCCCTCGTCTCGGTGGGCGGCGGCCCAACCACGGTAACGGTGAACCGGGCCGGTGAGACGCTCATGCTCGAGGTCGACTTGGTCGAGCGAGACAGTCCCGGGGGTTCCGGGACCACCGGGTTCCTTGGTATCGCCCCGCTGATCGAGAACCATCAACCGGGCCCGGTGGAGGCGATCGGCATCGCCGGCATGCAGATCTGGGACGGCATCGGTTTCACCTTCCAGGCACTGGGAGACATGCTCAGGCCGTCCAGTCTCGCCCAGTACCTGGGGGTCTTTGCCGGCGACACCGACGTCGACGAGGAGATCAGACCGGTGAGCCCGATCGGCATCGTCAACATCGGCACCCAGGCGCCGTCGACCGGCGCCTTCCTCGCGGTCCTCGCCTTTGTCAACGTGATCCTGGCCACGATCAACCTGTTGCCCCTCTTCCCCCTCGACGGCGGGCACTTCGCGGTGGCCCTTTACGAGAAGGTCACAGGGCGTGAGGCCAATGTGCGCAAACTGGCCCCGGTGGCGGCGGCGGTGATCGCTATTTTCGCCTTCCTTGGTTTTGTGGCGATCATCCTCGACATCGTGAATCCGCTGAGCCTGTCATAGCCATGGTCCCGAGACGCCCGACCCGTCAGCTACGTGTCGGCAAAGTCGCGGTAGGGGGCGAAGCACCGATTTCGGTGCAGTCCATGACGACGACCAAGACCGCGGACGTCGATGGCACGCTCTCGCAGGTCTACGCGCTGGCTGGTGCCGGCGCCGACATCGTCCGCATCACATGCAACGAGGTAGAGGCAGCCCAGGGGTTGGCCGAGATCGTCCCCAGGTCCCCGGTTCCGATCATCGCCGACATCCATTACCAATACCGTCTGGCCCTGGCCGCGCTCGAGGCGGGGGTCCAGGGTCTTCGTCTCAACCCGGGCAACATCCGCAAAGAGGATCAGATCAAGACCGTGGCCCGGGAGGCCAAAGACCGCGGGGTCCCGATAAGGGTTGGGGTCAATGCCGGATCGCTCGACAAGGACATCCTCGAGCAATACGGCAGCGCTGTCCCCCAAGCCCTGGTCGACTCGGCCCTCAAAGAGATCCGATATCTCGAAGAAGTCGACTTCACCGACATCAAGATCTCGGTGAAGCACTCGAATGTGCCTTCGATGATCGAGTCCTACCGTCTGTTGTCCCAGACGGTGGACTATCCGCTCCACCTCGGAGTCACCGAAGCCGGGCCCCCTCCCGCCGGATTGATCAAGGGGGTGGCCGGCATCTCCACCCTGCTCAATGAGGGAATCGGGGACACCATCCGTTTCTCATTGACGGCAGACCCGGTGGAAGAGGCCAGAGCCGGTCGCCAGCTTCTGGAGATCCTCGGTCTCAGGGAGCGCAAGGGCTTGGACCTCATCGCTTGCCCATCGTGTGGCCGGGCTGAGGTCGACGTCATCGACGTGGCCACCAGGGCCCAGGCCGCTCTCGAAGCCGAGAACCTGCCGATACAAGTGGCGGTGATGGGGTGTGTCGTCAACGGCCCCGGGGAGGCGCGGGAAGCCGACATCGGGATCGCCGCCGGCCGTGGCAAGGGCCATCTGTTCATCAAGGGCCAGGTGGTTCGGGTGGTGCCAGAGGCAGACATGGTCGAAGCGTTGCTCGATGAGGCGCGCAAACTGGTGGATGAGGGTGTCGAGAGCCGGTTGGCCCACGCCGAGGCGAACGCGGCGGAGATCGCAGCAGCAGCCCGCGAGGAGTTGATCCAGATTCAGGGGGATGTCAACCACTCCAAAGATCGCCGGGAACGTGTGGCCGAGGTCGCCCGGTCCGACTGACTACCGTCGCCTTTCCCCTCACGTAATTGGGACCAGGAGGGGTCAAATACGGACCTACAGATCCCAATTACGGAGAGGTTCACACCATGCGCTGGACCCAGGCCTTCATCCCAACTCTTCGAGACGCCCCCGCCGACGCTGAGGCGATAAGTCACAAGCTCCTGGTCAGGGGGGGCTTCATCCGTCAGCTGGCAGCCGGTTCTTACTCGATTCTCCCTTTGGGGGTGAGGGTTCGAAACAAGGTCGCCGGGATCATCCGTGAGGAGATGAACCGGATCGGTGGCCAGGAGTTTCTCCTGCCGGCCCTCCACCCCGCCGAGATCTGGAAGACGAGTGGGCGCTGGGACTTGATGGGTGACAACCTTTTCCGGCTTCAGGACCGAAAGCAGGTCGATCACGCCTTGGGGATGACCCACGAAGAGGTTTTTGCCAGCATTGCCACCGAGCTCTTCTCATATAGGGAGCTTCCCCAGATCTGGTACCAGATCCAGACCAAGTTCCGTGACGAGCCCCGCCCCAAGTCCGGGCTGTTGAGGGTCCGTGAGTTCACAATGAAGGACTCGTACACCCTCGACATCGACCTTCCTGGCATCGACAGCGGCTTCGACCGGCACCGCGCCGCCTATTTCGCCATCTTCCGCCGATGTGGGCTCGACCCGATCGACGTCGAAGCCTCCTCGGGGGCAATGGGGGGCTCGGAATCGGTCGAGTTCATGGTGCGCAGCGAGGCGGGCGAGGATTGGATCGTCACCTGCGGCAACTGCGGATATCGGGCCAATGTGGAACGGGCGGCGTCGGCGGTGGAGCCAGTCGACGATGGGGCGGGCGCCGATCTCGAGCGGTTCCCGACACCAGGGCTGCGGACCATCAAAGCGCTGGCCGAGGCTCATCCCGAGGTCGCTTCGCCGGACCGTCAGATCAAGACTCTGGTCTACATCCTCGACGGAGAGCCGGTTCTCGTCTTGCTGCGCGGTGATCACGAGCTCCAGGAGCAGAAACTGATGGACGTCACCGGTGCGATCGAGGCCCGGCCCGCGCAGCCCGAGGAGATCCGGGAGCTACTGGGCGCCGACCCGGGGAGTCTGGGGGCGGTCGGGGTCAGGGGGCCGACAGTGATCGCTGATCGCGCTCTCGAAGGTCGAAAGAAGCTGGTCACGGGGGCAAACGAGGACGATTGGCATTACTCGGGCGTGGATCTGGGTCGAGACATCGAGGTCGGAGTGTGGGCCGAGCTGAGAGCGGTTGGCGCCGGCGAGCCGTGCTCGGTTTGCGGCCGCCCCTTGGAGCGTTGGAAGGGGATCGAGGTGGGTCACATCTTCAAGCTGGGGACCAAATACTCCGAGGCCTTCGGGGCCACGGTCCAGGACGAATCAGGCGAGAGCCGGCCGATCATCATGGGCTCCTACGGGATCGGCGTCGAGCGGGCCATGGCAGCGGTGGTCGAGTCCTCGCATGACGAAGGCGGCATCATCTGGCCGGTCTCGGTGGCGCCCTACGAAGTCGTGATCACCGTCGTTCGCCCCGATGACGGTCCAACCATGGAGGTCGCCATAGGGCTGTATCAGGAGCTGACTGCAGCCGGGATCGAAGTCCTTCTCGACGACCGCGACGAGCGTCCCGGGGTGAAATTCGCCGATTCGGAGCTGATCGGCATTCCCTATCGGGTCACAGTTGGCCCCCGCGGTGTTGCCGAGGGGGTGATCGAGCTCACTACCCGCCGGGGGATGGTGAAGTCGGAGGTCCCGCTAGGCGACCTGGTGGGCACGGTGCGTGCCGCCGTCGAGTCCCGGCGCCTCGGCACTGAGCCTTCGTGACTCCCGTATAATCAGATCCGACAACAGGACGCTTTTTTGACCAGGTGGGCGCCTTTGGTACCCACCTGAATTGTTGTGGAGTGACATAGGTGACAACAGTGGCCGACATCTGGCCGGTGGTCGAGACTTATCTGACCGCCGAACATCTGGAGCTCGACGATGTCGAGTTGCTGGGCCGCGGGTCGGGGAAGGTGGTCCGAATCGTGGTCGACGGCGAGGATGTCGATGTCGAGCGGCTGGCCGAGGTGTCTCGCGGTGTCTCCCGTCTCCTGGACAATGCGACGGAGCTCAACGATTCCTATCAACTCGAGGTCACCTCACCGGGTCTGGAGAGAAAGCTCCGCCGTCCCAACCACTATGTGAAGTCACTTGGCCGCGAAGTTGTTGCCAAGGTCGTCGTGGAGGGGGGCAAAGCCACGGTCAGAGGCGTGATCGCCGACGCTGGAGAGAGCTCTTTCACGGTGGAGGGCGAGGGCCAGAGCCAGGTTGTCAACTACGAAGACGTCCTCACCGCGAACACAGTGTTCAGGTGGGAAAAGGCCCCCAAGCCGGGGCACTGAAGGAGAACTATGAAGCTTGACACGATGATGGAGGCGATCGAAGTCCTCGCCCGGGAGAGGGGCGTGGCGGTCGACACCATCCTCGACGCCTTCGCCAACGCCCTGGTGGCTGCCTACAAGCGCAGCCCGGGGGCGGCCGAGGAGGCGCGGGTCACCATCGACCCCGACTCCGGCGAGGTGACGGTGTACGCCCAAGAGTTGGACGAAGAGGGCAATGTGATTGCCGAATGGGAGGACACCCCGGAAGGGGAGGCCTTCGGGCGGATCGCAGCCCAGTCGTTCAAGCAGGTGATGCAACACAAGCTGCGTGAGGCCAAGCGGGAGCACGTCTATGAGATGTACGAAGGCCGCGAAGGAGACCTCGTCACCGGGCTCGTGCAGCAGGTCGACTATCGGTCAGTCATCCTCGACCTAGGGGATGCCGAGGCGATCCTCCCAGGATCTGAGAGGATCCCTTTCGAGCGTCTGGAGCGGGGCAACCGGGTCAAGGCGTTGATCCTCGAGGTGCGCAACGAGGCCAAGGGGGCGCAGATCGTGGTCTCCAGGAGCCACCCCGACCTGGTGCGCCGTCTCCTGGAGCTCGAGGTGCCGGAGTTGACCGATGGCACGGTGGAAATCGTGAACATCGCTCGCGAGCCGGGGCACCGCACCAAGATCGCCGTTGTCTCCCATGATTCCAACGTCGATCCCAAGGGCGCCTGTGTCGGAGCCCGCGGCTCGAGGGTGCGCCAGGTAGTCAACGAGTTGAGGGGCGAGAAGGTAGACGTCGTCCAGTGGCGTGATGACATCGGCCAATTCATCGCCGAGGCGCTGGGCCCGGCCAAGGTGAAAGAGGTCCATATCAACGAGGCCGAAAAGATGGCCGATGTGGTCGTGTCGGATCACCAGCTCTCCCTGGCCATCGGCAAGGAGGGTCAGAACGCTCGTCTGGCCGCCCGTCTCTCCGGGTACAAGGTCGACATTCGCTCGGACAGCGAGGGTGAAGAACCGGAGGCGGAGCCTGAGATCGTTGGCGAGGAGACGGTTGAGGGTGAGGTGGAAACTCCCGAGAATGAGGGCGTGGAGACGACAGAGGAAGTCTTCACCGAGACAACCGACGATGAGGACGCGGTTGTCGAGACGAACGATGACGAGAGTGAATGAGGAGGGGTGAGGTGTGAGGGTTTATGAACTGGCCCGGGATCTGGGTGTTGAGTCGAAAGTCGTTCTCGAGCACGCCAAGACGCTAGGGGTCGATGTGAAGACGGCGTCTTCGGGCTTGGACGAAGAGGCGATAGAACTGCTTCGGCTCGCTGTGGTCGGCGACGAACCACCGGCGGCCGACGTCGAATCGGTCGAGCCGGGGTTGGCCCCGGACGGCCAACCCGTTCCCGAAGGGGCAACAACTGGAGAGCTGGTCAGCGCCGCGATTGCCGAGGAGCCCCAGGTGGGTCTGGCGTCGCTGCGGGAGGGGGTATCGGTGCAGGATTTCGCCGAGGCGCTCGGTGTGCCCTCCAGTGAGATCGTCAAAACCCTCTTGCTGCGGGGTTTGCCAGTAGGCGCCGGCCAGACCATGCCGGCGAACCTCATGGAGGAGATCGCCGAGTCTTACGGGATCATGATCGAGATCGAGACCGCCCCCGCGGCCCCGATGGTCCCGGAACGCCCCGAGCACGAAGACAGCGCCGACGACCTCGAGCCGAGGCCACCCGTAGTCACCGTGATGGGCCACGTCGACCATGGCAAGACCACCCTTCTCGACCAGATTCGCAAGACGAGCGTCGTCGAAGGGGAGCAGGGAGGGATCACCCAGCACATCGGCGCCTATCAGGTGGATGTGAACGGGCACCCCGTGACGTTCATTGATACTCCAGGTCACGAGGCCTTCACTGCCCTCAGGGCCCGCGGGGCCAACATCACCGACATCGTGGTCCTGGTGGTCGCTGCCAACGATGGTGTGATGCCTCAAACGGTGGAGGCCATCTCCCACGCTCGGGCGGCTGGCGTCAAGACCGTGGTTGCCATCAACAAGATCGACCTGCCTGGGGCAGACCCCACGCGGGTGAGGACCGAGTTGACCGAGCACAACATCATCACCGAGGAACTTGGCGGTGATGTGCCCAGTGTCGAGGTGTCGGCACTGAATGGTGACGGAGTCGAGGACCTGCTCGAGGTGGTCGACCTCATCGCTCAACTCGAGGAATACAAGGCGAACCCCAACGCTCCGGCTTCGGGTGTAGTGGTCGAAGCCCGATTCGAGACGGGGAAGGGTGCGGTCGCAACCGTGATCATCCAGCGGGGCACCCTGAAGAAGGGGGACGCCTTCGTGGCGGGCGCCGTCGCCGGGCGAGCCCGTGGCCTCATGGACGAGAACGGGCAGCCAGTGGTTTCCGCGGGACCCTCCGTCCCGGTGCAGATCATGGGTTGGGACGACGTGCCCGTGGCGGGTGACTACTTCGAAGCGGTGGAGTCGGACCGTGAGGCACGCCGTCTCGCCATGGAGCGGGCACAAGAGCTGAGGTTGGCGAATCAGGCGGTGCCATCGGCGCGTGACAGGCTGCAGAGCTTGCTCGATCAGCTGCGCACCGACGAGGCCCACCTCAACCTCATCGTCAAAGCCGACGCCCAGGGCTCGATCGAGGCCTTGCGCGAGTCCATTGTCAAGATCGAGCGCGAGGGCGGAAGGATCCAGATCGTTCACGGAGCCGTGGGCGGGATCAACGAGAACGACGTCACCCTGGCCGAGGTCACCGATTCGGTGATCGTCGGTTTCAACGTGCGTCCGGAGCCAAAGGCCCGCAAGGCTGCAGAACAGGCCGGGATCGAGATCCGCACCTACGGGATCATCTACGAGATGCTCGACGACATCGAGCTCCTGCTGGTTGGCCAGCTGGCACCGGAGGAACATGAGCAGGTCCTGGGCAGCTCCGAGGTCCGGGCGATCTTCAAGGTTCCCAAAGCCGGGACTGTCGCCGGGTGCTACGTGGTGGAAGGTGTCGTCCAGCGAGGCGCCAAGGCGAGGCTGCTCCGGGATGGGATCATCATTCACGACGGAGTCGTCGCCTCGCTGAAGCGCTTCAAAGACGACGTTCGAGAAGTGGCTGCCGGGTTCGAATGCGGCATGAGCTTCGAGAACTACAACGACGTCAAGGAGGGCGACACAATCGAGGCCTACCTGATCCGCGAGGTCGCTCGAACCTGATGCGAGCCGCGGCCCTCAGGGTCGAACTGCATCTGCCCAGCGCAAAGTCGCTCAAAGCGAAACGGGCGATCCTGCGTCCCCTGGTCGAAGGCATCAAACGGCTGGGGTCCTTAAGTGTGGCCGAGGTCGACCATCACGACCGATGGCAGCGGGCGGCATTGGGGGTGGCGATCGCAACCCGAGACGGTGACAGCCTGGCGGCTCAGATCGCGAAGCTTCGTCGCTACCTTGACACGCGATTGGAGGTCGAGGTGCTCGACATTCACATCAGCGAGTTGGAGGATCCGGGATGAGGGATACCAGCCCACGAATGCTCAAGGTCAACTCCACTCTCCGGGAGGTCCTTGCCGAGGAAATGGAGAGGATGAACGACGATCGTCTCGAGATGGTCTCGATAACTGCCGTCGAGACCAGCCCCAACCTGCGCTCGGCCGTGGTGTATGTCGATGTCCTGGGTGCCGACGACCAGGAAGCGGCGTTGGTCGCCCTGCGCAAGGCCTCCCGCCGCCTGCAATCGGCGATCGGTCGCCAGGTCCGGATTAAATACACACCCACTCTCGAATTCGAGATCGACCAGGGAGTGGTCGGTGGCGACCGCATCGAAACCATCCTCAAGGGCCTGCATGAGGAGGAGGGCATAGGCGAATGATCGACCGGGCGATCCTCGAGGCAGCGGCTGAGGCGATCTCTTCTGCCGAATCACTGGCACTGGCCTGCCATGTCGGGCCCGACGGCGACGCCCTGGGGTCGATGCTCGGTCTCGGGATCGCCGCCGAGAACGCCGGAAAGAAAGTGGTGGCCAGCTTCGGGACGCCATTCGGCGTGGCTGCCGGCTTCGCCTTTCTCCCCACTGCGCTCCTGGTCTCACCCCAGGATTTCCCCGCCGAGCCGCAGACCATGATCGTTTTCGACGCCGCTTCACTCGATCGTCTCGGGGAACTTGCCGAGAATGCATCCAAGGCAGGCACCACCATCGTGATCGACCACCACGCCACCAACGGTGGCTTCGGCGATATCGCCGTGGTGGATGGGGCCGCGGCGGCAACGGGAGAGCTTGTCGCCTTGTTGCTCAGGACCCTTGGCTGGCCGCTGACTCCCGAGATCGCCACCTGTCTGCTCACCGCTATCGTCACCGACACAGGCCGGTTCCAATACGCCAACACCAGCCCCTCGACCTTGGAACTTGCGGCAGAGCTGGTGGCTGCGGGTGCTCGACCTCCCGAGATCAGCCGTCATATCTACGAGGAGGTGCCCTTCGGGTATCTGAAGGCCGCGGGGGCGGCACTGAGCCGCGCCGAGCTCGACAAAGACAAGGGACTGGTCACGGCCGTCATCACCCATGCCGATCTCGACGAAGCCGGGATCGACTGGGGGGACATCGACAACCTGGTCGACACGGTCAGGCTCGCGGTCGAAGCCGATGTCGCGGTTCTGGCGAAGGTGCACGCCGATGGCAAGGTCAAGCTCAGCCTGCGGTCGAGAGGAGCGACCGACGTCGGCTCGCTTGCTGCCGAATTGGGCGGTGGTGGCCACCGGCTCGCCGCGGGGGCGACATTCGTTGGCGACGCAAAAGATGCGCTTGATGAAGTGCGGAAGCGGATAGAGGACTTCCGGTGACCAAGGGGTTCCTGGTGGTCGACAAGCCCGGCGGCGTGACGTCGAACGCCGTCATCGGCATGGTGCGCCGGGCGACCGGGATCAAGAAGGTGGGACACGCCGGGACCCTCGACCCTCTCGCCACCGGGGCGATGGTGGTGGCGGTGGGCCCGGTGACCAGGCTGATCCGCTTCATTCAGGAACAACCGAAGGAATACCTGGCGACCGCCCAGTTTGGCGTCGCCACCGACACCCTCGATTCCGACGGAGCCGTCCTGGAGCGCGAGCCGATGGAGTTCAGTGAGGCGGAGATGGAGGCGGCTGCGAAGAGGTTCGTCGGGACCATCCACCAGATACCGCCGATGGTCTCCGCCCTCAAGCACCAGGGGCGCCGTCTCTATGAGCTGGCGCGTCGGGGAGAGGTCGTGGAGCGAGACGCCCGTCCGGTCCAGGTGTTCGAGCTGGAGATCCTCTCGGTTGGCTCCGGCCCCTACCCCGAGGTCGACTTCAGGGTGGTTTGTGGAAAGGGGACCTATGTGAGGTCACTGGCTGCGGACATGGCCGCCGTGCTTGGAGGCTCGGCGCATCTGACCGCACTCCGGCGGACCCGCATCGGCTCGCTGGAAGTCGATGCCTGTGGTGTTTCCGTGGACGACCTGGATCAATGGGAGGAGCGGATGCTCAGCCCCTCTCAGGCGCTAGGCGACCTGCCGGCGATCACGGTGGGCTCGGAGACAGCCGAGCGAGTCAGCAATGGTGCGCGCTTTGAGCACGGCGAGCTGGTCGAGGTCCCGGACGGAGCGGTTCGGGTGCTCGACGATGCAGGGGAGCTGCTTGCCATCTACCGGCGAAGCGGGGAACAGGTCATCCCCGAGGTGGTCCTCGTCTCATGAGGGTGCTCCGCGGGCCTTGGGCGAGCTGGGAGACGCAGACCTCGCCGACCGCGGTGACGGTGGGTGTCTTCGACGGTGTCCACCTCGGCCATCGCACGCTGATCGAACGGTTGCGGGCGACCGGGCACGTCCCGACGATTCTCACCTTCGAGCCACACCCTGCCGAGGTCCTGGCTCCGGGTACCCATCCCCGTCTGATCACCACCATCGACGAGCGCCTGGGCCTGCTCGCCGGAGCGGGGGTCGAGCTGGTGGGGGTGCTGAATCTGGCCGAGATCCGTCATTTGCAGGCCGGGGAGTTCTTGGGCCAGGTGCTGGAGCAACGGCTGGCGATGGCGGCGATGGTCGTGGGGACCGACTTTCACTTCGGCAGGGATCGGTCAGGGGATGTCGCCTTTCTCCGCCGCGCCGGTGACCTCGAGGGTTTCAAAGTCGATGTCGTGGAGCTGCAGCAGACTGCTGATGGTGCCATCTCGTCTTCCGGGATAAGGGCCATGATCGAGATGGGGGACATGCGCGCCGCAACCGGTTTGCTGGGATCTCGCTACTCGTTGTCCAATGTCGTGATCCATGGCGACGGAAGGGGTCGGGAGATCGGCTTTCCCACTGCCAACCTGGAGCCACCGGGGCGCAAGGTCATCCCCGGGCACGGGGTGTATGCGGCCTACGCCTTGCTTCGCGGTGAGCGTCATCAGGCGGCTGTGAATGTGGGCGTCCGCCCCACCTTCGGGGGAACCGAGCTAGTGGTCGAGGCTCACCTGCTCGATTTCAACGACGACTGCTACGACGAGACAATGACCCTCGAATTCGTGGAGCGACTTCGCCCCGAACTGAGATTCGAAGAGGTTTCCGCGTTGATCAAGCAGATGAGCGTTGATGTCGAGACGGTCCGCGAAGTGCTCGAGAGCCTGGACCCGGGGCCCCGAGATGTCTGACAGCGGCCGTCACCAGATCCCGGTCGGGATGCCGGTGGTGATGAAAGCCGGCTCGTCGAGCCTTGTGCAACGAACCGGGGAACTGGACCTGGAAGCCCTGGCCCGCACCGCAGACCTGGTCGCAGCGATGTGGAGCGCGGGATACCCGACCATCCTCGTGTCGTCCGGTGCCGTGGCCGCCGGCTTGCCGGTGCTCGGGCTGGATCGCAGGCCAAAGGACGTTCCCGGTCTTCAGGTAGCGGCAGCCGTGGGCCAGGGCCGGCTCATGGAGCGGTACTCGGCGTTGTTCTCCGAACGGGGAAGGGTGGTGGGCCAGGTGTTGCTGACCAAGGACCTCCTGGCCAACCGAAGTCAATACCTGTATGCCCGGGAAGCTCTGGAGAGGATGCTGGCACTGGGCGTGGTCCCCATCGTCAACGAGAACGACACCGTCGTGGTGGAGGGGCTCCGATTGGGGGACAACGACCGTCTGGCCGCCATCGTCTCCCATCTGGTGTCAGCCGGGATCCTGGTGATCCTCACCGACATTGGAGGTATCTATTCGGCCGACCCCAAGATCGTGGCTGACGCCGAGCTGCTCACAGCGGTGCGGCCCACCGACACCACCCTCGATGTGGTCGGTGCCGGCGACCCGGGCCCGTTCGGCTCGGGTGGGGCCGCCACCAAGGTGGCCGCGGCCCGGATGGCGGCCTGGTCAGGTATCCCCACCGTCATCGCCGATGCCCGGGAAGCAGATGTCCTCGCCCGGGCAGTGGCCGGTGAGGAGGTGGGGACCTGGGTCACCCCCCATGAGACGCGGCTCTCGGCGCGCAAGCTCTGGATCGCCTTCGGGCAGCCCTCGGAGGGCAAGGTCATGGTCGATCACGGGGCCACCCTCGCCTTGTTGGAGGGCGGCAAGTCGCTTCTCGCGGTTGGTGTCTCATCGGTCGAAGGTGAGTTCAACGTCGGTGCCGCGGTCGAGGTGCTGGGCCCAGACGGCCGTCTCATCGGCAAGGGTTTGACGACGATGACGGGGGATCAGGCCCGTCGCTCGATCGGGCGCCACAGTTCGGAGGTTGGCGGCGTTGTCATCCATCGTGACGACTTCGTCCTCCTCGCAGTCGAGCACAGGCCCGCCGATAGGCTTGTCCCATGATCGACACGATCGGGCGGCGAGCCCGGGATGCCTCTCGTGATCTTGCCCAAAGCAAAGGTGAAGCTCGGCAGCAGGCCTTGGTTCAGATGGCAGAGGCGGTCAACGGCGCCACGACCGATATCCTCGCCGCCAACGAAGCCGACCTTCAACAGGCCGAGGGCGAAGGCATCGCCGGAGCACTTCTGGACCGCCTCCGTCTCACCGAAGCCAGGGTCCGGGCGATGGCAGCCGGTTTGCGGACGGTGGCTTCCCTGCCGGACCCGGTTGGCCGTGAAACCGGGGGCTGGGTCCTGCACAATGGGATCCGTCTCCATCGGGTTCGGGTGCCGCTTGGAGTGGTGGCCGTCATCTACGAGGCCCGCCCCAACGTGACAGCCGACGCCGCCGGGCTTTGCATCAAATCGGGCAACGCGGTGATCCTCCGTGGCTCGTCCTATGCGCTTCGGTCCAACAAGGCGATCAGTGCAGCTCTCAGGGAGGCCCTCTCCCAAACGGGTCTTCCCAGTGATGGGGTGCAACTACTGGAGGACACTTCCCGGGACGGGGCCAAGGCGCTCATGCAGGCCACCGAGTGGGTCGATCTCCTCATACCCCGCGGCGGTCCCGGTTTGATCGACGCGGTCAGGGCCGACGCCACGGTTCCGACCGTGATCGATGGGGCAGGCAACTGCCATGTGTACGTGGACTCGGCGGCCGACCTCGACATGGCCCGGTCGATCGTGGTGAACGCCAAGGTGCAGCGGCCGGGAGTGTGCAACGCCGCCGAAACCCTCCTCGTGCACGAGGCTGTTGCCGACCGGTTCCTGGTCGATGTGGCCCAGGCCCTGATGACGGAGGGGGTGGAGATGAGAGGGGATGAGCGTTCCCGGGAATTGGTCCCCGAGATGCTGGAGGCGACTGAGGGCGATTGGGCCACAGAGTTCCTGGATCTGGTGATGGCGGTCCGGGTCGTTTCCGATGTGGATGCGGCAATCGAGCACATCCGGAGGTTCGGGACGGGCCACACCGAGGCCATCGTCACCGAGGACAGGGCGGCCGCCGACCGATTCGTGGCCGGCATCGACACCGCCGTGGTGGCGGTCAATGTCTCCACCCGCTTCACGGACGGCGAGGAGTTCGGGTTCGGAGCCGAGATCGGGAACTCCACCCAAAAACTGCATGTGCGGGGCCCGATGGGCCTGGAGTCCCTCACCAGCGAGCGCTATGTCCTCTACGGGTCGGGGCAGGTGCGTTGACCACGGATGGGGGTCGGACGTCGGTCCAGGTTGGGGATAGCATGCCCCCACTGCTAAAGTTCTGATTGCTCCCCCGGGATAATTCAGGTTTTACGCGCAATGAAGACAACAACCGAGATCGTCGCCGAATACGGCACCCACAAGAGTGACACCGGTTCCCCGGAGGTCCAGGTGGCGCTCCTGACGGAGCGGATCAACGAGCTCACAGAGCATCTTCGTGAGCACAAGCATGACCATCACAGCCGGCGCGGCCTGCTGATGATGGTCGGCAAGCGTCGCCGACTTCTCGACTATCTCCGCAGGGAGGACGTCGAGCGTTACCGAAGCCTCATCGCGAAGCTGGGGCTGCGGCGCTGAACAGATTTCGCGGGCGCGCACGCGCAGCTCGCGGAACGTGGGCCCGAAGGTCCACGACAAGACACTGAGCCCTGTCGGTTGTCAGTGGCGATGTCTCGGGAATCTGAGACATGACTACTGCCAACGGGCATGGCTCCATACACAAGGAGCACTTAGTGCCCGAAATCTCCGTTATGGGGACCATAGGCGGCAAAGAGTTCGCCCTGAGCACCGGCAAGTTGGCCGGTCAGGCGGACGGAGCCGTGGTCGCCCGACTCGGCGGTACCGAAATGTTGGTCACCGCCACCGCAAACAAGTCGCTGCGTGAAGGCGTCGACTTCTTCCCACTCACCGTTGACTTCGAGGAGCGGATGTACGCCGTGGGCAAGATCCCCGGCTCGTTCTTCCGTCGTGAGGGACGTCCCAGCGAGCAGGCCACCCTGACCTGCCGTCTCATCGACCGGCCGCTTCGTCCTTCCTTCGCCGAGGGCTATCGGTGCGAAACCCATGTCGTCGTCACCAGTCTCGCCGTCGACGGTGAGAACCCCTTCGACGTGGTGGCCCTCAACGGGGCCTCGGCCGCGCTCAGCGTGAGCTCGATTCCGTTCCAGGGGCCGATTGCCGGGGTGCGGGTCGCCCTCAAGAAGGGTGAATGGGTTCCGCTCCCGACCGAGGCCGACCTCGCCGAGTCGGTTTTCGAACTCGTCGTTGCAGGAACGCGCAACGAAACCGGCGGGATCGACATCATCATGGTCGAGGCCGGCTCGACACCCAACGGTCTGCGATTGATCGCCGACGGCGATGCCCCCTCGGACGAGGCCACGGTGGCCCGCGGCCTGGAAGAGGCAAAGATCTACATCGGCGAGTCGATCGATCTCCAGAACAAGCTCGTGGCCCAGGTCAAGAAGAAGGAAGTCGAATGGCCGGTTGCCATCGAGTACACACCGGAGACGTACGACCGGGTGAAGGCCATTGCCGAGCCCAAGCTGGAATCAGTGGTCACCGTTGCCGAGAAGCAAGAGCGCAGCGCGGCGCAGGATGCTGCCTTCGAGGCAACGATGGCAGAGTTGGCCGTCGACGAGGACGACACCGAAGGTCGTGAGGAGGCGAAGCGTGCCTTCAAATCGGTGGTCAAGGACCTGATGAGGAAGCGGGTCGTCGACGACGGCATCCGTCTCGACGGGCGGGGCCCGACCGACATCCGGCCCCTCAGCGCCGAAGTGGGAGTGGTCGGGAGAACCCATGGTTCCGGTCTCTTCCAGAGAGGCGAGACCCAGGTCCTCAACCTGACCACGCTCGGCATGCTCAAGATGGAGCAGATGCTCGACACGCTGGCCAACGAAGACTCCAAGCGATACATGCACCACTACAACTTCCCGCCGTTCTCGACGGGCGAGGCCGGGTTCATGCGTGGCCCCAAGCGACGTGAGATCGGTCACGGGGCCTTGGCCGAGAAGGCGCTTCTTCCGGTCATCCCGACCGAAGAAGAGTTCCCTTACGCCCTCAGGCTCGTCTCCGAGGTTCTTTCCTCGAACGGCTCGACCTCGATGGCGTCGGTGTGCGCATCGTCGCTGTCGCTGATGGACGCCGGAGTGCCGATCGCGGCGCCGGTAGGCGGCATCGCGATGGGTCTCATCCACAGGGATGGCAAGTACGTGACCCTCACCGACATCCTTGGGGCCGAGGACGCACTTGGTGACATGGACTTCAAGGTTGCGGGCACCAGGGACGTGATCACCGCCCTTCAGCTCGACACCAAACTCGAGGGTCTTCCCTCCGAGGTGTTGGCCGACGCACTGGATCAGGCCAAGGTGGCGCGTCTCCTCATCCTCGACAAGATGGCCGAGGCCATCTCCGAGCCCCGTGCCGAGATGAACGAGTTCGCCCCGCGCATCGAGTCGATCGAGATCCCCAAGGACAAGATCGGTGAGGTCATCGGTCCCAAGGGAGCGGTCATCCGCGAGCTCGAAGAGGTCACCGGGGCCGCCATCGAGATAGAAGAGGCCGATGGCAAGGGCATCGTGAGGATCGCCTCCTCCGACAGCACCGCTCTGGCGGCCGCCAAGGAGAGGGTGATGCAGATCGCCTTCCCGCCTGAGGTCGAGTTGGGCGCCGTGTACACCGGCAAGGTGGTGAACATCACCAAGTTCGGCGCATTCGTCAACATCCTCCCCGGGCGTGACGGTCTGCTCCATATCTCCCGTCTCGACGGCTCGACGCGGGTCGAGCGGGTCGAGGACTACCTGAGCGACGGACAGGAGATCCAGGTGCGGGTGCGTGAGATCGATCGGGGCAAGGTCAGCCTGGAGTTGGTCGATGCCCTCGAAGGCGCCACGTTGCCCGACTCGGAACCACCCAGCCAGGGGGGCGGCGAGCGACGGGGCCGTGACGATCGCGACCGGGGCCGCGGCTCTGGCGACCGTGACCGGGGGCGTGGTGGCCGTGATCGGAGCCGGGACGACCGTCCGGCTCCCGAGAAGGCACCAGCCGCTCCGGCGGCACCGGCGGCCTCCGCTGAGCCGGCATCAACCGGCAATGAGCGCCGACGGGTGGCCCAGCCCTTCGATGAGGTCTTCGAGGAGCTGCAGAACAGCTGATAGCGGGTCATACAATCGAAGCGTTATCCGGATCCGGGGGTCATGTTTGTCGATGGAGACGCAAGGGATCGTCCACATGAGGGGCGACACGAGCCAACCGATCGTGGTGCAGGTGTTCGCCGACTCTGACTGGCTTCGACTCCGCTCGGGAGACGAGTTGATCGGGGAGTGGCCGGTACATGAGATGGGAATTCACGCCCTCGACGACGGATTCGCCATCCGTGTCGAGGGCGAGGAACTGATCCTCAAGACCGACGATGACGTCGCGCTGGCTCAAGAGCTCGGACTGCTCACCTCGTCACCTCGATTGGCCCGTAGGGTCGCGGCGACACACAACGTCGAGGAACCGGCCCCGGTGCCGATTCCCGACCCAGAACCGGAGATCCCGAAGTCAAACCTGGCGGCGATCACCTTCGCCTTGGGCGGGGTATTGGTTCTGGCGGGCGGTTTGCTCGTTAGGGCAGGGCCCGACTTCGCGGCCTCGTACTGGATGGCATTCACGATCGGCGGCGCGGTCTTGGTGGCGGTGGCCTACCTCTCCAGCCGCGGCTTCAGATGGGCTCAAATCGCCGCCATCGTCGCTCTGGGAGGGTTGATCGTCTTCTTCGCCCTCGCGGTTCAGGATATCCGGGCGGATGTCAGCGATTTGATCGCATACGGTTTCATCGCCGGGGGGATCGTGGTCGGGGTGTCGGTCCTGTTCACCGGGGCTTTGGGCGGAGAGGGGTAGACGGCCGGTAGCGTCGGGGCAGTGCCCGAACTGCCGGACATAGTCGTTTATATCGAGGCCCTGGAGCGCCGGGTGCTTGGTGAGCGCCTCAACGGCGTCCGCATTGCCTCGCCGTCGGTTCTTCGCACGTTCGATCCTCCATACGACGCCGCGGTCGGCTCATCGGTCAAGTCGTTGCAGCGGGTGGGAAAGCGGATCGTGTTCGGGTTCGAGAACGATCTGTTCCTGGTGATCCATCTCATGGTCGCCGGCCGTCTCCGTTGGGAGACGCTGCGCAAGCCGATACCGAAGAAGGTGGGGCTAGCCGCCCTTGACTTCGGACCGGGGACGCTGGTGCTGACCGAACAGGGGAGCCATAAACGGGCCGGGCTCTGGGTGATTCGGGGGATGGATGGGGTCGAGGCTCTTGACCGGGGCGGGGTGGAGCCGCTCGAGGTCGATGTTGCGGATTTCGGGGTGGCGCTTCGGGCGGAGAACCGAACCCTGAAGCGAGCTCTCACCGATCCCCGCATCTTCTCGGGGATCGGCAACGCCTACTCGGACGAGATCCTTTGGGAAGCGCGACTTTCCCCGGTAAAGCGGACGACACAGCTCACCGAGGACGAGGTGGTCCGGCTCCACGGGGCCGTGGTCGGCTCACTCCAGATGTGGACCGAGCGGTTGCGGACCGAGGTGGGGGAGGGCTGGCCGGCCAAGGTGACCGCTTTTCGAGATGACATGGCGGTGCACGGGAAGTTCCGGGAGCCGTGTCCCCGCTGTGGGTCGCCGGTGCAGAGGATCGTCTACGCCAGCAACGAGACCAACTATTGCGCCACCTGTCAGACCGGGGGCAAGCTGCTGGCCGATCGCTCCCTGTCCCGGTTGTTGAAGGACGATTGGCCGCGGACGTTGGAGGAGTTGGAGGAGGATGTCCCCCCTTCTCAAGGGGGGACCGCCTGAGCGCAGCGAAGGCGATGGGGGGGGGTCCCTCGACGCGCTCACTTCGTTCGCTGGCGTCGGTTCCCCCGCTTCGCAGGGGGACAACCTCTTGCTATCGAACATATGTTCGATATGATTGAGCGCCCGATAGCGGAGTCAGTTTGGGCATCGAGCATCTCGTCCTGGAGAAACCCCTCCGTTTCTTCGACATGGAGAGCTCACTTCGTCTCCAACCGGGCCGGGTCACCGAGATGCTCGGGGTTTCCGGGACCGGTCTCACCCGTCTCGGTCTGAGACTTCTCGCCGAGCCTTCGCAGGTTGCCCCGGTGGTGGTCCTCGACACCAGGAGCTGGATCTCACCCGAGGCTGCCTGGGAGACCGGGGTGCTCCCCGAGCATCTGGTCATCGTGCGTTGTGACAAACCGCGGGTCTGGCCCAAGGTTGCTGCCGCACTTCTCGAAGGGGTACATGCCCTCTATGCCGAGGTTCCGGCACAGATCAAAGATCAGGATCTGCGCCGTCTTGCCGCATTGGCCCGGGCGAGAGGGGTGGCGGTGGCGATGCGCCCCATGGGCGGGTGCCTTCCCAGTGGAGTTGCTCATCTCCGGCTCAGGGCCCTGGGGGTCACCTGGGAGGGGGCGGACCGGGGTCACGGGAGGTTGAAGAGAAGGCGTCTGGTGCTGGAGGCGTCCGGTAAAGGCTCAGCCGGGGTGACCCGGCGATTCGAGGTGGAGGATGAAGGTTCGGACATTGTGCGTGTGGTTTCCGATGTGGTCGTTGGGGAGGCCCGACGCTCCGTCGTCTGACCCGGTGCTGGTCGTCGACGACCGGGTCGTCGGCGCCACGAGTGAGGTTCTCTCCGTAGGGGTGACCCTGGGGATGCCACGCCGGGAAGCGGAGGCGATGGCCCCGTTTGCGACCGTGCTGATCCGTGACCCGGAGGAGGAGGCCCGGCGTTTCGAACCGGTGGTGGAGGTCATCGAAGACCTCATCCCACGGGTAGAGGTGGTGTCACCGGGCCTGGTCTACGTCCCGGTTTCCGGTGGGGTGCGTTTCTATGGCGGTGAGGTGACCCTGGCCGAACGGGTGGTCAAGGAAGTCGACAACCTGGTCGGCCATCTCCGTGGTGGCCAGGCCCTGGTCGGGGTGGCCGATGGGCCGTTCGCTGCCCGTTGGGCTTCTGCCACCGCAACTGTGGGCCACCCGCAGGTGGTCGAGGACACCATCGGGTTTCTCTCATGTCTCGATCTGGCCACGCTCCGGGAGAGCATCAACGGAGAGGAGCTGATCGACACTTTCCGCTGGCTGGGGATCGGCACCCTCGGCGAGCTGGCCCGTTTGCCTCGGGAAGCCCTGGCTACCCGCTTCGGCAACCCAGGGGCTCTTGCCCACCGGCTGGCCAGCGGGGAGGACCGGTTGGTCGACCCCCGGGCGATCTCACCCGACCTTGCCGTCGACGCCGCCTTCGAGGACCCGCTGGAAACCCTCGATGCGGTCGCCTTCGCCTCCCGTGCCCTAGCAGAGCGCTTGCTCCGCGGGCTGCGGATGAATGGGGTGGCGCCCCATCGGGTCTCCATCCTCGCTGAATCTGCGACCGGGCAGGCCCGGGAGCGGATATGGCGGTCGGCAGACCCTTTTACCGAGAAGGCGCTTTCCGATCGGGTGTGGTGGCAACTCCGGGGCTGGGTGGAGGCGGGCGGGGTGCCCGGCGGGATCGTGAGACTGCGGATAGCTCCTGCTGATCTCTCCGATCGGGGACGACAACTCGGGCTCCTACAGGACGAGACCTCGAGGATCGAAGCAGAGCGGGCCTTGACCAGGGCCCAAGCCTTGCTCGGACCTGACGCGGTGCTCCAGGGGAGGGCCCAAGGCGGGAGGATGCCCCAGGAGAGGGTCGCCTGGTCGCGATGGGGGGAGTCGCCGACCGACGCCGCCCGGGACCCGGGCGCTCCCTGGCCGGGGGCCACCCCCGGGCCCAGCCCGGCGTTGGTCCCACCCCGTCTCCAACCCCTGGAGGTGGAATGGGACGGTGGGATGCCTTCCCGGGTGCGTCTCGGCACCCGTTGGGAGCCGGTGCTCACCTGGAGCGGCCCATGGCGTCTCAGCGCCCGTTGGTGGCTGGGGGAGAAGGACGCCGACCGTTATCAGCTGGTCACCTCGGCAGGAGCGTTGCTCTGTGTGGTGGCCGAGGGAAAGGCGTTCCTGGCCGGGGTCTACGACTGATTGATTAGCTTCCGGTGATGTTCGACAATCCCTCGTTCCGGAAGGGAGCCCGGGACGCAGTCCTGATCCTCATTGCAGTGGGCGCCTTTGGATTGGCCTACGGGGTCCTTGCCGTCGATGCCGGTCTATCGCCAGGGTTGACCTTGTTTTCGTCCGTAATCATCGTCTCCGGAGCCGCCCAGTTCGCCATGGTGGGTCTCCTCGCTGCCGGCCCGGTTCCGGTACTCCTCGCCGCTACGGGGCTTGGCCTCCGACATCTTCCCATGTCGGCGAGGCTGGCCGACATCATCGAGTCCCAGCCTCTGTTGACCAGGCTCCGTCTCGCTTTCATCCTGGTCGACGAGACATTTGGTCTCACCATCCGCGCCTTCGACGCCGGTGTGGAAGACATAGTCGCCTACAAGACCGCGGCCGACTTGATGTTGTATTCGGGTTGGATCATCGGCACCGCGGCTGGCGCCTGGTTTGGCTCTTCGATCGATCCTGAAGCCGCCGGGATCGGGGTCCTGTTCGGCCTCCTCTTCCTGGGGCTGGCGGCGCCGATGGTCAAGATTCGACGTGATTGGGTGGTCGCCGGGGCCGCAGTCGTGGCGACCTTGATTGCCACTAAGACACTGCCCGTGGCGTGGCAGGTTTCGACGGCGGCCGTTGCCGCATCATTGGTCGGGATGGTCATCGATGAATGATCTGGCCTTGGTGATGGGGGTGGCGGCGATCACCTTTGCCAGCCGGGTGGTGTTTCTGCTGAAGCCGCGGTCGGCACCTGGGGGACGGGTGGGGCGATTCCTCGAGGTGTTCCCCCTCGCCCTGTTCATCGCCATCGCCACTTCCGGTCTGGTTGCACCATGGGGTAGCCCGGAGCTCAAGGCCAATCTGGCCGGGGCGGTCGGTGGTGTTGTTGGCGGCGTTGTCTTCCGTCGGTCGCTATGGGGAGTGCTCGGTGTCGGTGCGGCTTGCTTCTATCTGGCTCGAGCGATCATCGGTTGAACTGCGGACGAAGCTCAGGGCGACCGGGCCGGGACGGTGTAGGTGTGGCCGAGTGGGCTGGTCCATTGGTAGATGCCGGGTCGGAGCTGTTTGATGCTCCAGCCGTGGTGTCGGACGACGTGGTCGTGACGGCAGAGGGGTCCCAGGTTGGCGGGGTCGGTTGGTCCTCCTTTTGACCATGG
>DATDPP010000096.1:0-7024 GCA_035292685.1 Acidimicrobiia bacterium
GGGGACATCACCCAGGCGTCCGCCTTCGACGGTGGGACCGGTCTCCTCACCATCGACGGGACCGGAGCCCAAACCTTCACCGGCAGCGCCACCACCAGTGCCGGCACCCTCCCCAACCTCAACATCAACAAACCATCCGGCACCCTCACCCTCACCGGAACCATCCGCACCACCAACAACTGGACCCACACCAGCGGAACCCTCGACCCCGGCACCTCCACCATCGTCTACGCCGGCACGCTGCTGGTCTCGGTGTCAGGTATGGCGTTTTCCAACGTCATGGTCGACGGGGGCTCACTGGCGAGTGGCGTGACCCTCGTGCAGGGCCCGCTCATCGTTACCGGCACGCTCACCCTTTCGAGCGGGACGATTACGACGGGAGCGACCAAGGTCGTCATCACCTCGACGGGCAGCATCGTGCGTTCGAGTGGCCACGTCTTCGGCAACTTGGAAAAGTACGTCCCGACCGGATCGGCTGTGAGTCTCGACTTCGAAATCGGCGACGCGACGGCCTACACCCCGGTCGCGCTGTCATTCGGAACCGTCACCACCAGCGGTGACCTTCTTGCGAGCACAACCGCCGGTGATCACCCCGACGTAGCCGACTCGGGTGTCTCAGCGACAAACGGGGTGAACCGGTGGTGGACAATCACGAGCTCCGGGACCGGGTTCGACTTCTACGACGCGACCTTCAACTTCGTCTCCGGCGATCTTGACCCATCGGCCAACACCAGCGAATTCATCGTCGCCAAGCGTGATGGCGCCGCTTGGACGCAGCCGACTGTGCTCACCCGCTCGGCAACGAGCATCGAGGCCGGTGGCCTGACATCTTTCAGCGAGTTCGTCGTGGGCCAGCCTGCCGCGGATGTTGGGGTGTTGATCGTGGGCTCACCAGAACCGGTCCTGGTCGGGGGCACACTCACCTATACGGTGACAGTGCAGAACGCGGGCCCGTCGCCCGCGTCGAACGTGGTCCTCACCGATCTTCTACCTGCGGGCGTCGCCTACCAGTCGGTGATCACCTCTCAAGGCAGCTGCAGCCAGTCGAACGGCACCGTGACCTGTGCCCTGGGCGGCCTCGCCGCGAACGCGACTGCGACCGTGACCCTTATGGTCACCGCCTCGACGCCCGGCACGGCCACCAACACGGTCACCATCACCGCCACCGAAACCGACCCCCAGACCCTCGACAACACTGCATCATGGACCACCACCATCAACCCGGTGCCCCCTCCCGGAAATGGCGGATCGGGAACGCCGTCTCCCGAAACCGACCCTCAGACTCCCAGCAACAATGCATCATGGACCGGCATCATCACCCATGAATTTCCTCCTACGGGCAGCGGAGGATCGGAGCAGGCGCCGCCACCCGAAGACGACGGCATATCGAGCGCACCGTCCGGCGGGACGGCTCCCGACGGGCAGGCCGGAGAAAGCGGTCCGGCCGACCCGCACGGATCAATGCCGGTCGGCGCGATCGCTCTCATAGGAATGCTCGCCATCGGGTTGACCTTCTTGGCGCGCCGGCTCCCCGGGGCTCGAGACCGCTGAGCGCGTTCGGCAACCGTGAACGAAGATCACGTTGGCCGCCCTCGCACGAGCCCGAGTGCGCGCAGCCAACACCCAACTCATGGGATCGAAGAAGGACTCGGGCGACCCGGGGATCTGACACACCTTGATGTAGTCACCTCGCCTCTTTAGGATGACTACATGGACGTCGGGATCCGCGAACTGAAGAAGCGTCTTTCCGAGTATGTCGACATGGCCTCCAAAGGCGAGCATGTCCGGGTGACCCTGCGCGGCCAACCGGTTGCGCATCTCGGGCCGATCCCGGGACGCCTTCGACTCGAAGAGGGGATCGCGGAGGGATGGGTAACGCCGGCCGGTGCCGGCCCCCCATCCAACGTAGCGGGTGTCATGGGCCACCGATCGATCGCCCAGGCGATCGCCGAGGACCGCGGGTCATGAGCCTCTACGTCGATACCAGCGCCTTGCTCAAGCGATACGTGGCCGAGCACGACAGTGAGACCTTCCAGAGTCATCTGATCGACGATCCGATTTGGATCAGTGGGAGGCACACCGAGGTGGAAACCAGGCGCAACCTGGCCCGACTGCTCGAGGGACGCGACTTGAATCGAGCACAACAGTCGTTTCGGGAAGACTGGGCCCGAACCAACATCGTCGAGTTGGACGCCGTTTTGTGTGGAATGGCGGCCGACCTCGCTGAGGTCACACAGGCCCGAACCCTCGACGCCCTTCACCTGGCTGCTGCGCAACGAGTAGGTGGGGGGGCCTTGCCGCTCCTCACCGCCGACCTCAGGCAGGCCCAGATTGCCCGAGGACTTGGATGGACCGTTCTCGGAGCCTGACAACCCCTCCTTGGGCGGCCAATGCCGCAGTCCCAAGGCTTCGCTGGGGGACTACCTCAGTCGATCACAAAGACCGGCAGTGGCTCGAAGCGGAGGTTTCCGCTGTCCGAGACGATCCGCCCGAACCCAGGCCGGTAGTAGTGGCCGGCGGCCATCGGGGTCCCTGAGTCGGCGAGCTCAGCGAAGAGCCGGGCACGGGTGAGAGCTGCGGTCTCCTTGTCGGTATCGGGACCGACGTTCCACTCCGGATAGCTGGCCTGGATCGGACTGTGACTCACGTCGCCAACGATCATGACGGCATCATCCGCGGATCGGATCAGTATCGAGGTGTGTCCGGGGGTATGACCGAAGGTCTCGACCATGCTGATCCCGGGGAGCACGGTGCCCGCCGCGCCCACGACTCGGAGGGCGCCAGCCGAATCGAGAGGACCGACGACCGACATCACTATCTCAGACCGCCCGTCGACGCCGGACCGCCAGTATCCGATTTCTCGGGCATGGGTGTGCACTGTGGCGTTTGGGAAGAAAAGGCTCTGGTGCTCGTCGATGTCACCGAGAATGTGATCGGGGTGGAGATGGGTGTGCACCACGTCGCTCACCTCTGAGGGCGCCACGCCGAGCCGCTGCAAACCCTCAGGCATGTGGCCGCCCTCCCCTCCGGGAATCTCGGGTGCGTTGAGCCCGTACCCGGCGTCGACCATCACCAGCCGGGTGCCATCGTCGTATAGAAAGCACCCGAAGCTGACCGGAAGCCGCCCGTCGGCATCGAGATGATCGCCGTGTCTCTCCCAGGCCTCAGGGGTGGAGCCGATGAACCATTCATGGGGGTCCCTCGTCGCCCACCCGTCTTCGATGGCATAGAGAGTGGCACTGCCGACCTGTGTCTTCCAGAGCACGGTTCGAGCCTAGATCGGTCCCTCGAGAAATCGATCAGAGATAGAGACCGGTGCTCGGCTCCGAGGTCGTCTCGCCCACCACTGGGAGCTTTTCCAGGTCACGTAGAACCTCGGCGACGAAGCGGCGCTGCTCCCTCTTGTTGCGGGCGTTCTCCAGGTCGTCGTCCATCTCAGCCCTGGCTTTGGCCAGCTGATTCAGATGCTGGTCGAACTGCTCCTTGCTGGTCCGCATCGCCAGCTCCCACATCAGGATCCTGAGCAGAGTCTCCAACTGGTCGTTGGTCGCATCGGCTGCGGCATCCGGGCCTTGACTGGGGTCTATGTGAAACTCGTTCATGATCACCTCCACCCCGGAAGAGAGCAGTCACCACGATCTGATACGTGTCAAGGGGCCGATACCATCGCAAGCTCATGCCCTCTCCCTCCTTCCGGAATGTCGCGCTCGTCGCGCACGTCGACCACGGGAAAACGACCCTGGTCGACTCGATGCTGAACGCCGCCGGCGTCTTCTCATCGCATGAGGAGCGAGTGGATCGGGTGATGGACTCCACCGACCAGGAGCGTGAGCGGGGAATCACGATCCTTGCCAAGGCGGCCTCCATCCAATGGGGGGACACCCGGATCAACCTGGTCGACACCCCCGGGCACGCCGACTTCGGGGGCGAGGTGGAGAGGGCGTTAGCCATGGTGGACGGGATCCTGCTCCTCGTCGATGCCGCCGACGGGCCCATGCCACAAACCCGCTACGTCCTTTCCAAGGCTCTCGCCCTCCACCTCCCGGCGGTGGTCGTGATCAACAAGGTCGATCGAACCGACGCCCGTCCCCTCGAAGTGGCGGATGAGGTCTATCAGCTCTTCTTCGACCTCGACGCCCAGGACCACCACATCGACTTCCCCATCGTGTCCACGGTGGCTCGCACCGGGCGCGCCATGGCCGGGATCGGGGTGCCCGAAGAGGACGCAGACCTGACTCCCCTCCTCGACACGATCGTGGCGACCATCCCGGCACCAGGTGGCGACCCATCGGCGCCCTTGCAGGCCCTGGTCACCAATCTCGACGCCTCGGACTATCTGGGCCGTCTCGCCATCGGACGGGTCGTTGAGGGAACACTCCGAAAGGGCGGCCAGGTCGCCCTGTGCCACGCCAATGACGAGGAGTCCCCCATCAAACGCCGGTTGACCACATTGTTGCGATTCACCGGTCTCGGCCGGTCCGAGGTCGACGAGTGCCTGGCCGGCGACCTGTTCGTCGTCGCCGGGTTCCCCGAGGTCGAGATCGGCGACACCCTGGCCGACCCCGACAACCCGGTGGCGCTTCCCAGGCTGTCGGTCGACGAACCGGTGCTCAAGATGACCTTCGGCGTCAACACCTCACCCTTGTCCGGACGGGAAGGCACGCTCCTGACCTCACGACAGATCAACGACCGTCTGAAGAGGGAAGTATTGGGCAATGTGTCAATCCGCCTCGGCCCCACGTCGTCGCCAGAGATCGTGGAGGTAGCCGGACGCGGCGAGTTGCAGCTTGCGGTGCTGATCGAGTCGATGCGACGCGAAGGGTTCGAGTTACAAGTGAGCCGCCCGGAAGTCGTGATCCGGGTGATCGACGGAAACCCCCACGAACCGGTGGAGAGAGCCGTGGTGGACGTCCCCGACGAGTACGTGGGGACCGTCACCCAGGCGGCTGCCCCTCGCAAGGGGACGATCGTCGAGGTCCAGCCCGGTGACCCGGGCCGGACGGTGATCACCTTCATCGCCCCCGCCCGAGGGTTGCTGGGGTTCCGATCATTGCTGATGACGACGACCCGAGGCACCGCTCTCATCCACCAACATCACGAGGGATGGATGCCCTGGGTCGGGGAGCTCCCCCACCGCATCGGGGGGGCGATGGTCGCCGACCGCCACGGGTCGAGCACCGGGTTTGCCCTGGACAATCTCCAAAAGCGCGGCGAGCTCTTCCTGGGCGCTGGGGAGGAGGTCTACGAAGGAATGATCATCGGTGAGGCGTCCCGGCCCGAGGAGATGGTGGTCAACCCCGCCAGACCGAAGCAGCTCACCAACATCCGGACCCATGCCTCCGACGAGGCGATCAACCTGAGGCCACCGCGCAACCTGACCCTGGAGACGGCCATCGAGTGGATCGCCGACGACGAGCTGGTCGAAGTGACCCCAAACTCGATCCGGGTCCGCAAGCGGTTCCTGAGTGAGCCGGAGCGAAGACGTCTCGGAAAGAAGTCCCAGGACACAGTGGGCTGATTCCCCTGGCCGAGAAATGGGTCTTGTCATATGCCGAAACCGAGGTGGAATGTCGCTCGTTGACAGTGCTCCCTCATTGACAACCAACCGAGCCCACCGTGATCCCCGGGATCGGCAAAAGAACGCATGAGGAGCAGCACTTGTCACGTTCCAGACTCGGCCTGCTGTTGGTCATCGCCATGCTCAGCACCCTGATCCCGATCGGTGTCGCCCCCGCGGCTGCAACGACGGGGGATCTGGTGTTGACCGGGGTCATCCAGGGACCCAGGAATGGTGCCAACCCCAAGGCCGTCGAATTCCTAGTCGTCAACAACATCCCGAACCTGGGCATCTTTGGGTTCGGCTCCGCCAACAACGGCGGCGGCAGCGACGGTCAGGAATTCACCTTCCCCAGCGTCCCGGCCAGCGCCGGTGACTTCATATACGTCTCCCTCGAGACCACCCAGTTCGTCAACTTCTTCGGTTTCTCTCCCGACTACCTGAGCACCGCAATCAACGTCAACGGTGACGACGCCATCGAGGTGTTCCGCAGTGGTGTGGCAGTCGATGTCTACGGCGCGATCAACGTCGACGGCACCGGACAGCCCTGGGAATACCTCAATGGATGGGCCTACCGCGCGTCGGGAACGGGAGCGGACGGGTCCACCTTCATCCAGTCCAACTGGTCGTTCAGCGGGGCCAACGCCCTCACCGGGTCCACCACCACCAACGCGACTGCATCCAGTCCGTTCCCCACCGCCTCCTACGTGGCCACCGCGCCAACCACGACCACGACGTCCACCACCACGACTTCGACCTCGACCACTTCGACCACCGCGCCAACCACGACCACGACGTCCACATCCACGACCACAACTTCGACCTCGACCACTTCGACCACCTCGACCACCTCGACCACGTTGCAGCCCATACCCCCCTTACCCCCACCACCGTCGGGTGAGGACACCACACCGCCAAAGGTCAGGGCGGAGCTCGAGCGGTATTGGACCAATCATCATCGCGGTTGGTTCCGTGTCGACTTCTCCTGCTGGGACCGGGTGGATCGTCACCCGCGGTGTGTCGCCGACATCAACGGCATCAGGGTGCACGACGGTCAGAAGGTCTATCTGGCCGAGACCTCAGGACCCGCGGAGTCTTACCGGGCGCATGGCATCGTCTACATCACCGCCCCGGCGTTCGTGTTGACAGTGACCGGGACCGACGATCAAGGCAATACGTCCACCGCCACCGCCAGACCGTGGTTCCGGATCTTGAAACAACACCGTTGGTGGTGCTGACTTCCCCGTAATTGAGACACACAGGGGTCATATCCGGACCTCTGGATCCCAATTACGAAGGGTTACGACCCTGGCGCCACGTTGTAGGCGATGCTCTCCGGGATAAAACGACCTTCGATGTAAGGCAGTGGGCCGTCGGCCAGATGCCAGACGGCTGAGGCCGGCCCCGGAACCGGCCTATCCGCCCCGCTCAGCCACACCGGGGTGGGTGTTGTCCATTTGGCCCTGA
>DATDPP010000097.1:0-12573 GCA_035292685.1 Acidimicrobiia bacterium
CGATCTTCGAGTCGAGGTTGGCGGTAGGTTCGTCGGCGAGGATCACTGGTGGTTGGTTGGCTAGGGCGCGGGCGATAGCCACCCGTTGCTTCTCGCCTCCGGAGAGTTTGTCGGGGCGGAATGACAGCCGTTCGCCGAGGCCGAGGTCGGTGAGTAATCCTTCGGCCCGTTTGCGGGCTTGGTGGCCTGTCACACCCGCGAGGTTGAGGGCGAACTCGACGTTCTCCAAGGCGGTGAGAGGGCCGAGGAGGTTGAAGTCCTGGAAGACGAACCCGAAGGTGGCGGCCCGCAGCTTGGGGAGCCTGGACTCGGAGATGGCGGTCATGTCGTTGCCGTCGACGACGATCTGTCCGGAGCTGGGACGGAGCATGGCTCCGAGCATGGAAAGGAGGGTGGTCTTGCCACTGCCGGACGGTCCCATGATGAGTACCACTTCTCCGACCTGGACCTCCAGGTCGACATCCCGGACGGCGTGGACTTCGGTGGTCCCTTCCCCATAGATCTTGTCCAGTTGTTTGGCGGTGAGGGCGGTGTTGGTCACGATGGTCTCCTGAAGACGGTGGCGGGGTCGACCCGCCACACTTTGATGAGGGGGACGATCACTCCTATGGCGGCGACGAGGATGGCGCCCGCCCCGGCGCGTACCAGGGAGGCCGTCTCCACGACCACGTCGATGTCAGGCGCTACCGAGGCAACTATGGCGCCGATCCCGAAGGTGGCGGCGACAGCCAGAGCGAAAGCAGATACGACGGTCCAGAGGCCTTGGATCAGGACGAGACGAGTGACCCCGATCCGGCCCAGGCCGAGCGCCTTCATCACGCCGATGTCTCTGAGCCGGGAGAGGACGCTGGTGTAGAGGACAAGTCCGATGACGGCCAGGCTGACCAAGAGGGCGGCGAAAGACATGATGTTGAGAAGATCGGTGCTCATCTCTCTGACCACCGATCGTTCCTCGGCGGAGAACCGGGGCCGGGTTTGGGACTCGACCCCGGGGATGGCGGCTTCAATGCTTTTGGCGACCGCCTCGGGATCACCTTCGGTGCCGATGAGGATGTAGCTGGCGGTTCTCTCGGATGCGAGGGCGGTTGCAAGGTCGTCGAAGGTGACGTAGACGCTGGTGTTGACGATGCTGGTCATCCCGGTGGTGAGTCCCGAGACCGTCCAGGTGGCACCCAGGACCTCGACCTCATCGCCCACGGCGATGTCGAGGGCGGTGGCGGCGGAGTCATCGATCACCATCTCGCCGGGCCCGGGGTCTCGTCCCTCGACCAGGATCTGTGGTCCGCCGCGCCCTCCGGGCATGTAGCCGATGACGTAGCTGGGTCTCCGTGCACCGGCCACGCGCAGGGCGTCGCTGGAGAAGAGGACGGGCTCAGCCCAAACCACACCTGGCAGCTGGCGGATCTCGTCGGCGACCGCCCCCGGCACAAGCGAGATGGCCATGTGAATGGTGCGGACGCCTTCTTGGGAGACGAATACGTCGGCCGGAGAGGTGTCGATGAAGCGGGAGACCTGGCGGGTGGTCCCGGCGAAGATGCCATCCAGGGTGAGGGCCATCACCAAGGCGATCGCCACTCCAGCGACTCCCAACAGCGCCCGCCGCCGATCCGTGAACAGCATGCGTCGTGCGATAGGGACCATGTCATCATCCCCGGTAGACCGATGCCGGGTCGAGCCGCCCGAGCCGGCGGGCCGGGATGATCGCTGCAACGAGCCCCATTCCGATGGCCGCCCCCGATAGCACCATTAGGTGTCGCCACTGAAGCGAGAACCAGAACTGAGGACGGAGCTGACCGACCAGCCAGGCGCCTCCCAGATACATGAGATAGCCGACCACACTTCCGGCCACCGCGAGCAGGATGGTCTGGCCAAGGATCAGCCGGAGAATTCGAAACCGTCCGGCGCCCATCGCCTTGACGATCCCGTACTCCCGGAGCCGCTCGACCACGCCCGAGTAGACGGTGAGGGCCACCACCAGGGTGGCGGCGGCGAAGGCAATGCCAATCATCAGCAGCACCGGCCCCTCCATGATCCCAGCCATGATCTCACGGTCGTTTTCGGCGAGGGTTGCGGGAAGAAGCGGGTCAAGACCGGTCGAAGCCCGAATGGCGGCGGCGGCAGCGTCGGGTTCGTCGGTCCGGACCAGGAGGAAGGTGGCAACCTCGCCGCCCCCGGTCATCTCCTGAGCGGTCTCGGCGGTGACGAACACCAGGCTGGTCATCCACGATCGAGTGCCTTCGGAAAGCCCCACCGTTCGGAAGGTCCGTCCCCCCATCTCGAACTCGGTTCCGACCCCGATGTCGTGTTCTTCGGCAAAGGTCCGATCGAGCACGGCGTCACCCGTCGCCGCGGGTGCCCTGCCTCCTGAGAGCTCCCAGGGCCCGCCCAGATCCCCCGGATCTGAGCCCACCAACAAAACGAGCTCTTTCTCTCCATGCAGGTCGAACACCGTGTAGTGGATGTGCACGGGATCGGCCTGTTGGACCTCGGGGACTCCGGCCAGCTCTTCGATTGCGGCGAGTGGCACCGTTGACCGGTCGCCGAGAATGCTCTCGGTTCCCGATTGGGCGACGAACAGATCGGCTCCGACGTTGTCCTCATATGCGGTGATCTGAACCAGCTGCCCATTCCACAAGCCCTGAAGCAGCAGCACCAGGCCGATGGCGGCACCGACGCCAAGGAGGCTGACGACCAGCCGTTTCGGATCGGCGGTCGTCATCCTCCTTGCGGCGGGCACCCGTCCCGACATCGCAGGGTCCTCTCACCTACGGCCGGCGGGACGCTTGGTCTCACCGTCGGCGCGCCGGGCGAGCCAGAGCATCACCGCCACCATCCCCAAGCACATGATCAAGGCAGCACCGACGACGACACGGGAGACATTTCCACCCAGACGGAGCAGGGTGAGTGCGCCGGCGATCATCACTGCCACACCGACCCAGATCCACATCAGTCCGATTCCGGCTGGCTCAGGCGTTCTCGTGGGTTTCATTCTGCAACCACCTTTCCTCGCAACATGCCCATCGGGCAGGCGAACTCGTAGCTGCCCGCCTCGGTGGGGGTGAACTCGAGCGGCACGTTGCCCCCTTGGGGGAGCACGGCGGAAACACCGAAGGCGTCGAGGACGACCAGCTCCGAGCAGGGATCGGACTCCTGACGATTGAACACAAGTCTGACCGGTCTGCCTGCGGTGACTCGGATCGTGTCCGGCCTGTAGCCGTCCCTGACCACGATGAATGCCTCCTGGACTCCGGCCGAGGTGACCGCAGCGGCAGTCCCCACCGGCTTGGAGAGCCAGAAGTACCAGACGATGAGAGTGATCAGGCCCAGACCGGCCAGGTTGACCAATACGACGTCCATCACGTCACCTCCTCAGGGTGGGTGGGTGTGAATCGGCGGAGGCGGTTGGCGTTGGTAACCACGGTGACCGAAGAGAACGCCATGGCCGCTCCGGCGATGAGCGGGGAGAGCAGGATCCCAAACGCCGGGTATAGGAGCCCGGCAGCGATAGGGATTCCGAGAGTGTTGTAGGCGAAGGCGCCCACCAGGTTCTGGTGGATGTTGCGCATCGTCGCCTTGGAGAGCTCGATGGCGGTGGCCACCCCGGTGAGGGACCCCTTGATAAGGGTGACGTCACCGGATTCCATGGCGACGTCGGTGCCGGTGCCCATGGCCAGACCAACATCGGCCTGGGCGAGGGCGGGGGCGTCGTTGATCCCGTCACCGACCATGGCTACCACCTTTCCTTCGGCCTGGAGGAGCTTGATCTGGGTAGCCTTCTCATCGGGCAGGACTTCGGCCATGACCCGGTCGATGCCCACCTTGTCTCCGATCGCTTTCGCAGTCCGGTGGTTGTCCCCGGTGAGCATCACGACCTCCAAGCCGAGCCGGTGCAGCCGGGCGATTGCCTCCACCGAGTCCTCCTTGAGGGTGTCGGCCACGGCCACCACTCCGGCGAGCTCACCGTCGACGGCGACCACCACTGCCGTCTTCCCCTGTTCGGCAAGCGATTCGAGCCGAGACTCGGCAGGTCCGGCGGCGATTCCTCGATCGGCCATCAGTTTCAGGGTCCCGAGCACGACCTGGCGGTCGTCGACTCGGGCTTCGATTCCATGTCCGGGCACCGCCGAGAACTGGTCGGGATCGCTCAACCCGAGCCCAAGGTCAAGTGCAGCTCGCACGATCGCCTCTCCGAGCGGATGCTCGGAACCTTTCTCGGCGGAGGCGGCCAGCCTCAGCACCCCGTCTTCGGTGTGGCCCTCAAACGCGGAGATGTCGGTGAGAGAAGGCTTGCCGCGGGTGACAGTTCCGGTCTTGTCCAAGACAACGGTGTCGATCCGGTGGGCGGTCTCCAGGGCGTCACCGGACCGGATCAGGATCCCGTTCTCGGCGCCCTTCCCGATCCCGACCATCAGTGAAGTCGGTGTGGCCAGACCGAGGGCGCAGGGGCAAGCGATGACCAGCACCGTCACCATGGTGATCACCGCATACACCAAGGCTGGGGATGGACCGAATGTGTACCAGGTCATGAAGGTGAGGACGGCGACGATCAGCACCGCCGGGACGAAATAGCCGGACACCTTGTCAACGGTGCGCTGGATGGGCGCCTTGGAACCCTGGGCGTCGCGCACCATGCGGATGATCTGGGCCAGCATCGTGTCCCGACCCACCCTGGTGGCCCGGAACCTGAAGGAGCCGGTGCGGTTGATGGTGGCCCCGATCACCGGGGTTCCTTCGGTCTTCTCCACCGGGATCGGCTCCCCGGTGACCATCGACTCATCCACGGCTGAGGACCCCGAGATGACCTCCCCGTCGACCGGGATCTTTTCCCCGGGGCGGACCACCACCACGTCACCGACGACTACCTCTTCCACGGGAATGTCGGCCTCGACCCCGCCCCGGATCACCCGGGCGGTCTTGGCCTGCAGTCCGATCAGTTTCTTCATCGCCTCCGAAGTCCGGGCCCGGGCCTTCAGCTCGAGCGCCATCCCCAACACCACCAGGGCGGTGACCACCGCGGTTACGTCGTAGAAGACGTCACGCAGCATCTCATCGGGGAAGAATCCGGGGAAGAGCACGGCCACCGTCGAGTACAGCCAGGCGGCGGAGATCCCGGTTGCGATCAGGGTGTGCATGTTCGCCGACCGATGTCTGAGGGCTCCCCACGCTCCGGTGAAGAACTGCGACCCCGACCAAGCCAACACCGGGATAGTGATGATCCCCATTGCCACCCAGATCCACCACAAGGCGGTCGAGCCCTTCTCGGGGACACCTGGGAAGATCTCCGGGTAGGAGAAGTAGATCACCGGCAGCGACACGACCCCGGCGAACCAGAACTTACGCATCAGCAGCCGGTAACGGTGCTCCGACGCGACCCGCTCGGCGTCTGTGGTGTCGGCGTTCTCCCCCTCGATCTCCCTCGCCTGATACCCGGACGACGCCACAGCCGCGGTCAGCACCGAGGCCGGCACATCCAGCGCTGTGTCCACCATCGCGGTGTTCGAAGCGAAGTTGACCCGGGCGTCGATCACCCCGGGCACCGCGGCCAAAGCCGACTCCACCGTCGACACACACGAGGCGCAGGTCATCCCCTCCACAGCCAGATGCACGGTGCCCTTCGACTCGCCTCGGCCGGACGGAGTCTTGGATGGGTAGTCGGTGGTCGGCTCCCCGGCCGGCTCAGCGTCCTCGCCGACGATGTCGACGTATCGCTCCGGGTCGGCGAGGAAACCGCGCCGACAATGCTCCGAACAGAACCCGAGCTCCTGGTATCCGTCCACCTTCAGGGCACCGGGACCGACCGTCATCCCACAAACCGGATCACGCATTTCGACACCTTTTGACTCCGTGTTCATGGTCTCCATGTCACCACCGTACGCCTTCCAGTCGACTGGAATGTCAAGGGGTTATTATGGGTGTCATGAGAATCGGAGAGCTCTCCCGACGCACCGGGGTTCCCACCAAGACCATCCGTTACTACGAGGAGATCGGGGTCCTGCCCGCTCCCAACCGGGCCGCCAACGACTATCGGGACTACCCCGATGAGGCTGTCGATCGGCTCGCTTTCGTCCGGGACGCCCAGGCCACCGGCCTCACCCTCACCGAAATCGGTTCCATCCTCGACCTTCGTAGCCAAGGTGAGGCCACCTGCTATCACGTCATCGACCTGTTGGAGCGTCACCTCACCGCGCTCGACCGGCATATCCAGAATCTGCGTCAGACCCGCAAAAAGCTCGCCACACTCACCGACCGGGCCCGGAGCCTTGACCCCTCCGAATGCCGCGACCCCAACCGGTGCCAGACGATCGCTGGCAGCGCGCGACTGGAGCTCAAGGCACGAGACGGTGGACGTCACCTGCACACCGCTCCTGCTGGCCATAGCCACTGATCCCGGTAAGGCCGGTCCGGCCAGAAGCGGGCCGGGTCAGGGTCTGGCAATCATCCGGTCGAGCTGAGCCTGATACGGCTCCTGAGCCTCACGAGTCGACTCTTGGCGGTTCAGTGGCCGTGCTCATCGGTGGTCGTCGTGACCGAGGGAGCATCAGCGGGGGTCGTGGTCTCTCCTGTGAGGAGTGGACCGAGGTAGAGCGAGGAAACGGTGTAGGTGATGACGAAGACAGCCACGGCGACCGCGGGTGCCGCCCACGTGCCGAACCGTCGGTAGAGGCGGATCAGCAACGGTGTCGCCACGGCGAGGCCGATGAGGAAGAACAGCACCCGCCCGGCTGTTCCGGCGAGGATGGCGGCTCCGGCGAGCGGCCCCACATGGTGGAGGACGTGGGGTGCCACACCGCTAACCGTTCCCCATGCCGCGGTAACGGCGTGGCGGAGCCGGCCCGCCGCGCGTGAGACGTCGACCTCCGCCTCAGTGCTCATGACCCGAGGGCGGCGTCGAGCTCAGCGAGAAGCGACCCGACAGGAACGAACATCTCGGCGTAATGGCGCACCCAGGCGATGTCGCCACTCTGTCGGACGAGGGCGAAGCTGTGACTCGGTCGGTCACCATGTCCGTAGATACCGACCATCCCATATGCGCTCGAGATCCGGGCGCCGGGGTCGATGAGGATGGGCTGTTCGATCCCAAACCTGGCGGCCTCGGCGGCGACCATGGGGGCGGGGTCGACCATGATCGGTAGCAGGGTGAGCTCGCGCTCGATCATGGCTGCTTCCAGTTCGGGGATTTGCGCAAAGCAGCCGTCGCAGCCCACTCCCATGGAGAAGTAGAGAAGAGCATCGCCCTCGGCGAGCGTATTGTCGAGCGACACCGTCTGTCCGTTGGCGGCGGTTAGCTCGAACGGAATCGCCCCATCGATCCCGACGTCATCAGTCTCGGTGAGTGTGGAGACGGCGACCAGGGTCGCCAGGATCAGAGGCACCGCAAGGAAGGCCGCCCACCTCCATGCCGTGGTCCGGCGTTGTTGGCGACTGTTCCCGCGTCGCTGTCGGCTCATGTTTTTGGTCATGACAACTCCAGTCTTCTTGGTCTTCGATTTCGAAAACGTCGCGCCGACGCCGTGTAGACAGGGCGATAGCGGCGACGGCAGCCGCGATGAGCAGCATCCCGATGATCGGGTCGGGGATCCAGGCCAACCTGGAGAGCAGTGGGGTCAGGGCGTCCTCGACCCGGGTTCCCAGGGTGGCGCTGAAGGCGGGGGCTAACGACGAGCCGGTGATCGCAACAACCCCCAGCACGACGGCCATGACCAGGAACATCGCTGACGCGGCGATGCCGGCCATCGTGGTCGCGATCCGGATTGGGCCCACCTCGAGAGATACCGGCTTGGCGCCCAAGTGAACCCTGTCCGGCCGCAGCCGATCCCACATCAAGGTCAGCACCACCAACGGAAACACCATCCCGAACACATATGCGAGGCCGATTCCAACCCCGGCGACCAGGCCGGGAGACACGGCTGAGAGAGTGAGGACACCGGCGAGGACCGGGGCGCAGCAGGCGCTGGCGGCACCGGAGAAAACCCCCAGCGCATAGACACCCGCCGAGTCAGTGCGGGAGATGTCGGGTGATCCGCGCAGGAACGGCAACGACCAGTTGCCGCCGCTCAGGGAGAGCACGGCCAGTCCCAACAGCAGTAGGGCACCCAGGCCGTACACCACGGTGTGGTATCGGAGCAGCCCCTCGGTGAGCAGGCTGATCCCGAGAGTCACCGGGACCATCACCGTTGCCACCCCGGCGGCGAACACGAACGCCAGTGGTACCAGACGCCACCGGTGGTTACGGACCGACGCCGCCAGGAAGGAGGGGAACATCACCACGATGCAGCACGGGGCGAATAGGGCCACCGCGCCGGCGACGAAGGCGGCGATCAGGGATCCTCCGAGGAAGAGCCCCTCCACGCTCACACCTCCAGGTCGGCCTTGGCGCGCTGAGCGAGATGACTCTCCAGCTTGCGGCGGGATATGCGGCCGTATCCGAAGAAGACACCGTCGACAACCAAGATCGGCGGGAACGGGACCCGATACCCCACGATGAGCGCCCGACCCTCGTCGGAGTAGAGGGGCACGATCCTGACCGTGAGTGGTATCACGTCTCCCAACTCGTCGAGAAGGCGAAGGGCGTCATCGCAGTAATGACAGCCCGGAGCGGTCACCACGAGAATGTCGGCCGGTCTCGTCACCTCACGCATCCGCACCGATCCCGGAAGACACGGCTTCCATACGACAATGGTGGATCTGCTGCTGGGAATGTGGGGGGGCTCCGAATGCGGCGCCCAGCAGCTCGTCGACGATGTCGTCTATCCGTCCCTCCGACACCGCCTCGGGAACACACCCGCGCAGATGCGCCTCCAAGATGTCGCGACGGACCCCGTCCAGGGCACCCTGCACCGCCGACAACTGGTGGAGCACGTCGATGCAATATCGGTCTCCTTCGACCATGCGGATCACCCCATCGATATGCCCCCGTAACGACCGCAGCTTGAAACCGACCGTTGCCGCTTCCGCCCTCACCGCAGGCTCTTCAGCGTCCGACGGCGCTTCTCGTACTCCTCGCCGTCGATCTCACCCAGGGCGAACCGCCGCTCGAGAATGTCGATCGGATCGGGCTCCCGCCTTTGGGGCGAAGCTGTCGAGCGAACAGCCCACACGATCAAGACAACCAAGGCAATCCAGAAGAGGATCATCATGGTCCAACCGAAAAAACCCATCGCGTTCCCGTACATCATGTTTATCACCTCGATGGCCAAAGTACCCCACCGGGGGTGGGGAGGGCAGGGTAGAAAGACCCTTTAGGTCCTTAGTCGGCACCGGGTCGTCGAACTCGACGAAGTGGTCAGCCAGCTCGAGGGTGATGAAGCCGTACACGATCCACAGGGCAGCAGCGATCGCGTCGAGTGGTGCCGGCTCGACCCTGCCGGAGCCGGCCAATCGGTTGCACGCGTCGAGGAGGTGTACGTAGGCGGTCCGGAAGGCTGGAGAGCGTCCACTGAGCCGAACCTCCGACGGCGGCCGGTGGGTGGCGCGTGTGGAGAGTCTGAACATCAGGTCGTACAAGTGGGGGTTGGCACGGGCGATCCGGTGGGTCGTCAACGCCATGGCGACGAGATCCGCAACCGGGTCGTCGGTCACCAGGACCTGGGAGAATGCTTTGTCGAGTTCCTTGTACCCCTGTCGACTCGTCGGCGAGTGGCCTGGTGTCGGTTCCACCAGACCTTGTCGCGAAGCTCGTTGTACTCTGCCAGCAACGCCTTGTCGTTCCGGCGAAGGAGCATCGGAAACTCGTGCCGTGCGCAGCGTCGCGGTCAGCGGAGGCCCGGGGCTCGGTGAGATACCCGGCTCGTGTGCGGCCAAGGAAGCCGGTTCATCCTCCCCGCCATTACCAAAGTACACGAGGGTGGGGGTCTTGCTGCAAGGACCCCTGGTGTGCTGACACTGCACACCACAAGCCGGCCCACAGGCGGTCGGCGCGACCGACACTAGGAATGAGAGGGGCCCGAGGGGGCTGAAGGGGAAGGTGGACGGATGGGCAGCTTCGTGCTGGGTTTCCAGGAGATCGACCAGACGCAGGTCGCAATCGTTGGCGGCAAGGGCGCGCACCTAGGGGAGCTTTCGCGGATCGAAGGCATCCGCGTGCCGGCTGGCTTCTGCGTAACGACGGACGCCTTCCGGCGGATCATGGCGGAAGCGCCGTCCATCGACGAACGGCTCGATCGGCTGGCGCGCCTGAACCCGGACGACCGGGAGTCGATCCGCACGCTCAGCGCGGAGATCCGCCGGACCCTCGAAGGGATCGCCATCCCAGACGATCTGGCGGCGGCGATCACCCGCGCGCTCGCCCGGCTCGGCGAGCAAGCCTCCTATGCCGTCCGCTCCAGCGCGACGGCAGAGGACTTGCCGACGGCCTCGTTCGCAGGCCAGAAGGACACGTACCTGAACGTGGTGGGGCCGGCGGCGATCCTCCAGCACGTCAGCCGGTGCTGGGCCTCGCTCTTTACCGAGCGGGCCGTGACCTACCGTCTGCGGAACGGCTTCGACCACCGGAAGGTCCACATGGCCGTGGTCGTGCAGCAGATGGTCTTCCCGCAGGCGGCCGGCATCCTGTTCACGGCCGACCCTGTCACGTCGAATCGGAAGGTCGCCTCCGTGGAGGCCAGCTTCGGCCTCGGCGAGGCCCTGGTCTCCGGCCTGGTGAACGCCGACGCCTACAAGGTGCGGGACGGCGAAGTCGTCGCAAAGACGATCGCAAACAAGGAGGTCGCCATCCATGCCTCGCCGGCAGGCGGGACTCAGGAACAGGCGATCGAGCCGGAGCGGCAGGAGCAGCCGGCGCTGACGGATGCGCAGGTTGTGCGGCTCGCGCAGCTGGGCCGGCGTATCGAAGCGCACTTCGGCCGCCCCCAGGACATCGAATGGTGCCTAGTCGACGGCGGGTTCCAGATCGTCCAGAGCCGGCCGATCACCACGCTGTTCCCCATCCCGGACGTCGGCGACCGGGAGAACCACGTCTACGTCTCGGTCGGTCATCAGCAGATGATGACCGACCCAATGAAGCCCCTGGGGCTCTCCCTGTGGCAACTGACCGCCCTCCGGCCGATGTACGACGCCGGTGGGAGGCTGTTCGTCGACGTCATCCAGGGCCTGGCGTCGCCGGCGAGCCGCGCCGGCCTCCTCGAGATGCTGGGGAAGGGCGACCCGCTGATCCGGGACGCGCTGGAGACCATCCTCGACCGCGGCGACTTCATCCCGTCGCTCCCGGACCAGGGTCCAGCAGGGCCGTCCGCTGGCGGTGCGCCCGCCCCGATCGAGGCCGATCCGGCCATCGTCACCGAGCTGATCGAACGCAGCCAGGCGTCCATCGCCACCTTGCAGCGCGACATCCGGACGAAATCCGGGCCGGCGCGGTTCGACTTCCTCTTGGCGGCCTTCCAGGAGCACAAGCGGGTCCTGGGCGATCCGCGGAGCATGCAGGTGATCATGGCGGGGATGAAGGCCACGTGGTGGCTCAACGAGCAGCTGCAGGCGTGGCTGGGCGAGAAGAACGCGGCCGACACGCTCACGTTGTCCGCCCCCAACAACGTCACGTCGGAGATGGGGCTGGCGCTCCTGGACGTCGCCGACGTGATCCGCCCGCATCCGGAGGTGGTCGCCTTCCTGCAGGACGTCGAGGACGAGGGCTTCCTTGACGAGCTGGCCAAGCTCCCGGGCGGGCAGGAAGCGCGAGACGCCATCCGGGCCTACCTCGACAGGTACGGCATGCGCTGCGTCGGTGAGATCGACATCACGAGGCCACGCTGGAGCGAACGCCCCACCACGCTCGTGCCTGTCATCCTCGACAACATCAAGAACTTCGAGCCGGGCGCTCGCAAGCGGCGCTTCGAGCAAGGGCGCCGGGAGGCTGAGAAGAAGGAACAAGACGTCCTGGAGCGCTTGAGGGCCCTGCCGGAAGGGGAGCGGAAAGCCGAAGAAACCAAGCGGATGATCGACCGGGTCCGGACCTTCATCGGGTACCGGGAGTATCCGAAATACGCCATCGTCAGCCGCTACTTCGTCTACAAGCAGGCCCTGCTGGAAGAGGCCGAGCGCCTCGTGCAAGCCCACGTGCTTCGTGAGACCGAAGACATCTTCTACCTCACGTTCCAGGAGCTCCACGACGTCGTCCACACGAACCAAGTGGATGACCAGCTCATCCGCCAGCGCAAGGACGCGTTCAGGGCGTATCAAGCGCTCACGCCGCCTCGGGTGCTCACGTCGGATGGCGAAGTCATCGCCGGGGCCTACCGACGCGACGACGTGCCGGCTGGCGCGCTGGTCGGCTTACCGGTTTCCGCCGGGATCATCGAGGGGCGCGCCCGCGTCATCCTGGACATGGCGGAGGCCGATCTCGAAGCGGGCGACATCCTGGTCACGGCCTACACGGACCCCAGCTGGACCCCCCTGTTCGTCGCGATCACGGGCCTGGTGACGGAGGTGGGGGGCCTGATGACCCATGGCGCAGTGATCGCACGGGAGTACGGCTTGCCGGCCGTCGTGGGCGTGGAGCAAGCCACCCGGCTGATCCGAAATGGGCAGCGGATCCGCGTTCATGGAACGGACGGGTACGTCGAGATCCTGCCCTAGTACACG
>DATDPP010000098.1:0-8203 GCA_035292685.1 Acidimicrobiia bacterium
TCGTCAGGGAGGGAGCGGAGGTCTCCGACACCGACCTCCTGGGGTTCCTGGAGCAGCGAGTCGCCAAGTGGTGGCTGCCGGACAAGATCCTTTTCGTGGACCAGATCCCAAAGACGGGCACAGGCAAGTTCGACAAGAAGATGGTCAGGAGCGAGTACGCCGACCTCCTGATGGAGTAGGCCAGACCGAGCCGGTGACATGTTGGGGCTGAGAACCCAACCAACGAGCAGATGGTCAGGTTGCTCGACCAGATCATGCCCGACCTCAGTGAGGGCCGAGCGAGTCTCTGGATCAGACCTCTACGAGTTGGCCCGAGGTCAGGTCCAGCACGAATTCCTTGTCGCTCTTCGAGTCGGCGATGAAGTGTGCCAGTTGGGCGCCCTGCTGACGGACCACCCACCAGGCGTAAGCCTTGGAGGCGGTGTTGGCGAACTCCATCCTGGCGTTCCTCGCCGCGGTCACAGCCTCTATCTCTTCGGCGTACTCGCCCAGGACCTTTTCAGTCGGCTCCGGTTGCCCAGGTGCCTCTATGAACTCCACAGCTTCGAACATGTCACACCTCTCTCGTTCCTCCCCGATGCATATTAGTTACCCGAATCGCAATGACGGGGCTAAAGACGGAACTGGGAGGGGGTGGGCGTGAGGGGACGAATCGCTCTTCTAAGCTCAACCCGTGAGCACATTCCACACCACCTGGGGGTATATCGCTGCCGGGATCAGTGGAGTGGTCGGATTGTGGGGGGTGGCCATGGCTCGCCGGACCGAGGCACCGAAAGTCTTTTTGTGGGCTGTCGGTTTCGCGATTGGCGCCCTGCTTCTCCAGATCGCGACCGGGGTGGTGGTCGCCTCAGGCGGCGTCGACCCCGGTAACCAGCACGTCTTCTACGGTGTCGTAACCGCGGTGACCTTTACCTTCGCCTATATCTACCGGTCCCAGTTTCGAAAGAAGCCGACCCTCTACTACGGGCTGTTGCTCTTGTTCTCGATGGGTTTGGCGATCCGCGGAATCATGACATTCGGCCACAGCTTCTAGGAGGGATCATGCTGCTCGAGGACAAGAAACTCTTGATCACCGGGGTGTTGACAGACGACTCGATCGCCTGGCACGTGGCGCGAATCGCCCAGGAGGAGGGTGCCGAGATCGTGGTCACCGGGTTCGGGCGCGGGCTTCGCCTCACCGAGCGTTCCGTGCAGCGGCTGCCTCGGGAATGCCCGGTCCTGGAACTGGACATCAACGACCCCGCCCAGGTGGAGTCGGCGGTCGCCGACCTCACCGCACGTTGGGGGCTGATCAACGGGGCGCTCCATGCCATTGCCTACGCCCCCGAGGACGCTCTCGGCGGCAACTTCCTCAACACTCCGGTGCAGTCGGCCCAAACCGCCTTCGTCACATCGGCCTTCTCCTATAAGACCTTGGCCGTGGCGCTGCTGCCGTTGTTCGACGCCGCCGGAGGAGGCGCCCTGGTGACCCTCGACTTCGACAACACCCAGGCCTGGCCGGCTTACGACTGGATGGGGGTTGCCAAGTCGGCGTTGCAGAGCGTCACCAGATATCTGGCCCGCGACCTGGGGCCTCACGGTGTTCGAGTCAATGCGGTTTCCGCCGGGCCTCTGACCACGGTGGCGGCCAAGTCGATTCCCGGTTTCGACGTCTTCGACCGGGTATGGAACGAGCGGTCACCACTCCCTTGGGACACCTCGAATCCCGATCCCGTGGCGCGGATGGTGTGTGTCCTGCTGTCGGACTGGGCCCCGTTGACCTCGGGTGAGATCATTCACGTCGACGGTGGGTTTCACGCCATCGCCGCCGGCGTCGACAATCCCGGGGGCTAGTCGACCGCCTGAAGGGCGGGGGCCAGTGGAAGCTCGACGACGAAAGTGGCGCCGCCACCCTCCGTTTCCTCGACACGCACCGAGCCCCTCATGACTTCAGTGAGGCTCTTCACGATGGAGAGGCCGAGACCGGTGCCGCCCTTCGATCTGGTGTCCGACTGATCGATTTGAGTGAATCGCTCGAAGACCCGATCTCGGTCGTGGTCGGGTATGCCGGGGCCGTGGTCGACGACCACGATGAGCGCTTTCGACCCCCGTTCCCAAGCAAACAGCTCAACCGGGCTTCCTGCCGCGTACTTGGCTGCGTTCTCCACGAGGTTGATCAGGATCCGGCTCAGGTGGTCGCGATCCGCCTCGACCGCCAAGCCCTCGGGCTCGACGGCGAAGGTGGGCTCGATGGAGACAACACGGTTCACTTCCTCGAAAGCCTGACGCAGCCCAATCGGCTCGAGATGGACGGGAATGGCGCCTCGATCGATCCTCGAGACCACCAGGAGATCGTCGATGAGGCGTTGCAGGCGCCCTGCCTGGCGACGGGCCGTCGACAGGAGGTGTTGGGCGGTGGGCTGGGTGGGCGCCAGCTCAGGGCGGTTGACCGTGTCCAGAGAGCCAATGATCGAGGTCAGAGGCGTGCGCAACTCATGGCTCACGGTGGAGACGAAGTCGCTCTTCATCTGAGCCACCTCCTCCAACCGTTTCGTCATGTCGGCCTGGGCCTCATAACGGCCGATTTGGGACAGCACGAGTCCGGCCGGGGCCGCCAACGACCCGAGTTGCTCCAACTGGTCTTCGCTGAAGGTCCCGACATAGGGGTCGCCGACGATGATGACGCCGACCCGGAGGCTCTCCACCTTCAAAGGCGCCACCAACGCCTGTTTCAGGCCCAGTTCCTTGAGCAGGATGTGTTGGTCGGTGTCCTGGTCGACTTCCCTGACGTAGAAGGGCTTTCCGGCCCGATAGGTTTGAGCGACGACCCCGGCGGCCGCGACATCGAGGGTGACCGGGTCGGACTCCAGTGGATAACCATTGACCCAAATCGGGCTCATGAGCTCGAGACGGTGTCGATCGGGGTCGTAGAGCAGGACGACACCGACCTGGGCGTCGAGGTACTTGCATATGGTCCCGATCAGATGTGGCACGATCTCGGCGAGCGACTCGGCTCGCGCCAGTGTGGCGCTCACCGCATAGAGACGCTCGAAATCGAGCCGTTGCTGGTCGATCTGCATTTCCCGCTCGTTGGATCGGACCGCTTCGCGCTCGAACTCGAGCCCGACGAGGGCGGTGGCTGCAGAAACCACGGCCACGGTCAACACCGGTGCCAGGACCTGTGCGATAGCGTCGGCCTGGCCCAGGTAGAAGGCGACGAACGAGATGGCGACGGCGATGGCGACCGTCACCATGGCATGGGCCCACCAGGTGAGGAGCAGGCCGGAGACGGCGGCGATCCCGAACAGGATTGGCTGGGCCGTGGCGGTGAGCTCAGGGATCAGGGCAAGGCTCGTGATCCCCACGATCAGGCCTATGAGCCAGCCGGCGGCGATCCAGGGCGCCGCCCGGGTGGCCATCAGCCGATCCCAACGCGCCGCGGTGGAGACGATGAGGAGGGCGGAGAGGCCGGCCATCGGTATCCAGAAGCCAGGCTCGGCGAACACCTCCCGGCGCACCGCCTGAGCCGAGATGATTATCAGCACCACCCAGGCCACCGCTGAGGCGCGCCGCAGCAGCGACGCCCGGAAACGGGCCATGGCCTGGTGGGTCGTGGGCTTCAGCTCTTCCATTTCACCGCTTGTAGAGGTTTCGACTGTATTCTCGGCATTTCTCCCGGACTGATCGAGGATTGAAACGTGGCTTTGCGCGTATTCGCGGACGGGGCGCTGTACGCAGATGCAATCGGCTCCGGTCCTCCCCGGGTGATTGCCCTCCATGGATGGGCCCGTCGGGGCAGCGATTTCCGATCGACCCTCTCTGATTTGGACGCGCTAGCCCCTGATCTCCCCGGTTTTGGCGCCTCGCCACCCCCCTCCCAACCGGTGGGCGCCGAGGGTTATGCCCTGTTGATAAACGAGCTCCTCGACCTCTGTGATGCCCCGCCGGTGGTTGTGGGGCACTCCTTCGGGGGCAGGATCGCGGTCTGTCTCGCCGCCCTCTATCCCGACCGGGTCGGTCCCCTGGTCCTCACCGGGGCGCCGTTGCTGCGGATCACCCCCTCCCGCCCACCGTCGTTGCGCTATCGGCTGATCCGGGGCCTCAACCGGGCGGGGGTGGTGAGCGACGATCGGCTGGAGAGGATCCGGCACCAGACCGGCTCGGCCGACTACCGGGCGGCCTCCGGCGTCATGCGCGACATCCTGGTGCGGGTGATCAACGAGAGCTACGAGCCGCAACTGCGGGCCCTGACCGCACCGGTGAGCCTGATCTGGGGCGCTGCGGACCGCGAGGTGCCGGTGAGCGTCGCCACCGCCGCGGCGGAGTTGATCAAGTCGGAGGGCGGGGAGGTCGAGGTGGAGATCCTCGAAGGGATCGGTCACCTCGTCCCCGTGGAGGCGCCTGACGCATTGCGGGGTGCGATCGAGCGGGCGCTCGCCCGATGACCTGGGCTCTGGTCGCCGCCTGTGTCGTGGCCACCATCCCAGCTGGGGTCCGCTGGCTCCGGGTGGCCCAACGTGAGCACTATCAGGCTCCCTCGGTGACCCGGTTCGCCATCCGCTGGTGGTTCAGCAGTTTGGTCAATTGGGCGCTGAGTGGGCTGGCTGTGGTCGGTGTGGTCGGGGCGATATTCGATCCCTGGTACGGGCTCCTGGCAGTGGCCACCGAGATCGGGGGGCCGGTTGGCCTTTCCGTCCGAGGGGTGACCTCAGCTCTGGCCTGGACCGACCGCCTGCGCCGTCTGGCGCTGCTCTCGGGTCTGTTGGTGGGAGTCGTCTATCTGGTGGGCGGTCTAACCGGCGCCGCCTGGCTGGTGGCACTCGGCGTGGTCTCTATCCCGATGATCGTGGATCTGGCGTTGTTTGCCCTGGGTCCGGTCGAGGCCCGGCTCGGCGACAAGTGGGTGGCCAGAGCCGCCAGCCGATTGCGCTCTTCGGGGGCGAGAGTGGTCGCCATCACCGGCTCATACGGAAAGACGACCACCAAGCAGTATGCCGCCCACCTCCTCTCAGGCGCATTCCGCACCGTGGCCAGCCCGGCGTCCTTCAACAATCGCATGGGGCTGGCCCGCGCCATCAACGAGCACCTGACTACGGGTACCGAGGTGTTCATCGCCGAGATGGGGACCTACGGGCTGGGTGAGATCGCCGAGCTCTGCGAGTGGGTGAGGCCCGATGTCTCGGCGATAGTGGCGATCGGTCCGGTGCACCTCGAGCGTTTCAAGAGCGAGGAAAGAATCGTCTCGGCCAAGGCCGAGATCCTGGACGGTGCCGGAGTGGGAGTGATCGGGATGGATCATCCGCTGCTTGCCGGGCTCGCCGCGGACAAAGCGGCTGCGATGAAGGTGATCACTGTCTCGACGAACGGGCCCGAGGCCACGGTCAGTATCGAGGGCGGCCACCTCGTTGTCGACGGCCGACAGATCGCCCCAATCCCCGACGGAGCCTTTGCTCTCAACCTTGGGGTGGCTGTGGGGATCTCCATGGCTCTTGGATTGAGCCCTGATCGGATCGTCTCCCGGCTCGACGACCTGCCCCGGCCGGAGCATCGCCAGACAGTCACCACGTCTGAAAGAGGCTTCTCGATCATCGACGACACCTACAACTCCAACCCGGCCGGGGCGCGGAAGGGCCTGGAGACGCTCCTTGAGCTGGGGGGTGAGGGGCGAAAGGTCTTGGTCACTCCGGGCATGGTCGAGCTCGGGGCCCGCCAGGCCACGGAGAACGGGGCGTTTGCCGCCGCCGCGTCAGCAGTTGTCGAGGACATCGTGGTGGTGGGCAGGACCAACCGGTCGGCATTGCTCGAAGGCTCTGGCTCGGGGCGTGCTTCGGTTACCGTCGTGCCTTCCCGTGAGGCGGCCGTCGCCTGGGTGCGCGACCATTTGGGCCCCGGTGATGCCGTCCTCTATGAGAACGATCTTCCTGATCATTATCCCTGAGGAGCCCGAATGGCCAAGCCGGCGGTGATCTTCGGAGGGCCCTCCGATGAGCACGACATCTCGATACTCACCGGTCTCCAGGTGACACGGGCTCTTGGCGACGTCCACGCGGTCTATTGGTCGAAGACCGGAGACTGGCAGCTGGTGGATGGCGGTCTCGAGGCCTCGGCCTTCGTGGATGGCGTCCCTCGGGGCTCGAGGGAGCTCAGCTTCGTCGCGGCACCGGGGCAAGGATTGATCCTCAAGAAGCGGCCTCTCGACGTGGGTGCGGTGTTCATCGCCTGTCACGGCGGCCCCGGCGAGGACGGCACGCTGCAAGGGATGCTCGATGTTGCCGGTCTCAGATACACCGGGACCGGGCAGGCCGCCTCGGCGTTGGGGATGGACAAGCTCGCCTTCGGGGCGGCGATGGCCGCAGCCGGCCTCCCCACCCTTCCCCGAGCATTGGTCGCTGCCGGGAACGAGACTGCCCCGGCATTCGACGGCCCCTATATCGCCAAACCCCGCTTCGGCGGGTCGTCGATCGGGATCGAGATCGCCGATGACTGGGCGACGGTCCTCGCTCTGAAGAAGAGCTCGCGTTACTTCGATCAGGGGGCCGTGATTGAGCCCTTCCTTGCCGGGAGCCGGGACCTCCAGGTTGCGGTGCGGACCTATCCCCAATGGCAGCTGTCGGCCATCGAGGCCCCGTCGCGAGCCAACGGAGGCATCTACTCATACGACCAGAAGTACCTGGCCTGGGGCGGAGAGGTGAGCGCCGGCCGGGAGCTCCCGGCGAATCTGGAGCCTGCTTTGGCCCAGGAGCTGAGACGGCTCTCGGCCCGGGTCACCGAGGTCGCCGGGCTGAGGGGAATCACCCGGATCGATTACCTTGAGCGGGGCGGCGAGCTCCTGGTGAACGAGGTCAACACCATCCCGGGATCGATGGCTGCTTATCTGTGGATCGATCCACCGCTGTCCAGAGAGCTGTTGTTCGCGGACATGGTGGCCGAGGCGGAAGTGGCTCCGGTGCGGGTCTTCTCGGTTGCGGGCAGCGACGGGACCGCGCTGCGGAGCGCGGGCACGATCGCCTCGAAACTCGGCTAGCGGTCTCCTACCAGGAGGACCGGCGTTTGCCGGTCCTTTCTCAGTCGGTGCCGGCCTGGGTCAGAGATGTACTACGGGGCAGGTGAGAGTGCGGGTGATACCCTCGATCGCCTGAATCTTGGCGACAACCAGTTTGCCAAGTGAGTCGACGTCGTCGGCTACCGCCTTGACGATCACGTCATAGGGCCCGGTGACATCGTCTGCCGACTCCACACCGGGAATGGTTCGCACTTCCACTGCAACGAGGGCGGCCTTGCCGACCTCGGTCTGAATCAGGACAAAGGCCTGGACCAACTGAGCCTCCTACGGTCTCGGGGCGGCGGAGCCTATACGTTTCACGTCGCACGTGGTGCCCGCCACAACGCGGAGCCGGTGCCAACCCCGTTCTGCTGTCCCTTTCCTTGTTGCGGTCTGCTTCGCCCACGAGGATCAGATGCGCTTTGGTGTCCTCGGCTTCGCGATGGCCCCATACAGCCGCCTGGTTGAGCGGTGGCGCCGCTTCGAATCTCTCGGCTTCGATGACTGGCTGAATCGGTCGCAGAAACCCGGAGACTTCTGCAGCGGGTGGGTGAGGCCTGTCTCGAGGTCGGCGGCGATCCGGTGACACTGACACGGTCCGTGCTTGCCTACCGACCCCAACCAGACCCGTTCGAATCGGTCGGCTCGTTCGATGAGTACGTGGGGGCTTACGCCGAATTGGGGACAACTGCCATGACTTTCTAATGGCCCCCAGTCGATGATCAACTCGAGGACCGGGCTCCTTCTCTCGAGGGCCGAGGCCCGGTTCGAGCAAATCGCAACGGCTCGTATCGCTGTATCGCGATGATTCGAACCCGCGACCATCGGGTTATGAGCCCGATCGTGGGGGTGACGCTGACCAGGCCAAACTGGCGAAACGCCTGCTCTGAGTGCATTCTTGCTTCGCGTCATTTCGCGTTCTTGACCATCCCATCGCATCCTCTCGCGCCATGGACGCGCGATGGGCTCCGCTGCACACGACGTGTAGCGACTTCCGGATGTCGATCTCGATGTCCTGGCATAGCTGACTTCATTGCACATCGTGTACTAGGGCAGGATCTCGACGTACCCGTCCGTTCCATGAACGCGGATCCGCTGCCCATTTCGGATCAGCCGGGTGGCTTGCTCCACGCCCACGACGGCCGGCAAGCCGTACTCCCGTGCGATCACTGCGCCATGGGT